>CAVDUB010000017.1:0-49296 GCA_963612025.1 bacterium
AACAGGAAGGTCCCTAAAAGCATATCCATCTCTAGAACCAATTTTAAAAAAAAAAAAAATGCAAGTGCAAAGCACTGGTTCTTACTCATATTTGGGTAACACGATAGGATTTTTTGCCAAAGTTGCTATATGTAAAAATCATTTAATTCTATTTTGAAAACGAGAAAGAATTCTTAAGTGAGAAATCAGTTTTCTTGAATAAAAAGCAAAAATAACATTTACGAAAAAGATTGCTTAAATTTGCTCTTCCGTATAAAATACGTTTGATAAGTTTGAATTTGTTGTTGTTACCTTCAACAAATCCGGAACTTTTGGGAAAAGATATCGCGTTCCTGGCGGGGAGGATATCTTTCTTTAGACCATTGACAAAGGATGAAATTGATGAGTCGGATTTTCTCTCGTCTTCTTCATCCTTTTTTGGTTCATATTTAGAAATGAATTCATCCAATTTTTCTATCTTATCTCCCATAATGGCTAAATGGAATTCAGAGAAGATTTCACGGACTGTCTTGACGATTGGATATTTAGCTTCGATTAAAGGAAGATTGTCTTGGATTATCTTGCATGGCTCGCGCTTTGGATTCATCGTTGTGATTTCCATCAGCAAATCATTTCTTTTGATGACGATCGACCCTTCCTTATGAGCATATCTAAAATGAAATCTTCCAATCTTTTTATGGAAATTATTTTTAGCGATGCATGTTATCGCATTTCTTAATCGGCTATCCGTTCCATTGAAGCCTTTGCTCATTATGTACCAATATATGTTTTCATGCTTATGACCGTCTCTCAGCATTTTATAGATTATGTTGAGGTAATCGCATACCTCTGAAGGTTTGTCTCGTTTTTCTTATTCATTCAGATTGTTCAATGATTCGATTTCTTTTGAAGTCATATTCAGATATTTTCTTGTGGTGACAGGATTTTTATTGAACTTCTCGGATGTGAGCTTCACATGGTTGCTGTCCTTGCCAAGCGTAGAGGCATAAGCTTGCATATCGATGATCAATTGTCGTTTTTTTTTTCGATTTTCTTCCTGATTCTGATATTGCTTGCTCGATTTTGATGCCAATGTTGTATCAAATGGAATTTCCTTGCCTTCTTTATCAACAGGGCTGGAATTATCGTAATTCAATGATTTTATGAGGGATTGTGTCTTGAAATCAGGACCTAATTGCATCTCTGGATTGTCTTGTATCTAATTATCCTGAATCGCAATCTCATTCGGAAGCTCGGATTTGAAGATATCCTCAAGATAGCCAAGAAGATTCTGAAGCATATGGAATCGATCAGCTATCTGAGTGCACTTCGGGAGAAAATCATTGATAGCCTTCGCATATGCTGTTGCCCTGTCACGGGTCACTTTGGTGATTTTCTGATGGTCCTTCAACCATTTTCTGAAGCTCTTTCCATCTCTGCCATCAAGCAACGTCAAAAGATGGTAATCTTTCATGTCATAAATGGCAGTGGCATAAGTATGTCCTTTTCTTGTGGCGACATCATCGACGCCAATTTCCGTGATATCCTTGTCATCTTCGATGATGATATGATCATACATTCTCTTGATTGTGTCATTGCTGCATTTTATGCCCAATGATTTGAGAACCTTGCTTGCTCCTTCATTGCTTAGGAAAGCGGAAATTTCAAGAATCGTGCAGATGAGATCATCGGATTTCACTTGGGAAGGAGAGGCGAAAGCCAAATCATCCATGATGACCTTTTGCTTGCAATCCTTGTTCACGCATTTGTACTTGTAACATTTGGCATTGACATATGTCGGCTTCATTTTTATTGGCATTACCTGAATCCTTCGATTGTAAGTGTTGTGGAGTGTCTCGGTTTTTTCGCCACAACAAGGACATGTTGTGATTTTCTTCTTTGATTTGACGAAAATCTCAATGGATTCATCTGTCTCATTCCACTTGTAGATGATGACATCCGGACCAAAAAGTTTGTCATTGATATTTATTTCTTTATATGTTTTCTTGGGCATTTTTATGATAGCTTTCTTTGCTGATATTACACCATATTTACCCAAAGTTAAGAAATGGAAAAAGAACAAAAACAACTGATTTTATAGCTTAATTTTGGCTATCAAAAAAAGAGTTTGTTACCCAATCATGAGTAAGAACCTTAAATGATAATTTTCGCTGATTAGCTACTTAAAAACTGAAGATAAACTGCCAAACTATATGTTTTTATACGTGACTTGGCAGTTTATCTCATATTTTTAGTCGAATACGTTTTTCGTATATCCTTTATGGCTGTTTCCCGTTTTCTGTGAAATTTACATCTATGAATCAGATTGTATTATCGTTAAATTGGATATGTACAAAACTGCTAATGTGAAAATGTACAGTTGAGTGCATATTCTTTCTTTTCCATTCGAGTGGAAGAGAAAAAATCGGACTGGGATTTATCTAAGCACTTCTCGAGGCATTCGGTGGAACAACCTATGAGGAGATGTGCCTTGATTGCATGATGACCTATCAGAATTATTATAAGATTAGAAAAACGGCAACTTTTGAAAATATCAGGCGATTGTCTTTCTTTATTTTGATTTGTTCATGGATTGTCTTCTTTCGAGTTTGAGTGGTGCAAATAAAGAGAAGAAGGAGTGTTAGAAAAAGGTAGAAAATAATTTTCTTAAAGGTGGAATGACTAAAGAATAAATCAATATCTTCCATGATCTAATCAATAATAAGGTCTATTAGAGAAACATGATCATATAGATTGGAAGAATGTAGAGATCATCTTTTCGTTCGCATCGGTTTTGATTACCGAAAACATATCCGAAAGGCAATTTGTAGTTTCCATCCTTGGAAACCAGTTTTGGTATCGCTCTAAAATTATACTGATCCTTTCCGGACTTGATTTCAATGGGGAGAATATTCAGATTTTCATAATCATTGATCAGAAAATCGACTTCGCCGATTTTCTTGTTGTCGAAATAGAATAGCTTATGCCCATGGGCAATCAACTCCATAGCACAGACAGTTTCATAGACTGAACCTAGATTGATTCCCTTGTCCTGATTGAGTATGGCTTGAATATTGGTTTTATATAAAAGATTTGTTAGGATTCCGACGTCATTGTAATATAGCTTGATAAGGTTCTTGCTCATGGATTCATTGAGAGGGAAAATAGGATTGCTGATGGCATTGGCCTGATTGGCGACACCGGAGGCAACTAGATAATCAAATTCATCTTCATAGTTTTTCAGGTTGGAATCCTGTTTGTTTTCAATTCTTGTGAAGAAGATTCTTTTTACTTTGTTTGCCATATTGGATATCAAAAGATCATAGACTTTCGAGATTTTCAGTCGATGCTCTGTGTCATATCTTGAACAGTCATCTTTATAATAGGTGAAAGTCTGGGACTGAACTTCTCTTGTCTTGAAGACATTTCGATTGAGAACGTATTCGATGATGCTGTCTGGCAGGCCTCCACTGATGAGATAGTCTTTGAAAAGGGAAAAAATCTGTTTATGGATAGGTTCATCAATCATGTTCTTATTCTGAAAGCATTCTCTGAGATAGTCAATCACCTCTTTTCCGACCCCGTTTGCCCAGAGGAATTCCTCAAAATCCATCGGATACATTTTTACTTCATCAATCGAACCCATCGGGATGAAAATATGTTTCATGGTCACACCAAGAAGAGATCCACTGGCTATATAGCGGTATCTATTTTCTTTCTTTAAATCCTTCAGTAGGGTGATGAGGGAAGGGTAATACTGGATTTCATCTAAAAAGATGATGGTATCTTGTTTTGTGTTGAGTTTATCTCCATAAAGAGATCCGACAAGGAGATAAAAAGATTTTGTGGTTTTTACATCCTTGAAGAGCTGTTCACCTTCATAATCGGACTTCAGATCGATTTCCACGTAATTTCTGAAGTATTTGGATGCCGTCTCTCGAATGATGAAACTCTTTCCAATTTGTCTTGCACCATCGATGATGATTATCTTCGCGTTCTCATCTTTATAGTATGCATTCAGTCGGTTTTCTATCTTTCTTGTGAACATAGCATCCTCCTTTTTTTACTATTCTATCATGTCATTCGGTTTTTCTAAATATTTTTGACACTAAAAAATCGGTTTTTCCAATGCTTTAAGAAGATAAAATACCGGTTTTTCCAAAAAAATAGAATTAAAATTTTATTTTCCAAAAGTGACATCGCTTAATTAAACTCTCCAAAAATATAAAGAAATTCAAGAAAAAAACTCTTTTCAGAAAACGCTGTTCAGTTTTGGGTTAAATTCGAAATGACGGCGTGGCAATTTTGACTCCTTTTTTGTCGATTCAAATCTTCGGATTGCTCCTTATCTCCTATGTCCAAGATGTTTTTTCTGAGAGGAGAATTTTTTAGAGGAAGAAGATGAAAAAAATATTTTTTTTAAACAAAATACCTCCGAATAGGATCAGGGTGGTGGCTAATGAAAAAGAATATGCACTCAACTGTACATTTTAATGTCAGCTTTTTTGTATATATTCACTTTAGCATTAATATGGCCATCCCCTGATTGTAGTAGGTCTTGTCCAACCGGCACTGTGCATGTCGTGGACATGGGTTGCAGACATAATATTTTCCGTGTCTTAGAGTGCATTTCCTTAGGTCGTATGAGATCTCGGACTGGGGATTGCGGTTCACTTCCCTGTATATGGTTGATGGGGCCCATCCCATTCTCTTTGCGATTGCGGGTATCGACATCCCCTGTGCAAGATATCCGATGATGTTGGCCCTGTCGTCATGGTTCAGTCTCTTTCTTCTCTTGGCAGACATTTTCGTGTCCTCCTTTCATGGTCTGCCGGCGATTGCATCTATGATACCAAAAAAGGCAGGACCGGCCAAAGTGCCGCTGATGTTGTCTGACATGTCAGACAACATCATGCATCCTGTCATTCATCTCATCTATCTTTGTAATCACTTTGAAATATAACACTTGATTTGTTAAAAATGAATAAAAATATGTGGAAATTGTGCTTCTTTAAATCTCTTCTTTAGGCATAAATGAAAAACGAACCCTATTGCGTTATGCAATTGAGTTCGAATTATAGTCGAATGGTGACCCCGAAGAGATTCGAACTCTTGACCCTCTGATTCGAAGTCAGGTACTCTATCCAGCTGAGCTACGGGGCCAGCTAGATTATTATACCGATTTTTCTTTCGTTTGGAATGAAATTTCGTTTCTTTTTTTCTCTTGTTTGGCTATGATATTCCTATTATGATTCAAAAATACAATAAAGATTTAGATTATTCTTACACGGAAGGCTTCTTTCCGACCTTCGAGATGATTCATTATAAGAAGGATGCCTTGAGGGCAATCTATGTTCATAGCGATTCTTTGGAAAGCGAAGGCTATAAGAAATTGAAGACGATTGTCGATGAGAAAAAGATTATTCTCTCAGACAAGGCTTTTTCGAAAATCGCATCGAAAGAGAATGCCCATGTCTTAGGCGTCTTTGAGAAATTCTCTTCGACCTTGGATGAAAAGGAAAATCATCTCGTCATGGTCAATCCCAGCGATATGGGAAATCTAGGAAATGCCATGCGTTCCCTTCTTGCCTTTGGATATCATGATCTCGCCTTGATTACACCCTGTGCGGATTATTTTAACCCGAAGGTTGTCCGGGCAAGCATGGGTGCACTCTTCAAGATCCGCATAGAGGAATTCTCTTCCTTTGAAGACTATATCCGGAAATACAAGAGAGAATTCTACCCGTTTGTCTTGGATACTTCTCGTCCATTGAAGGATGTGAGATTTTCATTTCCCTGTTCCCTCGTCTTCGGAAATGAAGCCACTGGACTTCCAAAGGAAATCCATAATGAAAACAATGTCCGGATTGAACAGTCGGATGAAGTCGACTCCCTCAATCTGACAACCAGCATCGCAATCGGGCTCTACGAACTGAAGATGCAGCATACAAAATGATGAATCGGATGCTTCTTTGGAAGTGTCCTTTTTTTCTTTATCGAAAAAGCCACCCTTTCGGGGTGGCAACTAGGCAAGAATCTGATGGAAGAAGAGATTGGATAAAAGGAAGTAGACAACGATGGATAGGATATCCAGGATGGTCGAGATGACGGGCTGGGACATGACGGCAGGATCAAGATGAACCATCTTGGCAAGGACGGGAAGACTCACGCCGATCATCTTGGCTAAGACGATGGTGATAAGAAGCGTCAGGGAAACGACACTGGCAATCAGGACAAACATGAGATTTTGATTTCCGTTGAAGAAATTGGCGAGAACATTGTTATCCGTCGTGGTCAGGCTGACCATTCCTGTATAGAGTTCGACAAGCATCCAGCCAAAGGAGAAGACAGAGAGGATAAGTGCGGTGATTATGGAGGCGCGGAGTTCCTTGAAAGCAGCTTTGTAGTAGTTTTTCGTGTTGATGTTTCCTAAGGCGAGCTCACGGACTGTGACAGTCGCCGTCTGGTCTGAGGCGTTGCCGTTTGTTCCCATGATGGAGGTCAGAAAGGCAATCAGAACGGGGAAGGAAAGCTGAAGAGGTGTTTCGAGATAGGACATCGTCATGCTCGTGAAGGTGTTGAGAATCAGAAGGATGACAAGCCAGACCGTATAGTTGCGGACAAGCTTCCAGACCTTTGTCTTCAGATAGGGTTCGTCATTGGGAATGACGGCGGAAGTGATCTGGGTATCCTCGGTGACTTCTTGGCTATCGACATCCATGGCGTCATCGAACGTGATGATGCCGAGCATTCGCATCTGATTGTTGGTAACCGGGATGACGGAGACGTCATATTTTCGGAATGCCTTCAAGACGACTTCCTGGTCCGTATTGACGGTGACGGAGATGAAATCGTTTCGCATGATTTCATTGAGTTTCGTCTCCTCATCGGATTCGAGAAGTTTGTCGAGCGTGATGGTTCCGACGAGTTTTCTTGAATTGTCGACAATGAAGATTTCCCAGATGGTTTCCATATCCTGTCCGACGGCCTTGATCTTTTCGATGGCTTTTTTGACCGTCTCATCTTCTCTGACCTGAAGATATTCCGGTGTCATGATGGTTCCTGCGGAGTCTTCCTTGAAATTCAGATAGGCTGAGACTCTCGCCCTGTCCTCAGGGCTGGTTGCCTTGAGGACCTTGGAGATGAGGTTGGCTGGAAGATCATCGACAAAGTCGACGAGGTCATCGGTGGACATGTTGTCGACAAGTTCGTGGAGCTGCTTGGAGGTGAAGGCGGAGATGACATTCTCCTTTGTTTCCTGTTCGAGATAGGTGAAGACTTCGGCAGAATCATCGCTGTCGACGGCTTTGAAGAAGAAGAGAAGGTCTTCCGGATCGAGTGTTTCGACAGCTTTGGCGACATTGACAGGGTCGTAGGAATGAACTGTCACATTCAGAATCTTCGTGTTTCTGTTATGGATGATGGCTTTCAGGAAATCCGCACTGAGAGGATGATTGACTTTTCCCTGGATGGAGGGGTCGACCTGGATTTCTTCGATTTCAGGTTCCTGTACTTTATCGTTCATACTTTTTTCCTCCTAGAATCCAATGACGGGAAGAACTGTCAAGGTGCCCGGCGCAACGCCATCAATCAGGGCTGTTGCGATTCCAAAATAGATGAGCAGCGTGACAATATCCATCAGACAGGTCATCAAAGGACCGGACATGACGGCGGGGTCGATCTTGATAGCCTTGGCAACGATGGGAAGAATGCTCGCGAAGAGTTTGGAGAAGGTGATACCGATCAAAAGAGCAAAGGCGGTGATGGCAGCGATGACGAGATAGACATTTTGCAGTCCTCCGAATTTTGCAAGGAGTGCCGAATTGGCTGCAAAGCTTTCTGTCTTGAGAATCGGTGTGTTGAGTTCGATCATGACCCATCCGAAATCAAATACGGCGACAATCAATCCTGAGAGGAAACCGACCAGGAATTCTCTCATGGCGACTTTGAAGTAGTCTTTCTTGGTAATCTCTCCGGTGGTCAAAGAACGGATGACCATGGAGGTTGTCTGGCTCGAGGAGTTTCCCACGGAGTCATTGATGGATGGAATGAAGGAAGTGAGAATCGGAAGGGTGAGAAGGGCGTTTTCGAATCGCGAGATAATCATGCCGGTGAAGGTGTTGATGACAAGAAGGATGAGAAGCCAGATGACATAGGATAGGGCGATCTTGAAGACCTTGTTTTCCATATAGGGGGCATCCGTTGGAGAGACAGCACCTTGTTTGAGCGTGTCTTCTGTGCTTTCCTGTTCCAAGACATCCATGACATCGTCGAAGGTCAGGATGCCAAGCATCTCACCGTTTTTGGATACGACAGGCAAGACAGGAAGATCGTATTCCTGACAGATTGGAACGGCGGATTCCTTATCAGCAATTGGGGAAATATAGGCAAAGTCCTTGCTCATGACATCGTCGATTCTCTTGTTCTCATCTTCGAACATCAGATTTTCGATTCGTTCGACACCCAAAAGTTTATTGGCATTGTCCACAATGAAGATGGAACGGATTGTTTCGAGTCTTGGTCCATCGATACGGATCTTTCGGAAGACATCCTTGATGGTCGTTCCGGAAAGAATGGAGAGATATTCCGTCGTCATGATGCTTCCGACTGTATCGTCGGAATAGGCTGAAAGCTGATTGATGATATTTCTTCTCTTGCTGGAAAGAAGCGAAAGAACTTTTTCTCTCAGGGATTTCGGAAGATCTTCCAAAAAGTCTGCCATATCATCATTGGAGACATTGGCTAATACAGGAAGAATCGTTTTCTTGGGGAGATTTTCGACCAAGGCTTTTCTTTCTTCGACAAGAAGATAGGAGAAGATTTCGCCTAACTTGTCATAGTCGTTATCCAAGGTGGAATAGAAAAGGATGATTTCATTGTCGGTGAGAGGAGAGAGAGAATCGGCGAGCTGGACTGCGGAATTCTCTTTCAGGATCGTCAAAAGAGTGGCCTTGTCATTGGTAATCAAGGCCTGATGCAGCTGGGAAGGAAGAACAGGCTCATTGATGGAGGCGTTCTCTTCGCTTTCCTGGTTCTGCGTCTGGATATCATCTTCTTTTTCAAGACGGAATGCTTCGTTTTCCGTATCGTTTCTTTTTTCGTTGTTCATGATGATGACTCACTTTTGATCAAAGAGTGATTTCCTCGATCTTCTTCTTCAGTTCATCGATGTCTGTACAGACATTTCCCGGATTTTCTTTTTCGAGAAGCTCTTTTCCTTCTTTGTCGAATCCGCAATAGTTGACAGAAAGAATGTCGACACCGATTTTTTTCATTGTGTGGATATCGGCTAATGTATCGCCGATATAGACAATATTCTCTTTTTCCAAGCCATAGTCCTCCAAGGCCTGAAGGATATTTTCATCCTTGTTGATTCCATTCATGCTTCCGGAATAGCATTTCGAAAAATAGGATTCATAGTTCAGATAACTGAGAGAGAGATCCATCGTCTCCTTGCTTCTTCCAGTGACTAAAAGAAGAAGGATGTCTCTTTTCTTCGAAAGTTCCTTAAGCAGTTCATCCATTCCGGGAATCTTCTTGATACATTCAGGCTGGACGCGGATATAGTCTTCCAAATAGGAGGCCCAGGCTTCCGGAAAGATTTTGTCTCCGAGAATGTTTTTCAGGATTCCAGCCTCTGTTGGGCCGAAATGCTCTTCGATGTTTTCCATGGTGATTTCAGGATAGCCGTATTCATGAATGGTATTCACGAGTGTCGATTTGACAAGCGTTGTAGTATCTGCAAGGGTGCCGTCGAAATCGAAGATGAGAACATTCTTTCTATTCATGATTTTTTCCTCCATTGAGCATTCATTTCTTCGAGAATTATAGGGAAAGTTTCCTGTTTTGTCTACCTTGGCAAAAGGAAGTGATGAGAATTCTCGTATTTGTGATTATTTTTGTACAAACCACACCTTATAATTATACCTGTGAAAAAAGAAATGGCGAAGAGTCAAAGCGATTTCATGGAAAAGACGGGAGGAAAAAAGCATGATCGAAAAAAATACGGATTTGGAAGTCTTGCTCGACGGGCTGATCGAAAAGATGGGAGAAGATAAGAATTTCTTCACTCCATCTCTGATTGTTCTTCCATCCCTGAAGATGAAGGACTATATCATCTCCCATTGGCTGAAGAAAAAGAATTCGGTTTTGATGAACGTCGATTTTATCGAAATCAATGAAGCCTTGTTCTCTTTCCTAGATCATAACGATACTCTTCGTCTTATGAAGAAGGACGAATTCAAAATTCTCATCCTGAAATACTTTTCATGTGCGAAGAATGATGACATCCCTTCTGAAATGATGGACTATCTCTATGACAAAGAAAAGCTCGACGCGATTCGTCTTTCCGATCTCTGTACTCACCTTGCGGATATCTTCTCTGGCTATGAGAATGACTGCTTTCAGATTCCCTCTGATCAGAAAAAAATCTATGATTTTGTTCTTAAGGAAGCGGAGAAGAATTATCTGACCACCTTGGCCTACTCCTTTTCAAAGAGAAGAGGCATCAAGAAGATGGGAAGAAAAGTCTATTTCTTTGGTTTTTCTTATTTCGAACCGATTCAGGAGGCCATCATCGAGGAAATCAAAAAAGAAAACGACTGCTCTTTCTTCCTTCTGAAAGTGAACAAGGAGAGGAGACCACCGTTTTTGATCACAGCTTGCCCCTCTAAGCAGAAAGAAATCGAAAATGTCCATTCCCATATCTGCGAACTCTTGAAGGACAAAGAGAACCGCCTTTCTGATTTCGTTGTCCTTGCCAAGAACATCTCTGACTATGAGCCGCTCATCAAGAGAACCTTCCATCAGGATAACGTCGATTATCCAGATATTCCCTATAGCATCATCGGAAGCCAGAACCAGTCTTCCGATGTCACGTCTGCCTTGAAAAAACTCATCGAAATTTCCCATAAGGGCTATTTCACAAGAGTCGATTTTCAGTCCTTCATCACGAACGCAGCAATCATGAAAGCAAGGAATCTCACAAAGGAAGATTCGGATTCTTTTGTGAAATGCATCCTGAGAGCGAACGTCTATCGAAACTCAGATCGTATTGATGACTGGGATTATATCAAGAAAAGACTTCTTCTTTCTAAGATTGTGGATATCAATGATCACAATCAGAATATCGTCAATTTATCGAATGTAGACTATCTTCCCTATTCTTCCATCGATATGAATGATGAAAGAATCGTTAAATTTATTTCCTTGATTGATGACCTTAATTCATGGCTTTGCTTTGTGAAAGGCGAATACATAAATGGGGAAGACTATAAAGGATTGAGAAAAGAATTAGATCATTTCTTTTCGAATCCAGAAAAGGAAGATTTCCAGGAACCAATCGAATATCGAAAGGTGCTTTCTCTTCTTTCATTGATGGAAAAGATGAACTACAAGAAAAATACCATCAAGAAGAATATCGTTCTGAATTTCCTATTGGATGCCTCTTTTGCAACGACAAGACTCAATGGATCCTGCTACACTGGTGGTGTGACCTTTGCGGATATCAGCAGAAATACACTTCTTCCGGCAAAATATGTCTTCATGCTCGGAATGGGATTTCAGAGTTTTCCGACTTTGGTTGTAAGAAATGAATTGGATAAAAGAGAGAAGGATACTGTGACGGCCAAACAGGAAAGAGAGAATTTTCTTTTGGAATATGAGAATTCCTCTCAGTTCTTTGTCAGCTATCTCTCACTTGATTTATCCAGCGATGCCGAATTATATCCTTCTTCCTTCCTTTCGGAACTGACGGATAAGAAGATCAAGGATATTCAGACGACATTGGATCTGGATGAAAAGAGAGACTATTCACAGCTCTATACGAAAAGAGAATATTCGAATAAGGCTCATTTCCTTGATCTGACCAAGGAGAAGACGAAGAAGGAAGTGGATTCCATCCCTGTTAGCCGTTGCCTTCCCAACAAAGTGAAATTGAAAGACATGGCCCGTTTCCTAGAAGAACCTCTGAGCTACAAAGCGAATGTTCTTTTCGGAAGACAGGATGACGATGATGAAAAGATGAGAGACGAATTCGAACCGTTTTCTTTGTCGATACTGGATCAATCGAAAATTGTGTCTCAACTTCTTCAGTATCTTTTGGATAATAAAATCACCGAGGAAAAGGAATTCAGACACGAATTGGAGATGAATCATGTTCTTCCCTGCATCGATAAAAGAATCAAGGACTCTACCTTTAGGAATGTTAAACAATCTGCACTGATGATTCAGGCAATGATCGGACAGCAATTCGAATCCGTCAAGCTGGACGATCTTGTTCTTCCTTATGAGAATTCTTCTTTTGTCATTACACATGATTATGAAATCATTCGCTCCTGTAGTGGAATTTCGAGAACCTATTTTTCGACAAAACTTGCAAAAGATGACAAAGTTAAACAGTTCCTTCTTCCTTATGTCATCTCCCTGATGGATGTAGCCAGTCTTGATGCAGAAATGAATTACACAATCTCTTTGATGGTTGCGACTGCCAAGAGTGGTGGCACAAAATCTGTGAGCTATCTGCTTTCTCCATCCCGTGCTCGTGAAATCCTGATTCAGATTTACAAGGAGATGACTTCCTTTGAGGATGTGGTTTTCCTTTCCTGCAATATGATTGATACAAAAGATGAAAACTATCCAAAATACAAGTATGAATTTTATGACGACCATGGTATTTGGGCATATTATGAGGATAAGTATCTCTTTGATTTCAATTCTTCATTGTTCTTATCGAGTGATGACTTTGAGGCCCGTTATTTTGAGTATAAGAAGAAAGTCGAAAGCATGGTTCTCTTTTTGAAGAGCAAGCAGGCAGATGAGCAAGCAGACCAAGAAGAGAAAGAAACGAAAAAGTCAGAAAAGACAAAGAAGAAAACAAAGAAGGAGGGAAAGTAAATGAGCGAAACGAATAAATTCGAAATCGATCATTTCGATACGAAAAAGAATTATGTCGTTGAGGCTTCTGCCGGCACTGGAAAGACGTACAACATCGTCGGTGTTGTTGAGAGACTCGTCATGAAAGAGAATGAAGATCTCAATAAGATTTTGATTGTCACCTATACAGAAAAGGCGGCTGGTGAACTTAAGGATCGAATCCGATCGAAACTTTCCTCGCTTCCCAATGTGGATGTGGATAATGCGCCCATCTATACCATTCATTCCTTCTGCATGAACGCTATCAAGGAATTCGGCATCTCAGCGAAAATTGCTTCTTCGCTTTCTTTAATCGATGACAATGAAATGAATCGATTCATCCTCGAATATGTTCGAAGCAATCATGTATTGGAGAAGCTTTCAGCGTTATCCGAGATTCGATCTATGGAAGAATCAGCCGCAATCAATGAAGAGACACTTGTGAAAAATCTCCGTGCAATTCTCAATACCTATTATATGGATTCGAATTATGAGGAAGATAAAAGTGTTATCTCTTTGATGAAAGAAGACGAAGAAGAACTGGTGGATATGTATTTTTACTTCCATCAGGCCGATTCCTCGGATGAGATTCTGAATAAATATCCGGAAGTGAAGAAGAATTATGAAATTCTGCATCGTACTCCTTTAGAAGGAAAAGAAGGGGATAATGCAAGAGCGATGGCTTTAGATCTTTATCAAAACAAGTTTTGCATCTTTAGCGGCCAGTTTAGATCAAATACCTTTCATAATAAAGAACTTGTGATGGCCTACGGATTCTTTGATCAGTTGATCAAAAAAGGAAATTATGATAATCCTTCTGATTTACATATTAAAGATTTGAAAGTCTTGAATTGCCTCCCATTTATTTATGCTGAGGATATCTACAAGAAATGGCAGGAAAGAAAGATGATCAATCTTTCTGAAAGCTTCAATGATATGATCCGGTATGTTCGTGAAGCATTGATTCATAACGAGAATTTCAAAAAGAAACTCAAAGAGAAATATAAAAGAGCCATTATCGATGAATTCCAGGATACAAATCAGCTGCAGTTCGATATCTTTAAGTCCATCTTTTTAGATGATGACGACCATCAGATCATGGTTGTCGGCGATCCAAAACAGTCGATTTATTCCTTCCAGGGTGCAGATGTCCAGGCCTATTTCAAGGCGAAGAACGAAATCATCAGTCACAATGGACTTCTTCGTTCTTTGAATGTGAATTATCGTTCGACAGCAGATATGGTCACTTGTTGCAATGAATTGTTCAAGTCGTATCAATTTGACGGGACTGACTTTGAGCCATCCGGATTCCTGAAAGAAGGAGTCACAAATGAATACCATGATGTTCTTTATAAAGGAAAGCCTGTGGAAGCTCTTTGGATTGCGTCGAATCCCGAGAAAGAAATGGATGATGTTGATGAACAAACGCTAGGTTTCCTTAAAGACGATGAAGATGCTGCCTTTCCAAAGATCGTTGCACAGACGATTCTTGACTGCTGCAGAATGGATAGAAATGGAAAGACCAATCTGCAAGTGAAAGGAAAGGATGATAAGCAATTCCGAAATGTGACATTCAAGGACTTTGCGATTCTTGGGCGGAAGAGAAAGGAATTCGCTCCTTTTTCGATTGCTTTGAATAAGGTGGGTGTTCCTTGCATGAAATATAAGGATAATTCTCTTTTCAGAGGCAGAGAATGTAAAAACTGGATTGTTCTTCTTCAGGCGCTTGCCGCTATTGATTTCACAGGAAGAAACCGCAGTTACTTTAGAAAAGCGCTGTTCACCGATTTCTTCGGTCGTTCTCTGGAAGAAATCTCTTCGGAGTATTTTGATCATGACGATTCCACGGAAATGGAACTCATTCAAAGTTGGAAAAGAATAGCCAAGGATGAGCGCTGGGAAGATCTCATCGATGATATTTTGGATAATTCCTATCTTTCGAATAATAAGAGTTCCTTAAGTGACCTCCAGTCTTATGGTGTCTATGCACAAATTGGTGACTATATGATCGACTATCTTCTTTTAGGTCATTCCCTGGAAGATTTGATTCGCCAACTCAATGCCAAGGCGAAAGGGGAGAGTGTGGATGAAGATGCGGAAAGCGGAGAAATCATCGAGAGAAATACGAATTTCGATTCCGTTCAGATGATCACCTATCATTCCTCGAAAGGCTTGCAGTATCCGGTTGTCATCGCCATCAGCGATGGATATGAGAAGACCCAAAAGCAAGTGACACGCTACAAAAAGGGTGTGAACACATATCTTGGCTTTTCAAATAACGAAAAAGAAAAAGTCGAAGAAAAGAAAAGACTCTTCTATGTCGCCTATACAAGAGCACAGTTTGTGATGATTCTTCCTCGGTATAAGGATTTCCATCAGGATTTCCTAAACGAATCCATGCAGAATTATATTTTGAATAAGAATCCATATCGTGCATTATTCGATAATCATATGGGCAATAAGGAACTGAGGAGGATTTCTTCCTCTATTCTCCTATCGGATGGTGATACAAAGGATGATTCTGTTTTGATTGAAGAACAGAATCAGGTTCTCCATTCTCTCATAGGTTCTCTTCCTTCAAAGAAAACCTATAAGCATTCCTATTCCTCTTTGTCTCATCAGGAGCAAGAAGAGGACGATATCATGGATAAAGAAGGACATGGTTCCGAAGGCCTTTCTAAATATGATAAGCAAGGGAAAGTCATCTCCTGCAAATACAATCCGAATCTTTCTCCTCTTCTCTTCCCGGAGAATTTTCCGAAGGGAAATCTTCTTGGAAGTGCGCTCCATGAGATTTTCGAAGTGATTGATTTTCAAAACTATGATAGCCGTTTTGAATCTATTGTGAAGAAATGCTTCATGGATCAGACTTTGGTTTATGATGAGTCTTATCTTCAGCCCATCAAGGATATGGTTGATTCTGTCTTGCATGCTGATTTTCCTGTCATCCAGGGATACAAGAACTTTGATTCTTCTTTCAAACTGAATTCATTGTCCCTTTCAGATAAGAGAGCAGAGGTGGAGTTCAACTTCAATCTTCTCAATGGCCAACTGAAGAACTTCTGCAATGGGTTTGTCGATCTCATCTTCAAGAGAGGGGAATATTTCTCTATCATCGACTGGAAATCCGATTCCCTAAATGATGATTTTATCTCGTATTCGGATGCTCTCTCCTTGAAGAAACACGTGGATGATGCCTATTCGATTCAGAGAGTCCTTTATTCTTATTGCCTTATCCAATGGCTAAAGAATGCCTATGCCGATTTATCGGAAGAGGAAATCTTCCAACGACACTTTGGGGGAATCTATTATGTCTTCCTTCGTGGGTGCAATCAAGATAGTGGAAACGGCATCTATGCCAAGACGTGGGAGAATTATGCACAGCTGAAAGACGCTTTCGATGAAATCTGTGTTTCGAAGATTGGAGGAAAGAAAGCATGAAATTTGACGAATTTTATGAACTGCTGAAAAAGAACCAGTTGATCAGTGAAATTGATCATTCTCTTCTTTTGTTGATCAAGAATGAAATTCGTGATGTGGCTGATCAGGAGAACGATCTCATTCTTTTTGCTCTCTATTTCTCATTGATTGGCGATGGCAATATCTCGATGTCTCTCAAGAAAGAGATTCTATTGAAGAAATGGAAAGAAAAGTTGGATGCCCAAGCCGTTCTCTTATCCGATAACCCGGAGTCGATGAAGGAATTGAAGAGTATTGAGGAGGCTTCCATTCAGGCGATGGATTCCTCCCTTGATAAAATCGGTGCTGCTTCTCTTCCTTCGCTTTTCAACGAAAAAGGACTGTTTGAAATCGAAGATGGCAATCTCTATGTCCGTAAATACAACATTGCCAGAAAAGGAATTTTGTCTTCGCTTCAACGTCTTTTCTCGACGCCGCTTCATAATGAACCCTGCTTTGATTACCATGAAGGATTGATTGAAGGATTCCATCTTTCCGCAGGTCAGGAAAAAGCCTTCCATGTTGGATTGAATCGAAATCTTGTCATCACCGGCGGACCGGGAACCGGAAAGACGACTTCCATCATTTTCTTGTTGATGAATCTTCTTTCAGCGGATGAAGAGAGCCTCGTCTATCTTGTTGCGCCGAGTGGAAAAGCCTCCAATCGAATGAAGGAAAGTCTCATCAAAGGCTTGAATATTCTCAATGCGAATTTCAAGGAGAAGTACAAGAACATCGTGGAGAAGATTTCCCGCCTGGAAGAATCGACAATTCATCGACTTCTTTCCATCGACTATTCGACACAGGCCTATCGGTACAATAAAGACCATCAATTTCCAGCGAAATCGATCTTTGTCATCGATGAAGCCAGTATGATTGATATCTGTCTCTTCCACTGTCTTCTTCAGGCGATTCCGACAGGGGCGAGAGTCTTCATCATGGGCGACAAGAATCAGCTTCCATCGGTGGAAGCCGGTGCCGTGTTTGGCGAACTTCTGAAGATGGATTCCTTGAGGGAATCGGTCGTTCAGCTTGATGAGTCCATCCGATTCACAAAGGATACGAAAATCTATGCCCTTGCCGAAAG
This sequence comes from bacterium, assembly GCA_963612025.1. Classification (GTDB taxonomy): domain Bacteria; phylum Bacillota_I; class Bacilli_A; order RFN20; family CAG-288; genus Enterosoma. The sequence goes on from CAVDUB010000017.1 coordinate 17,438, forward strand.
CATCAACAATGGGCTTCCTCTTCCAGTCAAGGAAGAAGACTGGCAGGACTATGAGACATTCGAAGTGCGGGACATCGAAGCGACAGACAAGACAAAGCCGGTCTTCTATTATCGCAATAGCAAGGAAGGCGTTAAGGAAAAAGATATCATCGATTCCATCACCTATAAATGGGGGAAAATCTTCTTCTCTTCTCTTCAGGATGATGCTTCTTCCTTGGATGAGACAGATAAAAAACAGTTGGATGTTCTTTTTGAGAAGATGGAAAAATCCAAGATTCTCTGTGCGGAAAATCTTGGTCCAAGAGGTGTTTCTTCAATCAACAGCTTCCTTTGCCGAAATTTCATCGACAAGACCAAAGGAACGTCGATCGAAGGATATTATCCTGGTGAAGTGATGATGATCAATAAGAACAACAAGATGCTGGATCTCTACAATGGCGATAGTGGCATCCTTGTGAAATTCTCTGGAGATGACACCATCTACTTCATGCTTCAGAAATCGAGCATTCTTATCAGCAAAGAAGGGAAAAGAACGGACAATATCTTCAAAATCGGAAAATATATGTTCTATCCGATCCGCATAATTACAAGATCGGAAATCGACTTGGCTTATGCCATTTCGATTCATAAATCTCAGGGATCGGACTATAAGAATATTCTTGTCCTTCTTCCGAATAAGAAAGGACATCCGCTTCTCAATCGTCAGATCGTCTATACGGCGATTACAAGAACAAAGGGAAACACTTATCTTGTTTCTTCCCAGGAACGTCTGGAGGAATCAAGAGATCGAATCATCATCCGGGATACGAATCTGGCATGAAAAAATAGTGTAGACAAAAAGGGACGTCAGATATCTTGCTCTGGATATCCTATCGTCCCTTTTGATGTGATGCTGAATTAGGCGAGTTCGACTTTTCCGGTATAGAGATCGTAGTAGGCGCCTTTTTTGGCGAGAAGCTCGTCCTGAGTTCCTCGTTCAATGATCTTTCCTTGGTCGAGAACCATGATTTCATCCGCGTCTCGGATGGTGGAAAGACGGTGGGCGATGATCATGACAGTTCGATTCTGCTCGAGGGCATCCAAGCCTTGCTGAATGAGCATTTCGCTTCTGGTATCGATGTTGCTTGTTGCTTCATCGAGAATCATGACAGGCGGCCTATTGAGACTGGCCCTCGCTAAGCCTAAGAGCTGTCTTTGACCCGCTGAGAGGTTTCCGCCATCATCATAGAGCATGGTCTTATATCCTGAGGGCAATCGCTTGATGAAACTGTCGGCGTGGGACATCCTGCTTGCCTGAATGACTTCCTCTTCGGTGGAATGCATTCTCACATAGCGGATATTGTCGGAGATCGTTCCGGTGAAGAGATGAGTGTCCTGGGTCACCATGGAGATGGCTCTGCGGAGGGATTCGAGTTGGATATCCTCGATATTGATGTCATCGTAGTAGATGGCACCGCTATCGAGCGGATAGAAGCGGGCAAGAAGGGAAATGATGGTTGTCTTTCCAGCCCCGGTGGATCCGACAAAGGCGGATTTCTTTCCGGGATGGGATTCAAAGGAGATTCCTTTCAGAACAGGCTTTCCTTTCACATAGGAGAAGGTGACATCCTCGAATCGGATTTCTCCCTTGAGAGGTCTTTTCTCGATGGTCTTGTCATGGTGGACGATCTTCCAGCAATAGCGCTTGCGGAAGTCTTCCTCGTCGCTGACTTTGAGAAGTGTGACTTTTCCTTCATCGACTTCTTCTTTTTCATCAAGGAAGGAGAAGATTCTTTCGGCACCGGCGGCAGCGACCATGAAGTTGTTGAGATGCTGCGTGAAGAAGTTGAACGGCTGACAGGCATTTCTTGTCAAGACAAGATAGGACTGCAGCTGTCCGAATGTCAACGGACCAGCCCATCCTGTGCACAATGCCAAGACACCCGCCACGGAGGAGATGGAGAAGTTGAAATAGCTCAGCGATACAAAGAAAGGAATGTTGACTTGGGTATGGAAGAAGGCTTTTTCGGAGGATTTTCTCCATTCATTGTTGGCCTTCATGAACTTATCGAAGGACTCTTCTTCGTGGTTGAAGGCCTTGATGACTTTCACGCCGGAGACATCTTCTTCGACGACGGAATTGACGTGGGAGAGGGATTTCTGCTGTTGGCGGAAATATTTCTTGCTGGCTTTCGTGTTGAAGTACATAAAGACGAACATGATGATGATAAAGCCGATGACAATCAAGGTGAGATAGACATTGATGAGGAAGAGAGTGAGAATCGTCGAGACGATCTTCACGGAGGAGAAGAAGATATTCGAGAAGGAATCATTCAGGGCGTTGACGATGCTATCGACATCGTTGGTGAAATAGGACATGATTTCCCCGTGTGTGTGTCTATCGAAGTAGTTGATTGGAAGAACCTGCATCTTATGCATCAATTCATTTCGGATTCGAAAGAGCACTCTCTGGGTGACTCGGACCATGATGAAATTGTAGAGAAAGGCACAAAGGAATCCGATGGAGCAGACGATGATGATGGGAACAAGGTCACTGACGAGTCTTTCGAAACGGACTTGGGAGGTCTCGTGGATGCTCTCGAGGATGCCATCGGTGACATTTCCAGCCATCCGGGTGACCAGGGTTTCTGTGACACCAGAATAAAGAGCCATAAGGATGACTAAAAGGATGAGTGGCCAGATGTCCTTCATATAAGAGAAGAGGCGAAGAAGTGTTTTTACAAGATTGTCGGGTTTTGTTTTTCTTTCCATAGATTATTTACCCTCCATTTGGATGTGATAGATATCCTGATAGATGGAATCGTTCTTGAGCAATTCTTCATTCGTTCCGATGGAATTGATCTTGCCTTCATTCAGAACGATGATCTTATCGGCGTCCTGAATGGTGGAGACTTTCTGGGAGATGATGATCTTTGTCATATGGGGAAGTTCGTTCTTGAGGTTGCTCTTCACTTCCGCTTCGGTGATTCGATCCAGGGCTGAGAATGAATCGTCAAGTATGAGAATCTTTGGCTTTCTTAGAAGGGCTCTTGCGATGCAAAGGCGCTGTCTCTGTCCGCCGGAGACATTGCTTCCGCCTTGTCCGATCTGGGTATCGAATCCATCCGGAAGCTTGTTGACGATGAAATCATAACAACAGGCGATTTTGCAGGCCTGGATAATTTCTTCATCGCTGGCATCCTTTCTTCCCCAGAGAAGATTTTCTTTGACAGTCCCTGTGAACAAAGTCGGGTTTTGGAAGGAAATGCCGATATTTTTTCTCACCTCATCCAAAGGATAGTCTTTGATGTTGTGTCCAGAGAGAAGAATCTTTCCTTCGTTGACATCATAGAAACGTTCAATCAGATAGATGAGCGTGGATTTGCTCGAACCGGTCTGGCCAAGAATGCCGATGAACTGTCCGTCATCGATGGAAAATGTATTATCTTTGATGACGTATTCCTTGCTGGTTTCTTTGTATTTGAAGGAAACGTGATCGAATTCGATGGATCCATTCTCGATATGAAGAGGAGAGTCCTTGTTTTCATCGATTTCCGGCTTTGCTTGGAAGACTTCATGGACTCTCTTCTTGCTTGCCGCGCTTCTCGTGAAAATCATGAAGACGTTGCTGAGCATGTTTAAGGATGCCATCATCTGGTTGACATAGCTTAGGAAGGTCGCGATATTGCTGACGGCCTTGGCATCCTGAGATTTCAGGATGGCCGTCTGTCCTCCGATAAACAGAACTGCGATGATGCAGGCATAGGTCATCAGCTGCATGAATCCCATGTTGAGGGATGTCAGCCCCATGGCGGAATTTCCGATTTTTCTCGAAGTTGAATTGACGGAGGAAAATTTTTCTTCCTCGTAATTCATCTTCGAATTGGCTCGGACGAGTCGAACGGCAATCAAAGATTCCTGCGTTGTTCTGTTGATGTTGTCCAATGAGGTCTGCAATTTATAGAAAAGCGGTCTTGCCTTGATGACGATGAAGAATAAGGCGATGCCAAGAAGTGGAACAGCCACTGCAAAGACAAGACTGAGTTCCTTCGACATGAGAAGAGCAAAGACGGCTGCGAAGACAAGCTGGAGCGGGGCTCTCAACACCGGACGCAGCATCTGGCAGAAGGAATCAGAGATGATTTGGATATCATTGGTCATTCTCGTGATCAAGGAATTGATTCTGAAATCATCCAGGTTGGAGAAAGTGAATTCCTGAATCTTCCGATATTCCTGCTTTCTCAGTTCATAGCCGAGTCCTCTTCCAGCCTTTGCGGTCGCTCTTGCCGTAATCATGCCGAGCAGGAAGGCGAGAACGGCAAAGGAAAGCATGATGCCTCCCATGATGAGAGTATAGGAGAGATTGAGGGTATATTTCGTTTGGTCCTGGAAATCCATCGTCATGCCGTTTTGAAGAAGCAGGTTCATCAAAAAGGGCAGGGATATTTCCAATCCGCATTCGATCAGAATTGTGCTGACAGCCAAAATCAGGTGTTTCCGATAAGGCTTCAGATAAGTGAAATAGCTGAATTTATCTTTTTTCATGTTCGTCATTTTTCTTGTCACCTTTCCGTTGTATTAGTATAGAACCGTCAAAAAGAAATTCAATTCCTATGCATTCTTCATGGAATGAAAACGCTTGTAAGAACCGAAGCGTTTCTGTGGAATTGACTTGGCAAAATCGTCTATAATGATGACACATTGGAGGTAATGCTATGAAAGAAGAAGATTTTAAGAGACTGAAGGGAAGCAAGACGGAAGAAAACCTCAAAGCTGCCTTTGCCGGTGAAAGCCAGGCCCATACGAAATATGCCTATTATGCTTCTGTTGCCAAGAAGGAAGGAAGACAGGATTTCTATGAACTCTTCATGGAAACGAGCCGAAACGAAAATGAACATGCCGAACTCTGGTTCAAGTATCTGCATGACGGAAAGATTCCTTCGACAGAAGATAATCTCAAGGATGCCGCAGCCGGTGAAAACCATGAGCAGACCATCATGTATCCGGAAATGGCCAAGATTGCCCGTGAAGAAGGATTCATGGAAATTGCAGCCAAGATGGAAATGGTCGGAAAAATCGAGGCTCGACATGAAGCCAGATACAATGGACTTCTCGATCAGCTTGGTGGAAACAAGGCTGTCATCAAGGAAGGTGTCCTCGTCGTCTGGAAATGCCAGGTCTGTGGACATGTCCATATCGGCAAGAATGCTCCGGAAATCTGCCCGGTCTGCGGACACAAGAATTCCTTCCTTGCCGACGTTATCACCTACGATTGGGGAAATTAGTTTTCTTGATTGGCCAGTGGTATGGAATCACTGGCTTTTCTTTTACGTTTTTTATGAAAATGAAAACAAGAAAAATCCGAGAGATTAGGGAATATTGAAAAATTATGAAAATATTTTCATAAAGGGTTTGTATCTCGAAGCCCTTCCATTATATAATGTTTTAAAAAGTGAAAACTAAGTATATTATACTTAGGGGAGGAGAAAGAAATGGAAGACAACAAGAAAATGTACAAGGATCGTGTAACGATCTATGAAGTTGCAAAAGTCGCCGGTGTCTCTTTGGCTACCGTCAGCCGTGTTATCAACAATCATCCCAATGTCACAGAAAAAACAAGAAAAGCAGTCAATGAGGCCATTCAGAGACTTGGCTATAAGCCGAGTGCATTGGCTCAGGGTTTGGCAAATTCAAAATCCACCAATATCGGTATCATGATTCCGTCCACTGGATATTCCTATGTTTCCAACATGCTTGATGGCATGATCGATATTGCTAAGATCTATGGCTATATCACATCCATCTTTGTCACCAAGAGAACCAAGGAAGATGCAGCCCAGATGATTGAGTCTTTGATCAAGAGCCATGTCGATGGTGCGGTCATCTATGATGATGAACTCGGGACGGATGAAATCCGTTCCATCCAGAATTACCACATTCCGCTCATCGTTGTCGGACATGATATGGAAGGCGAAGCCCTTGGAAGCATCATCATCGAATACAAGGAGCCTGTGATGGATGTTGTCAAAGAGCATCTCATGCAGGGAAATGATGATGTCTATATTCTCGACATCGTCAACCAGGGAAAGATGCTTGGCGAGATTCGCGATGGCCTCATCGAATATGGCCAGAATAACGGAAAACATATCCAGACCATCCAGTTCAACGATTCTTATGGCATCGTCTATGCCGGAATGAAGGAATTCTTCAAGACGCATCGCAGCGGATATTTCGTTGCTCCGAGAGATTCTCTTGCAGCCGCTGTCGTCAATGCAGCTCAGGAGTCGGGCTTGAGAATTCCGGAGGATGTCCAGGTTCTTGCGGAAATCGGCTCGAAATATTCCTATATCGTGCGTCCGCAGGTTTCGAGTTTCTCTATCGATATGTTTAAAGTCGGATCGATTGCCGTCCGTATGCTGACCAAGCTCCTCAATGAGTCCGATGGTGTCAAGCAGAAGACGTTCAAGATTCGTGCTACATTCAACAAGAGAGAAACCACGAAGTAGTATTGGAGAATAAAATCAATGCCTACTTATTTTTTGCTTAGCGGTGCGGGTGTTGCTGGAATTGTCATTGCTGCTCTTGTGGTGGCTATCGGTCTCTTCTTTCTCTTTTACGTTTTCTACAAGAAGAGATTCCGTTCGGCTTCTTCGAATCTGAGAAAGACCTACGATACATATCATCTGCAGTTGACGTCTGATTGCCAGAATATGGTCAATCGACTCAAGACGCTTGGAGCGAACAATTCCTACTTCAATTCGATGTATCTCGAAAGACAGAAACAGTACGATGATATTGTCAATAAAAGAGACAAGGATGTCGCAACAGCCTTGGACTCCCTCAATGATCTGATCAAGGAAAAGAACTACAAGGAATACAAGAAAGCAGAAAGAGAAACAGCGGATGCCATCAAGGATTTCAGCATCGCAGTCTGCAACTTCAATTCGGATCTGACCAGCATCCTTCAGGATGACAATGATATCCATTCCAATGCAGTCATTGCAAAATCGAAATATCGTGATATCCATTCATTCTATGAAGAACATAAGATCGAACTGAGTCCTCTTGAAAAGCCTTTTGAGAAAATCTTTTCGACCAGCGAAGAAAAGTTCGATCTCTTTGACAAATATTCGGATGAAGCCAACTTCGAGGAGGCGAAGAAAATCCTCTCTTCCTTAGAAAAACTCTTCGATGCCGTCAACAATGTTCTTGCTGACCTGCCATCCCTGGAAGTCTCTGTCAGCACAGTGATTCCTCAAAAACTGAATTCGCTGATGGAAGAATATCAGAAGATGGTCAAGGATGGCTTCATCGTCTCAGAAATGCATGTAGAAGACAAGGTGAAGGCCATGCGAGAGAAAATCGCCAGTATCCAATCGCAGCTCATGGTTCTGGATATCCGAAATGCCAAAGAAAAAATTTCGCAGATCCAGTCGCAGATTACAGATATTCTTGCAGGATTCGAAGAGGAAAGAAAAGCCAAGGACATTTATTTCTCGAGACAGAATTCCTTAGCGGATTCCTCGTTCAGCGTCGAGAAGAGATATGCAAGAATGATGAATCAGCTACCTCTCTATCAGAAGTCGTTTGTTCTTGATGATAAATATGTTTCCCAGATGAAGAGCCTGAAGATCGACATCGAGAATATCGGTATCCTCAAAAGAGAATTGGATTCCTATCTCGACACATCAGCAAAGCAGCCCTATGTCGTCATCACAAGAAAAATTACCGATATGGATAACGAGATGACCAAGGTTATTCAGGTCATGGATGACTATTCGAATTATCTCAAGTCCCTCAAAGAAGATTCCTCTCAGGTTTTCTATGGAATTCGGGATTGCTTCACCCAGCTTAAGAAGGCTCAGAACACCGTGAATCAGCTTGGAGTCAGTTCCTATACGAATTCTGTCAAGGATGTTTTCACGAAGGATTTCGAGACAATCAAGCACATCTACGGGATTGTCACAAGTCAACCTATCGATGTTCCGAAGGCAAAGAGCGAATTCTTCCCGTTCAAGGAGGAAGTCACCGGATTTGTCCACAGTGTTGAAGCCACCAAGGAAGAAGCGAATAAGGCCGAGGCAGCTATCGTCTATGCCAATGCCTATCGAAGAGGCTATTCGGATGCCCGTCCCCTTCTTGCCCAGGCGGAGAGTTCCTTCTTGGAAGGCGATTTCGCCCGAGCGACCTATATAGCCCTGAATGTTGTGAAAACATTCTCGGGAAGTTCCGTTTCTGAATGAATATCTCCTTCCTCTTTCTCAGGGGAAGGAATTTTTTTTAGAAAACCACATCCTTTTTATAATATAATGGTTTGTCTATTTCATTGAAGGAGGTGTTGGCTATGATTTATTTTGATTGTGCGGCGACGACAAAGCCCTATAAGGAAGTCTTGGATACCTATGTGAAGATTTCCAATGACTATTTTGCCAACGCTTCATCCAATCACGGCTTGGGATTTTCTTCTTCGAATATGCTCGAGAAAGCCAGAGGTCAGATTGCCAAATATCTGGGTGTCCTTTCCCAGGAGGTGATTTTCACAAGCGGCGCATCGGAGGGAAACAATCTTGCCATCAAAGGTGTGGCCTATCACAATATGGGGTGGGCAAAGAAGATCATCACGACCAAGGCTGAGCATCCGAGCGTGACGAATGTCTTCCAACAGCTCGAAAAGGAAGGATTTGATGTCGTCTATCTTGATTATGACAAGGAAGGACATCTCGATCTCGAACAGCTGAAGAAAGAAATTGATGACCATACTTCGCTTGTGAGCATCATGGCGGTGAACAATGAAGTCGGTTACATCTTCCCAATCCATGAAATTTATAAGATTGTCAAGAATACGAAGGCTTTTTTGCATGTCGATGCCACCCAGGCGATTGCCAAGGAAGAACTTTATCCTCTCGATTACGACTTGATGACGTTTTCCGGGCATAAAATCGGCGGCCTGAAAGGATCCGGCGTTCTTGTGAAAAAGAAAAATGTCGAAATCAATCCTCTGATTCTTGGTGGAAGCCAGGAGGAGAACCTCCGCGCTGGAACAAGTGCGACCAATTTGGATTGTGCTTTGGCCTGTGCGCTTCGCATCTCTTCTGCCAGCAAGAAGGATAGAAGAAAAAATGCGCTGCTTCTGAATCAATATCTCCGGCAGGAACTTGCCAAGATTCCAGAAGTGGTCATTACCTCTCCCTTGACGGCAACTCCTTTCATTCTTTCCTTTGCTTTGAAGGAACATAAGGGAAGCGTCATCGCAGAAGCTTTATCGAATGCGGGAATCTATGTTTCGACAAAATCGGCATGTTCCTCAAGGGAAGCAGGTTATTCGAGCGTCTTGAAGAATGCAGGCTATGATGAAAACATCGCCTCAAATGGTATCCGTCTTTCCTTCTCTGGGAATGAACCGATTAGCCAGGGCGAGGAATTTATGAAGAAACTGAATCAGATATTAAGTGAAATCAAAGTGAGGCAAAAATAATGTCAACAGATATGATCATTGTTTTCTTTGGCGAATTGGGAACCAAAGGAAGAAACATCATGGATTTTATCCGTCTTTTGGGAAAGAACATCAAATATGCTCTGAAGGATTTTCCGACCCTTGAATATGAAATCAAGAAGGATCATATCTACATTCTTCTTCATGGTGAAGACTTTTCTTCGGTGAGCGCAAAGCTCAAAAAGGTTTCTGGCATCGGCTCTTTTGCCCTTGCGAAATGCGTCGAAAAGAACCTTGAAGAGATTCAAAAGGAAGCCGATGCCCTCTATCAGCATTCTGGCAAACACACGTTCAAGATTCAGACAAAGAGAGCCGACAAGTCCTTCCCTATCCATTCGGATGAAGTCTCAAGGAAAGTCGGTGGCTATATTCTGAAAAACAACCCGGATTCCAAGGTCGATGTCCATCATCCGGATCTTCTCATCGATGTCTATATCCGTGAGGAATCCGCCTATGTCTATGGCATCAAGACAAAGGGATTGGGCGGCTATCCTCTTGGCATCGCTGGAAAATCGCTTTGCCTTCTCTCGGGTGGCATCGATTCGCCTGTTGCTGCCTATTTGATGATGAAAAGAGGCGTCAAGCTCGAGTGCATCCATTTCGCGGCTCCTCCGTATACTTCGCAGGCTGTCATTGACAAAATCCATGATCTTCTTCATGTCCTGAATGACTATCAGCCGGATATCAAGCTCTATATTGTCCCTTTCACGGATTTGGAAAGAAAAATCTACGAGGTCGCCGGTCCGAGTTATTGTGTCACCATCATGCGTAGAATGATGCTTCGAATTGCCGATGGCATTGCCTTCAAGCATAACGACCTCGTTCTCTCTGGCGGAGAGTCAATCGGTCAGGTTGCGAGTCAGACTCTCTATTCCATGCAGGTGATTGAAGAAGTTGGCCAACACCCGTTTATCCGTCCGTTGGCAACGTATGACAAGACAGAGATTATCGATTTGGCCAAGGAAATTGGAACATATGACATTTCGATTCGTCCTTATGAAGATTGCTGTACGATTTTCACTCTGAAAGACCCAGTGACCCATCCGAATATCGACGTCGTCCATGAATTGGAAGAAAAATTCGACTACAAGACTATGGTTCATGAATGCATCAAGAACGTTCAGGTTGAACACATTACGAACAACGAAGAAGAATTCTGATTGAAGAAGGCCTGTCAGTTTCTCATTTTAGAAGAACATCATGAGAAAATGACCACTTCCCTTGGGAATTCAGCAATTAAGGTTCGAAACAAAGAAAAGGTATCTGCTTTACAAAGTTTTTGTTAAAAAGACTTAGAAATAGATACCATGTGATTCAAAGACATGTATATGTATTGCTATGCCATTATTGTTTTAGAGTGAAGGAAGACGAAAACTAAAAACAAATATGTCAAAATCATAGCAAATGTTTCAAATAAGAATGAACAAATCTTTCAAATAAAAACGAACAAATGTTTCAAACGAAAATGAGCAAATGCTTCAATTATATATTGAATTAAATATCTACTGTAGTAAAATATAAGTCTAAGGAGGCCACTTTTAATGAACTATAAAAAAAGGATTATTGATGCTCAGTTTGATGTTCGGATGAGTTCTTTGGGTGGCGTTCTTTTAGTTGGTCCAAAAGGATGTGGCAAAACAACAACCGCAAAGCAAAAAGCTAAAACTGTTGTTGATTTTCAAAATGAAGACGAAAGAGAAAACCTTTTATTAATCGCTAACAATCACCCATCGGATCTTCTTAAAAGAGAAAAGCCAATTTTGTTTGATGAATGGCAAGACGCTCCTAAAATTTGGGGTGCAATCAGAAAAGACATCGACGATAATAATTTAATTGGTAGCTACATATTAACTGGTTCATCTTCGCAAAAGGTAAAAACACCTCATACAGGCACATTAAGAATTTCAACATTAAAAATGTATCCAATGAGTTTGTATGAAAGTGGAGATTCGAATGGGAAAATATCGTTATTTGACTTGTTCAACAGCAAAAATCTCGACAGCTGTGTTTCTGATTTGAAATTTGATGAAATTAAATATGCAATTTGTAGAGGTGGATGGCCAAGAAGCATTAATCTATTAGGCAAAAAAGCACAGTTACAAATATCAAAAGAATTATTTAACCAGACTTGTGAAATAGATATATCAACGATTGACGGAGCAAAGAAAAACCCTATCTGGGCCAAAACTATTTTAAAGTCTTATGCTAGGAACATTTGCACAAACGCGGATACAAAAACTATTTACCAAGATGTTTTATCAACATGTGATATTTCAATACAAACTTTTTATGACTATATTCATGCATTAGAAGAATTGTACATTATTGAAGATATTGATGCTTGGTGCCCGGCTATTAGATCAAAAACAGCTATTAGATCATCCAAGAAAAAGAATTTAATCGATCCATCGATAGCAACTGCAGCACTAGGAATTTCGCCAGAATATTTTAATAACGATTACAAAACATTAGGCTTTTTATTCGAGTCATTAGTTATTAGAGATTTAAAGATATATTCATCGGAACACAATGGTTACGTTTCGTATTACAGAGATAGAAGTGGGTTAGAAGCAGATGCGGTATTGCATTTAGATGATGGAAGGTACGCGTTAATTGAAATCAAACTTGGTCAAAATCAAATTGAGCAGGGCGCTAAGCATTTGTGCGAAATAGAAAAATTAATAATAGAACATAACAATAAAAATAAAGAAATACCTTTAAGAACACCAGATTTAAAACTTGTTATAACTGGCACTGAATATGGTTACAAGAGAGAAGATGGTGTATATGTTATTCCTATTGGATGTTTAAAGGATTGATTTATAAACAAGATACAAAAAATAAAAAGATGTGAAATGACAGACTTTTTTCTTGCAAAGAAAAACTGCCAGCGATGCGGCGATTCCGCTTTCGCTGACAGTGAATTTTTACTTTGCTTCTTTGCTGATGGCTTCCTTGGCAGTGTCCACGAGAGACTTGAACTGTTCAGGGTTGGTTGCGGCCAATTCAGAAAGCATCTTTCTGTTGAGCTCGATGTTGGCTAATTTCATGCCATACATGAACTGGGAATAGGAAATATCATTGAGCTTGCAGGCTGCAGAGATACGTCTGATCCAAAGCTTTCTGTAATCCTGCTTTCTTTCCTTACGGCCATTGAAGGAATGGGCATCGGCCTTCAAGACAGCTTCCTTGGCAGTCTTGTAAAGCTTATGTCTGGCGCCGAAGTAGCCTTCAGCTCTCTTTAAAATACGCTTGCGATTGTCGTGACGGACAGTACCACGTTTAACTCTCATTGTCTAATACCTCTCTTTACTTGCTGACTAAGGAAGTCATCTTCTTTCCCTGAACGGAATTCAGATATCTGGCTTTTCTGTTGTGACGGATCATCTTGTGGGTCTTGTTGTGGGACAAGTGGGAAGTGTTCTGATTCCACTTTTTGACCTTGCCGTCAGCAGTGAACTTGAATCTCTTGACAGCACCACGTTTACTCTTCATTTTTGGCATAGTATTGCCCTCCTATTTTACTTTTTCTTCGGACTTAACACGACATAGTAGTCACGGCCTAACATCTCAGGTTCTTTTTCATGGGTCGAATAATCCTTTACCATGTCCAAGAACTTATTCAGGGTTTCGGTGACAATGTCCATACGGCTTCTCATACGGCCTTTGATGAAGACAGACACCTTGACTTTGTTTCCTTCTTCCAAGAAACGAATTGTTGCCTTGGCTTTGGTCTCCAAGTCGTGGGTATCGGTTGTAGCCGTAAAACGAATTTCCTTCACGACAGTCTTCTTCTGATTCTTTTTGGCTTCCTTGGCTTTCTTGTCTTTCTCGAATTTGTACTTGCCGTAATCCAAGATTCGGCAGACAGGTGGCTTAGCATTGGGCGAAACACAAAGAAGGTCCATACCGGCTTCGATGGATTTCTGCTGAGCAACTTTCATCGGGACGACACCGAAGGCTTCTCCTTCTGGTCCGATGAGAAGAACTTCCTTGAAATGAATTCTCTCATTGACCAAATCAGAATTCTGACTCTTGTTCGGGCGTGGACGATTGCTGTTGTTTCCTTGATAAGTGTTTATAAGCGATTCCTCCTATGGAATGTCTAGAAAAAAGAGTTCTCCAGGATGGGAGAACTCTTTGTATCCATTGAATAGTCTATACACAACAAAAAACTTTTTTGTTACGATAGAAGTACTCAGGCATTTGACCTACCAGAACAAAATCCAGTCAGGTGTGAACAAAGTTCTCTTTCCTAGTCGCGTTTTTTCCGCGTAGAACAATATATCCGACTTCTCTGCCGAAGTCAAGAAAAAGAAACGAATTTATTCATTTTTCTGCCTGTTGTAATTGCAATTCGATTCGTTGACACACTAAAATAGAAGAAGATTGAGACAAAAGGAGTGAGTGTATGGAAACATCGAATCAAAGAACCTTAGAAGAACTCAAAGATGTGGAATACAATTATTTCCGTTATTATCGAATTAAGCCCTCCGAGAAAAATATAAATGCGATCGATGCCATCATCAAGAAGAAGGCTAGCGACACCAATCCGAAAAATCCACGTTTGGCTCGCGACCTGAAAAATGATGCTGTCGAAATCCTTGTCCATGATGCCACCTATAATTCCACGACGAAAAAATATGTTCCCAATTCAGGAGGAAGAAGAAAAGAACTCACGAACTTGAAGAGACTTTCGTTACAGAATTCCTTAGGCTACCTATTGAGTGCGTCGAAGTCGACGAAAATCGTTCTTCCTTCCCTGATACAGAAAATTACTGATTCTCCCGAGAATCGTATTTCGAATGAGAATATCTTTTCATTCGAGGAACTTGTCAGCGAAGCAGAACAGAAAGGCTTCTGGGTCTTTGAAGATGACGCTTTAGATGAACTGATGCCGAAAGATGATGAGTTTGCTCCCTTTGATGGATTGGACATCTATTATTCGATTCTGGGCTGTGGAAATCTCTACGAGTTTCTAGGCATCTCATCTTCGGCCTCGGACAATGAAATCACCCAGGCCAAAGCGAAGAAAGTCAAGGAAGGCGCGACAATACCGGCTTCGAATCTTTCGAGCAAGAAAAAGAAGGAAGCCTATTCGAAACTCAATGGCAAGGTCGGACTTGTTCTTCAAAAACCGGATCAGAGGAAGATGTACGATTATTTCATCACCTTCTATTCGGATATCTGGTCTGTCTTCAAGGATAAGAAGCAGTTTAATGATTTTGACTTGGATTTTGATCAATTCTCTCTTTATGTTTCCATGATTTCGAAACGAAGAAACATATCCCTTAAGGAGGCGGGCAGAATTCTTCTTGTCGGTGTCCGTCATTATGGATTGAAACTTCTTTTTGGAAATGAGGAAGAGAAAGTCGAACTGAGTGTCGATGAGATGATTTCGAAGGCGGAAGTTCTTCTCGATGATGGAAAATATGAAAAAGCAGACCGGCTGCTCGATAAAATCCTCTATAAGGAGGCAAAGAATGGACAAGCCTATTTTCTCAAACTCTTGGCTGAGAATCGCTGCGGAAAAATCGAACAACTGAAAAACGTCTCAGAACCTCTTGAGACATGTGTGAATTATCACCATGCCTATGAATTCGGAGATGAGAGTCAAAAGAGAATCCTTTCTTTGACGAATCAGTCAATCATCAAAAGGAAACAGGAAGAATCGTTCTCAAACATTTATACCTCTGCTCTGAAGCTGAAGGCGGAGCTGAAATATCGGGAGGCGAGTCAAACATTTTCAAAAATCCCAACGTATAAGGATAGCAGGAAACAGGCAGAGGAATGTCTGAATCTCGAAAAAGAGGCTATCTACCAGAAAGCGATGGTTCTCAAGGCTAAGAAGGAATACAAGGAAGCCATTCTCCTTTTCGAAAAGGTCAGGGATTATAAATCTTCTTCCATGCAGATTGATGACTGTCGAAAACTTTATCTGAAAAACCAGTATGCGACCGCAATGGATTTAAAGAAAAAGGAACGCTATGAGGAAGCGGCCAATTTCTTTAAGAGCATCATCAATTCTTTCGATTCGAAAAGTCAAATGGAAGAATGCCTCCGCCTGAAAGAAATCAAGAGAAAGGAAACGGTGTATCGTTCCTGCCTTTTTGAAAGAGAAATCTCTCCTGCGAAGGATTATTCGAGACTGAAGAAGAACTGTACGGCTTTGAAGTCCATTTTGGGATACAAGGATGCGAAAGACCTTCTTTCCAAGTATGAGAAGATCATCAAGGACTATGAATATGAATGTGAAAAGGAAAGGGAGGAATTTGAACGTCTTCAGAAAAAGAAGAAAAAGAAAATCAAAATCATCTCGATTGCTTCTGCTTCATCCGCCCTTGCTCTGACGGGCACTCTTTTGATGACCTTCCTTGTCTTTGTTCCAAACGGAAGAGAAAAGAAAATTTTGAATTTGATCGATTCGAAGAATTATGACGAGGCCTCCACTCTTCTAGAAAAAAACGGAAGCCATGGTGATGGGGCGAATCTTTCTATGATGCTGAACGCTGGAAGAGCATTTGACAATCTTGATTACGAAACAGGAATTGACTATATCTACAATATCGGCGGAACCATCGATGTCAGCTATGACGGAAATGGTGGCACGGCAAGTAAGGCAAACGAAAGAATCAAGAAATCCAAACAATATATTGAGAATGAAGCACTCTATACGGGATATGATTTCTCACATTGGGTTTTGAAGGATTATTCTCTTGACTCCAAGAATCACTCCGCGAGTCTTTTTCTTAAGGCGACGTATGATCTTGTTTCCTATGAAATCACCTATGACCTTGATGGTGGAACCGCAGAAAATCTTCCATCGTCCTATGACTGCGAAACATCTCTTCTTTTGCCAACCCCTAAGAAAAAAGGGTATACCTTCTTAGGATGGACTTCCTTAGATTTGTCATCGCCGACAAAAGACTACACCCTGCCCAAAGGAAGCGTCGGAAACAAGAACTACAAGGCCAATTGGAAAGCCAATGACTATACAATCCATCTCGATTCGAATCAGGGCGAGATATCTCAGGATGAAGTCCAAGTGACCTATGATTCCTCTTATTCTCTTCCGCTTCCGACAAGAGATGGCTATATCTTCAAGGAATGGCAGGATGAGAATGGAAATGCGATTCAGGATGAGGGAATCTATCAGTATGATCAAAGCCTTCATTTGAAGGCGGTTTGGGATGCGAGGAGTTATTCCATCACCTATCTTCTCGACGGCGGAATCAATTCTTCTGCAAATCCTTCTTCCTATACAATTGAAGAAGAGGTTTCTTTCTCTTCCCCGACGAAATTAGGCTATACCTTCAACGGCTGGTATAGCAACGGAGAGAAAATCACCTCGATTCCAAGGGGGACGACGGGAGATTTCTCTCTTGAGGCAAGATGGACAATCATTACCTATTCGATCAGCTATCATCTCAATGGCGGAATCGATGAACTTTCCAATCCGACTTCTTATACCATCGAGTCAGAAACGATTTCTCTTTCCTCTCCGACAAGAAATGGCTATACGTTCCTAGGCTGGTATCTTGATTCTTCCTATTCGAACAGATGCACGAGCATCAGAAAAGGAAGCTATGGCAATCTTGATCTTTATGCCAAATGGGAATGTGTCGACTATTCCATCACCTACAATCTCGATGGCGGAACAAACGCTTCTTCGAATCCAAGCACATACACAATCGAGGATGAGATTTCTCTCTCTTCCCCGACAAAGGATGGTTATACATTCTTAGGCTGGTATTCGGATGGAAAAAAGGTTACGGGCATCGAAAAAGGATCCACAGGAAATCTTATTTTTGAGGCAAAATGGGAAGCTCAGCTCAATCAACTTTCCGTGACAAGCCAGGATACATCGAAAGGAAGTGTCACGATTGTTTCTGGTCAAGGCTATACCGGCGAGACGATTACAATCAAAGCCAATGCGAATGAGAACTATTCCTTTGGCGGCTGGTATGACGGGGAAAAGAAGGTGAGCAATCAGGAAACCTATTCTTTTGTCATGCCGGCAGAGGATGTTTCCCTTGTTGCACATTTCTTGATGAAGCAAGATGAGGAAGAGCAGAAAAAATTAGGGATTCTTCCTTCTCTTGATGAGAGCAAGAACACCATCACGTATGGTCTTTATCCACAGACCTATGTGTCGGATAATACTCTTCTTTCTGCGTTGAATGCATTGACCTTGGCCGAAGAGAATGGCTATTATCTCTATAATGGTCTCTATTACGCAAAGATGACGTCTTCTCCTTATGAATCCAACTATACATTTAACGATGGAACGACAATCCAGGATGCGACGGTCTATTGGTTCAAGTGTGAACCGATTGAATGGAAGATCCTCTCTTCCGATAATGGAGAATATTCTCTTGTATCTTCTCTTGTCTTGGATGCTCGTCGATATAATGAATCCTATGATGGAAAACAAAATGGGTATTATGCCAGCAGCTACAAGAATTCTGAAATCCGATCTTGGCTGAATGGCGATTTCTTAAAGACGGCCTTCTCTCTTGATTCCACATCGATTCAGAGAAAGGATGTGGATAATTCCGCTTCGACAACATCGAATAGCACAAACCGCTATGCGAGTGAGAACACATCGGATAATCTCTATCTTCTTAGCTATCAGGAATATAAGAACACTTCTTATTTTGCTAACGACTCCAGCCGTGTGGGTCGATTGACGGATTATGCCCTTGCCACAGGCGCTGTTTCAGAAACAAAGGGCAATATAAATCATTGTTCGATGTATTGGACACGTTCCCCGGACAACACATTCTCTCGCTATGTGAATGATGTCAACGCATCAGGACAACTCGAAACCTCGATTGTCAACCAGGAATCCTATGGTGTGCGCCCAGGAATGACAATCAAAATTTGATAAAAATGGTTCGAAACAGAAGTGATTATCGAATATTATAAGATGAATCGAAGAGAAAGGAAAGACTTTCATCCGTGATAGAGTTTTCATGAAAAATCATTAGGGTTAAGGGCTTTCATATTGTATAATCAAATGCATTCTATGGGGAGGTCTGTCTTATGGAAAATAAACATTATGATGCAATTATCATCGGAGCAGGTCCGGCTGGTATTTTTACAGCCTTGGAACTGACGGCTAAGAAGCCGGATGCCAAGGTTCTGATTGTCGACCAGGGAAGAAATCTTGCATCCAGAACCTGCCCGGCAAGAAAATTGGGATATTGCGTCCATTGCGATCCCTGTGCCATCGTCAACGGATGGGCGGGAGCTGGCGCATTTTCGGATGGAAAATTGTCTCTCAATGATGAAGTCGGCGGACATATCAATGAATATGTCGGCCATGAAAAGGCGATGGAACTGATTCATGATGCGGATCAGTATTATCTTCATTTTGGAGCGACTGAAGAAGTCTTTGGCCAGGATGATCCGCGTGTGGAGGAGATTGCCTATGAATGTTCGAAATACAACATTCATCTTGTCCAGTGCCCAGTGAGACACTTAGGAACAGAAAGAGCTGTCTCTGTTTTGATTGGTATGCACGATTATCTTGTCGAAAAGACGAATACCACATTCTTGGAACTGACAACTGCACATGACATTCTTAAAGAAAATAACAAGGTTGTCGGTGTGAAAATCCAGACTCGAGGCAAAGAAGAAGAGGTTGTCTATTCTGAGCATATCGTTGTTGCCCCAGGAAGAGGCGGTGCTGACTGGCTCAGCAAACAGGCAACGAAACTTGGTCTTGTCAATACCAACAACGAAGTCGATATCGGCGTCCGTGTCGAATGCCCGAATTCCGTCATGGACAAATTGACGAAGGTTCTTTATGAAGCAAAATTGGTCTATTATTCCGATACCTATGAGAACAAGGTGAGAACCTTCTGCATGAATCCGGGCGGTGTCGTCTCTGAAGAACACTATGAAGGTGGTTTGGCTGTTGTCAACGGCCATTCCTATGGTGATACCAAGCTTTGGACAAATAACACGAATTTTGCCGTCCTAGTTTCGACCAAGTTCACCGAACCATTCCATGAACCGATTGAATATGGTCAATATGTTGCCAAACTTGCCAATATGTTGACAGGTGGTCCGATCATGGTCCAGCGTTTGGGCGATCTTCTCAAGGGAAGAAGAACGACGGCGTCCCGTTTAGCCAAATCGACGACTGTTCCGACACTGAAGACGGCTGTTCCAGGCGATTTATCCTTTGTCTTGCCACATCGACAGCTGACAAGCATTGTCGAGGCTCTTAAGGCTTTTGACAATATCGCACCAGGTCTTTATAGCAAGAATACCCTTCTTTATGGCGTCGAGGTGAAGTTCTATTCTTCCAAAATCAAGGTCGACAACCGTTTCATGACGGATATTGAAGGCCTTTATGCCATTGGCGATGGTGCCGGTGTCACAAGAGGTCTCATGCAGGCCAGTGCCACAGGCGTCTCGGTCGCAAGAGATATTGCTGAAAATCTGAAATAAAAATGAAAGGCTTGGATTCACTCTTGAAAAGCAATCCGGCCTTTTTCGTTCAAATCGAAAATCATCTATGAAAAAAGCTCTTTTTGTTATCAATGGATATCTAAACAATCCGAATAACGCCTATAAAATTAAAAGGCTGAAAGAAGAATTCCTTCCCTATGGAGTGGAATGCGAAGTGAGGGATGCTCTCTCTCTGCTTCCCTTTTGTCGTGGGGATGAAATTGAATTGGATTTGACGGACTATTCCTTTGCCATGGATTTTGACAAGGATATGTATCTTGCCAAGGTTCTTTCCATGAAACTTCCTTTGTTCAATTCCTATGAATCGATGATGCTTTCAGATGATAAGATGCTCTCCATTCTTTCTCTTCAGAAAAAAGGCGTCGTTGTTCCGGAAACGATTCCTGCTCCTTTATGCTATACATCCAATCCGGATATGGGAAAAAGAAATCTTTTTCTTGACGTTTTGGAAAAAAGACTTGGATATCCTCTCGTATTCAAGGAATGCCATGGTTCCTTGGGAAAACAGGTCCGACTTGTTCATGACAGGAAGGAACTGGAGGAAATCGAAGGGAAATATTGTCTTACACAGCATCTCTATGAGAAATTTCTCTCTGTTCATCAAGGCCACGACTATCGTATTATCGTGATTGATCAGAAAGTCATTGCCTGCATGGAAAGAAAAAACAGTCATGATTTTCGTTCCAATATCGCTCTTGGCGGGACAGGTCGGGATGTGACAGATACATTGGATGAATCCTATAAAAAACTTGCCCTGAAGGCCAGCGAAGCTCTTGGACTTCTTTATGCTGGCATCGATGTCGGTATCTCCGATGATGGAGAACCGGTCTTCATCGAAGCCAATGGCAATGCCTTTTTCACCGAAATCGAGGCGGTGAGCAAAATCAATATCGCCAGCCAGCTCGTCAAAGCAATCATGAAGAGAATCGGATAGAAAATCCATTCTTAGCACGAAGAGAATCTTCTTGTCATATAAGGAATGGATATCGAGACATTCGTAGGGTGAATCCTCATAGCCGGATGTTGCGACAAATGCAGATTCAATCTTGAAATTGGTTTTCAGATTCTTTATCTGGTCGATCTCTTTTTCCATCTCTTTTCTTGCCAGTTTGTTTTTATAATATTTTACTTCGATAATCTTGATGGAGTCGTTGAATTCGATGACAACATCGAATTCCCCATTCGTCTTGTTCTTCGAATCATCATAATAATAGGTTCCTATATTTTTGACTTCTTTCAGTGTTCCTTTTCGACTTAAGAGGGAATAATAATTCCGGACGATTTCCTCGAAACGATGCGATTGGAAAGTGAAGCGGGATTCTTTTATATAGTTTTCGTAGAAGTTCTCCGCTCCAAGAGAGACAATCAAGGAATTCCGACCATAGACATAGGTGTAAAAGAAACGCAAGACATTGTCGTTGATTTCGTAATAGGCTTTTTTATCATCCTTCATTTTATTCATTGAATACGTTTTTTTCAGCAACTTGATTGCGACGAGTGATTTTAATGACTTTGCAATCTTGCCAGTTTTTTCATTATCGACATGACTTTCGATTTCCGAATATCTCTTTTTTCCGTTTGAAATAAAGGCGATGATTCTTTTGGACTGCAGATGATTGTTTGCATCGGATATGAGGAGAGAATCTGCGTAATTATAGACAGGACTCGGCTCATCCAAGAATAGTCTTTTTAGATTTTCCTTAAGAGATTCGTGTTGATCGAGGAAAGAATTGATGAACGGACTTCCTCCGAATACGGAATAAAAGGCAATTTTATCCATGATGGACTTGTTGCCATAAAAGGAGGAGGATTCAAGATAGTTCAATTCTTCAATATAGATCTTTTTTGTGAATCTTCCAATGAGAGGATTTCCTTCCGTCAGAAGTTCATTCATCATATTGATTTCAGATCCACAAAGGATAAAATTCAGGTTGTCAGAGAAATTGTCGATATATTTTGGAACTGGCTGTCAATCGTATTCGCATGATTTAATTTTTTTAGATAAGGATATTCATCGATGATGATTGTTAATTTTCGATTGAGACTGTTCAGGTATTCGAAGATCGATTCGAAATTGTCAAAAGAAACATAGGAAGGAAGAGAAAAAACTTGCTTAAGACCTCCTTCAATAATTTTAGGTTCGAATCGAGCGTATCTTGGATGCATTCAAAATAGATGCAGTCATCCCTCTCTTCCATGATTTTCTTCAGCAAGGCTGTTTTGCCAACTCTTCTTTTTCCATACATGACGATTTTTCTGGATATTTTCTCCAGTTCGGTTTTGATTTCCATGAATTCTTTTTCTCTATGAATGAACATAATCACCTCCAGAACACTGAATTTTTATTCACTGATTTTTTAGTCAGTGTTAGTTTAACATTGATGGAAGTCTATTCTTCAAGAGGGTTTTCTTGTCATACAAAGAAAACCAGGAATCCAACGTTGGATTCCTGGCGAATCGAATGAAACGTTTTTTTATTTTGCGGCTGCTTTTCTTTCTCTTTCGAGTTTTCTTTCTGCTCTTCTTTTTCTGACTGCGGCTTTTTTCACATAAGAGAAGATAAAGAGGCCGACGATGATGAGGAAGATAGCGAGAATCAGGAAGTAGGACCAAATCGGGAGAGACGTGTTCTTCACGGATTCCCACATGAGGAGCATGCTGGCATTCTGTTCTCCGAAATCAGCCATGACGGCCAAATGGGGGAGTTCCTCTTCAGCAGGGTATTGGGTATCGAACTGTTTGTTCTTATTCTCAAGGGAGAGGATAAAGACACCATCTTCTTCGAGATCTTTTTCTTCAAGTGTATCCTTGAAGAAATAGCGGATATCCTTGGTGAAGTACTTTTCGGAGAAGTCTATATCATCCGCATGGATGGAATCGTAGTCTATTATTTCGTTTTCGGAATCATATCTTTCATCGTACCAGGACTGGATCAGATCGAGAATGGAATCGCCGGCGATGACGGGAGTATAACCGATATATTCCATATTGGCGGCAGCATGATCGGGCATGGAGAGAAAATCGACGAAGCGGCTTGCCCATAATTTGTTGGCGCCTTTTGGCATGACCCATCCATCGAACCAGATGTTGGCTCCGGTTTCCGGAAGGACGTATTTGAGGTCGGTTCCTGATTTCGCGTCTTCGACTTCTTCGCCTTCGATGGTTCCGGATTCGGCATATTCATCAGCTAAGTCCATGGCATAGGCGGCATCGCCCGACCAGGCAAGGTTGATGGCGAATTTATCACCTTTGACCATGTCGGTCTTTCCACTGTCGACTTCAAAGCCGAATGCCTTCGACTTGAGTTCGACAAGCTGCTCGCCGACTCTCTTCAGGGTTGTGTCATCGCAGAGATTGAAAATTTCCGTGACTTTTTCATTGTATTCCTCATCGCTGAGTTTCTTCTCGTCATGGAGTTTCTTCAAGGTTGAGAGACCTTGATATTCCTTTCCGTTGAGTTCGAAGTCCTCATTGTAAGTATGGAAGATGCCAAGGGCATAGGTATCTCTGACAGAATCCTTGATGGAAAGGAGATTTCGATATTTCTCATCCCATAGGGAGTTCCAGGATTTCATATCCTCGTCCATTTCCTCGGCGGTGATGTTGCGGTTTTTCAGAGCGAAGTAGTTGTCGTTATAGAGGATGCCGAGCGTTCCCCACATATAGCCGCGGATATAGTTCCCGACCACGTTGCTTTTTCCATCGATTTCGATTGAATTGATTTTGCTTAAGACATAGCGGGAGACATATTTGTCATAGTTTGGGGTGGAATCAGTGTCGAAGGGTTCAATCATATTTTCTCGGATCATCTTCTGAACGACATAGTCGCTCGGACAGACGAGATCGTAGTTGGCTTTTCCAGTCTTGAGTTCGGAAAGCATATTCTCGTTTGTATCGAAGGTGGAATAGTTGACTTTGACGTTGACACCATATTCTTCCTTGCAGTAGGTCTCGAACTGCGTCACCAATCCGGGAACAAGTTCCTTTTTTCCTTCTGCGTTTTCTTCGTAGGAATCTTCAAGGATGTAGTCTGCGGAGTTATACACATTCAGGACAATGTTCTCAGAAGAGGTGTCTTTGGCACTTTTTTCACTTTCTGCGCAGGCAGGAAGTGAAAGAACAGAAAGAATCGACAAAGCGGCAAATAAGGGAAATTTTTTTCTTTTCATTATTTGAACTCCTTAAGAATCAAAGATGATCTTTTCTTCGCATGAGTGTTGAAGAATTTATTCTTCGATTTCTTTGCCTGACGATTCACCTGAATTGAACGGAAGATGACAATCGCAAGAACAATCAAGAAGATGATTGTTGTCAATGCGCGAAGTTCTGGAGGAAGTGATCCTTTCTTGATCTTTGTCTGAACCAATGTCGAAAGTGTCTCGATCTGGCTGGAACCACTCAAGAGACCGCTGCCTCTTGTGAAGGCTGTGACAATGAAATCATCGAGCGACAATGTGAAGGAGAGCATGAGTCCGGAGATGATGCCTGGAATGACCTGAGGAAGGATAACCTGATGGAGTGCCTTGGTCGGTGTGGAACCTAAGTCCAATGCCGCTTCGTATAAGGCTGGGTCCATCTGGGCAAGCTTTGGCTTGACGTTGAGATAGACAAATGGGATGCCAAGTGCGCAATGACCGATCAAGAGCGTCCAGAAGGAAAAGATGGAGGCGCCATTGAAGATGTACTTTCCGATGAAGACGAACATGACTGTCAAGGACATGGCGATGACGATTTCGGCATTGACGACGGGAATCTGGTTGATGTTTTCCAACAGGCTTCGAAATCCCTTCTTGCAGTAGAAGAGGCCGATGGCACCAAGAGAACCGATCAATGTGGATACGACAGCGCTGATGGCGGCGATGATGAGGGTATTACCCAAGGCAGTGAGGGTTTCTTGGTTGGTGAATAAGTCTCCATACAGCTTGAAGGAAAACCCAGACCATACGCCCAAGGTCGTGCTGGCTGTGAAGGAAAAGACGATAAGATAGAAGACAGGAAGGTAGATGAACAAAAGAATCAGATAGATGTAGCAATAGGATAAGATTTTCTTTACCATGAGCTAGCTCCCTTCTCACCCGTCCGTTCGAACTTTCTTGTGGCAAACATGACGATGAAGATGATGATCAGCATGATCAGAGACATAAAGGAACCTCCGTTCCAATCAGAGTAGGAGAAGGAAAGATAGATCGAGTTTCCAAACAGCATGATTTTCCCTTCCGACAGGGTATCGGAAATGACGTAGGAAGAAATGGTCGGCATAAAGACCATCATGCCGGCCGAGATGATGCCCGGCATAGCCTGTGGGATGATGTTTCTTGTGAAGACTTCGAATGGATTGCAGCCCAAGTCGGATGCGGCTTCGATCTGACTGCGGTCGAGTTTCAGCATGGTCGAATAAAGCGGAAGAATGGTGAAGGGAATATAGTTGGTGACCATACCGATCATTGTGCAGAAGAGAGGGTGCTCGCCTGTCGTGGTGTTAAACCATCCAAGCACGATGGTCAAAAGGTCTCTTAGAGCGCCGGTTCTCAAGACGAAGTTGATCCACATCGGCATGACGAAGAGCATGACGAGAACATAGTTTTTATTAATCTTTGGATTGGCAAGAAGGTAGCTGAGTGGGAAAGTGATCAGAAGGCAAAGGAAGGTATTGAAGATACCGATGAGAATGGAGATGAGAAGGACGTTGAGCTTGACCGTGTTGGTGAAGAAACTGACAAAGGCGTTGAAGGTAAAATGCCCATTCGCATCCGTGAAGGCATAAAAGATGATGAAGAGAATCGGAATCAGGACAAAGAGAAGAAGGAACAGGGCAAAGGGAAGGGAGAGAGATTTGACGAATCTTTTGCTGTTGCTGTTGACCTTGTAGTGTTTTCTGGCTTTCGGGGAACGGTTCTTCTTATTCGGGTTGATGACGTTGATGTTGCCCGTTTCTTTGAGAGATGCTTCCATTTCACTCCACCTCGTAGTCGTCCAGATTTCCCTTGAATCGCATCTGGATGTCTTCCTTGTTGATCTTCAATCCGACGATGTCATCGGGGTTGTATGTATCTGGTGTGGAGACAATGAAGTCTTCCTCGTCTTCGCTTCTGACAAGGATGGAATAGTGATCGCCTTTCCAGACAGAGTTGATGACTCTTCCGACAATCTGGGCCTCGCTCGTATCATCGCTGATGAGGATCTTATGCGGATCGACGGTGACGACGACGTCGGCATCGGCAAAGTCATAGTGCTTCTTGTCATAGGTGACGATATTGTCTTCGTTGACGCTGGAATTGGGGAAGAGCTTGGATAAGTCGCATTCGAATGGCTGTTCATCGATATAGACGAAATGATCTTTACCGATGTAGGAATCTGTATAAATGTTCGTATCGACGGATTTGTGCATAAGATGGATGCCATCGGGGAGGATGTCAAGATAAATCGGGGCTTCTTTGTCATAGTCGTCGATGGACTGGGCTAAGACTTCGTCATGGCCAACCATGATGACATATTGGTAATGGATGCCCTTAAAGACCTTGGACTGGATTCTTCCCTGAACATAGCCATCGACAGGAACCTTGGACAACTTAAGGTCCTCTGGACGGACGACGACATCGACTCTTTCGTTTTTCTCGAATTCGTCCATGCAGGAGAATGTCGCATTGAGGAAGCGGACCTTCTTATCGCCGAGATAGGTTCCGTTGTAGATGTTGGAGGAACCGATGAAGTCGGCAACAAAGGCATTGATCGGTTCGTTGTAGATGTTTTCTGGAGAGCCGATCTGCTGAATGACGCCGTTGTTCATGACGATGATGGTATCCGACATCGTCAAAGCCTCTTCCTGATCGTGGGTGACATAGATGAAGGTGATGCCAAGACGTTTGTGCATTTCCTTGAGTTCAATCTGCATATCTTTTCTCATCTTGAGATCCAAAGCGCCAAGCGGTTCGTCAAGAAGGAGAATCTGCGGTTCGCAGATAATGGCTCGGGCGATGGCAACTCTCTGCTGCTGACCGCCAGAGAGAGTCGAGATATCTCGATCTTCCAATTCATCGAGGTCGACGATGGAAAGGGCGTGGACGACCTTGTCATCGATTTCTGTCTCGCTCAAATGCTTATAACTGTAGGCAGGAACCGGGTTGGATAAGGTTTCTTCGAGTTTCTTTTCGAGTTCGGAAAGACGGGCCTCCCTCTCTTCTTCAGAGATGATTTTGTCCTTCGTGAAACGTTTAATCTGGCTGCGGAGATATTTGACCTGGGCCTTGTCAACTCTCAATACAGGCTTTTTATCCTTATCGAGAATCGGAACCGGAATCTTTTTGTTTCTCAATCCGAAAGCAACGTTGTCATAGACATCGAGATTCGGAAAGAGGGCATAATGCTGGAAGACGGTGTTGATCGGTCTTTTATAAGGGGGAACGGGAACGATGTCTCTTCCGTTGAGAAGAAGGTCGCCTGAATCACAGGTTTCAAAGCCGGCAATCATTCTCAGCGTTGTGGACTTTCCGCATCCTGATGGTCCTAAAATCGTGACGAACTCACCTTTGCGAATGTTCAAATTCATTTTGTCGATGACAGTGGTGCCATCAAATATTTTCGTGACATTTTTCAGTTGGATGATGTACTCATTTTTGTCAGCGGAAACAGCTTGTGTCGAAGACTTTTCAGTCATTTTCT
This sequence comes from bacterium, assembly GCA_963612025.1. Lineage (GTDB taxonomy): Bacteria > Bacillota_I > Bacilli_A > RFN20 > CAG-288 > Enterosoma. The sequence continues at coordinate 45,051 of CAVDUB010000017.1, forward strand.
GTGACCTCCTTTTTACAAGTAAAAAAATATAAGGATTTTTGGTTAAAAAAACAATGATTTTCTATAAAAAATTTTTTTCAAAAAAAGTCAAAAAGAAAAAGTGTTGCTATGAATGAAAAGCCTAAAATCAATTTGCTTGAGTTGATATTGTCAAAAACATTAAAAGTACATACGTAAAAACTTTTTTTGACAAAATAAAGATTGCGGATGAAAAAATAAATGGATTTTTTATGTGAAAAACGATGATAAACTGCATCGAATTTTTCGAGAAAAAAACAAGAACGAAAATGATATAATTTTCTTGAGGATTTTTAAGCGTATGAACAAAGAAATTCAAGCGTTTGTTTTCGATATGGATGGGACGATTGTCGATACGAATGAAGATATCTGTGATGCTGTCAATTATTCTCTTGAAAAGCATGGCATGACGACGCTTTCCTATGAGGAATGTGAGAGTTATCTCGGAAATGGATCCGTGATGCTGATCAAAAGAGCAATGAAAGGAGAAAAGGAAGAACAGTTCCAGTCTGTTTTTGATACCTATTACGAATATTATCTAAAACATTATAAGAATAAGACAAAGCCTTATCCTGGAATCCTGAATGCACTTCAAATAGCTCATGAGGCTGGTATCCTCTTATTTGTCTATACCAATAAACCCGAAAAGATTGCCCAGGAGATCATAGACCATCTCTTCCCAAAGGGACTCTTTTATAAAGTGGTCGGCGTTCCTCTTGGCGGAAAGACAAAACCGGATCCTCTTCCCTTTCTAGAGCAGGTAAAGGATATGCATCTCGATTTTTCACGTGTTGCATATTTTGGGGATTCTGTCACGGATATCCAGACAGCGCATAATCTTGGCTGTGGAGGCATATTCTCTGTTCTCTGGGGTTATCAGGGAAAAGAGAGGCTGTTAAATTATCCTCTTCAGCCAACGGATTACCTTTTCGATACAAGTGAAATCATCACAAAAGTTTTGAAATAATAAGGGCTTTCTTTGTAAAATTTGAATTCATGTATAGGAAAAGTTCCTTTTAAAACATAAAGTGCGATATTTTGTTTATGTTTTTGGAAATCAATCAGTTAGCATTCTTTGTTCGCTCAATAGATTGCTTGTGTATTAAGCGCTTTTATTTCAAAATCAATTTTTTTTTTTTGGGGGGGGACGCTTGAATTTACTTTATTTTATTTCGTACGATTGCTATAATTTCAATTGTGTTAAACAAATATATAAAGATTTGTTTAAGATATTTATAGCTTAAAAGTAATGAGAGCATGAAAGAACTTTATAAGGAGGAATCATGGTTACAGAAATAATTGAATTGCCTGATCCGGAAGAACCGAACCAGGACGTCAAAGAAAATTTTGCCCGACGAGATGATGAAGTAAGTCCTTTTGAAACGGAGGACACTGCCAAGGCAACTGAAACAGGAGAGGAAAAACCTGTCGAAGAAAACGTGGAGACTGAAGAGGTCTCTATCTCCTCTATGGAAGATGAGACTCCAGCGGAAATGTCGGCACCAGAAGAAGCAAAGGAAGAGATTGCTGAAGAAAGAAAGGATGTTTCTTTTCTCGACTATGAGAAATTCGAAACGCTTCTTCTCAATTATTTCCAGGGGATGAAGACAATGATTTCGTCCTTGAATCAGAAGGATCGAAATATTCTCGATTTGAGCAAAGAACTCTCGGATTATCGAAACGGGCTTGAAAAGTCTCTCTTCAAATCCTTGGCTTCCTATCTTATCGGTTTCCGTGAGAGCTTGGTAAAACAAAGTGATGACTTAAAAAAGTACGATTATGATTTAGCCACACTGAAAGACTATTTCAGTATGTTCTCGGATTCATTTGAAGGATTGCTTCAGGATATCCAGTTGGTTGAAGAGCCGGATGGAACAGTCACTTATAATGGAAAGAACATTTTTGCATCGAAGGCGACCTCATCTTTTGAGACAACACTTCCTCTTTCGACAGATATTGAGATTGAGAAACCAACATTCCATTCGATGGAAGATATCGAAACCTATATGAACGATGTGAATGGAAAACTTCTCAGCCTTCTCAAGGAAAAAGAAGTGACGGATGCTCTTCTTAACCAGGCCATCAAACTGAATGCGTCGGTGAAGAATCAGGAATGCCAAGTCATCCTTTATCCGGTTTTGAGAAAACTTCTTCGACTGAAAAATGAAATTCAGGCTCAGATTGATTTAATCAAGGATGAGGAAGACAAAGACACTTATGTGAAACTTTTCAAGAGAGCTCTTGACCGCCTTACATTCGAGATGGATGAGATTCTCTTCGAATGTGGAATCAGTGTTGAAAGCATGCCGGAAATCGATTCGGCTTATGACACGAAAACACAGATGTCTCTCGGTTATGTCAATGTTGGAGAGGATAGACAGGAATTGCACGGAAAGGTGGCTGAAGCCATCTCGCCAGCTTATGTCTTTGATGGAAAGGTGCTTAAACGCGCCAAAGTGAAGATTTATCGATTGGTGAAATAACATAAAAAGGAGAAAAAATTATGGGAAAAAGAATCGGTATTGATTTAGGTACGACTTATTCTTGCGTCAGCTATGTCGATGATACAGGCGTTGTCAGAGTCTGCGACAACCAGGAAGGTGAACAGACGACCCCGTCTGTCGTCTTCTTCGATCCGAATGGTGAGAATACCGTTGTCGGTTCCATGGCTCGCAGCGAAGGTGCCATGAATCCGGAAAACATTGTCGAACGTGTCAAGAACTACATGGGCGATCCCGACTACAAGTGTTATATCAACGGAAATGAGTATTCCGCTGCTGCTGTTTCGACAATCATCTTGAAGAAATTGATCACCGATGCTGAAGCTGCCTTGGGAGAACAGGTCGAAGGCGCTGTCATCACCTGCCCTGCCTATTTCGGTGAAGAAGCCAGAAACGCCACAAAATTTGCCGGTGAAAGTGTCATCTTAGAAGATGGAAGACATGTCGAAGTCCTCAAAATCATGGATGAACCGACGGCTGCTGCAATTGCCTATGCCCATGAAAAGGCAGCCGATATGAAGAAGCAGGTCCTTATCTACGACCTCGGCGGCGGAACTTTTGACTGCACCGTCTTGAATATCGACTACACTTCGGCAAACAAGTCCCTCAAGGTTATCTGCACAGATGGCAATCATCAGTTGGGCGGCAAGGACTGGGATGCTACGTTGGCTGACTATGTCCGCAATGAATTCTGTATGAAACATTCAGAAATTTCTGAAGAAGATATGGCAAACGATCCAGAGTCCAAGGCTTGGTTCTCCGAGAACATCGAAAAAGCCAAGAAGGCATTGACGAACAGAGAATCGACATTCTTGATTCCTTCGTTCAATGGCGTCAAAGAAAAGATCGAAATCACCAGAGAAAAATTTGATGAACTGACGGAATCTCTCTTGCAGGAAACGGTTGACTTGGTCGACAAGATGCTTCTTGAAAAAGGAATTACCATGGATAAGGATATCGATGAAATCATCCTTGTCGGTGGTTCGACTTACATGCCACAGGTCAAGAAGAAACTCGAAGCAACCTACAATAAGCCACTTGGCCAGTTCGAACCGAACAAGGCTGTCGCCATGGGTGCTGCTTTGATTGCCAGCCGTGTCTTATCGGTCAGTGAAGCCGAAGAACTCAAGAAGGAAGCTCTGTCCAAGGGTGAAGATACCAACAAATTCATGGCTGGATCCCTGACGGCTGCGGCGGGTGCTCCGGAAATTCATGAAATCTGCACAAAGTCCTATGGATTTAAGTTCTATGACCGTTCGAAGGATACCTCTTTTGTCAACAACGTTATCATCAAGGGCATGGACAAGCCATCTTCCGGAACCGATTCTGTTGATGGAGGCTTGGTCCTTTCCAATGATCCGGCCATGGTTTCCTCTGTCGGCATCTATATCATGGAAAATGATTCCATGGAGAGCATCGTTCCCGTCGATCAGTGCGTTGAAATCTATGAAGAAGAGCCTGTTCAGCTTGAGACACCTCTTCCGGGAGATTCTCAGGTTCATATCGGTATCCAAATTGATGCCAATGGTATCATCTCCTTCGATTTGATCGAAGTTGCAACTGGAAAGACCTATCATTGCTTCCCGAAGAGAAAGTCTGATGAAGCGAATAAGGCAGGTATTGAACAAGTTCAGAAGATGTCTTTGATGTAAACTGTTCGAATAAGGAGCAAAAACATGAAAAAAGTGGATGTTGGCATCGACCTTGGCACAACCTATTCGACCTTC
>CAVDUB010000018.1:0-49007 GCA_963612025.1 bacterium
CCCTCAAATATCCGGGAAGTTCCCAAACCTTGAAGTGTTAAATCCTAAAAACCGGCTTCATCCAATTCAGAAGTGAGATTTCCTTTCGTCTCAAAGAGATTCATCCTTTCATATCCTCTTGCAAAGTCCTCCTTTTGGATGATTTATCTTGCCTGGAAAGACACAGCACTTTATAATCTAATATGTTCTTTGAGGCAGAAAATATGGATATACTTTATACTTTGTTATTTCTTTTCGGAGCGATGCTCTTCGGCTATCTTTTCGGAAGCATCCCCAACGGCGTCATCATCGGAAGACTCCATGGCATCGACATCCGCGCTTATGGTTCTCATAACACGGGCGGAACCAATGTCGGACGAACCTTAGGCAAGAAGGCCGGCATCCTGACGATGTTCCTTGATGCCTGCAAAGCCTATGTTCCACTTTTGATTCTCCTTCTTGTCATGACGTTTACGCCGCTTCTCGAATCCCTGATCGGTTATTCGAGGCTCAAGGAACTTGTCATCTGCCTGGCTGGAATCAGTGTCCTGTTGGGTCACACCTATCCCCTTTTTGCTCATTTCCAGGGTGGCAAAGCCGTCTCAAGCATGGCTGGCTTCATCTTCTTTGTCTCACCGATTCTCTTTGTCGTCGGTTTTCTTTTCTTCCTCATTCTCTTCAAGATCACCAAGCGCATCTCCATCTGTTCCATCCTGACAGTCCCCTTCATCTTCCTTCTCTCGCTTATCCCGGCGATTCTTGATCTGACAGTTCTGACGGATGTCGCTTCCTTCAATGGCGGTCTCTATTATGGTCCTTCCTTTCTTCTCCATCTGTCCTTCCAGACAAGCATCGCGATCTTCTTTGCTGCTCTCTTCATCATCTATCGGCATAAATCCAACATCCAAAGAATCAAGAAACACGAAGAACCGGAAACCCATTTTGAAAACACCATAAAAAACAAATCAGCTCAATAAAGAACGCGCTGCTTCACCAAAAGATGAGGCAGCGTTTTTCTTATACTCTTTGCATAAAAAAAGCCTTCCTCTGAAACAAATTCAGAAAAAGGCAATCGATTTACTTCTTTTGGGATTTCTTTTTTGCGCCTTCAATCGCTTTCATGGTCTGATTGACCATTGCTTCCGAGGGAGTACGACCCATGGATCGGTACATGGCCTTGATCATGTCGCGATTGATTGGAGGATTCTCTTCCATGGTTTTCTTGAACAGGGCTCTTGCAATGAAGAATCCGGCCACCAAACCGACAAGAAGACATCCGATTAAGGCAAAGACGAAGCCAACTACTGGTATAGACATCGATGACTCTCCTTAAAATGAAAGAAAGGTCGCATAAAACGACCTTTGACGAACAAAAAGTTAGGCTCTGGAATCGTAGGAACCATCAGCGGTCTTGACCCAGACCTTGGAATGGTTCTTGATGAACATCGGAACTTTGATTTTCAATCCTGTTTCGAGGATAGCATCCTTGTTTGCCTTGTTGACCGTATCGCCAGCGACAGCATTGTCATCGGTTTCGACGATCTCGAGAGCAACCTTGTCAGGAAGCTGGATACCTAAGATTTCCTGTCCATAGTAGGTGATGACGACTTCGGCATTGTCAGGAAGGAAGGTCAGTTCTCTCTTGATTCTCGAAATCGGAAGCTCGACCATATCATAGGTTTCTGTATCCATGAAATGGGCAAATCCATCATCATCGGCATCTCTGTAGGACAAAGTCATGTTCTTCTTATCCAAGAAGGCACCATCGACCTTATCGCCGGAGAAGAGCATCATTTCAGTGATGGCGCCGGAACGAAGGTTCTTCGCCTTGATCTTGTGTTTCATCTTTGCCATTGCGGTTTTGTTGTGAACGACATCGATGACCTGAAGAAGATCGCCCTTGTAAAGGAAGATTTTTCCAGGATTCAATTCACCTGCATCAAAAACATCAGCCATTTTTCTTTCCTCCTAAATGTGTTTCAGAAAAGAGGTTTATTTCTTTTCTTCGTGAAGAGTCATCTTATTGCACTTTGGGCAATACTTCTTCGTGGAGAAGCGATCCGGATGCAATCTCTTGTTCTTCGTGGTGATATAATTCTCGTTCTTGCATTCCTTGCAGCGGAGAATGATATTGATACGTTTATCAGCCATTTTTCTTTCCTCCTAAATAATGACTTGTTCATTATATTCATTCATGAATTGTTTAGCAATCTTTTTTCGCATTTCTTTTAGTTATTGGTCAGTTTTTTACATAACATTCAATATTTTTCTTAGAATAAATAGACATTCGTCTTTTATTCATCTGTAAAACTCCTTTTCCTTTTTTCATGGAAGCAAAACGATTATAATAGAAAAAAAGGAGACTCTTTATGGACCATATATCTTTTCCAATCGGAAACAAAATCATCGGAAAGGGTCATCCATGTCTGATTCAGACAATGGGAGATGAGAAAACATCTCATACCGCCTCTTTGATTTCAAAGACAAATGATCTCGCCAGGAAAGGTCTGGACATGATGCGCTTTTCCGTTCTCGACGAGGAGGACATCAAAGGCTTGAGAGAGATCAAGAAGCACACCGACATCCCGATCATAGCCGATATCCATTTTGATTATCGCTTTGCCTTGATGGCCATCGAAAGTGGGGTCGATAAAATCCGCATCAATCCGGGAAACATCGGAGGCGAGGACAAACTGCGCCTTGTCATCCAGCGCTGCAAGGAAAAGAGGATTCCCATCCGCATCGGCGTCAATTCAGGCTCATTGAATAAATACCGCGGAAAGACGAAAAGCAAGGCGGAGGATATCCTTCTTGCTATGGATGAGACAATCGAAGTCTTCAAGGAAGAGAACTTTTCCGATATCGTTCTTTCCCTAAAATCCTCTTCGCCCGACGACCTTATGGAAATCTATACGCTGGCGGATGAAAGGTATCCCTATCCTCTTCATCTGGGACTTACGGAATCCGGGTTTTCCACTCTCGGATGCATCAAATCGGCTTTGGGAGTCTACCCTCTTTTGAAGAAGGGAATCGGAGACACCCTCCGCATCTCCTTGGCGGATGAGAGAATTGAGGAAATCCGAGCCTGCAAGACTTTGCTGCGACTTGCAAAAAGAAGAAATGATCTTCCGGATATGGTCGTCTGTCCAACCTGCGGAAGGACCCTGATTGATCTCAAGCCGATTTCGCGGGAGATTCTCTGTTATCTCGATTCCGTATTCAAGCCTTGCCAAGTCGCTGTGATGGGCTGTCCCGTCAACGGAATCGGCGAGGCGAAGGATGCTGATTTCGGAATTGCAGGTTCCGGAAAGGAAAACATCTATGTCCTCTTCAAGAAAGGAGTCAGTCTCGGACTCTACGAAAAGAAAGAGGCACTGGAAAAACTTTATCGTATGATCGATGAATTTTAGGTCGATGAAACCTTGCTTATAAATCTTGATTGCAAAGAAAAATCCCAGGATTGTCCTAGGATTTTTTTCATATTTTTTTGTATCTCTTCAAAACGGCAAACCTCTTTTCTTCTATCTGTTTCGAGAGGGGGACAAGCTCATCATGAAAATGGCTGATTTCCTGATCGACTTGCTCGAATTGCAAAGAAGAATACTGTTCTCTCGTATACAGAAAGCGCAGGTAGACATGATGGACGATTTCGTTTCGCATATGATTGACCTTCCTGAGCTTGGAATATTCTTCCTTTGAGAGAAAAGGCAAGGCATCGCTTTCGTCAAGGCTTTCGAGTGCCTTGATGCTCGCGCCAAGGGTCCAGGGAAGGACATGCTGGAAATTCTCTTTGAGGTCGCCTTCCATCATTCCGGCATACATCCATTTGACGTCATATTCAATCGTCTGCATCAAGGAGAGGCATTCTCCAATCATCTGGTGAAAGGATTCTTTTGTATGAAGACTCATTTTCTCTTCGAGGATCTCTTCTTATCGACATGATAATCCTGGACATTGCCGCCGCTTCTTGCGATATTGGTCATGACAATCTTGCGTCGGTGCTTTTCCTTGACAAGATCCACAGCCTTGCTGACTTTCTTTTTGTAGTTCGGCTTGACCTTATTCGACTTGTTTTTGTTGACAGCATGACGAATTTTCTTTTGAAGGACTTCGCTTTCCGCACGATCCTTCTTTCCCATATTGCGGAACTGATAGGTTCCCTTGCTTTTCTTCAGGCTGCCCTGTGAGAGAAGGTAAGTGTCAAAAGATGTTCCACGTCGGACGAGATCGTGGATCGAGGAAACGGCCTCTTCATCATCTTCATTGTAGAAGATATAGGAATCTCCCGGTGCGTTGAATCTCCCGGCTCTGCCGGCACGATGGAAATAATATTGGCTGTCTTTGGGAAGATCGAGAGAAAGAATCATTTCGACGTCTGGAATGTCAAGTCCGCGACTGACATAATCAGAAGCAAGAAGAAGTCCTTCCTCCTCTTTTCTGAAATCATCGAGAACTTTTCTTATGTCGCGTTTATCCATAGCGCCATGAACCATCAGGTAATGGCGATTGATCTTCTTCAATTCGCCGGCAAGTTCAAACAACGTTTCCTTTTTCGATACGAAGCAGATGGCCTTATACGGCTTTGTCTCCTTCAAAAAGAGGTCGAGGGCCAAGGCCGGCTGCATGGAGCGGATATTGACGATATGATGGGATACGCTTTTCGAGGTGATGGAATTTCTGACGTCGACCACATCGGAGATAAGGAAAGTCGACTTGACTTTCTTGATGTCCTGGATGTTCAAGGAAGCAGAGAAAAAGGAAATCATTTTCTTTTCTCGTGGTTTCTTCAGGGCTTCCAAGGCAGAGGAAAAGCCATCAAAGACAACCATATCGCCTTCATCGATAATGACTCTCTTGAGTTCATTGATCGGATAATGCGACAAGGCAGAGACATACAGCGACGGCGTGATCAAAAGAACATCTGGTTTTGCCTTGTTGAAATCCGACTGGCTATAAATGGCCTTCACAGCATCGCTTGGAAAGCCTAAGCGGAGAGTAAATTCCTCGAAGACGGATTTGATCTGATCCAAAAGAGCAACCGTCGGGGAAATGATGACGGCCTGAACATGTCCGTCATCGACGAGATCATTGACGATCGGCAAAACATAGCTGAGTGTCTTTCCAGTTCCCGTGGGAGCAAGAGCGAGGACATTCCTGTTTTTGATCATCAAGGGGAGACATTTGGCTTGGACCGGTGACATCTTCTCAAATCCATCGGAAGAAAGGATATCCAAAACCTCCTTTTTCAGAGAGGTCGATCCAAATGGGTAAAGTTCTTCTGTGTTTTCCATATCTATTCCTGATTTTCCTGTTTTTCCATGACTTTGATGCCCAAGATGTCCGTATCGGCTGCCGGAACGGGACTTGGACACTGGCTCATCGGCTCATAGGCCTTGAGGTTCTTCGGGAAGGCAACGACATCGCGGACATTGTCTGTTCCCGCAAGCTCCATCGCCAATCTTTCCACGCCGATGCCGAATCCACCTTCGGGCGGAACGCCATATTTGAGGGCTTTGACAAAGAAGCCGAATCTTTTTTCGATATCTTCATCTGTCAAGCCTAAAAGGGAGAAGACTTTTTCCTGGACTTTGGAATCATAGATTCGCAAAGCGCCCGAAGAAAGTTCGACGCCATTCAGGACCGTATCGTAGCTTGTGGAACGAATCTTTGTTGGATCCTCATCGAGATAATGAAGATCTTCGTCGTTCGGTCTTGTGAATGGATTCGATAAAGACTCAATCGTTCCATCTTCTTTTCTCTCGAAGAGCGGCCAATTGATGACAAAGAGCGGCTTATAATCATCTTTCTTGGTGAAGCCCAATTTGTTTCCATAGAAATTACGCAAGGCACCCAAAGCAAGACAGGCATTTTCCTTCTTCGCGTCTGCACAGAGAATGACAAGGTCATTGTCTTCGACATGAAGCTTGGAAGATAATTTTTCAAGACAATCCGGATGGATATTTTTGACGATATTTGAGACAAAGGTTCCATTTTCCCTCTTGAGATGCGATACACCGAAGACACGGAATTTCTTAGCGAGAAGGTTATCCTCATCCTGGTTTTTGCGCGTGATCTTGTCAGCGACGTTTTTCACGACAAAAGCTTGGATGCTCTTTCCTTCATAGGCCTTGAATCCGCATCCTTCCAAAGAAGCGGTGACATCGTCAATCAGCATTCCAAAACGCATATCCGGCTTATCGGAACCATAATGATAAATCGCATCGTCATAGTCCATTCGATAGAAATCCGGAAGATCGACATTCTTGATCTTCTTGAAGACATATTTGAGAAGTCCTTCAATGACCTTGAGAACATCCTCACGGTCAACAAAGGAAAGCTCGCAGTCGATCTGCATGAATTCAGGCTGACGGTCGGCTCTCTGGTCCTCATCGCGGTAGCAATGGGCCAACTGGAAATAACGATCCGTTCCGGCAATCATCAAAAGCTGCTTGTAAAGCTGTGGGGACTGCGGCAAGGCATAGAAGCTTCCCGGATAGATTCTGGAAGGGATAAGATAGTCTCTGGCACCTTCCGGAGTCGATTTGATCATGGTTGGGGTATCGATTTCCTGGAAGCCGTTTTCGACCAGGTATTCGCGGGCATAGCGATTCAGGTCGCTGCGGATCTTCAGGTATTTCTGCATGATGGGTCTTCTCAAGTCGAGATAGCGATATAAAAGTCGGGTATCCTCATTGGCTGTGGTCTCATCCTTGATTTCGAAAGGTGTCGTCTGAGCCGAGGAATAGACATGGATTTCCTTGACCGAAATCTCGATCAGGCCTGTCGGAAGATGATGATTCGGCTGGGAACGAAGCACGACTTCTCCCTTGGCCTGAATGACATCTTCGCTTCTGAGATGATATTCCTTGACAAGTTCGGACGGAATATTGAGCTGCGTGATTCCATATTTGTCTCGAAGATCGACAAAGCAGAGCGAGCCCAAGTTGCGGACCGTGTTGACCCATCCGCACAGGCTGACTTCCATCCCGACATTCTTTTCATTCAATTCGCCGCATGTATGTGTTCTAAGCATATTATTCTCCCAAAGAGGAAAGGACTTCCTCTTCCTTCAATACAACCTGATCTCGGGTGAGCATATCCTTGACCTTATAGGTCGAATCGCTATCGATGATCAAAACCTTCTTGGCCTTCTTTCTGTCCGCCATCTTCATGGCTCCGCCCATTCCACGTGAGAATGAAACGATGGAAACCTTCTTATTCATCCTGCGAAGCTGATCGGCAAAAAAGTTCGCCTTTCCTTCTCTCTTCAGATCGATAATCATGACATCGAGTCCATCTTGAGAAAGAAGTTCTTTTCTTCTTTCCTCATCCAAGGCAAGAAGAAGTCGTTCGACACCTAAAGAGAAGCCGATTCCCTCAAAATCAGGGCCGCCGATCTGTGACATCAGAGAAGCATATTTACCGCCTCCGCCGATGGCTCCCAAATTTTCCTTTCCGGTATCATAGAGTTCCCAGACAAGGCCGGTATAGTAATCCAAACCGCGGACCAATTCGCTATCGACTTCATATTCGATGCCGATTTCATCAAGAGCCTTCTGAATAAGCTCGAATTCTTTCTTATCTTCCTCATCAAGGTAGTCGATGACGCGTGGAGAGCCTTTGGCAATCTCCTGATCATGTTCGACCTTGCAGTCGAGGATGCGAAGGGGATTGACTTCCAATCTCCTTTTGCAGTCATCACACATGTCTGAGATGAGCGGCTCGAAATATTTCTTGAGTTCTATTTTATATGTTTCTCTCGAGGCAAAGGAACCGAGGAAGTTGATTTTCGCCCGGACCTTGTGCTTGAGAAGATTCTCTGCGCTTCTCAGTGAGAGCAAGAAGGCATCCAAGGTGCTCGAAAGATCGATTTTGCCATCCAGGAATTCGACGCCGAACTGATTGAATTGTCTTAATCTTCCCGTCTGGGGCCTTTCATAGCGGAAAACCGGACCGAAATAGGAGATACGAAGCGGCATATCCGGATTCGTATACAGTTTGTTTTCGATCACCATGCGGGAAACACTGGCAGTGAATTCTGGGCGAAGAGTATAATCCTTGTCCCCTTTCTTTGCCAAATCAAACGTTTCCTTCGTGACAATATCCGAACTTTCTCCGACCGTGCGATGAAAGAGCTTGGATTCCTCAAACATCGGCAATTCGACATTTTCGCAGCCGTATTTCTTCGCTTCCGAAAGAAGAAGATTTCTCAGATTTTCCAAAGTGGCTTCTTCTTCACCGAAATAATCGATGGTGCCACGTGGTTTCTTGATTTGTTGAATGGACATGATTTTTAACCTCACAAAAAACGGGATTTCTCCCGTTTTTTATTATACAACAAAACGATATGATATGGCTTAAAAAACGACCGAATTTTACATTAGTGAATCAATCTCTTGATCTGGAAGACACCTTTGACAAGGGAAAGGACATGGGTGAATTTGCCAAGCTGATCAATATCCTTGGAAAGAAGAGTGAGAAGAACCGTCGTCGTATTATTCGATGGGTGCAGTTTGGCCTGAATCATGGTGACCTTGGCCTCTGCGCCAGAAAGCGCATTGACGATATCGATAAGAAGCTTTTCGCGGTCATGGCATTCGACGGCCAGATCGACAGGATATTCCTTCGAAGATTTCGCATCGGGATTCCACTTGACTTCCAAAAGACGGTCCTGGATTCCATCGCGATTGACATTCGGACAATCCCTTCGATGGACTTTGACACCCTGTCCTGTCGAAACGAAGCCGACAATTTCATCGCCAGGAATCGGAGTGCAGCAATTGGCCAAGGAAATCATGATGGAATCGCCATTCTTGAGGATGACGGCATCAGAGGTATTCTTTTTGACTTCGCGGGAATTGATCTGCTCTGTCAGTTGGGCGTCTGTCATTTTTCCGGAATAATTGATTCCGCTCGCCTCGATAATCTGGTTCGGAAGAATTGTCTTTCCATTGACCATCAAGAGAAGGTCGTCGATGCTGTTAGCCTTAAAAGCCTGAAGAACCTTCTTTGAGAGAAGCGTATTGACGTCGACATTGATTTTTCTCTCGCGCAGGGAATCGACGAGGGTCTGTCGCCCCTTCTTGATGGAGTCCTCGCGGACGTAATCGGCATTCTGCTTGATGAGATATTTGCGAATCTTGCCCTTGGCGAAATTCGTCTTGGCGATGTTGAGCCATTCGGAATTCGGATGGGCGTCCTTATTGGTCAGGACTTCGACAATGTCGCCCGTCTTCAGGCTTTGGCTGAGAGGAACAAGAGTGCCGTTCACCTTGGCACCCTGGATGTGTTCTCCGACATCGGAATGGATGCGGTATCCAAAGTCGATCGGGGTCGATCCGTTTGGCAGGCAGATGACATTCCCCTTCGGCGTGAAGACATAGACATTTGCATCGAAGATATCATGGCTGAGGGTATCGACATATTCCTTTGTGGAATCATTGATATCAGCATTGGTGATGCTGACAAAATCCTTGAACCAGTGCAATTGGTTCTCGATTTCCCTTTGCTCAGTCTTGGCATCGTACTTGCTATTTTCCTTATACCGCCAGTGGGCGGCAACGCCTCCTTCGGCGATTTCGTCCATCTCCTTGGTTCGAATCTGGACTTCAAAGACATGACCTGTATTGGAGACGATTGTCGTATGAAGCGATTGGTAGAGGTTGGGCTTCGGCATGGCGATATAGTCCTTGAATCGGCCAGGAAGCGGCTTGAAATTCGCATGGACATAGCCGAGGATCGCATAACAATTCTGTTCCGTATCCGTAATGATTCTCAACGCCATGAGATCATAGATCTGATTGAAATCATAATTCTTGTTATGCATCTTCTTATAAATCGAATACACCGATTTGACTCGATCGGAAATCATAAAAGGTATTTTCGTCGGAAGAAGAATGTTTTCAAGCTCATCCTTGGCTTTGGCTAGGGCATCATGAGCATTGTTCTCACTCGATTGGATCTTTTTTTCGATGTTGATGTATTCTTCCCGATCCAAATACCACAGGGAAAGGTTTTCCAATTCCGTCTGAACCTTGTATAAACCCAATCGATGGGCAATCGGCTCATAGACTTCCAACGTCTCTTTGGAAATGCGCGTCTGCTTTTCCTTCGGCTGGAACTGAAGAGTCCGCATATTGTGAAGACGGTCTGCCAATTTCACGATGATGACGCGGATATCATTGGCCATGGCAACGAAAATCTTGCGATGGTTTTCGGACGTGAATTCGACATTTTTGTAATCCGAAAGCCGCGTGACTTTCGTCAGTGCCTCGACCATATCGGCCACTTCTTTTCCGAAATTCTTTTCGATTTCATCCTTCGTGGTATCCGTATCTTCAATCGTGTCATGCAAAAATCCGGCACAGATGGTCTGCGGACCGGCCTGAAGCTGGGCGATGATCATTCCGACGCCGATGCAATGGCTGATATAGGGATCGCCAGACTTGCGGAATTGGCCTTCATGCTTTTTTTCGGCAAAACGATAAGCCTTTTCAATCAGCTGCAAATCCTCGGGATTGTGAATATATTCCGAATAGACTTTTCTGACATCCTCGAAGGTATAAATATGATTTTCAATTTCCATTTAGAGATCCAAAATACTGCGACACGGAATTCCGACATTCTTTTCGCCGTGAAGATCCTTGAGGTTGATCATGGTCAGGCAGGCAACGGGAACAGCCTTGACTTCCTCAAGAAGCTCCTTGATAGCTGCAAAGGTTCCACCCGTGGCCATGAGATCGTCAATCAGAAGAACTCTCTGTCCTTCATGGATGGCAAATTGAGGCACCTCAATCGTATCGGTTCCATATTCCAATGTATAGGTTTTCTTATAGGTCTTTCCAGGAAGCTTGCCGGCTTTTCGAGCCATGACAAAGGGAAGATTCATTTTGCAGGCCAAAGGGGCACCAAAAAGAAAGCCGCGGGCATCCGGTCCGATGATGATATCCGGATGATATTCCTCCGCAATCTTCGCCATATCCTCGATTGCCTGACGGAATGCTTCCGGGCAGGCCAAAAGGGGAGAAACGTCTTTAAAGGAAATTCCCTTCTTTGGGAAATCCGGTGTAACACCGATATACTTTGTATAATCCATAATAATTCAACCTTTCTTGACTCCTTTAGTATACCATTATTGACATGGTGTTTGCGTTTTTTTTCAAAGGTTCCCTTTTGAAAATGTTATAATCGAGTCATGGTTAAAATAATCTCTGATTTTGGATTTTGCTTTGGAGTCCAGAGTGCCATCGACCGTCTTTGCTCCATAAAAAACAGCAATGGCAACATTTATCTCACGCATCCCCTTTTGCACAACAAAAAGGAAAATGAAAAAATCATGAACAAAGTGGATGCCAAGCTTCTGACAAAGGACGTAAAGCTCAAAAAGGAGGATATCCTCGTCCTTTCGGCCCATGGCCATCCCATCGAGGAGGAGAAGAATGAATCCTCCTGTCAGATTCTTGATTGCACTTGTCCTTTGATTTTGAAGCGATATGACCGCGTTCTTCCGTATAGGGAGGATGTCAGCTATCTCTATCTCGGAAAAAAGAGTCACCAGGAAACCATAGGATTTTTATCGCATTTTCCCTATTTTCAACTGATTGAATCCACAAAAGATGTAAATTCGCAATTGAAAAGTCTTTCCATAAAGAAAAAAGTCGTCTTCATGCCGCAGACAACGGTAAGCCAGACATCCTGGATGGAAGTCTATCTTTTTTTAAAAGATCACGATATCCTGCAGGCGCTTCCGATCTGTCCACTCTATGAAAAAAGATCGAAGCAGGCCATCGGATATTTGAAGGATGTTGATGAACAGAAGTCTCTCTTCCTCGTCTTGGGAGATTCCTCCTCATCCAATGCAAACGAAATCTTCTCATCGATACAGAATGCCTATCCGAATCTAAAAGGCTTCATCGTCCTCAAGAAAGATGATTTCCCCTTCGAAGACTATAGAGGCTATGATTTCTATCTCGTCTCGGCAACAAGCGTGAGCAAAGAATCGGTTCTGGATTTGAAAAAGGAATTAGATTCGCTTTAAGAGATAATTCCGAATCTTGCCGACGCAATCTTCCTCAATCTGACGGATTCTTTCCTTGGAGACATGGTATCGCTTTGAAAGCTCTTCCAAAGTTGCGGCGTGATCCATTCTTGTTCGTTCGACAAAAATTTCGCGGCTTCTTTGCGGGAGTTTGCTTAAAGCTTCTTTATAGAAATTCAGCAGTTCGTTGACTTTGTATCGCTTGGAGGGATCATCCTCATCAAACAGAATATCTTTCAGATATATCGGATTGCTCTCACTCGACGAGATGTTTTCATCAAGCGAAATGATACGATTATAGAGAATCTGCATATTCTGGATTTTCAATGCCGTATATTCTTCTCCAAGATATGAGGCGATTTCCTCATCGCTCGGCTCACGGGACAACGTCTGATAAAGTTCATTCTTTGCTTTTTGGATGTCCTGAATGCTCCGATAGATATAGCGTGGGATCGATATGACAAAAGAATAATTCGTCATGTAGTCATAAATGGCATTCTGAATCTTGATTCCGGCAAAATTCGAAAAAGGAACCTGAAGTTCCTCATCGAAGCGCTCAACGGCGGATATGAGTCCAAGGCTGCCCTCTTGGACGAAATCCATGATGGGAAGATGATATTTTTTCGAATTGTTATAGGCGATGGTGAACACAAGGCGCAGGTTTCCTTCGACAATCTGATTTCTCAGTTCAATCGTCGGATTCTTGACATATTCGCTGAGGAGCGCAAGATTTTCCTCTTTTGTATAACAAGGAAGTTTCCCAAGTTCCTCCTGGAATGCTTTCAAGGACGAATCATCATAGATGTTTATTTTGTCCATATCTTGAAATATTCCTCAAACGCAAATGGAATGACATTCATTGTCGCATCAAGTCCCTTCAACGTCTTCGACATGCCGATGAGAAAGCCTTTCTCTTCACATTCATGAGGCAATTCGATATAGTTGAGCTTATATCGAGTCATATCGACTCTTGCATGATGAGAACAGTCACCCGAGATGAAAAGATCGCACTCCTCTTTAAGTGCAAGGGAAAAATCATTGCCGGCTCCGCCAGCGATGAAGCCGATCTTCTTTACCGGGGTATGGAAATCCAAATAGCAGAGGTGATCAAAGGAAAAATAAGAAAGAAGACGCTTTACAATCTCTTCAGTGCTCGTTGCCTTTTCGAGAATCGAAACACGCAATAAGGATTCCTCTCCGATATAGGACAAGGGGAGGGAAAGCTCATCAAGCAGGACATCATTCATTCCGCCTTTTGCCTTGTCGAAATTCGTGTGATAGGAATAAATCGGGCAGGAAAGGTATTGATTTATTTTCCCGTCAAGGAACTTCTTCTTTTCATCGAAAAGGAAGATATTCTTCTTTTTTCCGAAGAAGAAAGGATGATGTGTCAAGATGAAATCGGGCTGTTCTCTTTCGGCAGCTACGAAGCACTCCTCAGTAAAATCAAGACAAAGAAAAACCTTGCGGATTTCTTTATCCATATCTTTTTTTCCAGTCTGATAGAGAGGATAATCAAAATCTTCCGCAAGCGAAACCGGATAAAGTCGGCCGAGTTTCAAAAGAAGCTGTCTGAGTTTCACAGTAGAATCATCTCCTTTTCTTTTGTCAGCATGTCATATTTTACCTTTATTTTTTCCTGGCTTAAATAAGGACGCAGCAAGGATCTTTCATAATCAATCAGATGAAGAAGAGAAGGGTCCTTCTGTCTCACCATGACGGGTCCATATTTCTCTTCCAGGAAGGAGAGCGAATCCTTTCCTTTCACGAAGCGCATCAAGGGGTAATATCTTTTTTCATAAATATACATCCCCGCGTCATTGTAAAAATCATTTTCATAAAGAAAGCGAATCGGAAGAGAGAAACTTGACTGCGGTTCGATGATGATCGTCTTGAATTTCTTGACCGTCTCCGGATGCCTTAAAAGAATCTCATGGATGGTTGCACCGCCCATGCCGAGTATCACAAGACAATCGATGCCTTCTTCATAGGCGCTGATTCCATCCGAGAGAGAGACTTTGATATTCTTATCGAAGGCTGTTGCCTTCGAGAGGATCTCAAAAGGTCCTTTTTTATTTTCAATCGCCAAAACTCGGTGTCCTTTTTCAGACAGATAAAGAGAAAACTGTCCATGATCAGCTCCCACGTCCATGACATAGGAGCCGACCGGGACAAGATTCGCAGCCGATGAAAGTCGATTAGATAATTTAGATATCGTTTCTGAAATCCTTTAACAATTTGGCACGAGCAGGGTGACGAAGTTTCTTGAGTGCCTTCGCCTCAATCTGACGAATACGTTCTCTTGTGACATTGAATTCCTTTCCAACTTCTTCAAGCGTATGGGTCCGTCCATCCAAGAGACCATAGCGAAGACGGATAACTTTCGCCTCACGATCCGTAAGTTGGGAAAGAACCTCATTGATTCTCTCGGTTTCCATGGAACGATTGGCATATTCATAGGGAGACTCATTATCCTTATCTTCGATGAAATCGCCGACATGGGAATCTTCTTCCTCACCGACCGGTTTTTCAAGCGAGAGAGGATCGAGAGCAATCTGCTGAATCTCGCGGATACGGCTGGCGGACCATTGTCCGCCCAATTCCTCGCTGATTTCTTCGGCGGTTGGGTCGCGGTTGAGCTTCTGAACGAGTTTTCTCTGGGCACGGGTAATCTTGTTGATGGTTTCAACCATATGAACAGGAATACGAATCGTTCTTGCCTGGTCAGCAAGAGCTCGAGTGATGGCCTGACGGATCCACCAAGTTGCATAGGTGGAAAATTTAAATCCACGGGTATAGTCGAATTTGTCAACAGCCTTCATGAGGCCAAGATTTCCTTCCTGAATCAGGTCAAGGAACTCCATGCCTCGGTTAACATAATGTTTGGCAATCGAAACAACCAATTTTAGGTTGCATTGAATCAGTTCTTCCTTCTTGGCCTTTCCTTCATCGACAAGACTCATCAGGTTGTAGAGTTCCTGGCTTGTCTCGACCATCGGATATTTTTTCTTGACGAGTTCATCAAAGGAATCTTTGGTATATTCTTCAGTACTCGGGAATTCTTCCTGAACGAAGGTCTGGAAATCATGCTTGTCACATTCTTCTTCATAGGCCTTGAAGGCTTCTTCCAACATTGGCTGAAGATCTTCTATCGCTTTTTGACCAGCCAGAATCGACTGGGCGCAGATAACTTCTTCCTCTTTATTCTTGAACACCTGGAAGGTTCCAATGTGGTGGAGATATTGCCTGACAGGATCTGAGTTTTTGACATCGACCGCAGAAAGCATATCTTCCTCTTCTTCATCAAATGCTTCTTCTTTATCCGAATCGAAGGATTCACCATCTTCATCAAATGAATCACCTTCGAGATCATCTTCATCGAGGACATCCTCATCCTCATCATTGAGCTTAATTCCTTTTTCAGTCAAATAAACCCAGATTTCATTGATATCATCATCCGACAATTTGAGATATGTGGTCACCTTGTCGACATCATCCTGGGTGACGACATTCTTGTTCTTCTTTCCGATTTCAAGAAGTTTTGCCTTGACATCATCCAAGGAAATCAGTTCCTTTGCGGAATGGACCATATCCTCGACAGAGACTTTCTTGCCGTCTTTTCCTTTTCTGCCCTTGTTGTATTGAGTTGTCTCGAGAATCTCTTCCTCAAGTTCCTCATCAGTCAAATCATCTTCATCATCTTCAGCTAGAATGTCATCTTTCAGATGGTCAAGATTCTTCTGCATGATTGCCTTTTGAAGTTTTTCGTCGATTTTCGTATTCTCAGCATGCGAAAAATCTTCTTCAATCTTCTTTTTGCGTCCTTTTTTTGAAGTAGGCTTGGCAATGTCGGAATCGGCCAACTCGACTTCTTTTTCAGGATTCATCTCTCCTGCGATTTTTTCTTCTTTTTTTGTTCTTTTTGCCATAGTTAAACCTCACAATATAAATATTTGTTATCTGAAAACAAATTTCAAGAGTTATCAGAAAGAAATTCCTTTCTTTTTCATTTTTATTTTCAAACGGCACAATTCGCCATCCAATTTCAAGGATAGATTATTCTTGCGGCAGAATTCTTCTCTCGAGGAATACTGAAGGAGAAGCTGATGGGCCTCAAGCATGTTGAGAAATGTCTCCTTGGAATAGATTGTATCGCTCGCAGAGGAAATGTAGCCAATCGCTCTCTTCATGAAATCGATGTCATCGGGATTGATGTTCAACGAAAAAATCATATCATAGGTCTCTTCTTCATTTTTTTCGTTTTCGATAGTCGGAAGATCATCGAGCGAAAAGGCATCGTCTGAAGACAATAAGGATGTGTCAAAATCCTCATCTTTTTTTTCGGTGTTCGATTTTAAGGCATAGGATTCCAGTTTCTTTAGGAGGATTTCATATTGGTTCTTTGAAAAGGATTCCATGTTCGGATGACTTAGAAAGATACTCGTCACCCACATATTCAGATAATAGAAGGGAAGAAAGGAAAAATTCACGCCAGAGGATTCCATTTCCATCGCAGCCTGCTTGCTATGAGGAAGGACGTAAATCAGCTGCACTTCATTCTTCAATAGGGAAGGATTCATGTTTTTTCCTGCAATCGAATTCAATGTTTCCTGAATGAATAGGGATACATCCTTTGAAAGACGGTATTTGCTATCCAAAAGATTCTCAACGTTGACAAGTTCTCTTTCTTCTTCCTTTGGTGGATAGGTGTGATGAAAGCGGGAACGCGAGGAATAAAGAGGACGTTCCTCCGGAGCTGTTTTCCTTATCGGCACTTCTTCTTTTTTTTCTTTCAGATTCGAATAGAGTTTCTCGAGCGAATCGGATGTAAACTGAGTGACCTTCTCAAGTGCCTTGAGATCATTCAACTTGGAAACCGGATCCAAGGAATCGTAATACGGCTTCGAATCGAGGATGAACTGATTGATTCTCTTTGAATCCGTCAAGGTCATCCCATTGCCGTTTTTCTTTAAAGCACGGGCCAACAGAAAGAGAAATGGATCATAGAGCCGTTTTGATTCGAGAATCAATTCTTCTTTGCCATTTGGATCGAAATTGGCAAGAACTTCATCCGCATCTTTTCCCCCTTTGAATGGACGGACAACCATAAAAGGAATTTCTTCATTATGCAAAAGGGGAAGACAATTTTCCTCCGCTAACTGTCCAGGTTCGTCTTTGTCAAGGCAAAGCCGGATTTCAACATTCAGTCTTTTCAAGGACTTCAGGTTCTCTTTTGTCAGCGCTGTGCCCATCGTGCCGACACAGCTTTCAATGCCCGCACGTTGGAAGGCAATGACATCATTGAATCCTTCCACGACATACAGAAAGCGGTCTTTGCGGCACGTATTTTTTGCCACATGATAATGGTAGAGAATCTCCCCTTTGTTAAAAAGAGGAGTCGATGGATAGTTAATATATTTCCCGAGCGGATCCTCTTCACGGATTTTTCGCCCGGAAAACCCAACAAGATGTCCAAAATCATCAAAAATAGGATACATCAATCGATTTGAAAATCGATCTTTCCAATCGCTGGAATTTGCTAAAATTCCGGCTTTTTCCAAGACGGGAATCTCGAACCCTCGGTTACGAAGGGCCTGTATAGCGATAGAAGGATCCGAGGGAGCATACCCGAGTTGGAAATGTTCGATGGCCTCCTGAGGTATCTTTCTTTTATCAAGATAGTCACGACAGGCCTTGCCTTCATTCGAAGAAAGATACGTCTGATAGAAAAGGCCAAGTTCCTTCAAAGCTTCAAGTTCCCTCTTATACTGTATTTCAATCTGGGGGACAAAGGTCTTCTTGTTGGCAAGTTCCTCGGGAAGAGGAATCGAACAGATCTGACAGACCTTCTTCAAAGCCTCAATTTTGCTGATATGCTCATATTTTTCCACAAAATCAATTGGATCGCCAAAGGAGTGGTCCACAAAACATTTGAAATTATTCTGGGCGACATTGATTTGCATGCTCGGATTATGGTCATCATGAAAAGGACATACACAGCGGTAATTGCTTCCTTTTTTTATGACGGCATTGCTTCCAAGCTCATAGGAAATGACGCTGACAATGCTGGCTTTTGCCGCCACTTCCTTGAAAATCGAAGAATCTTTTCTCTGAAATTCAGCCATGAATTATTTTACTTGGTTCTTCTTGAGGAAATGATGGATATAATCCGCAAGGGAAGCGATTTCGACTCTTTCCTGTGACATGGAATCTCTTTCGCGAATTGTGACGCAGCCGTCATTCTCGGAATCGAAATCATAGCAGATGCAAAGAGGGGTTCCGATGGCATCTTCACGGCGATATCTCTTTCCAATGGAGCCGGTTGTATCGAAAATACAATCGAAATCGGTGCGCAGCTGATCATAGACTTTCTTTGCGCCTTCATTCAGTTTATTCGATAAAGGCATCACTGCGACCGTATAGGGAGCCAATTCCGGAGCAAAATGCATGACAATGCGGCTATCCTGACCATCTTTGAGACTTTCAACGTCATAGGCATCGCAGCATAAGGCGAGCATAAGTCGGTCCAAGCCAAAGGATGGTTCAACAACATGGGGGACATAGCGCTGATTGGTTTCCGGATCCAGGTAAGTCAAATCCTGGCTAGAAGAATTCATATGCTTCGTCAAGTCGTAATCACCACGGCAGGCAATTCCCATCAATTCGCCCCATCCCATTGTTGGGAAATCATATTCGATATCCGTTGTCGCCTTGGAATAGAAGGCCAACTCTGCCGGCTCATGATCGCGGAAGCGGACTTTTTCGTCCTTAAGGCCCAACTTCTCGACAAAGGATTTACAATTTTCCTTGTAGAATTCAAACCATTTTTCATCTTCGCCCGGCTTAAAGAAAAATTCAATTTCCATCTGTTCG
The DNA here is from genome assembly GCA_963612025.1 of bacterium. GTDB lineage: Bacteria > Bacillota_I > Bacilli_A > RFN20 > CAG-288 > Enterosoma. Next base: position 18,890 of record CAVDUB010000018.1, read on the forward strand.
AATTCACGGGTACGGAAAGTGAAATTCCCAGGTGTAATTTCATTGCGGAAAGCTTTTCCGATATCGACAATGCCGATTGGAAGTTTTCTTCGAGTGGTTCTCATGACATTCTTGAAGTTCACAAAAATACCCTGTGCCGTCTCGGGACGAAGGTAGACTTCAGACTGCTTATCTTCCGTGACGCCGATAAAGGTCTTGAACATCATCTGGAATTGACGGATTGGCGTAAATTCTGTCTTATCACAGCTCGGGCAATGAATTTCTCCCGACTGCATGACTTCATTGAGTTGATCCTGCGTCATTCCGTCGACATCAAGATCCGGTTTCTGCTCATGAATGATCTGATCGGCACGATAACGTGCATGACAATATTTGCAATCCACCAAAGGATCATGGAAATTGGCCACATGACCTGTCGCCATCCAAACCTTTGGATTCATGATGATGGCAGGATCGATTTGAACATTGTATTCGATTCCACGCACAAAATGTCTCAGCCAAAGATCCTTGACATGGTTTTTCAATAAAGTTCCCAACGGACCATAATCCCATGAATTGGAAAGACCACCATAGATTTCGCTGCCAGGATAAACAAACCCACTCGTGATCAAGTGTGTTGTGATTTCATCAAATTTCTTGTTTTCGGCCATATTCTTTACCTCTTTAAAAACCAAAACATTATATCACAAATTCGTCGTTCAAAACCTTTAAAAGAAAGGAAAATGAGGCGATGTCTTTCAAATCGAAATAATCCAAAAGATAATCCTCCAAGAGAAGAAGAAGGCGATATCCGTTTTCAAAAGGAACTTTCTTGCTTAAAATTTCCGGACTCAGATCCGAAAATGCAAATTTGAACACGTAAAGGTCCATTTTGCTCTTTGCTTCATTTTCCCCTTTGCAATTTTCACAAAGAAATCCGCCTTCCTTTAGGGAATAGGAAACGATGTTTAACGTCGTATGGCAACGAACGCAGCAACGAGGGTTCATTTCGATGCCTAGGCAATGATAAAACCGTGAAAGAAGAAGAAGACTCAAAGAAAGAACATCCCCTTTCGCCTTCAGTCTCTTTAGGAGAAGGTAGACATCCTCGAAGGGAAAAGGATCCTCATAATGGAAAAGCCGAGACGACAATTCAGAAAGATAAAAAAGAAAAGCCGATGATGTCAGGTTCTGAAATAAATCCGAGGAATCCAAGAGGGATTCGCATCCGACCAGAAGACCGAAATCATTTTCCGTTTTCAGATATTCCAAATCCAAAATGCTTCCAACAAACAAAACTGGTTTGAAGGCGCTTTTCTTTTTATAGACTCCTTTTGCAAGCAGGGAGAAAACGCCTTTTTCACCACCGAAAGAAACAATGGCAGAATCATCTTTGTAGGGAGAAATCTTCAAGACAATGCCGAGAGCGTTCGTTTTTTCTTTTTGAATCATTACTTTTCGTCATATCCGAATTTTTTCAGATATCGATCATCATTTCGCCAATTCGGAATGACTTTCACCGTGAGATGGAGATCGACATTCACTCCAAAATAGGAAGAAATCGATTGCTCGCTATAACGCGAAATTTCCGATATCATCGATCCTTGTTTTCCGATGACAATGGCCTTTTCCGAATTCTTTTCGACGATGATGTTTCCGACAATCTCCATCAAGCCGTCCTCTTCATGAATGGCTTTGAGGTCAATATAGATGGAATGCGGAACTTCCTTGGAAAGAAGGCGCATGCATTTTTCGCGGATGATTTCAGATATGATATATTCCTTTGGGCGGTCGGAGACAATATCTTCAGGAAAATAAGGAAGACCTTCAGGAAGTTCCTGCTTAATCATGGATAGAAGTTCATCGATTCCGGCATCTTCTTTTGCACTCATGCGGACAACTTTGCACGTTGGAAGCAAGGCCAGATAGCGGGAGAGTCTTTCCTCGCCTAAATCGGCTTTGACCAAATCAATCTTATTGAAAGCCAAAATGATTGGGCAATCCATCTTGGATAATTTTTCACACAGTTCGAAATTTGGAACCTCGTTAGCATCAACCACATAGACAATCAAATCCACACCTTCTTTGGCATTTTCCGCATCACGCAAAAGGATGGAGCCTAATTTGCCATGAGGCTTGAAAACCCCAGGCGTATCGACAAATACAATTTGGGAATCCTCATCATTATAGATTGCCTTGACATTGTCTCTGGTCGTCTGCGGTTTGGATGATACAGGCAGAAGCTTGAAACCAAGACATTTATTGATGATGGTGCTCTTTCCTGCGTTGGCTCGGCCGTAAACACAAACAAAACCGACTTTTTTCATGCTGTTAAATCCTCCGAAGTGAAATTATAGGGAAGCAAATCCGATACGGTTGTATCCATATGCTTTGAGAAATCCCTGTTGTAGATATGAACAGGGGTATAAAGCTCAAGCAATTCGCTCATAACCTGCCTGCACGATCCACAGGGCGTTCCGACATGAGCCGAATCCGTTATGAGACTCAAAGAAAGAATATCTTCTTTCTTATATCCCTTGGCATAGCAGGAAAAGATCGTAACCCTTTCCGCACACATGCTATCCCCATAGGCTGAATTCTCAATGTTGAATCCTGTATGATATTTGCCATCTCGGGTAAGGACGACTGCACCGACCCGGAATTTGGAATAGGGCGAAACAGACATGGCCTGTGCTTTGACAAGCAATTTTCTGACTTTGGACATATTCGTATAGAAGTCATAGGGCATCGTATTGAGAATCTGATTCTGAAGAGAGAACATCTTCTCTGCTTCTTCGTTCGACCGATGATGTTCATAGCCAAAGGCATGAAGCAAACCATGGATGAAAAGGAAGGCAAGTTCCCGATTGACGGGATGATTAAAGGCGCTCGCCTGTTTTTTTGCGACTTCTGGGCAAAGAATGATATTTCCTAAATCGATATATTCATCATTCTGAATGACATCGGCCTCTTCGAAAGCAAACGTCAAAACATCCGTTGGTCGGTCTGTGTCGCGATACTGCGAATTCAGTTTTTGCATTTCATCCAAGCTGACCAGAGTCAGGGAGACACGATAGGGCTCTTTTTTGGAAAGGACCTTCAAAGTCTGCTCAAAGGCAATCTCAAAAATATTTTTCAAGTTCCTCTGACGATTTGCCAGATTCACATACTCGAGGACATATTTGTGTTCCATCTTTCGGGAATTCTCCTTTTTCCCTACTATTATATTTCAAATCAAGTCCTGTTTTAAGCAAAAATAATGGGAAAGGATAGGATAAAGAATTCAGGCAACGGTATTCTTCTTCCTTGAGCATCATCGAATCGAATAATTTTCGTATGGAAACAGACAAGGTGATTGATAGACCAAATGAATAGATGACAAGATGAATATTCAGTTTTTCTCGAATCGTCAATTCAAAGAAAATGAAAACAAGAAGCACAATAGCCTCCAAAAGATAATTCAGGAGGGAAGTCAGAAGAAAACCGCGGCTTGCCTTTTTCGACGCCTCGTAATTCCCAAAAGGGTTTTCTTCGTTCTTTTCCAAGGACGAAAGAAAAGAATCCTCTTTGATGGAGCAATAGCGATTCGTCTTATTTCTTTCTTTTTTCAGCCGTTCTCTATACAAGACAAAAAGCATCGAAATCAAGGAAAGAAAGGAGAGGAAATAAGAGTTCAGAGTCAGAAGAATAAGAACACCGAAAATCATCACGCCATAGGAGACAAGGAAACTTGCTCTTTTTATTTCCAATGTAAACGCCTTGTTCAACGAAGCAAAATCTTCTTTTTTCCTCGTCTTTTCCATATAGTCATAGAAATAATCTTTCTCCATACGCGAAAGGATGAATCTCGATAAGGCATTTTGCAAAAGTATCAGGATTAGAAATCCAGTCAGCGATAAAACGCTATAGACGAAAGGATTTTCAAATCCCGTTGAAAGGATCAATGAAAGAAGACAAAGACATTCAAAGACGAAACAGCACGCGTAGGATATTTTCTCTCTTCTTAAAAGAAGATCTAGACGAAGAAGGACTGGCTTTGGGCCAACCTTGTCCTTCAGAAGCATCCGATGGAGAAAGACTTCCTCAAATTCAGCAATTGTCAAATCATATTCGCCAAATTGAGGATCGACAATGGAAATCTTCTTTGCATTCATCTTGCGAACGACGACAAAATGGGCTTTCTCTCCGTTCTTCACAAGTGCGATGCATGGAAGCTGTTCTTTCTTTACAAGAAGAATCGAGTCCACCTCAAACGAGGTGAAATGACAATCGAATTGTTCCAATTGAATCCGGATCGAATAAAAATCCTTACACGATTTCAATAAAGGCTGGCTGCAAAAATCATCTTCATGAAAAAGAAGACACAAAAGATTGCGGACACATGCTTTTCCACAATCGTCGGCACTGCTTTGGTAGACCATTTGAAATACCCTCCCATAAAGATATTGTCTTCAGGGCGGAGATTTTTTCGTCAAATGCCAAAATCTTTGATGATTCTTGCTTCAAAGAGGTCATCCATCAAGCGATAGACCTCATCAGAGAGAGATGTATTATAGAATCGCGAGCGGAAAAATTCCGGTATTTTCATTCCCGCTTCCAAAGAAAAATAGGTCACTTTTCCTTTTTCGGAGCGCGATTTCAAAATCGGATAAAGAAATTTCACTGCCGCTTCGGGCTTGAGATAATTCAGATTGCTCAAATTGAACAAAAATAAAACCTTGCAGGAAGATATTTTCCCATGGTTCTGTCTTGCAGGGACAACGAAGGAAGAATCATTGCTTTGAAGTCCATAGAAAAGATCCTTCAAATCGACAAAGGCGACATCATAGCCGGATTTTGCCCACATAAAACAAATTGCTTTCAGGAGCTGCATTTGAATTGCTTCCGAATTGATAAACCGATACCCAATCCCTTTGGCAGGCTTTTTCTTATCCGCATCGTGAATCAGCGAAATCGTTTCTTTGAAGAGGACGGTGGCCGTGTCCATATAGGCTTTACGGGTTTCGGGATTGTTGATCAATTGGCTTAGGGAAGTGAAGGACTGATACATCTCGAATGTCGGAACATCGGAAGGTGAAATCCTGTCGAGTATGGAAAGAATATTCTTAAGATATGTGCATTCCCTCTGACTTGTTTTGATTTCATCTCTGTCTTTGTCATAAAAAAGGGCCTGTTGATAGCCTTTGCTTTTTTTAGGGCAAGAAGAAAGTCTCCCAGGACAGTTTTGACAGGTTTTCTTATCACAGAGATACTGGTAGATTGTTCCAAGAGAATTAGAAAAAGTTTCTGTTGAAACAAGCAGATTGCGAATTTCGTTTAATGAACGAACATCTTCCTTCATCATCTTGCGGATGTTCTCTTCGAGAAGGTCAAGATCTTTTTTTGATGGCCGTGGAAGAGAATCAACATCGAAGGATGAAGAAAGAATAGAAACAGCATCGATATCCTTCATATGGAAAACTCCTTGTTGAAATCATCGATATCGCTTTGCTCGACATCGACATCCTTCTTTTCTTCTGAAGATTCTTTTTTTGTTCTTCTCTTTCTTTTATTTTGAGCCATTTCAAAATCGCGGCTTGTCAATTTCACCATGGCATCATAAGAATCCTTGACATCCATGCTCGAAAGGGTATAGGCCACTTTTTCGATGAATGTCACGTTGAATTCCTGATTTGTCTTTCTCAAGCAATAATCGAGGATGACATTGATGATCGAATTGCTATATCCAAACGTCGATTTCAAATTTTCGATTTCATTGATCATGAAGGATGCCGGTTTTGCATTGAAGATAATAGAGAGATATTCCATCGGCGTCACACTGTTGAAGGACCGGATGAGTTTCGATATTTCATTGTTTCCTGTGGGAATATTTTCGTTCTCCGTTGAATTTCGATTCGGAGCAGAGAATTGTTTCAGAGAACGAATATCCTTCATGAACGAATCCAAATAGAAATGATTCTCACTATCCGTATTCTGAAGAATCAATTTGACAACATCTTCAATCTTTGGATTATAGAGACTGCAGGCATCCTCGATGCTTTTAAAATCCTCTTGGATGGCTGAAAAAGGATATTGATTATCCGAAAGGAGTTTTTTGAGTTTCTTTTTGTCAAAGTTCGATTGGCTTTTGTAGTTCTTATCTTCCAACGAAACACTGATTTTCTCTAACGAAGCATCTCCTTGTTTCACATCGACAGAAAAGACATCCTTGAATGGAGTCGTGATTTTCACATATTCCTCCGGCAGATCTTTTTCCTGAACCTGAAAATAATTGGAAAGAAAATAATAGCGCTTGTTTCCTATGGCACCATTCAGAAGAGAACGAAGGAGAACATCATTGAAGAATTTCTTTGGGCTGGCAGGGGGAAGAAGAACGTAAAGATAGGAAACCTTGATTTGTGACTGGTTGTCCCTTTCCTCTTTACGATAGGTTTCCAATAGGCCAATCGCTTCCAATTTCGATCGAGCTAGAACAAAGGCCGAAGAATCCATATCCAGGTAGGAAAGAAAATCATCGTGGAGGAACCCGCCCGTTTTCTTTCCAAGTTCGTAATAATGATTCATGGCAAAATAAAGGCTATAGGCAGAACTGCCTAAAATCGGAAGATAGAGAAAAGACAGAACCTCTTCATCCGATTGACTTAGAGCATAGTTTTTTCTTAGATAGCAAAATGAGTTTTTTTCTAAAATATTCATACAACTAATTATAACATTCTTTTCACTTTCTATGACGTCTTATCTTCTCAATTTCAAAGAAGAGAGTTCATCTTCGAACAATTCAAAATATTGATCGTCAATAAAGATGATGAAATCCGACCTCTTTCTTTCGATTATCGTTAACCCTGCTTTCGCATTTCACTTATAGAAACTGTCGTCAAGAAAGAAAAAGTAAGCGATTTTATGGGTGAAAATAAGTGGCATAAATTGATTTTTCTTGCTTTCATTCTATAATAGAAAAAGTAAAAAAATTGGATAGAATCAATCAATCAAAAAAGGAGAAAATTCCATGCATTACAGAATTGATAAGAAAACGAAGATTGTTTGTACGATTGGCCCATCAAGCCAAGACAAGGAAATGATGAAATCTCTCCTCATGTCAGGTATGACCTGCATGAGAATGAACTTTTCTCATGGATCCCACGAAGAACACCAAAAGAAAATTGATACCTTAAGAGAAATCGAAAAGGAAGAAAATCTTATCATTCCGATTTGTCTCGATACCAAGGGACCGGAAATCCGCACTTCCAAATTTGTTGGAGGCTCGGCCAAGTTTGTCGAGGGCAATGAAACAAGAATCTATATGGGTGTCGAAAAAGACGGCACAGCCGAAGCTTTCGGTGTCACCTATACCGGACTCTACAAGGATGTCCATGTCGGCGCAGATATCCGTCTCGATGATGGAAACCTTCTTCTGAAAGTCAAAGGCAAGGACGCCGAAAAAGAAGAGATTATCTGTGAGGTGACCAATACCCATACCTGCAAAGATCGAAGAGGTGTCAATGTCCCGGGCGTTCATTTGACCATGCCCTATCTTTCCGAACAGGATCGTTCCGATTTGATTTTTGGATGCGAACAGCATGTCGACCTGGTTTCTGCTTCTTTCGTGAGAAATGTTCAGGATATCAGAGATATGAGAAGTCTTCTTGATTCTCATGGCGGCGAAAACATCATGATTATCTCGAAAATCGAAAATACCGAAGCAATCGAAAATCTGGATGCCATCATCAAGGAAAGCGATGGCATTATGGTCGCCAGAGGCGACTTGGCTGTCGAAATCCCACCGGAAAAAGTTCCTCATTATCAGAAATATATGATTGAAGCCTGCCGAAAATTAGGTAAGCCCGTCATCACAGCGACTCAGATGCTTGACTCCATGATTCATAACCCCTTCCCGACAAGAGCTGAAGTCAGCGATGTTGCTGCCGCCATCGACGAAGGAAGCGATTGCGTCATGCTTTCGGGAGAATCTGCCAACGGTGATTATCCAAATGAAGCTGTCACCATGCAGGCAAAGATTGCCAAAGAGACCGAAAAGCATTTCGATTACAAAAATGCCAACCGTTTTGCCTATGAGACTTCCGAGAAGGATGTTTCCGATGCAATCTCTGCCTCTGTTTCCGATACTGCCTTATTGATTAATGCAAAATTGATCGTAACGTTCTCCATTTCCGGAAAGACCGCTGTCCGTATTTCCAAGACAAGACCGGTCTGCCCAGTCTTCGTTGTCTCCTCGAATTTGGATACCCTTGCTCACATCATGCTCTATTATGGATGCTATCCATACTATACAAAAAATATTCCTCAGTTCATTGAAGAGATGGAAGTACTCGCATTAAAGATCGCAAAGGATTATAATCTAGAAAACGGTTCCAAAGTTATCATGACGGGTGGTACGCCTGTCGGAGCCGGAAAGACAAGTTTCATGAAGGTTTTGACCGTTTCGGACGGACACTTCATCGAACAGGATTAATCAATTAAAGGAGAGCTTTATGCCAAACGTCCAAAAAGTCGTCGCCATCGATTGCGGAGGCACAAACCTACGCGTAGCTGTTGTTGACAAGGATCTGAATGTCCTTTCTGTCAGAAGAGTCCCCTCAATTTCCGGGGATCCGAATGCATTGTATGCAAAGATGAAAGAACTGATCGAAATTGTCACCAAGGAAGCCAACTTAAAGAAGATTCCTTCCATTGGAATGAGCATGTGCGGCTTGGTCGTCCACAATCAGGTGGGAAGAGTGGGAAATCTTGGAATCGAATATGGTTTCGACTTCGAGAGCCTTTTCAAGAAAGATTTCCCAGAAACAAAACTTCTTTTTGCGAACGATGGCAACTGCTCTGCCTTAGTTGAAGCTCAATATGGCGTCAACAAATGGTTGAAAGATTCCGCCTTTGTCACGATTTCCACGGGAATCGGACTTGGCATCATTCATAATTCGGATATGATTGATCTTCCCTTGGAAGCCGGAAGAATCATGCAGGAATATCAAGGAAAAATCTATGAAGCCGAATATCTTCTTTCCGGAAACGGAATCGTCAACTTAGCTAGACTGAACAATCTGGGAATTTCTTCTGCAGCTGAATTCTTCAAAGGCGTCAAGGAAAAGAACGAACAGTGCCTGAAACTCTATGATATTTGGTCAAAAATGCTTGGATTGTGGTTCGGCAATCTCCAGTTGATGTTCGATTGCGAACAATATGCCATTTCTGGCGGCGTTGCCAAGTCGAAGGACATCTGGATGAAGGATGTCGAAAGAATTGCAAATGCCTCCATTGCTCCATGGAAACTTAAGAAAATTGTCTTCAAGGAAGCAAAATATGGGCAGGATGTCGGCATTGCTGCCGCAGGCGCCCTTGGATGGCATGTCTTATCGAAGTAAAGAAAGGTGTAGATTCAATATTTCTATCTACAAAACAGGTTTATCATCATGAGAATTAGTTTGCCTGATGGCAGCATCAAAGAATTGCCGGAATCATCGACTGCCCTTGATGCTGCAAAATCCATTTCTGAAGGTTTGGCTCAGAAAGCCATCTGTGCCAAAGTGAATGGAGAATTGTTTGATTTGAACGAGAAATTACCTGGCGATTGCAAATTTGAAGTCGTCACCAAGGAGAGCAAGGATGCATTGCATGTTCTTCGCCATTCTGCCGCCCATTTGATGGCCCAAGCCATCTCCCACCTCTACCCTGGCGCTCAGTTTGCCTATGGTCCTGCGACAGAAGATGGTTTCTATTATGATATGAAGCTTCCTTCTCCGATTTCAATCGAGGATTTCCCGAAAATCGAGAAGGAAATGGAAAAACTTGTTTCACAGAATGAACCCATTGTCCGTGAAAATTTGAGTGTCGACGAGGCCCTCAAGCGCTTCGAAGGCCAAAAATACAAGACAATCCACATTCAGGAGCTTGCCGACAAGGGTGCTTCTCTTTCTGTCTACAAACAGGGAGACTATGAAGACTTATGCCTTGGACCTCATGTCAAATCCACAAAATACATCAAGGCGTTCAAGCTGATGTCCACATCTGCCTGCTATTTCCAGGGAAACAAAGACAATGACACGTTGACCCGTGTCTATGGAACGGCATTTTTCGAAAAGAAGGAATTGGATGAATATCTGAAACTGTTAGAGGAAAGAAAACAGGCTGACCATAAACGTCTTGGAAAAGAATTGGGACTTTTCATGTTCTCTGATTTTGGACCGGGACTTCCATTCTGGCTCCCGAACGGAATGATTATCAAGCATGAATTGGAAGGCTTCCTCTGGGAGAAACTGACCGATGCTGGCTATCATTTTCTCCAGACGCCTCAGATGCTTTCCCGTGAACTTTGGGAGACATCCGGACATTGGAAGAAATACAAAGAGAATATGTATATCACCAAGGTCGATGGCAAACCCTATGCCATCAAACCGATGAACTGCCCAGGTGCTATTCTTGTCTATCAGAATGATCTTCATTCCTATCGAGAATTGCCTCTTCGCTATGCTGAATTCGGTTTGGATCACCGCCATGAGGCCAGTGGTGCATTGAACGGACTGTTCCGTGTTCGCGCCTTCACCCAGGACGATGCCCATATCCTTTTGGCCTTCGATCAGATTGGCGATGAAATCCGTAGGCTTCTCAAGCTCTTCGGAAACGTCTACAAGACATTCGGTCTGACCTATTCCATTGAATTGTCGACAAGACCTGAAGTCTATGTCGGAAAACTTGCCACATGGGATAAGGCTGAAGCCGAACTCAAGGAATGCTTGGATGAAAATGGAATTCCGTATGAGATCAACGAAGGCGATGGCGCCTTCTATGGTCCAAAGCTCGATTTCAAGATCAAGGATTCCCTCAACCGTGTTTGGCAATGTGGTACAATTCAGCTCGATATGCAATTGCCACATCGTTTCCATCTCACCTATACGGATAAAGACGGAAAGCAGAAGGAACCTGTCATGCTTCATCGTGCCATCTTTGGCTCGTTTGAAAGATTCCTTGGAATCATCACGGAGAACTTCAAAGGTGCCTTCCCAACCTGGATGGCTCCTGAACAAGTCCGTATCCTTCCAATCAATAATGATGAAGCAGTCATGAAATATGCTTCTGCCTTGGAAAAGAAACTGAAGAAGCATTCCATCCGCGTCTCCATCGATGACAGAAACGAAAAACTGAACTATAAGATCCGTGAAGCTCAGACAAAGAAAGTTCCATACACTCTTGTTGTCGGTGCCAAAGAAGCCGAAAGCAAAAACGTCACATATCGTCTTTATGGACATATGGAATCCAAAACTGTCACGGAAACGGATTTCCTCAAAATCATCAACAAGGACATCAAAGAAAGAAAGCCAACCCGTTCCTATTGATAAACTTATGATCACGAGCCAGGCATCTCGCCTGGCTTTTTGCTTGCAAAATAAATTCTTGCACGAATGCAAAACCCAATTTGTCTTTATGGATGAAATGAAAAAATGAAGACAATGCTTGTTCTCTTAAATAATGAATTAGAGAAACAACCAAGAAAGAATCTCCCTAACGATTGAGAAAAAAGGAAGACCAAGCCATCCCCTCTATGACACTTTTTCCCTTTGCTTCCTGTATATGCACTGCTTCGTAAAGTTCTATTTCGCTTTACCACTTTAATCCAATGTTATTCTCAATGAAAAGACCCATTTCTTACCACGTGGCAGTTTTCCATAGACATAGAGAAAAGGGAATATGATTTTTTGCTCCATTTTTCTCTCACAGTTTCCACCTTTCCACTTTTTTCTCCCACTTCATACCACGGATATCTCGCTTAATTTTCATTAAATGCCATATGATTTTCATCTAAAGCAGCAATATTTTTCTCTATAATCCCATTTTTTCCTATTTTTCTACTAAATCCATTGCAGTAAATGGGAGAAGTGTGTATAATTGTGGGTGAAAGTGGTAGCTTATCATGTTTTACGGACAAAAAGATCTAGCCATCGATGAAAAAAGTCGCCTTGTCCTCCCTTCATTGTTTCGAAATGAATTCACGGGAGGTCTTTGCTATGTCTCATTGGGTCTAGACAATTGCATCGAGCTCTATCCGGAAAGCACCTATCAGGAAATCGCAAAAAAATACATGTCCTTGAGTGATTTCGATCCAAAAGCGAGAAAAGTAAAGCGTACTTTCATTTCCAACACGTTTTCGATTCAGATTGACTCCCACAACCGCATCCTGTTGCCGAAACCGCTCATCAGCAAGACGAACGTTTCGAAAAAAGTTGTCTTAGTGGGAATGTACGATCATCTCGAAATCTGGGACAGCGACACTTTCATGAAGAATCAGGAGGAGGCCGAAGCATCATTTTCCGATGATGCATTAAGCCTGAATCTCTAATATGGCAACCAGTTACAACAATCATATACCCGTCATGCTCGAAGAAGTTCTCTCCTTTGTCCCAAAGAACAAAAAGATGACTTATGTCGACATGACCTTAGGAAGAGGCGGACATGCCTTCCAGATTCTCAAGAGAATGAGAAGAGGGTCTTCTTTCTATGGAGTCGACCGTGATGAAGATGCCTTGAATTATTGCACAGGTTTCCTGGCGAGCTTCAAGGACAAAACAGATCTCCATTTTATTCATGCCGAATTCAAAGATGCCACAGATTACATCAAAAATAGCATTCCTGGAGCCGACTTCATATTGATGGATATCGGAGTCTCGTCCCCACAGTTTGATGATCCCAGCCGTGGCTTTTCCTATCGGTTTGATGCGCCTTTGGATATGCGCATGAATCAGGATGATTCCCTCACAGCCAAAATCATTCTCAACACCTATCCAGAAAAAGAACTGATTCGTGTCTTCCGTGATTTAGGTGAATGCGAAGGATATTATCCTGTCGTAAAGAGAATCCTTCAGGAACGGGAAGAAAAAGAAATCGAGACGACCTTCCAGCTTGTCGATCTCATCAAAGAATCTCTTCCATCAAAATTCTTGAAAAAAGAAGGTCATCCGGCCAAGCAATTCTTTCTCGGACTTCGCTATGAAGTCAATGGCGAAATCGAGCAGTTGCAGATGGGGTTGAAGAAAGCCATCGAATTCCTCAATCCGGAAGGAAGACTCGTCATCATCTCCTTCAATTCCGAAGAAGACAGAATCGTCAAGGAAACCTTCAAGCAGTACGCAAAGAGTTCCCACAGAGATAAATACAAAAAAGAATCCTCAGATTGCCACTATACAATACTGACAAAAAAGCCGCTCTTGCCGACCGAAGAAGAACTCGAAAGAAACTCACGCTCGAAAGCAAGTATCCTTCGTGCTCTAGAAAGGAACTGACCATCATGAAAGATCGTATCGAAAGAAAAAATCGAAAGAAGCCATCCCACAAAATCTTCCACACCATGATTTTCTTCAGCGTCTTTACTGCATGCTTTTCTGTCCTTTTCTCTTTCCTTTTCCTGAATTTGACAAAGGAAAACAATACACTCAATCAAAAAATCGAAAACTATTCGATTCAGATCGACATGCTGAAGAATTCCGAAGAGACCAATCATTATAAAAACCCTGGCAAATAAGATAAGAAAAAAACTATCTCTATCCACAAAGGACGGAAATAGTTTTTTTTCTTTTTAGAGTCGATCTCAATCCTGATAATCGTCACTGTCAAGAACATCAAACGGCGAAGAAGAAGCCTTCTGATGTTCTTTTTCATATTCTTCCTCAGAAAGGATCACATAGTTGTCTTTCTCAATTCTCGTAAGGGGAACCTTGGAATAATTCTTGGGTATCGCATCATAGAACAGAGCAAGAATCGATCCGCGGAGATCATAGATTCCATCCTCGTCGGGAAACAGATCATTTTCCTCTTCCTTCTCGCTGCCAAGAAGGACATCCACGCTGTCATTCAGCTCATATTCGATCAGAGAACCGTCATGGCTATCTGTAAGATGGCACTCTCCCTCAATGGAGAGGGTCAATGTGACAAGATGGCCTGCATTGAGAACATCCACAAAGATTCTTGTCTTGAAAAGATCGTGAAAATAGGGAATATATCTTTTTTCATCCTCCGTGAAGGAGAATCCTTCGATTTCGAAGGAAGAACTGTTCTTCTTGCAGGCTTCTCTCAGATCGAAGGGAATTCTTTTCTCGTCGATCATCATTCACCTCGCAACGTCAGTCCAAGATTGGCCTTGACAGCCTGGACGACAGCCTCTAGGGACGAGGAAATTTCTTTGTCATTGAGAGTTCCGTCTTCTTTTCCAAGAAGAAGAGACACGCCCAAATAGCGTTCATTCGTATTTTTATCGACGAAGTCATCGAAATATTCGACCTGCTTGACATAACTTGATTTGACCGAAAGAATCGTCTTCTTCAGAAGAGCATAGCTGACCTTGTCATTGATTTTGAAGGAAAGGTCTCTTCGCACTTCCGGATAGGAGACAAAGGAAGCGAACTTCGTCTTGAACCCCTTCATGTCGAAGAGATATCCAATATCGATTTCACAAAGGAGCATCTTCTCTTTCTCAAAGGATGGATGGAGATATCCGAATGTGCCGATTTTATCCTTTCCGACAAAGATATCCGCACTCGCCTTTGGATGGAAGCAGGGATTTGTCGAATAGGCAAGACGATAGCGTGTGGCATTGAGTCCGATGCGGGCAAAAATTGCTTCGACGATGCCTTTGAGATCAAAGAAATCATACTCGCGGAATCCGTATTTCTCACAAAGGGCATGCCCACCGAGAAGACCTAAGGAAAGATAGAGATGATTTCCCTTCGGAGTATCGATATCCGAAATCTCAAACAAGGACAGATTTTCATTCTGATGGGAAAGATTGTATTTGATAGTGGAAATCATGCTTGGAAGAAGATCGCTTCGGACAAATTCATGGTCCTTCGTCATCGGATTGACAATGCGATAGGATTCATCCGAAGAGAAGACGCGAATCGACTTGTCTTCCTTTTCGCTGATCAAGGTAAAGGAGAGGATCTCATCAAAACCACGTCCGACGAGAAGTTCGCGGATTTCCTTCTTCATTTTCTGTCGGCTGTTCAGAGAGCCGGCCGTGATGGGAAGATGTTCCAAGGATGGCTTGATTTTTGAAGAAGGATAATAGCGGAAGACTTCCTCATCGATATCGCACTGTTCATTGATGTCGACACGATCGATGGGAGGAAGGAGAAGACCTGAAGGAAGCCTTTCGATTCGATAAGCATCCAAAACACGGTCAATTTCCTCTTTGGAATATTCAGCGCCGAGACGATGATTCAGTTGTTCATAGGAGAAGAAAAACGGCTTATTTTCCATTTCTCCCTCATAAAAAGAAGAATAGGAGGAAACAGAATAGGATGAGAAGAATTCATCCAAGAGGGAAAGAAGAACCGCCAAAGCCTCAGGGACCATCTTCGGATTTCTTGATTTGCTGAATAGCTGGCTGGACGCCGATGAAAGACCAAGCCGATTGGAGGTATGACGAATGGAGGCATGATAGAAGCAAGCAGCCTCAATGAAGAGCGTTTTTGTGTTTTTGTCGACACAGGCTTTATCTCCCGCCATGATGCCGGCAAGACAAAGTGGTTCTCCCTTATCCGAAAGAATGACCAAATCTCCTTTTTGGAGTGTGATCTCCTTTCCATCGAAGCAGGTGAATTTTCCCTCATATTCATCACTGGCGACATATTCTCTTGTATTTGCCTTATCCTGGTCATACATGTTGAAGGGTTCACCCGTCAACAGCATGGCATAATTTCCCAAGTCGACAATCGGGGAAATCGAACGGATATTGTTTGCCATCAATGTCCTCTTGATTTCAAGAGGAGTCTCCTCTTTCTCTTTTAGATTTTCAAGAAGAATGCCATCGAAGCGAGTGCAGTTGCGGCTGATACTCTTTGTCGAGATTTTTTTCTCGAAATGATTCTCAAAAGATGGAATCTTTTTCAGAGGAAGATTCATCAGAGAAGAAATTTCTCTTGCCATACCGATGTAGGAAAGACAATCGGGACGATTCGGAAGGACATTGATGTCCAAGATCGTATCATCCAGAGACAGATATCGAAGGACTTCCGTTTCGCCCACCTTGGCATCAGAAGGAAGTTCCTCAATACCGGTGAGAGAAGGCGAATTTTCATCCAAGGTTTCTTTTTTGACACCCAATTCCAACAAGGAACAGCACATGCCGTTGGATTCTTTTCCACGGATTGATCCTTTCTTGATGGTTTCGTTCAAGAACGGAAGATTGCATCCGACCAAGGCGACGATGACCTTGATGCCTTTTCTGGCGTTCGGGGCACCACAGACAATGTCGAGGATGCCTTCTTTTCCGCAATCGACAGTCAAAACATGAAGATGGTCGCTATCTGGATGTTTTTCACAAGTCAAAATTTCGCCGATGACAAGCTTATCGGCCTGCGCAATCGGTGAAACACCCTCAACTTCGAATCCGGCAAACGTCAGTCGTTGAACAAGGCTATGAACGTCGAGGGAGGAAAGATCCACCCATTTTGATAATTCATTGATTGAGAACTGCATACGGACTACTCCTTTCTGAACTGAGAAATGAATTCGACATCATTCGTATAGAAGCGCTTGATGTCGTCGATGCCATATTTGAGCATAGCCACACGGTCGATGCCGATGCCAAAGGCAAATCCCTGATAGACTTTGTCATCAAAGCCATTCAGACGGAGAACATTGGGGTTGACCATGCCGGAGCCAAGAATCTCAATCCATCCGGTGTGCTTGCACAGGCTGCAGCCTTTTCCATTGCATTCGAAGCACGAAATATCCGCTTCGACAGAAGGCTCTGTGAATGGGAAATAGGAGGGACGGAAACGCACCTCTCTTTTTTCTCCGAAGAGGTGTTTCAAAAGAAGCGTCAGTGTCTCCAGAAGATTGGAGAAAGTGCAGTCTTCGGATATGACGAGTCCCTCGATCTGGCCAAACTGATGGGAATGGGTTGCATCGTTGTCTCGTCGATAGACCTTTCCAGGGCAGATGACCTTGATGGGTCCCACACCATGACTCGCTTTCATGACACGGGCCTGGACACAGGATGTATGGCTTCGGAGAATGGTGTTTGGATTGATGGAAAAGGAGTCCTGCATATCTCTTGCTGGATGATCCTTTGGGATGTTCATCAACTCGAAATTGTTTTCGTCGGATTCGACTTCCGGTCCATCGGCAACAGTATAGCCCATGCCCAAGAAGAAATCGACGATATCGTCCACAACGGCATAGAACGGATGCTTGCTGCCCAGGACATTCTGATAGCCTGGAAGAGTGATATCCACTTTTTCCTTTTCGAGTCTCTGATTCAGTTTTGCCTGCTTCAATGCCTGGTCCTTTTCGTCAAAGAGAGCCTGAATCTGGCTGCGCAGATCATTTAAGGCAATGCCGAAATCTTTCTTTTCTTCCTTGGCCACATCCTTCATGGAGGAATAGAAAGAAGTGAGGGCAGATTTCTTGCCTAAGAATTTCCCCTTGAAATCATTCAGGGAGGCTTCGTCAAGAACATTGACGATCGCTGACTTGGCCAAAGAAATCTGCTCTTCGGCTGTTATTTTGAATTCATGTAATGTCATAGTGTACCTCGTTCAACTTTTCGATCGATGACGATTGCGTCATCCTCATCATCCGCAACCACTTTCTCTTTTCCAAAGGGAGCAAAAGATGAAGTCAGTTCCTGTTTCTTCATCTCGGCCTCCTCGGCCTGATTTTTCCTTTTCTGCTCGGGCGTCTCTTCTTCACCCGTCGTAGAGAAGAAGTCTTTCAAATAGTCCGGAAGAACGGAATCATCATTTTCTTCTTCTCTCCCTTTGAAAACCTGTTTCGGTTCTTCTTGTTTTTCAGGAACAACGGAAGTCGCCTCCTGCTCTGCATCCGGAAGAACATTCTCCAATGGGGAGGCTGTCCGATTGAAATTGTTTTCTTTTGTTTCTAAGGAAACGCCTTTTTCAAAATCGGTGGCAATGATGGCAATCTTGATTTTATTTTCATAGGATTCGTCGATCAGGACACCAAATTTGATATTGACTTCATTGTCCTGCCCTCCAGCCGCATCCGTGATATAGTTGATGGCATATTGAACTTCGTCCAACGTCGTATCATTTCCGACCGTGATGTTGATAATCATGGTTCTCGAACCACGGATGGAGGCTTCCAGAAGAGGGGAGTTGATGGCATTGGTCGCGGCATCGATGGCTTTGTTCTTCCCAGTCCCAAATCCGATTCCGATCAATGTAAGACCCTTATTGGCCAAAAGTGACTTGACATCGGCAAAATCAAGATTCATGATGCCATGAATCAAGATGAGATCTGTAACGGTCTTCACAGACTGAGCCAAGATTTCATCGCTGGCCGCAAAGGCATTCTTTACGCTGAGACTTCCATTGTTGAACATCATCTTGTCATTGGAGACGACAATCAAAGCATCCGCAAATTTGCGAAGATTGGAAATACCTTCCAATGCATGGAGTTTTCTCTCTCTTCCCTCAAAGGTAAAGGGTCTTGTGACAATGCACAAAACAAGGCATCCCTCTTCTTTTGCAGCCTTGGCAACAACCGGTGCGGCACCGGTTCCCGTTCCGCCGCCCTCGCCACAGGCAAGAAAGACCATATCGGCACCCTTGACGATAAGCTGGATGTCCGAATAGGAATCCTCTGCGGCTTTCTGGCCCATGGCGGGAATGCCTCCGGCACCCAATCCGCGAGTGACATTCTTTCCGAGGATGAGCTTGTTATCGCAGGGAGAGTTGGCCAAAGCCTGGCTATCCGTATTGAAGACCCAGTACTCGACCTGACTATCTTTATCGCAGATCATGCTATTGACCGCATTCGAACCACCGCCACCGACACCGATGACGATGATTTTCGCATTCTTCTTCAAACCTTCTTCATCGTTGATGCATTTCAATTCTACATTTTCCATAAATGATACCTCTTTTTATCCACGGGCAAATCCCGTATTGTTCAGATTCGTATTGACCTCATTGCTTTCCTTCAATGGTGGCATATAAGAATTCGAAGTAATCTTGATGCCGCCAAGGCAGCTCACCAGAGAATCATTTCTCGCCCCGAGGACTTTCGGATAGAAGAGAAGAAGATCGCGTCCAAAAAAGTTGGAAAGGTGGGCGTTCATGCCATCGATGCGATCTGCATTTCCTAAGAAGATGATTGATAGGCTTCGGGTCGGTTCAAGTTCATCCATCTTTTCCTTGATGGAAGCAAACTGTGAGAATTCCTGCCGGAAGGCATTGCCAATCTCTTCCATTGTCTTTTTCTCTTCCGTCAGAATCGGAATCGACTGTTCGGACTTTAGGCCAAACGTCGTGATATAATCTTCCATCTTTTCCTTCGTCATATTCAATTTTTCGGCCGTTTTCTCATAAAGCGAATTCATGCTCACAGCGTATTCCTTTGAGAATGCCAGGCGCCTGTTCTTCACCAAGGAAAGATACGTCGATTCATTCTCAACCTGTATGAGATAAAAGGAATCGGGCGACTTGAATGAAGTCAAGAAAGAGCAAGAGCCAAATGTCGAAACCAATGTTGCATAAGGAAGGATTCCAAGTTTCTTGATGATTTCCATATAGTAGTCATAAGAGACCTTGCTGATCATATGGACATCCGCATTGACAGAAAGATTTTCACTTCTCTCGTTGAGCGGGAAGGTTGAGACCTGTTCTCCGTTCTCAGTCACAAAATAAACTGGATCATCAAAGACAATCGTGCTGTTGTTGACTTTCACCAATTTTTCAAGCATCGAAATGCAGTTGGCATAATCTTTCTGAGCGACATATTCATTCATCGTGACGCTGGAAGAATAGGAATTCTTGACGAGGTAGTCATCAGGCGGCAAGAGGAAGATATAATTTTTCAGATCGCACTTCAAAGTATTCTTTGCTGTTTCGATGAGACTCGTGAGGGTATCTTCGACCTGTCGTCTATCCATAAGCCCGTTGTTGTCAAGACTGATGGACTTTCCAACCAAGGACTGGAGAACATAGACCTTGCCCTCATAGACATATCCGGAGACAAGACGAATCCCGGATGCATTCAATTCGATTGCAGTAACAATTTCATTCATTTTCAGTTTCCTCATAGGGGTAGGCAACAAGCGTGCCCTTTTTCTCATTCTTTATGATTTTGAAGGTATAAACATCATAGCAATCGCTTTCTCCGGAAAAAGAATAGTTCGAAGTGGTCAATCCTTTTTTGGAGATGGACGAATCGATATTTACCAGAATATCATCCAGCGAGACGACATTTCCGTAAAAGAAAGCAAAATAATCAACAAGGACATTCCGAAAAAGATAATATTTTCCATTCTGGGAAAGAAGAAAATCCGCCAGGTTGGAATAATTCGAGTCGCCATTCCGGTTTAGAAACTGTATGCCGACAATTTTTTCAAGGGAATCTTTTTCGAAATCGGCCAGGCTCGACATCGTTTCAATAGCGTGCGCCTCATCATTTTTCACATTCAGGGGAAGATGAATTTCAGGAAGATGCTGATAGGAAGAATAGGCTTGGCTGATACGATTCTTGCTGTCTGTTGATAGTGCGCTTTCGTTCAGGATTTTTTCTTCCTCAGCGAGTGTTTTTCCGTTTGAAAAATAAACGACATCCTGATAAATGCACGATGGATGATCTTCTTTCACCTCACAGGAAGAAACAATGCCGTTGTTGGAAAAAGCACACTTCAGGATCATCCCATCGGCGGCCCTCATGACATTCTCCCCAGCCTTTGACGAGGAATAAAAAAGATTGTGTTTATCACTCTCGATTTCCGAAAGCAAGAGAATGTCTTCCTTGGAAAAAAATCGATTTCCATTCAAAGACATTCCACCGGCACGGAAGCAGGGAAGAGTGAAGAACAAGGCAAGAAAAACGCATAAAATCAATGAAAACGAAAAAAAAACAACTCTTTTTACAACACGAACGAGCATTCTATTGTGCATCTCATTCTCGATGTTCGAGAACGAATCCGTTGTTTTGTTCAAAGAATTGTTTGCGTTATCCATAGGTTTCCTCTATAAGATATATTTTAATATATTAAAATAATTTTATAAAGGAGTTTTCTTATCGTTTTCGTAAATATTTCGTTTCAGATTTGCAAAGAGAGAGAAGTGTTTAAGATAAAACATCGCTTCCTTTTTGCACACATCGATGGACTCATAAAAATGATTGCTGACATAGAGGATTTTCTTGCCGGGAACCTTGGTATAAATGACAAAAACGTATTTGACCAAATGACTCTTGTGCTTCACTAGTTTCGAAAAAGGAATCACAAAAGCATACACCATGGGGTGATAGGAGACTCCGCAATAACGGATTGCGGCAATATTCATAAGGGCCTCAAGAGGGTCATTGTGCCTATCCAAATATTTCCGAACCAATATATCGGAACGGGATCGACTTATTTTTGTAGTTTTTTTCGCCATAAATGGAACCTTCCTCGGTTTCATTATAGCATAGTAAAGCGCTATCTTAGCATTTTTTTAAAAAAGAATTGACAAATTTCATGTTTTATCCAAAAAAATCAAGAAATGATTTCCGAGGCAAGAATCTCAAAATAATCTTTTCCTTGAAAGGAAGATTTTCGAAAAGAACCCTTCACGTGGATGAATTCCTCTTTTGATGAAGAAATCTCCTCAAGATGATCAAAAAATAGAATCCGCCCCGTCTTCGACTTATTCAGGACAAAGCCCATCTTCTTTGAGGAATTGAGATGAAATTCCTCTTTCGGAAAAAAGAGGGAAAACTTTGGCTTTTCAAATCCCTCCCCAAAGGGCATGAAAAGACTATAGGTCTCATAGCTTGCAGAATTGATGTCTTCAAGAGAAATTTCGAGTGCATTCTCTTCTTTTTTTGTATCCAAGGACTGCTTTGCCATTTCCTGGGCAAACAAGGTTGAGATGATGTAATAATTCTTTTTCAGAAGAGAGCCTCCGCATGCTTTTTCATGTCCTCCGAGGTCAAGAAAGAAATGCCTTTGATCTTGGAAGAGGAAATGAAGAGAATAGCCGTCTGGAACTCGGAAGGAACAAACAAAGGAATCGCTCCTTTTTTCATCCTGGCAGAAAACACAGACTGGAATCTTCTTTTCATTGAGAAGACGATTGGCGAGAAGTCCTGAAAGACCCGATGGTGCAGGGCTCTGGAAACAAAAAGCATGCTCACTCGACAAAGGCTCCAACTTCACTTCAGAGAATTTCTTAACACAATCTTTTCTTTCCTGATTGCAACCGACAAGAAAGGAAGCATATTTTTTTATTTTTTCTTCGTCCCTGAGTTCCAAAAGAAAGCGACAGGCCAGGTTGGTCGAAAGAGTGTCCATCTTGATTCGGCCTGGACTATTCAACGTCGGAATCAGGGTGAAACTGATATCATCATAATCGCATTTCTTCTTTCCAAGAAGAGAGGCGATATTCGAAAAGGCCCTCTTTTCAAAAAGAGGTCGCATCATCTTTGCAAAGACAAGATTGTTTCCTATCAAAGGCATGACATCTGAAAAGACGGCCATACCGGCCAAAAAAGCAAAATAGTCACTCTCTCTTCCAAGCAGACTTGACGCAACAAAATAGGAAAGCGAGGCAGCAGAACAATTATAATCAAGAAAATGCGACTCTGTTGGATGGAACAATCCATCCATCTTAGGGAGTTCTTTTTGTCTATCATGATGATCGATGACTAGAACGTCCATGCCGAGTTTCTTTGCTTTCTCAATGCTCTCAAAGGCACTGATTCCATTGTCCAGGGCAATGAGAAGATGATACCCTTTATCATAAAATTCCTGAACGCGGGAAGAGGATAATCCATACCCTTCCACATAACGCGACGGGATAAAAAATCCAGGGTTGAGTCCAAGAGCGTCCAATGTCAGTTTCATCATTGCGACAGAAGTCAAACCATCCACGTCATAATCGCCATAGAGAACCGTCTTTTCATGATTCGCTATCGCCTTTCTGATTCTTGCAACGACTTCCTCAAAGCCGGGAAGTCCATCCGGTCTTTTCAGGCAAAGAAAAGACCCTGATTCCTTTCTGGAATCAAGGTCTTTCACGCTGATTTTGTAATGTTCAAGCAATTGAGATAATAAAGACATATTTTAATCTTCACTGCGGAAATCATTCAAACCTGGAACGATGGTTTCATGGGGTCCGTTATCGACATAGAGAACACCATCCGGTCCAGCAACCTTTTTGACTTCCTCAATTTTCTGATGCTTCTTTTCTGCTCTTCTGACTCGTCGTTCTTCATTCCACTTGCCAACCTTCTCAAAGGAAATATGGCAGGATAAGAAGTGATAAAACGGAATTGCGAAAAAGTAGGCAATCACGAAATCAAGAACAAGGAAGACAATCGAAGCAATAGCTAAACCAATCAAGCCGGTATTGACAAAAGCCAAACCAAACGAATAGACAAGAAGAATACCTAAGACAGGCAACACCATCTTCAAAGAAGAAATGCCGCTTTCATTTGCAATATCTCTTCTCTGCTCTTCAGTCGCCTTCTTCTTAAGACCTCTTTCCTTGAGAAGTTCACGATTCTTTCCCAAAATCGGGACAAAGAACATGTTCAAAACAAGGATGGCAATAAGCAAACTGAAGACCGTATAGGAAGAAAATGGAATGCGGGTCAAGGCAAGGACGCCTAAGAACAGGCCAGAAGCAAGGGTTCCGCTGGCAAGTCCGGCCAAGGAAACATTCAGGCCGAAGCGCACAAGGAAGTAGACAAAAGCGAAGCAGGAAACCAAGAAGGTGAGAAGAATGAGGTAATTGGTTGTATGGACAACGTTTGTCGGCAGAGCTTCATAAGATTCGACTTTGAGAGAATCCTTGACACCATGTGAATCACCGCTGAATGGTGCAATCAGATTCTGAGTTCCGACTTCAATTTCGTATTCAGTCATCGTTTGCTCAATTGTGCTCAAGGCATAAGTGTTTTTATCATCCTTGACATCATTGAGATTTTTGCTGACCTGAAGTGTGTAATAGACCATATAATAGACATTCTTTTCTTCATCGGTCTTTTCCACGACATTGACACTGGCGGTCTTTGGATAATAGACGAAAGTGTCATCCTTTGTCGCTTCATTTCCCGTTGCGTCTATAGAAGAAACAGCATTGTAGGAACCGACAGCACTGCTCTTTCCGATTTCGACAAGATAGGAAGTAAAGGTATCGGCAGTCGACAATTTCTCATAAACCTGAGAATTGTCTCTAAAGGTAATATTCAATGTATAGGAGGAAGAGAAATCAGAATAGTTTTGGAAGAAGGAATGATGATTTCCACTCAAGACATAACCTAACGGCAATCCGACAGCAACCATCAATGCTGTGACGATTGGAAGAATAACAAGCATTTTCTTCGAGAAATGTTTCTTCTCCGTTGAGACAAAGGTGGTCTTGACCTGATCCGTGTCGATTCTCTTGACCTTCTTAAAGCCAAAGAACGGGAGATTGAGTTCAGCATTTCCCTTGACAAGCCAATAAAGCATCCACTTATTGATGAAATTGGTCACAAGGAAGGTGAAGATCGATCCAACCATAACGACACCGAAGAATGTCTTATAGGCACCGACACCGATCAAGAAGCAGAATACAGAGCAAATCAAGGCAATCGCCGAGACATCGACACTCATGAGGAAGGATTTATGATACCCCTCTTGATTCGCCTTGATGACGTCACGGCCATGTTTGATTTCAAGTTTGACGCGTTCGAAATAATTGACGGAAATCATAACAGAAAGACCGACAATGACCGCCAAGCCGCAAAGAGCAGCAACGGAGAATTCGAAGCCCAAGACAGAGAAAAGGAAGAAGGAAAGAAGAACAGAGCCCAAAAGAGTTAAGGAACCGGTGATGCCGGCAATTCCGTAAAAGACAATCAGCAACGCACAGATGATAAGAAGAACAACACCGAATATGACATAGGTCAAGGTCAGTGCCTGGCTTCCGAATGTGGCAGAAAGCGAATTCTGATAGAGGAATTGAATGTTGAAGCCATAATCCGTACAGTTCAGCATATTGACAAAGGCACGTGCTGTGGAGATGGTGAAGGCTTCGCCGTTGGTATCTGTCGTCAAGGAAAGCTGGAGATTTTCACTATCCCAATTGGAGACATCAATCTCGGCAAGAACCTTGGCTTTTGTATCTTCCATGACAACCGTCTCATGAGTGCCATAGGCGCGATCATATGTATCATCCAACTGCTTGTTCGTCCAAAGATAAACCTTCGTCGATGACTCTTCACTCGAGGAATCATCCGAAGAATCATCTGCATAAAAACGATGTGCTTCGCTCGTCTTGTTGTCCTTGGCTTCCTCTGCGGCTTTTTTCAATTTATCGAAGGTCTCGGCATCTTTGACCTTGATGACAGGATAAGGAGTCGTTCCGTTGTAGACAAGGGAAGCCAAATCCGAGGAATCATCGAAGAATTCATCATTGGCCTGATAATAGACAGTGCTGTCTCCTTCTGTGCCGATAGCCAAAGAACCGGTGATGGAAAGGATTTCCTTGACATTCGAGAGTTCTGTTTCGCTCAACGGAGAAAGATTGATTCTCAACTGATATCCTTCCTGAGTTTCGCTGTCCCCTTTGACAATCGTCACATCGGAATTTCTAACACCGGCCACATCAAGTCTTTTCATGACGGCGGCCTCAATATCGATATCATCCAGATTCTTGATGCTGTCCTTATAGGAAGCATATTTATCCGCATTGTAATCCGTAAAATTACGTTTCGAAATGGAATACACAAGCTGTGTACCTGTACCATATTCCATGGCATCCACTTTATTTTCCAATACTGCCTGTGTATTGAATAAAATCGCACAGAGCATTGTCAGCATCATCGTAACATAGGCTAAGAAGCGACGCATGAGAGAGTCCTCCTACATTTCATTAATTCGCACACATTTATAACTAAAATAATTTATCAAAAACAGTACAGCAATTCAAGGTAAAGAGTACCAAAAAAGGCCGAAATAACACAAAAAAAGAATCAAAACGGATTCCCTCATTTTCCAGGATAGGGAATCTTGAGATGTTCGTAGGCTTTTTTTGTGACAACCCTGCCTTTCGGCGTTCGATTGACAAGTCCAAGCTGAACAAGATACGGCTCATAGACATCGCTGACGTTATCCACAGATGCACCAATGGCACTGGCAAGCGCATTGATCCCGACGGGTTTTCCATCATAGCGATAAATCATGCATTCGAGAATTTTACGATCCGTCTCATCAAGTCCAAGATCATCGATGGAAAGGAAGCTCATCGCCTCGAGGGCAACGTCCTTATCAATGATGTCCTTTCCTTGAAAAGTGGCGTAATCTCGAACTCTTCGGAAGAGTCGGTTGGCAATTCTTGGCGTCCCTCGTCCTCGTAGGGCAATCTGATAGGATGCATCCAATGTCAGAGGAAAATGAAGGGCAAGACTCGTTCGATTGATGATGGAAAGGAGTTCCTCCGTCGAATAATAACGGAGTTGGAGAAGAATGCCGAATCGGTCACGCAAAGGAGCGGATAATCCGCCAGCATCCGTCGTTGCGCCAATCAGCGTAAACGGCGGAAGAGGAATGCTGAGACTTCTCGCATCCGATCCTTTTCCAACGATGATAGACAGGGAAAAATCTTCCATTGCACCATAGAGGACTTCCTGGACAGCAATCGGCATACGATGAATCTCATCGACAAAAAGAATATCTCCAGGATTCAGCGAAGAAAGAATCGCAGCAAGATCGCCAGTTCGATACAGGGAAGAACCATTCGTCAATTTAATATTGCTTTCCATCTCATGGGCAACACAATTGGCCAAAGTCGTCTTTCCCAAGCCTGGCGGACCATAGAAAAGAATATGATCAATTGTCTCATTTCTCTTCTTTGCAGCCATGATGGAAATGTCCAATGCCTTCTTGATTTCGCCCTGGCCGATATATTCCGATAATTTCTTCGGTCTTAGTGAAGTGTCGACATCGTCATTGACGCTGTTGAGTTCATTGGCAACCAGTTGATTGTTTTCATTCATATTTTATTTGTCATTCAGTAAAATAAGGGCCTGCTTGAGGTATTCGTCCGCTGTCAATGATGGATCTTTGATTTTTGCGAGAGCCTTCGAAATCTCATTTTCCTTGAATCCCAAGGACTTGAGTCCTTCCTTGGCAGCGTCCATCTCCTTATTCAGGGTTGAGGCCGAGGTATCCAAAAGAAGAAGTTTTCCTTTCAAATCGAGAATCAGTTGGCCTGCCGATTTTTTTCCGATGCCTGGCAGCCTCATCAGGAAAGCGGAATCCTCTTTTTCAATGGCATTGGCTAAGCGGCCGACGCTTGTCGAGGCTAGGCAGGTCAATGCTGTCTTCGGTCCGATTCCCTTCACACTGGTCAATGAAAGATACATCTGTTTTTCTTCCATGGTCTTGAATCCGACAAAGTAGGATTCATTTTCATTTTGGACATAGGAAACATAGACAAAGAGAGTCTCCCCAATCGGAAAATCCTCTGTATGTGAAACCAGCACGTCGTATCCGACGCCTGCGCATTCGACGACAATGGAATTCTCGATATGAAAGGTAATCATTCCATGAAGATAATAATACATTTCAGAGTCCTCCACATCATTATTGCTTCCGAAAGAAGAAAATTGCGAAATTATTCGAAATATTCAAATTCATAGTCATCGAGAACGACCGTATCGCCATTTTTGGCGCCTGCATTCTTGAGTGCTTCGTCGATTTCAATCGAATTGAGGTAACTTAGAAGTCTGTCGATACCTTCGTCCGTCTTCAAATTGATGAGCCTCTTTGTACGGACAACTCTCTCACCGAGAATTTCAAAGTAGCCGTCTTCTCTCTTGACAACCTGATAGATTGGTTTCTTGCCATTGTCGAGGTTTTTGGCACTATAGACAACTTCCTCGTCATCCGAAGTGGAAATCTTCTTCTTTTCGTCTTCCTTGGCCTTATTGACCATGGAATAGAGCGTGCGCATCAAGGATTTGAGACCTTTTTCATCTTTGGCAGATATGCAGAAAACTCTATGATTCTTCGATAGCTTTTCCTTGAGATCACGGATCTTGTCTTCATAGCCTTTTTCATCCGTCTTGTTGATTGCAACAACCATTGGACGATCCTTGAGCTTTTCAGAATACTTGTAGAGTTCCTGATTGATGGAAAGAAATCCCTGATAGGGATCTTCCTCTCTCGTAATATCGATCACATGAAGAAGGACACGGCATCTTTCAATATGTCGAAGGAAGGTAAACCCAAGCCCTTTTCCCTCTGATGCGCCGTCAATCAATCCAGGAAGATCAGCAAGAACAAAGGACTTGTCCATTTCCACAAAGCAAACACCAAGTTGCGGTTCAAGAGTGGTGAAAGCATAATCTCCGACCTGAGCAGAAGCACGCGTGACCTTGGAAAGAAGGGTCGATTTTCCAACATTCGGATAACCGACGAGCCCGACATCCGCCAGAAGTTTCAATTCAAAATAAAAAATCTTGTCCTCACCTGGCAAACCATTCTCGGCAATATTCGGCGTACGTCGAATCGGCGATTTGAATGTCGCGTTTCCTCTTCCGCCCCTTCCGCCTTTGACGGCAAGATATTTATCGCCATGATGAATGAGATCCGCAAGCTGATTTCCATTTTCGTCCGTAATCAACGTGCCACAGGGTACATAAAGAGTGATGTCTTTTGCATCCTTGCCATATTGCAGCTTCGTTTTTCCGTTTTCGCCAGGCTCCGCTTTAACAACCTTGCCGAATCGATATTCTTGCAAGGATTCGACACCGTTATCGCTGACAATGTAAATGGAACCGCCTTTTCCGCCGTTTCCACCATATGGGCCACCTTTTTCAACACTTTTTTCTCTCCGGAAAGCAATGGCGCCGTCACCACCTTTTCCGGAAACAAGTTCCACTTTTACTTTATCGTTCATAAATTTCTCCTAGAAAGAAGAAAGGCTTCGGAATTTCCGAAGCCAATCATTTATTTTTACTTGCTAACAACTTCAGGCTTCGTCGGATAGACGGAGACTTTGGTTCTTTGACGATCCAATCTCTCATACTTGACATAACCATCAATGGTTGCAAAGAGAGTATCATCGCCAGCTCTTTTCACATTATTGCCAGGATGAATTTTCGTTCCTCTCTGACGATAAATGATGGAACCGGAATGAGCCCACTGACCATCGCAAAGTTTGGCACCTAATCTCTTAGAGTTCGAATCACGACCATTCTTTGTGGAAGTGACACCCTTATGAGAAGCAAAGAGCTGAATGTCTAATGATAAATTCAGTTTCATTGATTACCTTCTTTCCCAGAGACATTGATTTTGACATTATTCGGAAATTTCTTTTCGATTGTTGTCAGCTGCACAATGAGTGTCTCCAGAACAATCTCATCATGCAGAGTGCCCTCTTGAATTCTTTTCAATTCCAGAAATCCAGAACGAATTTCAAGCTGATAATTTTCAGCATGATCCAAAGCATTCAAGGCACCAATAGAACAGGCCGATACACCTGCACAAATTATGTCTTTTCCATAATCGAGTCCACCATGTCCCTCAATTTTGAGAGAAACGATTTTCCCAAAAACATAATTCACGTCTACACAAATCATTTTTTAAAGATTGATAGATTCAACTTTTAAAGCAGTGTAAGGCTGTCTGTGGCCATGGCGAACTCTGAGATTGCTCTTGGCTTTGTAACGAAGGACATGAATCTTCTTTTCACGACCCTGTTTGACAATGCTTGCTTTAACAGTAGCACCTTCAACAAACGGCTTGCCGACAACGATGGAATCGCCTTCGACATAGAGAACTTTGTCGAAAATGACTTCTGCATCTTTTTCGCCTTCGATCTTTTCCGTATAAATCGTCTGACCGATTTCGGCTTTGATCTGTTTGCCGCCAGTTAAGATAATAGCGTACATGTTTTTGCCTCCTTCCTTTGATTTAGTAAAAGACTCGCACTCGTGGTACCATGACTGGATTTGAGACCATGTTATAGCGGTTGTAGGCTAATGGAGGCCATACAACATTGGAAATTATACCAAACAAATGTCACCGAGTCAAAGTTTTTTTATAAAATTTTGCCACATTTTGTCCCGCTTTTTTGTTCACCCATCAGTGGACGGAAATCCACGAAAAAAGCGGCTGCAGCTATCTTCCCCGCGAGGGTATTGTCGCCGCCAG
>CAVDUB010000019.1:0-45593 GCA_963612025.1 bacterium
ATAGAAAGAATATTTTTTTCTTGACTTTGGGCCCAAATTCCTTAAAATATATATCGTTGTCTCTACAAAACAGATGGAGCGATACTCAAGAGGCTGAAGAGGTGGGCTTGGAAAGCTCATAGACGGGTAACACCGTGCGAGAGTTCAAATCTCTCTCGCTCCGCCATCGAATTTGTATCCGAATTGATTAAAAGATTCCATTCGGATTGAATAATGAAAAATTGGACCATTGCAGCTTTGACTCAGTGGTCTTTTTTCATGCCAAGAAGCATGGAAGAGAAAACCCAGAATCGAGGTTCGTCCAATTCGGATGCCGACCAAGAAAAAGAAAAATAGGCATCTGGATGAATGATCCAGATGCCATATTCGAAAAGAATTTTCGATGAAGAACTTATTCAGATACGTCCTCGCCTCTCTTTTTCTTTCTTTCACGAAGAAGGAAGCGGATGAGGATGATGAAGAGAGAAAGAACGGCGATGCTTAGACCGACGATGAGTCCGATGACTCGATGCTCTGTGAAATCGATTAGGAACATAATGTGCCATCCTTCAGATGATAGATTTTTTCGCAGATGGACAGGCCGGATTTCTTATGGGAAATGAGAATGATGGCCTTGTCCTTTTCTTTTTTCAGCGTGTTGAGAATCAAAGCTTCGTTGTAGCCATCGACATTGCTTGTCGCTTCATCGAGCAGAAGAAGGGGTGTATCGGCCAAAAAGACTCTGGCCAGTCCAAGACGCTGTTTTTCTCCGCTGGAGAAATTGTCTCCCAAATCGCTGACTTGTGTATTCAAACCATCCTTCAGAGACATGACTTTGTCATAGATGCAGGCTTTCTTCAAGGCCTGTTCCATCTCTTCTTTTGTGGCATCTTTTTTAGCTATCTTCAAGTTATATTCGATTGTATTCTTGAATAGATAGGTTGTCTGACTAAAAAGAGTAATGTTTTTGCTGATGGCTTCTCTTGAATAGCAAGAGAGGTCTTTTCCGTTGATGAGAATCTTTCCGCTCTTCGGTTCCTCAAAGTGGAGAAGCAGTTTGAACAATGTGGATTTTCCTGAACCGCTTTTCCCTTCGATGCCGATGATTTCGCCTTTTTTCAAATCGAGATGAATGTCATGGAGGATTTCTTTTTTATCATAGCCAAAGGAAACATGATCAATTTTCATTTCTTCGAATTCAAAGTTCTCATCTCCTTCTTTGACTTTTCCTTTGCTGTAGATGATGGGCAGAATTCGTTTCGCAGAGGCAAAGGACATTGTCAGATTGCTTGGAAGATTCGCTAAAGCCAGTACCGGCCCGAAGGAAGATGCAAGCATCATATAGGCAAGAATGATGCGATATGATTCGATGAGATTGTTCTTTAGAAGAACCGAACCGATGAAGAGAAGGGCAATATCGGCAAGAATGACGATGAAATTGCTTGCTCCTGTGAAAACTAATGAACGGTTGTTGAGTTTCCTGTTGATAAGAGAAAGCTGTTTTGAATTTTGTTCGAGTGTCTCTTTTTCTTCTTTTTCTTTTTCCTGATAGAGAATCTCCTTCATGCCATAGCAGGAATTAAGGTATTCGTTTTCGCTTTCAGAAAGGTGTTTCCGGTATTCGACACCAAGATTTCGATTGGAGAGATAGAAGAAAACCGGGACAAGAAGCCCCAAAAGAAGATAGAAGAACAAGGCCGTGAGAGTGAAATAGAAGCTGGTTAAGACACCGAAGAGGACCAAGACGACGGCTTCTGTAAGAATGGCGATGAAGAAAGGCGTGATGGTATGAGCATAGAAGACTTCCAGACTTTCCGTATCGGATTGGAGGATGGAGAGCAGTTCGCCTTTGTTTCTTTCATCAAGAACTTTGTCGCCCTGTTCTCTCAAGGAAGCGAACATTCGATTTCTCACGAGGGCAAGCAGAGTGAAGGCCATGTAGTGGTTCAGATATTGTTCCCCATATCTTAGAAAGCCTCTTAGAAATCCGGAGATGACAAGAAGAGTGAGAATCCAAGGAAAGGAAAGGGAAATTTCGACATTGAGAATCTTGAGAATGCCAAGCCCGGCAAAAAAGAGGATTCCCATGGCGGAGAGATAGCCGAGCGTTCCAAGCAAGACGGCCAAGACGAGAAGGTATCTTTTTCCTTTGATCAGGGAAAGCATGCCTTTCAACAAGGAGAAGAATGAATTCTTTTTCATAATATTTCCTCCCATTTCTGTTCCTGTTTCACGCGACGGGAGAATTCATTTTCCTCGGTGATGAGTTTGGATGGACTGCCTTCGAGGATGACTTCCTTATCTTTTCCAAACAGATAGAGATGATCAGCAAGTAGAGCATTGCTCAATCTATGTGAGATGAATAAGACAATATGTTCCTTGCTCAGCTGTCTGATGGATGAAAGGATGATGGCTTCGCTTTCCTTGTCGATATTGCTTGTCGTCTCATCGAAAATGCAGAAATCTTTGTCTGTGGAAAGATAGTAGGCAAGAACAAGGCGCTGCTTTTCTCCGCCAGAGAGATCGCTTCCGCCTTCTCTTGGAAGGTAGGATAATCCCCCGGCATCGATAATTCTTTCCTTCAAATCGACTTTCTCAAGAAGAGAATACATCTCTTCTTCCGTGATATCCTTATTGTAGAATTTAAAGCCGTCATAAATGGATTTGTGAAGAAGGTAGGAATCGTTGGATATGTAAGAGACATGTCTTCTGTAATCATCGAAGGATAAGTCTTTCAATTCCACATGATCGATTTTTATCGATCCTTCATAGGAATCAATCTGCTTGGATAGAATCTTGGCCAAGGTACTTTTTCCACACCCAGAATCTCCAAGGATGGAATAGAATCCCTTCTGGAATTCCATGTTGATGTTTTCGAGAACTTTTTCATTTCCATCTGGATAGGAGAAAGAAACATCTTTCAATGTGATAGAGGAAATAGGAGATGTTTTTTCTTTTCCATCTTTTTTATTTTTCTCTTTCAGAAGAGAAAGAACTTTCTTTCCAGCTGTTGCTCCGTTCATGGCAACGTGGAACGCGGAGCCAAGACTTCGCATCGGAAGGAAGAATTCCGCACCGACCAAAATGAGGAAGAGAGCAATCTGATAAGTGATTGCCCCACTGTTGAATTCCAAGAGAGTGAGAAGGATTCCGATAGCGGCTCCTCCATAGGCGACAAGATCCATGATTGTTGTCGAGAAGAGCTGCATGACAAGAACTTTCATTGTGATTCTTCTGAATTCTTCGTTGTTTTTCTTCATTTCCTCTTCCATATCCTTGTCATAGTGGAAGATGAGGAGCTCTTTCATGCCGGAGACGGAATCAAGGTAGGCTCCTCCTAAGGAAAGATATCGATTCCAATAGGTGGCAAAGATCTTCTTTGCCCATTTGGAAACCATGATGATGGAGATGGGGATCAAGGGAACACAGACAAGATAGACGATGGCGACCTTGTAGGAGAAGAAGCAGAAGAGAACAAAAAGGCAGATCGGAGCAAGCATGCTATAGAAGAAGGAAGGGAGATAGGATGTGTAATAGAGACGAAGCTGTTCGATTCCTTCGCTTGACAGTTGGGAAATCTCCTGGACCTTGAGATGGCTGTTTCCCCTTAGGGCGACATTCTTGTCATAAATGTCGTTTCGAATTTTATCCGCAACATAATTGGAGAGTCTTTCTGCCATTTTGCCCTTAATGATATAGAAGAAAACAAAAAGGAGAGCGCAGAGAAGGGCAAAAAGAAGAAACATCATGCCGTTTGTTCCATTGGATATGAAGGCTTCGACGCTTTTGGACAAAAGGAATGTTGCAGAGATGGAACTTGCAAGTCCGAAAAATCCCAAAAGGGTAATGAGGAAAAGAGAGTATCGTTTTCCTTTTATATAATTCAGTAAATCTTTGTCAATCATGGATGGCCTCACTTTCGAGTGCGAGTTTTCGATCTTCCTCTTTGATTTGGAGATATTCCTTATGGCTGATTGGGGTGATGCGGAAGACGAAATAGGCATATTTGCAGAAAATCAAAACGTCAAAGACGATACTCATTGCCAATTTGTTGGTAAACCACATGGTGCATAAAAGCATCGCGGTCACCAAGGAGAGGAGAATCATCTCGCCATAGACGGTCATGACTCTGTGATTGGCGAAATTCCCCATGTGGTTCTTGTAGAGTTTGGAGTTGAGAAACCAATTGGAAAACTTCTCGCTCCCCTTGCAGAAGCAGAAGGCTGTGAGAAGATAGAATGGAACTGTCGGAAGAATTGGGATAATGATGCCGGCTGTCCCAAGACCTAAAGAGATAAATCCGACAATCAAAAAAAGAATGCGGACAATTCTGTGTTTGGATATTTTCGATTTATTTTTTTGTTCCATTTTTCTTCGCAAGCCTCTTTTTTTCTTTCTTTGTCTCGATGACGTGTCTCATAGCGAGTATCGGATGATGGAAAAGCATTCTTGGACCCGAGAAGCGCATGACTTCACGAATTCTTTCTCTATGTTCCTTGTTATAGCAATGGATGGTGCAATTTGAACAGAAGGGCTTCTTGTCTCCCCATGGACATAAAGAGAGACGATAATGGCAGTATTCGCTCAGTTCCTTGCATTCGTCGCATTCATTGTTTTTCTTTGTCTTATGCTTCTTATGGCAATACAATGCGATCATTTCGTCAACGATATAAATCTCGGATGAATATTTTTCATCGGTCATTTTGGGATTTTTCGATTTCATGTTAGCCTCCACTAATCTTTATAACTATATCATTTTATTTCATCCAAGAAAAAGAAAAATGCATATTTTTTTTCTTGAAAGACACAAAAATGGAAGAAAACATAATGAAATTGCAATTGCAATTTGCACTGTTTGTGTTTATCATTACATCTCAAAGAGGATATATCATGAAAAAATCAAAATTCTTTGTGCTGCCCTTAGCTGCTCTCTCCCTGATTGCCTGTACAGGACAAAACACTTCATCCGAGGCGATTTCGTCGACGTCTTCTTCGACTGCTCAGACTACGACAAGCAGTTCCACGGGTGCAAGTTCTTCACTTAAGCCAAGTTCTTCTCCGATTTCGACTTCATCGGAATCTTCGCCATCTTCGTCGAGCGTGGATTACACTGCTGGATGGAAAAACACAATTGTCGATGAGATGAAGAAATATCTCGGCGGAACAGTTGTTCCTTTCTACAAGCTTTCTTCTTCTGCCGCGAAGCAATATTCGAGTTGGGACGTGACAGATACGGATTTCGGCATCTTGACGGTTGACGGCGATGGCAACATTGCCTGGGATTCGACAACGACTGCCAATGAAATCAAAACGCTTTTCACCAATGCCGGATGGACTCTTGATCCGACAAGTGGTTCGACTTTCGTGAAAGCCAAAGATCCGACTGGAAAAGTGACAGCCGAATATGAAAAGAATGATGAAGGAAATATCGTCCTTCATGCAAATTATGATGAAGATTATGATCTGACTTCGGCCAGTGCATGGGACAGTGAAGTTCTCGCTGAGATGAACACTGTTTTCGAGACGACGCTTCCCTATATCTATCTTGGAACCAAGAATCCAGGCTATCGTCAGGATAAGAATGTCACGACTCCGAATCTTACCATTTCAGGTGGAAAATGGAACGATAAGGTTTTGAGCGATGTCTCTTCGAGTCTTTTGAATCTCGGCTATCAGGTTTCCATCGATCAGAACACAAAGATTCTTTCGGCTACGGGAAAAGCGAGCAATGGCATCGACTCCTTCCAACTCGAATTGTCCAAGAATAGCAATGTAGTCGATAAGATTGTCCTGAAAGTTCTCTTTATCGAAGGATTCAATCCGAATGCCTATTCCACATGGCCGGATACCTCGGGCGTCGAGTCGGTTGTCAAGAATTATCTCCACAACCATACCATTCCAGTCACATATCTCGGAACGAAGAACCCGAAGGCGAACTATAGCGATGCTTCCAAGTGTGTTATCATCTCGGGTCAGACATGGGATGATTCGATTCTCACGCTTGCGATGCAAAATTGGGTGAAAGAAGGATGGGAAATCGATGACGATGAGTCCACCTCTTCCTCTCCTTATGTCACATTCAAGAAGGAAATCGCCTCCGATCACTGCATTCTCACGGCGACCATCAAAAAGAATTATTCTGATACGCCAGAAATCCGTATCACCCTTGATGAGGGACTTGAAGTCCCGGCTGATTGCACGGACTGGCAGTCGAATACCAAGACTTTGATGCAGGAAAAGCTCAATTTGGTTCTTCCTTATTTCTATATGAATACCGGAAGTGAGACGGCCAACTTCGATGAGGCCTCCTCCACATTGACAATCGGCGGTGGAACATGGGTTTCCCGTGTCGGTGATTATGGCTATAACGCATTGGATGCGGATGAAAATACCGTTTGGGAACTCACGCAGGATGAATATTCTCATGCTGTGACGGCCACGGCTGAAGTGGATGGAGCCCAATATTCCCTCACCCTGAAGGGCGATAACTATACAAAACAGGCGATTTTGCGTATCACCTATATTCCAGCCTATGTCGTTCCGGAATCCGGAGAATGGACAGGAACGGCAAAAACGCAATTGGATACCAATTTTGCCGGCATGAATATTCCGTATATTTATCTGAGAACGACTTCTCCGGAAGGAGATTATGAGGATTATAATCGTTGTCTGACCATCACAGGCGGTGTCTGGGATGATGCGATGATTACCCAG
Organism: bacterium; assembly: GCA_963612025.1. GTDB lineage: Bacteria > Bacillota_I > Bacilli_A > RFN20 > CAG-288 > Enterosoma. The sequence goes on from CAVDUB010000019.1 coordinate 6,694, forward strand.
GCCAGAAGTGCATTCACTGCGGACGATGGCTGGAAGAAGATCAAGTATGATCTCAATGAATACAATCCATATTTCGAGGCTGTGAAGGTTTTCTCTGCAGGCTATCAGGTGAAGGTCCGTCTCCAAAGAGGCTATTCCCAGATTGCTCAGCTTCTTGTCTATAAGGACTCCATCTATCTGGATGAGAATCAGCCGACAGCTTATGTGAGCGAGAATAAGACGACATGTATGGAGAGTCTCAAGACGACGCTTCCTTATCTCTATCTGGGAACGAACAAAGAACAGATGGAATATGAGGAACTGACTGATGAAAACTATAGTTATGAAGGCCTTTTGACCATCACGGGTGAATGCTGGAGCGATAAGATTCTTACAGCCGCTCAGACGGCTTTTGCTTCCTGGACGAATCATATTGTCAACACGGAATATGGCAATGCCTTTGTTGCCTACAAGACGGAAACTGTCGATGGGACAAACTATGACTTCGTTGTCGTTGTCTATCATGATGATGAGAATATTCCGCTTCTCAAGTGCTATAGAAACAAAGCCATCTCTTATTCCACGACTGGAACATATTCAGAGGATGTTCAAAACCAGTTTGCTTCCATGACTGGAAATCAGACCGACATCACCCTTCCCTATGTCGATTTAGGCACGGTGACATACAATAACCGTTTTGTCGGTTCGAAAACGATCTCCCAGGTTCAGGAAATCAAGTTCTATGAGACTCTTCTGAATGACAAGCAGACCGTTGCTGGAAAAGAATATGCATGGGAGAATATCCGCCTTAGCGTCGAAATGAATGAACTCATGTTCTCGGCCGTCAAGTCTCTTCCGGCGGGTGGAAAAGTCAAGGTCAATCTGATGAACAAGTTCAATCGTCCGATTGGTCAGGATACGGGAACCTATGCAGGTATCTTAACAGTCCAGTATTCTGCTCCATTTGTCGATGAAGATGGTGCGACGGCATGGAACAGCGAGATTCTCGGCGCCATGAATGACACCTTTGACAATCATGTCGTCCCTTATTTCTATATGGGTGACACAAGCAATACGGAAATCAATATCAGCGATTATGAATCCTATCCGTATATTTCTTTCTCAAGCAGCGAATGGGATGATCAGATCTATACGAATATGATCAACGCCTTGAATAAAGAGGGTGGATGGACTTATCTGTACGATTATGCCTCCGTTGAGGATACAGAATGCCTCTGGGCAAGCAAGACGCTCGATAACGGAAAGCATTTCACTCTCCAACTGATCCACGTTATTGAGGACGAAGAAGAATACGCATCCTTATACGTCTACTACCGTTAATTCACTGCTTAAAAAATGAATGGCTGAGGCTGATGCCTTGGCCATTTTTAATGCGAGATCTCTTTGTCGCAAAAAAGTTTTCATTTGCTATAAATCTGGTGGTTTCATTCTGGGTTTTCAACAAATCCGAAAAGTTGTTTCTATAAAAAATACGGCTTCTCTAGAAAAGAGAAACCGTATGAAAGGGATAAAATAATGAATTTGATTTAGATGCAGGTATAGCCGCCATCGACAGCGATGATCTGGCCAGTGACATAGGAGGATTCCTCAGCACCCAGGAAGCAGGCACAGGAATTGAGTTCACCTTCTTTTCCATATCTCTGCATTGGAACAGACTGCTTGGCAAAGGCCTGGAAGTAATCCGTATCGAGTGTGGCAGTGGTCAATTCGGTATAGAAATAGCCAGGGCAGATGGCGTTGACGGTAATTTTGGATGTGGCAAGCTCAGCAGCCAAACCTCGAGTGAAATTCACGACAGCTCCTTTGGAGGTATGATAGGCGATGGTTGGGATGGCGGTATTGCCGACAAGTCCATAGATGGAGGCGATGTTGATGATTCTTCCATAGCCCTGCTTTCCGCTTTCGATGTTTTCTTTCATGAATCCGCCGAAGGCTTTCGATACACGGAAGACAGAGGTCAGATCGAGATTGAGAGTAAACTGCCAATCTTCGTCCTTATACTCAAGGGCCTTGGTTCCGGTTCCTTTTTCTCCGCCGGCGTCATTGACTAAGACTTCGGCATGACCGAAATGCTCTTTGACGGCTTTGACGGCATTTTCGATTGAATTCGAATCTGTGACATCGCAGGCGACCGGAAGAGCGTCGATTCCATATTCCTTTTTGAGGGATTCAGCCAATGCGGTGAGCTTTTCGACTCTTCTTGCCAATAAGGCGACATTGGCGCCCTGAGAAGCAAAACCTTTGGACATCTGGGTGCCAAGGCCCGATGAGGCGCCGGTGATGACAACAACTTTACCTTTGTAATCAAACATTTCTATGTACCTCCTTTGTACATTCTTGTGTACAATATAACAAAATAAATGTACAATAGCAATCAGAATGTATCATTATTATACAGTTGACTTTTATCTCTTTCGTAGAAAGTTTTCTCTGTTTTTTCTATAATGGTGGTAAGGAGAATTTATTCCATGCTCGATTTATTGGACTTACATAAATATTTTATTCTGAAGCATCTGAAAAGCGGTGATACTGCCGTCGATTTTACGATGGGAAATGGCCACGACACTGAATTTCTTTCCAAGACAGTTGGAGAAAAAGGCCATGTCTATGCCTTTGATATCCAGGAACAGGCCATTGTTTCGACCAAAAAGCATCTTGAGGAGGCTGGATGTCCCGAGAATTATACTCTCATCCATGACTCCCACCACAAGGTGAAGGAATATGTCCATGAGAAGATCAAGGCGGGGATGTTCAATCTCGGATGGCTCCCGGGCGGAGACAAATCGATCTACACCCTCAGAAAGACGACGCTTCCTGCCATTGAGGCAGCGCTTGATCTGATGGATAAGGATGCCATATTGAATATCGCCATCTATCCGGGGCATGAGGAAGGGGACCTGGAAGGAAAGATGGTCGTCGATTTTCTCTCTTCCCTGAGTCGATTCCGCTTTGCCTGTACAAGAGTCAATATCCTTAATTCCCCGACAAGTCCGTATTTCATCGTTGTGGAAAGTCACGAATAGAAAAAGAGGACAGGATGTCCTCTTGGAAAATAGGCCTGCTGGAATATCTGGCAGGTTATTTTTTCTTGCTGTTCTTTTTTGCCGCTCTTCTTTGTCTTCGGTTGCTTGGTGCCTTGTTGTCGTTTGGCGTATCGTAGCGATCGCTTGGAAGGACAACAGCTTTCTTTCTTGCTTCCTCGTAGTTCTGATGGAACTCATCGAGTGAAATCTCATCCTTGTTCTGCTTTCTCTTCAACCATTCGAAAGCCATGGCCGTATCCCAAAAATTCTTTTCGAGGGCCTCGATGGCTTCTTTCTTGGAGATTTCGCCTCCATTCATTGTTTTCAATAAGGATAATCTTTCTTTTTGATCTTTCGTGAGCATATCATTTTCTCTTCTTTCTTCTTTTCTATTATAGCCTAAGGCTGGAGATTTTGTATTTGCCGAAGCAAAAAAAGATGCCATATTCGTCTATGGCATCTTTCTAAGGAGGACTGATTTATTCGATTGCACTGAAGGCGGCGTAGTAGAGATCTGTGACGTTCGTGCTAGTGAAAGTATATTCTCCAGCGGAGAGCGTGAAAGTGGCTGTATAGAATTTTTTGCTGCTGCTACTGCTGATCATTCCCTTGTTTGTGTCATTGCTGGCCGTCACTTCTGTTTCTCCCTTTTTGCAGATGAAGGAGGAGGTTGGATAGGTTCCATCCTCGGCCTTTGCACTTCTTCCGGTGAGAAGGACAGTCAATGTTCCAGCTCCGGAAGCATTGAATTTCATTGTTTCGCCATCTGCGAATTCAAAGCAGTTATAAGGAATCTTTGTGCTGTCTCCATCGATTGTGGCAGTCGAAATTTTTCCATAGAATTTCGATTGGACACCAATGCCAAGAGTATAGTTGCCGAATGTTTTTTCTGCTGCATATCCGCTATTGGATGTTGGAAGAGTCAAGGTTGCGTTCAAGACATTAGCATCGCTTCCACCTTCGCTGATTGGAGTCCATGTCGTAATTGTCGAATCATAGTAGACTTCTGCTTTTCTGACAGAAATGGCAGCGTTTGCGGCAATATAGTAGGTTCCAGCTTCAGGAAGATTGAATTCCGAGGAATCCCAATTGGCTGCATATTTGCCTTCTTCATTTGGGGTATCAGCGACTGTCATGATATTTCTGCCGACTGTCTTTTCGATCATGCCGTTTGCATCTGCCTTGATGATGTAGCCGACTCTCATGGTTTCGTTCGAAGTTCCGGATTTCCATTCGAGAGAAATCTTTCCGGCTTTGGTCGTGACAAACTTCATGGCCTTGAGCGGACCGGTATCCTTGAACTCAGAGTTTCCGGAGAGCTTGACTTGAGTTTTGCCCGAATCGACGCCATCTTTTGATGCCTCTTTCATATAGACGGTGAAATGACCATCGGTTTGGGTCTTCCCATCCTCAGAAGTCTGCATTCCATTAAGATTCAAAGCAAAATCCGGCAGGACAACTTCCGGAGAAGAGGATTCGGCTGGACTGGATTCGGCTGGTGTCGTTGTCGGAGTCGGAGTTGTTGTCGGAGCCGGTGTTGTAGTTGGGGCAGGAGTTGTTGTCGCTGCCGGCGTAGAGGCTGCTGGCGTGGAGGATGTTCCGGACGAATCTTTTCCCTGCGTGTTGCAGCCGATGAGCATTAATGAGGCTAAGGCTATGAATGGAATGATTTTACGTTTCATGAATTTTCTCCTTTTTGAAAACGATTTCAATTATTTAATTCTTGTACACAAGTTCTTACAACTCTTTTTTGCTATTTTTGTGTTTTTGGCACAAAAAATAAGCATTTTTTCGAAATCTTTGTGCTATTAGAACAAAGAGTAACCGCTTGCATACAAGTTTTTTATACAATAGGTTCAAGTCAAATGAAAGGACTTGAGTATATGAAAAAAAGATTGATTCCTCTCTTGCTCAACTGTGGATGGATTGCCCTAGCCGGATGCCAAAACAATGTTTCCGATTCCACTGGCAAGCAGAATTCGTCGAATGAAGAAAATTCCTCTCTCAGTAATACGGATGATGGCGATTCGAGTGTCTCTTCCTCGATTGCCGTGGATGATTCCCATCCTCTTTATGTCTCTCCTTCTGGCACATACCAGGGAAAAGGCACAAAAGAATCTCCCTATGACTTTATGACTGGCGTCAAGACACTGACGCCTGGAAATACTCTGTATCTCATGGAGGGAACGTATTCCTTTTCGACGACACAGATGATTTCCTATGGCGTGAGCGATGCCACGGATTCTTATCATGTCACGTCAGAAGAAGGAAGAAGAACCATTCAGCCGGAAGTCATCGACGGCAAAAAAGCGAAAGTCGTCTTTGACTTCTCTTCGATGTCGTTCAATTCTTCTAACCGCGGCGTTTCCCTCAATTCGGATTATTGGACCTTAAAGGATATCGAAGTCTTTGGTGCCGGCGATAATGGCGTCTATATCGGTGGAAACTATAATGTTGTCGAGCATCTCGATATTCATGATTGCCAAGATTCAGGCCTTCAGCTTGGAAGAAAAGCCTCTTCCTGCAATACGTTGGATACCTGGCCGAGCCACAATCTGATCAAGAACGTCACATCCCATGACAACCACGATCCCTCAGGCGAGGATAGCGATGGCTTTGCCTGTAAGCTGACCACTGGATATGGAAATGTCTTTGATGGCTGCATTTCCTATAACAATGTCGATGATGGTTGGGATTTATATACCAAAGGTGACTCCGGTCCGATTGGTCCTGTCACCATCAGAAACTGCATTGCGTTCAATAATGGCATTACAACCCAGGGTGTCGGAACAAACAATTCCGATGGAAATGGATTTAAGCTCGGCGGAGAGAGCATCGCAGTTTCCCATATTGTGGAAAACTGCATTGCTTTCAACAATTTGGCGACCGGATTTACCGATAACAGCAATCCGGGTACCATCACTTTCAAGAACTGCACGGCTTTCAACAATGGGACGAGAGATTTGGATGCGGCCAACTTCGATTTATGCCGCGATGTGAATACCAGTGCCAATTACTATAAGAATCTTCTTTCCTATTGCTCGGGAAACAGAGTCAATCCAATTACAGGAAGCGTCAATAAGGCGAATTCGAGAGACCGCTACAAGGGAAATATCAGCTACAGTGTCTTCTATTCCGGACTTTCCATGCTGAAATATACGGCTCCTGTCTCTGGGGATTTCTCTGTGAAAGGGAAATGCGGAACGACCTATTCGGAACCCAATGCCAAAGAACCTTTCCTATCTATGACGACGCCTCAGGAACAGTCGATGAAGGATGTGCCTGTCGATGAAAAGGTCGATATTCATACTCTTCTCCGTGCAGAGGATGGATCCATCAAATTGGGAGATTTCCTGAAGGTGAATCCACAGAGTGAATTCTATAGGCTCGGAGAAGATGGAAAGCCTTTGGGGGCTGATTTATCAGGAGAAAGCAAATAATGAAAAAGAGTATTATCTTATTATCCATTCTTGCATCGTCTTTTGCCTTTGGCTTTTCCATACCGAAGAGCGGTGCGGTGAATGATGGTTCCCGCTTTTATGCGACACAGAATGATACCATCCATCAGCAATGTGTTGAGGCGGTGAATGAAATTGCACTCGGCTTTGATGTTGATCATGTTGTGTCGGATTTCTATCTTCCGATTCTAGGACTTTATAAGACGAATCTTTCCTGGACTTCATCCGATAACAGCTTGATTTCCATTTCTGAGGTCAAGTCTGATGCGGGAAAACTGATTCGTATCCGTGCGATTGTCTATGAAGTCAGTGAAGTGAAATCTGTCACCTTGACCTTGAAGGCCAGCATTCAAGATCACGAAGACCAGGCTGCGACAAGGACATTCTCCTTGAAAGTCATCAAGCCGGCTGAAATGCAAGAAGAAGAGATTCCTCTTGAAATCGATGAGGATTTCTCTTCCTATAGCGTGGGCCTGGATCTTTCTGACTATGCCAATTACACTCAAAGCGGTTCGGAATCCCTTTTGGCAGAGATTGTCGACGAAACGGATCAGAATCTGAAGAATGTGAACGACCTTGTTTCTTCCCATGCTCTGAAACTGACTTCCAAGACACTTTCGAGCGATACAAGATACACAAGAAAAGCAAACATCAAAGCTACAGATGCTCCTTCAGGGGCTTACCTGGAAGGCTATTTCCTTTTTACGGGCGAGACAAACGGCGTGAGTATTGAATTGCTTAGCCAAGGAAAGGTTGTCGGCGGCATTTCTTTCTCCTCTTCGGAGGTCAGTCAGGTTGTTTCGGGTACCTACAAGGCTTTTGATGATGTGAAAATAAATGAGGGCGTCTGGACAAAATTCAAGGCGAAATTCAAACCGAAGACGGGTTATGTTTCCCTCTATTTATATGACTACAAGCAGAATAGATATGTGGAATGCACAAGTTCAGATACGATTATGATGGATGGTGTTTCCTATGGCATCTCCTCGGGAGGAAAAGGGGATGTCGATTCTTTCCGCATTGTGAACAAGAAAGGAAAGAATGTCGGTGCCTCTTATCTTTCTGACTTGCATATCGGATTGACGGAAGAAGTCGTCAGCAATCCAAACAGAAGCAAGGGTATCGGCACTATCGAAGGCTATTCAGAGTCTTTATTTGCCACTGAAGAGACTTTGGCGACGCTTTCGAAAGTCGATCCGAAGAATTTCATCGTCCATAACCGTTTCGATGAAGAGAAGAACTTTATTTATAATACAGACTATACAATCGAGACAAAGACAACGAATCTTTCCGTTGATGCCATAAAATATTCTCATACATTCACCCTCACTGCGACCAATGAAAAGAAGACAATCACCCAGGTTGTCTATCTCTATGAGGAAACGACGGCTCCGAATCTTTTATCCTTCAAGTCGAGTGCTTTGAAGAAAGACAAGACGAATGCCTCTTTGGCTTACCTTGAACTCTCCTTTGTGGTCAGTCGTGATCAGACGACGTTCTATTATCTTGTCATGGAAAAAGGAAGCACAGCTCCAACAAAGGAAGAAATCCTTTCTGGTGGCGCATCCTTGTCTGGAAAGGTCCTCTCTGGAAATGAGAATGTTTCATCAAGAGAAAATAAGGTGACGACATCGACATTGGATATTACGAAGAAATATGATGTTTACGCTCTTTTGAAGAATGAAAGCTCGACGAGCAACATTTCGTCTTCCCTGGATATCTCCACAGTGGTCAATATTTCAAGCGTGGATGATTTCTATGAGATGGCCAACGACATCGATTCCGCAAGCCAGACATTCAAGCTGACCACAGATTTGGACTTTACGGATTATTATTGGGACTATTCCAATACGGAATTCGACTTCAAGGGTATCTTGGATGGACAAGGATACAAGATTTCCAATCTGACGATTTCCTCGACAGAAAACCGTGTCGGCATCTTTGCTTATTGCCATGGCGAAATTCGGAATATCACATTCGAAAACTGTCATGTCTATGGCGCAGGAAATGTCGGCTTGATTGCCGGAAATATCTATGGTGGAAACTATGAGGACATCCATTTCCTCTCTTGCAGTGCAGAATTGGAAAAGACACTTTCAGAAGCAGGTGAAGGCTATTTCGGACTTTTGAGTGGACGATGCCGCGCTTCATCCTCAACTCCGCAGACACTGACGATTTCCAACGTGGAAATTAAGGACGCCTCGATTGTCTGTCCGAAATATTGTGGTTTGCTGACGGGTGGACTTGAGGCCTATTGCACAACAACAATGGAGAATGTCTTTGCCGCGGGAAGCGTGAATACGGATGGCGCTGCTGTCGGCCTTATCGGACGAAATCGTGGTGAGACGTCAATCAAGAATCTCATCTGTTATCTGACTATCCAGAAGGCAAAGAAGGAAGTCGGAGTTGTCGCCGGGCACAATAAGGAAGGCGGAAAACTTGCAGTCGAGAATGCCCTCCTCGACCTCAAGGTCTATGAAATCACACAACCAGGCTATATGGCTCCTCTGATTGGCTCACATGATGCAGCCACGAGTTCCTATAGCGTGAAGAATGTCAGCTATATCGATGAAGATTATTCTGACTTTGGATCTTATACCGTCGATGTGAAATCCATCTTTGCGGGAAAGGCGATTTCTTCTTTGAATTCCAAGAAAGACTTTGAGGAAAATACTTTCATCCGAGACTTTGATGTCAATTTGGTCTTTGCTTATGATGAGGCGAAGAATCTTCCTTATCTTTCCATCCGTACGAAAGAGGATATTCATTTTGTCGCTGCTGATTTCTCGAAATATGTCGAAAATATGGATGAGACAAAAGTCAACGAAAATCATTATCTTCTGATCAAGGCTGGAAATGTTCTTTCCTATCTGACAGCCGAGGAAAAAGGAAAGGTTTCTTCTTCCGTCATGGAAAAATATGAACGTGTTTTGAAGGCATATAAGGATTTGTCCGGAGAAGTCGAGGATGTCTCTTCGGATATCAAAGTGGGGTTCTGATCATGAAAAAAAGAATAATGGCTCTCTTCTTGCTCCCTCTTCTTCTTGTGGGATGCAGCAAAACAGAGACGAGTTCTTCTGCGGATTCTGCCAAGACTGATTCCGGAGAAGCCAATGACGGAAACAAGACGATTGAGAGATACCTTGAAAAGAGTGAGGAATTCTATAAGATTGATTCGGATTTCAATGTGAAGAAGAATGATGTTGTCATGATTACAGGCTATGACTCGAAGTCCGTCTATATCGGACAGGATGAGAATGGCTATGATACCAAGGTGATGTTTTACACTTCCTATCAGAAGAAACTTTCTTCCCTTGATGAAAATTCCCCGGAGAGCATCGAACAGTCATCTTTCTATTACTCTCCGACGAGGAAATATGAGAAACTTTCAGATGGGACCTATAAGACGAGCGACTTGGCAAGTGATATCAAGCCGATGACCCTGAGCATGGATTTTTCGAAGATCCATGTTTCGAGTGATGAAAAAGTCGATTCGACCTATGTTGTGAAAGGAAATGTCGAGGAGGTCAATGTTTCAGACTTTTTGAAGAACACTCTCCAGGATTCCTCCTCCATCAAGTCCTGTGCTGTAGAGATAACCTTCGACAAGTCCAGCCTGACGCTCGATGAAGTGAAGCTTGCCTATGAATTAAAGGGCTTTGCGGTCGAGCAGACGTTGACCTATAGCACGCTCAATTCGAGAATTTCGTTACCAAGTGTATCTTAAAAATAATCGTTTCGTGCTTGTTTTGACACGGAAACATGCACTTTGATTGCCAATTGTGCAAATGTAAAATTCTCTTGTGAAACACTTGATTGTAAGCCGTTACAATGGTATTGTTATCAAGATAAATAAGCTTATGAGAATTGGTTATTCATAAGCGATAGGAGGTCACTAGACTATGAGATTTTGTTTACCACGTGATGTTTATCATGGCAAAGGTGCTTTGGAAAATCTGAAACATCTTCAGGGTAAGAAAGCCATGATCTGTGTTGGTGGCGGTTCCATGAAGAGATTCGGCTTCTTGCAGAAGGCAGAAGCATATCTCAAGGAAGCTGGATTCGAAGTCAGCATTTTCGAAGGCATCGAATCCGATCCGAGCGTCGAGACGGTCATGAAAGGTGCCAAGGCGATGGAAGAATTCCAGCCAGACTGGATTGTTGCCATCGGTGGCGGTTCTCCAATCGATGCAGCAAAGGCGATGTGGATTAAATATGAATATCCGGAAATCACCTTCCCGGATATGTGCAAGGTCTTTGGCATTCCACAGTTGAGACATAAAGCCCATTTCTGCGCTATTTCCTCGACTTCTGGAACGGCAACCGAAGTCACGGCATTCTCCATCATCACCAACTATCAGGACCGCATCAAATATCCGATCGCTGATTTTGAAATCACGCCGGATGTTGCTATCGTCGATCCGGAACTTGCTGAAACGATGCCGCAGAAACTTGTCGCCCATACGGGTATGGATGCCATGACCCATGCGATCGAAGCTTATGTTTCCACTGCTCATTGCGAATATACGGATGCCTTGGCTATCCACGCAATCGAATTGATTCAGGCCAATTTGGTCAAGTCCTACAATGGCGATATGAAGGCAAGAGATGTCATGCACGATGCCCAGTGTATGGCCGGTATGGCTTTCTCCAATGCCTTGCTTGGCATTGTCCATTCCATGGCTCACAAGACAGGTGCTGCCTTCGAAGACTATGGAGCCCATATCATTCATGGTGCGGCCAATGCGATGTACCTTCCGAAGGTCATTGCCTATAACAGCAAAGATCCAGAGGCCTTGAAGAGATATGGTGTCATCGCCGACTACATGAAGCTTGGCGGAAATACCGACGAAGAGAAAGTCCAGCTTCTCATCAAATATCTCCGTGGAATGAATGATGACTTGCATATCCCGCATTCCATCAATCATTATGGAAAGGATTCCTATCCGACCGATACGGGATTCGTTCCGGAGAATGTCTTCAAGGATCGCCTTGCTGACATCGCCAAGAATGCCATCGCCGATGCCTGCACTGGTTCCAACCCGAGACAGCCAAATCAGGAAGAGATGGAAAAACTTCTCACTGCCTGCTACTACGATTTGGATATCGATTTCTAAATATAGTTATCTAGACCGGACTTGTTCCGGTCTTTTTCGTGGAGAAATTTCACATATTTCTTCTTATTGGCTTTTTTCTATTGCTTCAGGTTTTCTTTGTAAGATATAATCGATATGTTTTGTCTATGAATGAATCAGCCATAAAGAGAAGAAATTTAACACTGACAGCCCAATGTATCCGCATCACGCTCTTTGTCTATGTCTATATGAGAGCCTGCGATATGGAAACGGCTTTTTTGGATTCTTTTTTGAATCCGCTTTTCTTTGTTTTGGATGGCATGGCATTTTCTCTTCAGTCTGAGGATGAGAAACTGCCGCATTTTGTCTATCGGAAATTCAGGCAGTTCATTGTTCCCTACTATTTTCTGGCTTTTCTTCTTTTGATTGCAGAAGTCAGCTTTGCTCCGATGGAGAATGTGACAATCAATGGGGAATTCTTCTTAAATCGAATCTTTTTTGATATCCTTCCGGAGCTTCGAACCTATTCTTTATGGTATTTGCCATCCCTTTTCTGGGCCGAGCTTTTCTGTTATCTCATCATCCGTCTCACCAAGGATAAGATTCCTTATTCCCTTCTTTTTATTGGCTTAATGATGGCTTGGGCGATTGTTTACAATCATTTCTTCCATAAATACCTCTTCTGGTCCATGGATACCGCTTTTATCGGAAGCGTGTATCTCTATTTGGGTTATCTTTTGGTTCATGAAAAGAGTGACAAGGTCTTTTCCTTCCTCTTCCAGAACAGAGGCGTTTCTCTTCTTATGTCGTTCTATCTTTTGACCTTCTCCTTGTTTGCATCACTGGCCATCTATCGTGATTTTGATGGTGCTCACTTTAGTGGAACTTATGCCATTTATTCTCCCTATCAGTATGTCATCCCTTTGACATTTGTGGGTGTCTTTGGCATTCTTTTTTTGGCACATGCCCTTGAAAATATTGTATTTATCACAATCGGACAGATGACAATGATTATTCTTGCCATCGAGCAGGAAATCGGAATCAAGCTTTTTAAGTACATCATCGCCAATGATTTTTATATGGGAATCGAAAAGGCGACGCCTTTTGCCCTCAAGGAAATGGGTATGGCGATATTGGGTACGCTGTTGATTGTCCTTGTCTCGATTCCAGTGTACTATTTCTTCATGAAGACGCCTCTCTGTGTCATATTCAACAGAAAATGGACGCGGAAAAAGAAAGAAAAAATTTCCATCGCCTCTTGAAAAAAGAAAGCAAAAGAAATAGCATTTATCTTGTTTTGCAAAAAAGGAGATAGCCCATGAAACACGTTTCCGAGAAGGTTGTGATTGTCGGTGCTGGCAATGTCGGGTCGATGACGGCGTATACTCTTTTGAATCAGGGACTTTGCAAGGAAATCGTTTTGCTCGATCGCGATATGAGTAAAGCGGAAGGTGAAGCTTTTGACATGCAGCACGCTTCCCATTTCATGAATCGAAGGATCCATGTGAAGGCCGGCGACTATTCGGAATGCAAGAATGCGGATATCGTTATCATTACTGCGTCAGCTCCGATGAACAAGAATGTGAGTGATCGACTTTCTTTCCTTTCCTCCTCCAAAGCCATTATGAAGAGTATTATCTCTTCCATCATGGAAAATGGATTTTCCGGCATTCTCATTATCATTTCCAATCCGGTGGATATCATGACCTATTATGCATGGAAGATTTCCGGACTTGATAAAAACCATGTCATCGGAACCGGAACGACGCTTGATAGCATTCGTCTTGAATACGCCATCGGCGATCTTCTCCATGTCGATAGCAAATCTGTTTCCGCACTCATTATCGGCGAGCATGGTGCGACCTCAGTTCCTGTTTTTTCTTCGGCGAGTGTCGGTGGAAAGAGATTTGTGGACATCGTTGAGGAAGACAAGGACAAACTTCAGGGAAAGACAAAAGAGGATCTCGTGAAGGAAACGATTCAGTCTGGCTTTGAGATTGTCAGAAGAAAGGGAAATACGTCCTATGGCATCGCATCAAGCGTTGCAAGCATCGTGAAGGCGATTTTCTTTGATGAACACCGTATTCTTCCTGTCACGACTCTCTTCGAAGGACAATATGGCATTCATGATGTCATGATGTCTATGCCCTGTGTTCTTGGCGAAGACGGAATTCTTGAACAGGTTGAAATCAAATTGTCCGAAGAAGAAGAAAATGCTCTGAAGAATTCTGCGGAATCCATCAAAAAATATTATCCAAGCCTTGAAGACTAAAAAAAGTGTCTTTCTCTCCTGAGAGAATTTTCTCTGTCACATTGTTGTCGCATGGTATATTGCATAGGCTCTGATGTCCTTATTCATGGATAAGAACTTACAGATGCCGAGCGCATTATTCTTGTCTGCTTTTGCATAATGGAAATGGATGGAAAATTCAAGCAGACTGATCAGGACAGGATTAATCAGGATAACGCTCTCCGGAAATTTCTTCTTGAGGAAATCTGTGATACCAATGGGATAGACACCTGTTGATTCGAGTTCTATGCGGAAATTATCATCTTTAAAACGCTCTTTGGCCTTTTCAATCTCGCCAAGGAGCTTTTTGTATCTGACTCCCTGTTCAGTGCTGTCAAAGAGACTCTTTGGCGACTTGTTGGGATAAAACCTGTTTTTGAGGATGCATTTCCCTGAAACTTGTTCATTAGGCTTATGAGCAATGGCCATTTTTATTCTGAAAGAATTTTCAGGGAATCGATATCTGTAATGGATAGGAGACTTTCATCATCCAAGAGAAGCGCATTTTTCTCTGGAATATATTTTTTCAGTTGCGCTTCTTTTATGACGTAATTTCCTTTTCCGTTTTTCTCTTCCTTCTGGAAATAGGTGACTTGGAAAAGAATTTTCTTTTGGATGTTCTCTATCAGAAAGACGAGATTCCGATTGATTTCCTCTTTGGCTTCCGGAGAGATTTCTTTTCTCGAAACGGTCTTTTTTTCGACTTCCATAATCGCTTCCTTATATCCGGAGAGTGCGGCAAAGGGGGAAAATTGGCTGGCCCTTTCATTGATAGGCATTCTTTTATGCTTTCGACTCGTCGGATGCTCGACAAACAGGATATCTGAATAATCATGGACATCATTATTCATGCTCTATGTCCTCCAATCTGTTCGTTCCTTTCTTTCTGAGTGGCATCTTTTTGATAGTCATTGGCTTTTAATACGGCGTTTTTTCCATATTTCTTTTTGATGGAAAGAAGTGCGAATTGCACCTGTTTATCTTTTCTTCTTTCTTCAGATTCCTTTTTTTCCATTTTTAATGTTTCATCGGGATTTTCAAAGAGGGATATCTTTTCAAAGTGGACTTGCGAGGAGAGTTCCTCTTCCTTGATGAGATTGTGGCAGGCGATGTTGATTTTTCGGATGAGAAGATTTCGATTCACATTTTCATCATAAAGGGAAAAGAGCGCCTGAACAAGTTCCCGATAGGAGGAAGTATAGTTTTTCAGTTTGATCATACCGCTATAAGGCTTGGGCATATTCCTTCCAAGATAGTCCTTCTTGATACTCCCATCATATCCGTTTTTGAGATTGGAAACATCATAAACAATATATAAGGAGATGGTATTTGTTGCCAAACCTTTTTCCGTAATGGATAAAGAAAGGTTATCCATCATTTCAGAAAGGAGAATTCGTGTTTGGGAATAGTCATATGGACAATGGATGACCTGTCCTTCGGAGAGTGATGTTGTTGATGGTTTGTAATTTTTGATATCTTTTATGGTGACATTTTCATAACCGAAGGCATGATCGATGAGAAGTTCTGCATTGACTCCAAATGCGGAATACAGAATTTCCTCGTTGTAGTCTTTTTCATTCAGAAGAGCACATTTTGCAATATCGCCCATCGTATACAGATCCATTGAATGAAGTTTTTTCTCGTATCCTTTCCCGACTCTCCAGAAATCCGTCAAGGGCGTATGATTCCAGAGCTTTTTTCGGTATTCGATTTCATCAAGAGAGGCGATTCGGACGCCGTCCTTATCGGGCGTGACATGCTTGGCTATGATGTCCATTGCGACTTTCGCAAGATAGAGATTGCTTCCGATTCCGGCCGTTGCGGTGATTCCTGTTTCCTTTAGCACATCCTGAATCATCAAGAGGGCCATCTTGCGCGGATCATTTTGATAGAGGTGAAGATAATTGGTGACATCCATGAAGACCTCGTCGATCGAATAGACATGGATATCTTCCTTGGCAACATATTTCAGATAAATGGAATAGATATGCGAACTGACCTGAATGTATTTTTTCATCTGTGGCGGAGCAATGATATAGTCTAGGGCAAGTTCCTTTGATTTTTCTAAGACAAGTGAAGAGCTTGATTTACCTAGAAAATCAGGATAAGGACAGCTTCTTTTTCTTTCCAAATTGATTCTTCGGACTTTTTCCTGCACCTCAAAAAGTCTTGCTCTTCCTTTTAAGCCATAGGCTTTTAAGGAAGGGGATATCGCAAGACAGATCGTCTTTTCAGTTCTTGATGGATCGGCGACAACAAGGTTTGTCGTCAGCGGGTCAAGGTGACGCTCGACACATTCCACTGAGGCATAAAAAGACTTCAAGTCGATCGAAATATACGTCTTCTGTTTGTTCATTTTTTATTGAGCGTGAGGAATTGTCATTCAAAATGATATTGCCCAGTCAGATAGCCTTCTAAGAATTGACTTGCCAAAGAAGGCTTTGCAATCTTTTCTCTGGCTTCCGAATAGGAAAACCACGAATAGGAATCGATTTCTTCGTTCGGAATCACATCTTTCGAAGTTGTGCGGATTGTGAAATTCAGCATCAGAGTATTGGTTTTGGAAAAATAATGGGAGTGATTGAAATGGAAGGCCTCGATTTTCAGCCCGACTTCCTCGAGAAGTTCTCTTTTGAGTGCTTCCTCGGCATCTTCACCTTTATTGACGTATCCGGCAACAAGGATATATCTTTTTCTTCCGTATTGCTGGATGAGAAGAATCTCTTTTTCATCGGGCGAAAGGACAATCATGCTGACAGCGACACTATAGAGTGGAAATCTGTATTCTTGGCATGAGGGACAATAGGGGATCATTCCCTCATGAGGAAGTTCTTTCAGTATGAGTTTCTTTCCGCATTTTGGACAATATTCGATTTCGTTTGTCATTTTTCTTCTTTCCTTTTTGGCAGGGAGGCGATGATTTCTTCTTCTCTCTTATTGAGAATTGTTTTCTCAAAACGGTATTTCTGCTTTATGTTAGGATATTTTTCATGGTCGACCTCGGATGCAAACATGTCATAAGGTCTGCAATAGAGAGACCAATCATCATAGAGGGCTTGATAGACCATTATCTTTTCCCTTGTTTCGGAATGGGTGGCAATGCCGATGATTTTATAGAGATAGAGGGATGTGTCGTGGCTGACTGTCTCCCTTTTGAAGTGCTTGACGATGTCGCCAGGGTGAAATGTTCTTTCTTCCATATGAATTTTCTCCTTTGTTTCTATTATAGCCGAGAAATGTGTCTTTCCTTTTGTTTTCTTGAGAATTTCCATCTATAATTTTCATGGAGGCGAAACATATGAAAACATCGCTAAATTATGAATGGCATTTCAAGGAGGGCTTCTTAAAAGAAGATATTCAGAACCCTTTCCCAGATTATGAGAAAGTCGATATTCCGCACTGCGTGAAACGACTTCCAGTCAATTATTTCGATGAAAAAAGCTATCAGGGTATTTATTCGTATGAAAAATACTTTGATTCGATCAAAGGACAGAAACGTTATTTTCTTCGATTTGATGGGCTGATGCTTCAGGCCGATCTCTATCTGAATGGAAACTATCTTGGACATTTCATATCCGGATGGGTCAAAATCGAGGTGGAGATCACATCCTATATGAAAGAGAGGAACAATCGTCTTCTTGTCGTTTTGGATACAAGGGAAGACGAGAATATCCCTCCTTTTGGAAAAGCGGTGGATTATCTGACCTTCGGAGGTCTTTATCGGGGCGTCTTTCTTCTTTCCTATCAGGATAATTTCATCAGGGACGTCATTATTGAAAAGGCGGATGAGACGGGATTGAAGGTCAAGACTCTTCTTGAGAACGAAGAAAAGGTCATCTATTCTCTTTTTGATAAGGAAGGCAATCTTCTTCTTCAGACAGACAAGAATGAATTCGATTTCGAGAATCTCCATCTGTGGTCGATTGAGGATCCCTATCTCTATACCTTGAAAGCAAGCATTTCCTCGGATGAGAGGATTCTGAAGGTTGGTTTCCGTAGTCTGGAAATCAGCCAAAGCGGATTTTATCTCAACGGCAAGAAAATCAAGCTGATCGGGTTGAACCGTCACCAGAATTATCCGTTTGTCGGGCCGAGTCTTCCGATGAGTGCACAGAGGGAGGATGCCATCCTGATCAAGGAACTCGGCTGCAATATTGTCCGAACGAGCCATTATCCGCAAAGCGAGGATTTCCTTTCGTGCTGCGATGAAATCGGACTTCTGGTTCTGACGGAGGTTCCAGGCTGGCAATATATCTCCACGGGAGAGACATGGAGAAAGAATTTTCTTTTCTTCATTCAGGAAATGGTCAAGAAGGAAAGAAATCATCCTTCTCTTGTTGCCTATGGCGTCCGTGTGGATGAATCGAAAGATGATGATGAACTCTATTCGAAAGCCAATGAACTTGTCCATCAGCTCGATCAGAGCCGAATGACGACAGGGGTAAGAAACTTCAAGGATTCGAATTGCCTGGAGGATTTTTATTCTTACAATGATTTTTCCTGCAGCGGACTTTCCCATGGACTTGATGATCCGAAGACGGTGAATGGAGCCAAGGGCAAAGCCGTTCTTGATACAGAAAACAATGGACATATGTATCCGACCAAGATGTATGATCCGACACAGAGAAGAACTGAACATGCCCTTCGCCATTTGCGAGTCATGAACGACGCCTATAAATATGACGGCTATCTTGGCGAGATTGCCTGGTGTGCCTTTGACTATAACACGCATAATGATTTCGGAGCCGGCGATCATATCTGCTATCATGGCGTGATGGATATCTATCGAAACAAGAAAGACTGCGCCTATGCTTATCTTTCTCAGAAAGAGGATGTTCCGATGATTCATGTGACAAATATTCCTGTCAGCGGCGATCAGGATGAAGCCAATTTCAAGCCGTTCGTTGTTTTTTCCAACTGTGATGAAATCAAATTGTACCGCAACGAGAAATTTATCAAGGCATTTTCTCCTTTGAAAAAGGAATATCCGTTTTTAAAACATCCGCCATTTCTGATTGACGACTTCATCGGAGAGACCTTTCAGGAAGGGCTGAACAGGAAAGACAGCGCAGTGATTGCCCATGCATTAAATTATGTCGGCGATGTCGGAATGGCACACGTTGAAAAAAAGAAACTGATCAAGCCTCTGTTTGTCTTGATGAAGAACAAGATTTCCTTAAGCAAGGTCTACGACTGGTATTCGAAATACATCTCCTGTTGGGGAGAAAAAGCTGTGACTTTTAAATTAGTTGGATATCAAAATGGAATCGAGAAAGTTGAGAAGATTCTTGAACCATCCATTTCATTTGATTATCAGGTCACATCCTTCAAGAATGAACTTGTCAATCAAGAGACGTATGATGTCGCACGAGTCAGCGTTCTTTTTGTCGACCAAAATCGGATTCAGCAGCATTATGCGTTCCCGTCCATACGTTTGGAGACACAAGGTCCGATTGAATGTCTCTCTCCGGAAGTCCTTTCCCTGCAGGGGGGATCGGTTTCCTTCTATGTGCGCAGTCTTAAAGTTGAAAAAGAAGAAAAAGCGAGATTGATCATCCATACGGATCTAGGGGACAGGCTTGTCGAGTTTTCCGTGCGATGATTTCTCGCTTTGTCTAGCGTGACATTTTTTCAAGAAGGCTATCGATTTCCTTCATCTTCTCATCCAGTTCGTTTTCGTCCTTGGCGTTTTTTACGCAATGACGGATGTGGCAGGAAAGGATATCGTTGTACGTATGCTTGAGCAGGGTAATGGTGGAAAGAAGCTGATTGGAAATATCGACACAGTAATCATCATTTTCGATCATTCTTTTGATTCCATCAATCTGCCCTTTGGCGATGTTGAGCTTCTTTTCGATGCTTTTATGATCGGCAACCATATCACATTGTTCCTTTATAGGTGAATCCGGCTTCTTTGATTGCTGTTTCCAAGACGGAATCCGGAATCCTCTTTTCCGTTTCGATTTTGACGCTCGAGGAAAAGCGGTCGGCCTTGACTCTCTTGACGGCATCGATCTTCCTGATGGCTTCTTCGACATGCATTTCGCAATGCTTGCATTTCATTCCTTCGACTTGAACCACTTGTTTCATAAATGACCTCCTATTTTCTATTCGTTTATGATTTTTGTTATCTGATATCCTTCATTGTGAATCATCTTCTTCAGCGTCTTCTCATCGATTTCGTCCTTGAGATGAATGACAGCCTTGTTTTCCTTTAGGCTGACATCGGCAGAGGTGATTTCTTTTTGCGATTCGAGGACTTTCTTGACATGGCTGACACAATTCTCGCACATCATTCCGTTGATGAAAAGCGTTTTTGTTTTCTCACTGCTGCTTTTTTCCTCGAGAAATCCCTTGGGAAGTTCCTTCTTCTTTTTTCTGTAGGGCAAGATGTTCTTGAAGGAATAGAGATTGAGTCTTAAAGCGTTGAAGACGACACAAAGAGAACTGAGTGCCATGCTGAAAGCTCCCATCCAGGGACGAAGCTTGGCCATTCCGATGGCAGAGAATGCACCGGCTGCAATCGGAATCATGATGAGATTATAGAAAAAGGCCCAGAAGAGGTTTTCCTTGATATTTCTCAAAGTTTGTCTTGAGAGTTGGATGGCCTTGAGAGCATCCATCAGGGTTGATTTTGTCAAGACGACATCGGCGGAGTCGATGGCAATATCGCTTCCGGCCCCGATGGCCATTCCGATATCAGCCTGGGTCAAGGAGGGGGCGTCATTGATTCCATCTCCAATCATCAGGACTTTTCCATAGGATTGAAGTTTCTTGATGATATTCTGCTTTCCATCGGGAAGAAGATCAGAGACGACAACATCGATTCCAGCCTGTTTCGCAATAGCTTGGGCTGTGTTGCGATTGTCACCGGTGAGCATGACCACCGTGATGTTCATCTTCTTGAATTCCTGAATGGCAAGGGCAGAGTCGTCCTTGATTGGATCTGCCAAAGAGAGAATGCCGAGGATCCTTTCTTCATCAGCCAGAAAGACAGGTGTCTGACCATTTTCAGAATAGGCGAGAGCATCGTTTTGAGCTTCTTCGGAGAGAAGATTTCTTTCATTCATCAGCCTTCCGTTTCCGATGAAATATTTTCGGTTGTTGATCATTCCTTCCACGCCATAGCCGATCAAGGCTTTGAATGATGTAACCTTATAAAAGGAAGATTTTCTTTTTTCGGCTTCTGTCTTGATGGCTAAAGAAAGAGGATGCTCGGAATTCATTTCCAAGGAAGCGGCAATCTTGAGCAATTCGTCCTCTTTGAAGGAATAAGTTTTGATGCCCATCAAAGAAGGTTTTCCCTTCGTGATGGTGCCTGTCTTGTCAAGAACGATGAAATCAACCTTTCCCGTCTCTTCAAGAGCAGAGGCTGTTTTATAGAGGATCCCGCATTTGGCTCCCTTTCCGCTAGCCACCATGATGGCAAGAGGTGTTGCCAAGCCGAGTGCGCAGGGACAGGATATGACGAGGACAGAGATGGCTTTGTTGATGGAGTAGGTGAGAAGTGTTGTCGAATCATTCATCGAAGAAACAAAATCAGAGCCGAAAATCATCCAGAAGAGAAAGACGAGGGCGGCAATGCATAAGACGATTGGAACAAAGACGCCGGCCACTTTGTCTGCAAGTGTGGATATCTTTGTTTTTGTCGAAGAAGCATTTTCGACCATCTTGATAATTTTATTCAAGGTCGTCTCTTCACCAACCTGTGTTGCCTGTATCTTTATGGATCCGTTGATGTTGTTGGTTCCTGAGGATACCTTATCGCCTTTTGTTTTATCGATTGGAAGACTTTCGCCTGTCAGGCAGGATTCATCGATACTGGTTTCTCCTTCTATGATGATACCATCGACTGGGAATGATTCGCCAGGAAGCAAAAGAAGAATATCGCCTTTTTTCACATCTTTGGCTAGAATCATCTCTTCTTTTCCATCGACAAGAAGTCGGGCCTGTTTTGGCTGAAGGTTCAATAAGCCTTTGATGGCGCTGGTGGTCTTTCCTTTCGAATAGGTTTCCAAGGTCTTTCCGATGGTGATTAAGGTCGGGACCATGCCGGCAGTCTCAAAAGAGAGATTCATGCTTGCCTTCATCACATCATCCCAGGCGTTGTTCTTGGCATAGAACGACATCACAAAGAGCATGATGAAGGAATAGAGGAATGCGATTCCGCTTCCGAGAGCCACGAGTGCGTCCATATTGGGCTGTTTGTGAAGAATGCTTCTTGTTCCGGAAATGAAGAATTTTCGATTGATGATCATAATGATGAGTGAGAGTGTCATTTCTGTCAAGGCGACAAAAAATTCATTTTCACCAAAACTCCCCAAAGGGAAAATCGTCTTTTCATATTCCATATTGAGCATATAGCCCATTCCGATATAAAAAAGAGGTATCAGAAGAACGATGGAAGAAAATAGACGCTTCCTCATATTCTTCATCTCTTCTTCATCGGAGAAAGAATCCGTCGTGTTTTCCTTTTCTGTTGCAAGATGGGCAGAGTATCCGGCTTTCTTGACAGCCTGGATAATGTCTTTTTCCTTGATGATGTCATCAAAACTGACGGTCATGGAATTGGTCAAGAGACTGACGGAAACATCTTTTACGCCATCCAGCCTCTTAACGGCCTTTTCGACATGGCTGACACAGCTTGCACAGCTCATTCCACGGACATCGAATTTTTTATTTTCAGTCATAGAAATCCTCCAAGTATAGGGTATAGGGGTATACCGTATATTATATAGAAGTCCATTCTTTTGTCAAGGAGGAATATAAAAGTGCGTCGATGAAGAGAGGAATGCACAACAAAGTACAACACTTTTCAAAAGTACAATAAAGTACATGATTCGTTGTGAATGGAGACAACTATGCAAAGACTGTTTTCGAACACCCAAATACAATTGAAGCCATTATTTATATTTTCGATTGGCTATTCCTATCAGACGACGCTTTTTCTCAGAAGAACCGATTTAATTGGCTAAGTTCATGAAAGAATATGCAATGGCGTGTCAGCTGTTTTGCGATATTCTTCTTCGAATCAGAAAATCATAGATGAACTTAAAATCAACAAATATCTATAAGAAGAAGCTGATGCGGGATGTGAATCGGTAAGAGGAAAATCGGAGTTTGCCCTGCCAAGATTCGATAAATTCACCAGGTCGAAGGAATTTATCAGAAAATCGATTGAGTTTCCAAAAAAAGGCACCACTATGTGCCTTTTTAACGATGAAAGACTGTTGAAAAAACTTTTTACCTTTATAGAGATTTCTTCTTATAGGATTCGTTCAGCGATTTTTTCAGTAATGGGTTCGCCTTCTTCGAATGCCGGCTTGTAGGCTTTGAATTTTCCAGCTTTGTAGTCCTGATAGGCGAGCATGGAATTTCGAATAACCTTCATGGCTTCTTCTTTTCCCTTGATGGCTGTGACCTGGGTGGTCTTTCCCTCCAGGTTCTTATAGACTCTGAAGAAGTGGCGGATTTCATTTCCGACAAAACTTGGAAGTTCCTTGATATCTTTGTAGCAGGAATA
Organism: bacterium; assembly: GCA_963612025.1. Lineage (GTDB taxonomy): Bacteria > Bacillota_I > Bacilli_A > RFN20 > CAG-288 > Enterosoma. The sequence continues at coordinate 30,063 of CAVDUB010000019.1, forward strand.
GAATGGATCGCCGACAGCGACGGCGACGATTTTCTCGTCGATGTATCCTTGATCGACCATTCTCACCATGCCAATCGGACGGGCCTCGACCTCACAAAGAGGAACGAGCGGTTCTTGGCAAAGCACAAGGACATCGAGTGGATCGTTGTCCTGAGCGAATGTCAGTGGGATGAATCCATAGTTTGCCGGGTAATTGGTCGCTGTGTATAAAAGACGGTCCAGCTTGATGAGACCAGTCACTTTGTCTAATTCGTATTTGCAGTTTGAATTCTTGGGAATCTCAATGACGGCCGTGAAAAGGTCCTCCTTGACTTTCTCTTTTTGCATGTCATGCCAAATGTTCATATATGTAACCTCTTATTTATAATTATTCGAATTATTTTACTGATAACAGTTTCTTTTTTTCAATGAATAAAAAAACCGATGAGAAAACAGAATGTGTGTTTTCTTGTTGGGGGATTCTCTAATATTTTTGAAAAAAATTGCTATATCAAGAAAATAGGAAGAAAATTCCGTGAAATCTTCTTCCTATGAAAGTGCTTATTCTTTGAGCGTTCCGAAGATACGATCTCCCGCATCGCCTAAGCCTGGGCAGATATAGGCGTTCTCGTTGAGCTGGCGGTCTAATGCGCCGACATAAAGCGGAATGTCGGGATTGGCTTCACAGAAAGCCTTGACGCCTTCTGGGGCGGCGATGATGCAGACGAAGTGCAGATTCTTGGCTCCGTGCTGCTTGAGAAGCTTGACGGCATCGATGCCGCTGCCGCCCGTGGCAAGCATCGGATCGATAAGATAGACCTGTTTGGTTTCGAGATGCTCGGGCAGCTTGCAATAATATTCATGAGGCTCATGGGTGACTTCGTCACGATATAAACCGATATGACCGACTCTGGCTGTTGGAACCAATTCGGTGAATCCATCGACCATACCAAGTCCGGCTCTCAGAATCGGAACGAAGCAGAGATTTTCTCCGTCAACCATTGGCTGATTTGTCTTTTCAATCGGCGTTTCGATTTCGACGAGAGAGGTCTTGACGTCCTTGAGGGCTTCATAGCCTTCCATGACTGCAATTTCCTTGACCAATTGACGGAACTGGCTGACAGGCGTATCCTTCTTGCGAAGAATCGAAATCTTATGTTTCAGAAGCGGATGATCGAGCAAAATGACATTCTTATACATTGAAATATCCATATTCGTGAGCCTCCATTACTCAAAAAGATATTATAAACGTTTGTTCTGTGAGATGAAACCAGGAAATGAAATCCTTTTCATTCTCAATTGTGGTATCATTTTAGAGGTGAATGAAATGAAACAGAATTTACATGAAAAGGATGTTGCCATTCTTCTTCTTGCCGGGTCCGGAACCCGCATTTTCCAGGATATCAAGATTAAGAAGCAGTTCTATCCGATCAATCATCGTGAACTTTACCTCTACGCCTTGGATTCTTTTTTGGAGAGTGGTCTTTTCAAAAGGATTGTTCTCGTCATCGATGGCGAGGATCAAGAAAGAATCGCTCTCAATCTGAAGACAAAGGTGGAAATTCCCGAGGATTGCGAGATTTCTCTCGTCTATGGAGGAAAAGATCGAAATGAATCGGTTTATCATGGTCTTGTTTCCCTAAAGGATATCGGAAAAGATTGTGGTGTTTTCATCCATGATGCGGCAAGACCTCTTCTCGACCAGGATGAAATCCTTCTTCTTCATCAGGAAATCCGAGAACATGATGCCTTGACGCTTGTTCTTCCGATGCATGATTCGATTCTTCGCGAAAGGAATGGAAAACTGGTCTATGTCGATCGAAAGAATCTCTATCGTATTCTCACGCCTCAGGTCTTTGTCTATTCCAAGATTCTTTCCATTTATGAAAAAGGCTATGACAAAAAAGATACTGATGATTTCAAGAAAGCCGTCAATGCCGGACTTGATTGTAAAATCATCCGAGGAAAGGCGAGGAACTTCAAAGTGACAGAGATTGATGACTTGGCTCTTCTTGAAAGTATTCTTGCACCAAAAAATGCTTGACTAATCCCTTTGAGGAAAAAATAATTATATATAAAGAAAAGGAGTATCCACAAATTATGGTCAATGTGAAACTGTATGGTAAGGAAGCTGAAAAACTTGATTTGTCCTATGTTGAAAGAGAATCCGCAAGAATTGCGGATATGATCGAGACCAAATCCGGTGAAGGAAATGATTTCTTGGGTTGGCTTGATTATGCCTCCAAACTTCCGGAAAGCGAAATTGACAGAATTGTCGCTGCCGCAAAGAAAATCAGAGAAAACTTTGATTGTCTTGTTGTCTGCGGAATCGGTGGAAGCTATCTTGGTGCAAGAGCTGTCATCGAAGCGCTCAATGGACTCTTTCCGAGCGATGACTTCGAAATTCTCTATTTAGGAAATACGCTTTCGTCTGATTATACCTACCAGGTTATGAAGCACCTTGAGAAGAAACATTTTGCCATCAACTGCATATCCAAATCGGGTACAACCACAGAGACTGCTGTTTCTTTCCGCCTTCTGAAGAATCTTTATATCAAGAAATTCGGAAAAGAGACCTTGAAGGATGCTGTCTATGCCACAACGGATAAGGCACGGGGCGCTTTGAAGAGTGAGGCGGACAAGGAAGGCTATGAATGCTTTGTCATTCCTGATGATATCGGTGGACGTTTCTCTGTCATCACGCCTGTCGGTCTTCTTCCGATTGCGGCTGCCGGCATTGACATCAAGGCATTCCTTGATGGCGTCAAACAGGGCGAAAAAGAATATTCCGTCAAGGATATGATGAAAAATCCAGCCTACTATTATGGTGCATTGAGATATTTCCTCAACCGCGAAGGAAAATATATTTCCGAAATGTTTGTCAGCTATGATCTCCAGAACAAGATGATCGCCGAATGGCTTAAACAGCTCTTCGATGAATCCGAAGGCAAGGACAATCAGGCTTTGCTTTGCTCGAGTGCCATCTTCACCACGGATCTTCATTCCATGGGACAGTTCATTCAGCAGGGAAGTCCGGTTCTCTTTGAGACGATCATCAAGACAAAGAAGCCGATTCATGATGTCAGCGTTCCATCCAATGAGGAGAACCTTGACAATCTCAACTATCTTGCCGGAAAGAAACTTTCCTATATCAATTCCAAAGCCTATGAGGCAACCCTGAAAGCTCATACGGAAGGACATACGCCCGCTATTGTTCTGACTATCGAGAAGATGGATGCCTACAACCTGGGAAACCTTGTTTATTTCTTCTTCCGTGCCTGTGCATTCTCCGCTTATCTTTTGGGCGTCAACCCATTCAATCAGCCTGGTGTCGAAATTTATAAGAAGAATATGTTCACCCTGTTAGGAAAACCGGGTTATCAGAAGAAGTAAAGGTCGTTATTTTAAGGGGACGCATCCAAAGAAATAAAAAAAAGATGCGTTCCCTTCAAAATGTTCTTGCTAAATGAAAACGGCTTTGATAAAATATCAAAGCGCTGAAATTTTGGCGGATGCTTAGCTCAGCTGGTTAGAGCATCGCCTTTACACGGCGGAGGTCAGGGGTCCGAATCCCTTAGCATCCACCACTCCCTATTCAGCAGCAGGCAATTTGGGCGGTTAGCGAAGAGGCCAAACGCGGCAGACTGTAAATCTGTTCCTTCGGGTTCCGTGGTTCGAATCCACGACCGCCCACCACTCTCTTGTTTATCATCATTGGCTAACTTGGGGTATGGCCAAGTGGTAAGGCATCAGACTTTGACTCTGATATGCGCTGGTTCGAATCCAGCTACCCCAGCCATTTTCTAAAAAGATATCAGAGACAAACATTATTTGACTCGTTAGCTCAGTCGGTAGAGCACTTGACTTTTAATCAAGGGGCCATGGATTCGAGTTCCATACGAGTCACCATTGAATTGCCCGGGTGGCGAAATCGGTAGACGCGTTGGATTTAAAATCCAATGAGCTAATAACTCGTGCCGGTTCAAGTCCGGCTCCGGGCACCACCTCGATATATAATCCTGCGAAAGCAGGATTTTTTTCTTACTTTCTCTTTCTTTTCCTTATATAATGTAGTCTATGCCATCGAGTTATACACATCAATCTTTTGCAGAGAATCTTCTTCTCTCTCTTCCGAATGAAATAAAAGAATTCATCTCTTCCAATAAGGAAGCCTATCTTCTCGGCTCTCTTGGACCTGACCCTCTTTTTTTCTATAAACCTTTATCCCATTCTCCCTACTATTCCTTAGGAGATGAGATTCATTCCAAAGGAATCAAGGATACGCTGAAAGGATGTAAGCTGACTGAGAAGGAAAAAGTCTCTTTTCTTCTTGGATATATCACACATTATGTCCTTGACAAGAATTGTCATGAATATATCTATCGGGTGGACAAGGAAAATCGGATTCATCATATTCTTGAGGCAGAACTTGACAAAAGAACAGCGTTGAAGGAAAAGATGAAGACGAGCTTTACTCGAAGGATGAAGAAGAAGGGATGTTCTTTTTCTTATATTCCTTCGATTCTTCAAATTGAAGGAAAGGAATATTCGAAGGCAATTTCTTCTATGAGACGGCTGACGGGATTTCTCAATACAAGGTTTCCGATAAAAAGAATGCTGACCCGTTTCCTTCTTTCTTTCTCCAAAAAATTCAAAAAATACAAGGAATGCATGTTCTCTATGAAGATCAATCATGAAATCGATAAGGAAATTCAAAAATTGGAAGAGATTGTTTCCTCTTCCTATGAAGAATGCAGAAAGGACTGCATCGAGTTTTATCAGTATGTCCTCGGACAGAAAGAAGAAATTTCCTTTGGCGATGTTCTGTCGTTTGAAGGAGAAAGGATCAAAAGCAAATGAACATTCAGATATTTGGGACAAACAAGGGCTTCGATACCAAGAAGGCAGAACGCTTCTTCAAGGAAAGAGGGATTCGTTTCCAGTTTATCGATATGAGGGAGAAGGGGATTGCAAGAGGGGAACTGCTTTCTGTTATTCAGGCGGTCGGCTTCTCTTCCTTGATCGACGAGAAGACGAAGGACAAGACAAATCTTGCTCTTCTTGAATATCTTTCCGAGCAGGACAAGATTGAGAAACTTCTCGAATGCCAGGAATTGATCAGAACTCCGATTGTCCGCAATGGAAAGCAGGCAACGGTTGGATATCAGCCGGATGTCTGGAAGGAATGGAAATGATTTGAAATCTCATCCTGAAATAAAAAAAGGAAGGACAGAAGTGTGTCCCTCCTTTTTTGATGCAGGATTGAATCGAATTTCTGACAATGAAGAAAGTTGTTTTTGACATCAACTCATTTGACAACCGGAATCGGATCTTGGTCAAAAGAGATATCTTCTTCAGTCTCGCCTTTTTCTTCAAGGCAGAATTTGGCGAATTTCTTGACATCTTCGAAGTCGTTGAAGTTGCAGATGTAGAAATGATCGCCCATCTCATCGGAGATGGCATAGGGAATGTCCCCATACATCTTGATATTCGGGTATTTCGACAGGATTTCCTCATGGGAATGGACATATTTCTTGCTGTCTCTTTGGGCAGTATATGAACAATAGAAACGTGTATCTCCAAGAGAGTGCCTGTTTTCGCCATAGGCAACCATGTCAGCCCAGACCTGATAGAGGTCTAGGGATCCGGAGAAGTTTTCCATGTCGACCGTATAGCCCCCGGGGGCACGCATGTTGACTTCCAAGCCGATGACTTCGCCTTTCTTCCAGCGGTTTGGCTTATCCTTATTGGCAATGAAGAATTCGCAATGGAAAAAGCGATTCTTTGCCTGGAAGGCCAAAAGGACTTTTTCTCCGGCCTGGCGGAGTTCATAGGGAATATCCTTATCGACGTAATACCATACGGAATGACCCAGGTTGACACAATCCATCAGGGAATCGGTTTCGACATGGCTGCAGGAATAAATCGGTCGTGCCAAGGAATCCGAGACACCATCAAAGGTTCGGATATAGCCATCGACATATTCTTCCATGATGTAGTCAATTTCTCTTTTTCTCGAAAAGAAGGTGTCGAGATCTTCCTCGGAATTGATTCTCCAAGTATCGCTTGCCCCGACGCCATTGTTCGGCTTTACAATGACCGGATAGGAAACTTCCTTGATGAACTTCAAGGCATCTGCCTTGGAATTGACTAAATGCCACTTGGCTGTCTTCACGCCGGCCAGTGCATAGTATTTCTTCATGACGGATTTGAGCTTGTAGCGGGAAATCTCGCTCGAATTGAGTCCCGTCTGGATATTGAAATCGCTTCGGAGTCTGGCATCATTCTCGAGCCAATACTCATTGAGCGAATCCACCCAATCGATTTTCCCATAGCGATAGGTAAAATAGCCCATCGCACGGACAAGCTCATTGTAGTTGTTCAGATCCGAGACATAGTAGTATTCCGTCAAGGCCTCCTGGAGGGGAGCGGAAAGGCTTTCTTTTGGCGTGTCTCCGATTCCGAGGACATTGACGCCGTTTTTATGCAGACTGACTATGAAGTGATAATAGTTCAGTGGAAAGTTCGGTGACACAAAAACAAAATTCATATTCATTAACTCCTTGTTTTCGACTGAAACGTCTCTTCATTCTAAAGAATGAAAACAGGATTTCACAAAAGAAAGTGTTTACTTGAAAGACGAATATCAAAATCTGTTGAAAAACCAGCAAAAAAAGAAACGTTATTTCAGTATTTTTGGATAATGATTCCTGATTTGCTTGATTGCCATAGGAAGAAGATAGACAATCTGCTTTTTCCACCATTTCCAGTCATGGTCGACATCCTTTCCCCAATAATCGGAAAAGACGGGTATCTCTTTTTCATTGAGAAGATGGGTCAATATCGGCTGGGTTTTGAGTCCTTCTTCTTCCCACTTTCCCTGCCCGACACAAAGAAAGATGGAACGGTCTTTGTAGATGGAGATATAAGGATGATTCCTTTCCATGTTTTCTAGACAGTGGATGGGGGAATTCTGGTAGACAAGACTTGACATGTATCCATTCATCAAAAGTTGGGCATCGAAAATGCCCGAGAGGGAGATGAATCCCTCGAAAAGATCCGGTCTTCGAAAGAAGAAATTCGAAGCATGGTATCCGCCCATGCTGTTTCCTGTCAATAGAATCCGTGAATGGCATTTGTTGAACTTTTTAATCAGAGGAAGGACTTCATTGAGGATATAATTATAATAATTTTCCTGATTCTGAATTCTCTTTTTAGGGTCTTCCTTGAGGTTGGAAAAGGAGAATTTGTCATAGCTGTCGACGCAGAAAAGCTGAATTGTTCCTTTTTCGAGATAGGAAGAAAGGACTTTGACCATCCCAAAATGCTCGTAATCGAGGCTTGTTCCATCCTGGGATGGGAAGACAAGAAGAGGAAATCCCTTGCTTTTTCCATAAATGGCAAGGGACATTTCTTTTTTCAGTCTTGGAGAATAATGGCGTATCAGGATTCGGTTTGCAATCATAATACTATTTTATCACGTTTTTAGACCAGCAAGGGGTAAAACGGTTCGGTTTGCAATTTCTTTTTAGGATTGTAAAAAACATTTTTTTGAATAAATAAAGTTGAGAAAGCGTTTGCAATAGTTTATAGTATAAGTATCAGCAATGTCTTGTATACAAGACGGAGGTGCAATTATGTTAAAAAAAGCGTTGATATTCGGTGTTGCAGGCGTCAGCGGCGTCTATCTGGGAAAAGAACTTGAGGAAAACGGCTATGAAGTCTATGGCTCGGACATCAAGGAAGTGAAGGAAAATTATCGCTTCAAGGGCTTTTATTCATGCGATGTCACGGATGGCAAGGCGGTGAATAACCTCATCAATCTGATCAACCCGACACATATCTTCAATCTGACCGATGTCGGCGGTGTTGGACAGGCCTGGAAGAATCCACAGAGAATGCTTTCGGTCAATCTGACAGGAACCTTGAATATTTTGGAAGCCTGCAAGGATTTCCTTATGAAGCCAAGAATCCTGCTTGTAGGTTCTGGCGATGAATATGCGCCTTCATTGAAGATGCTCGATGAGAATTCGACATTGAAGTCGACATCTCCTTATGGCATCACAAAGATTACTCAGGAACAGATTGCCGAAGTCTATCATGAAAAATATGGAATGCCAGTCTATTGTGTCCGTCCATTCAATCATGCCGGTGTCGGACAGAATGAGAACTTCTTTGTTCCGATGATTGCCAAGCAGGCCGCAGAAATCAAGAAGGGACTCCGTGCGGAGAAGACGCTCTACACGGGAAACTTGAAAGTCAGTCGTGACTTTTTGGACGTCAAGGACCTTGTCAAAGGCTATCGTATGGTCATCGAATCCTCAAAGAGCGAAGAAGTCTACAATATCGGATATGGTATTTCTTATTCTTTGGAGGAATTGGTTGAATATATCGTTTCCTTGACAGGAATGGATATCAAGATTGTCGTCGATGGAAATCTCATCCGTCCGAGTGACAACCCGTATAGCTGTTGTGATCATTCGAAGATTACCAAGCAATTGGGCTGGGAACCGCAGCATAACATCTATGAAACCATCAAGGAAGTCTACGAAGACTATCTGAATAAAACGGAATAAAAATGAGGCTATCAAACAAGAATTGTATTCTTGCGAGATAGCCTTTTAAAGTGGTGAGACATCTTTTTGTGTTTTCTTCTTTGCTCTTATCTTTCTGATGAGAAGATGAAGAAGAAACACGACGACCATGCCAGAGAGATAACCGGAAAAATCAATCAGGACATCTTGGAAGCTCGGACCTCTCTGTCCGGCAAAAATCTGGAGAAATTCAGAAAGGAATGCAAGGGCGAGTCCAATGAGAGCAATCGACGAAAGAGAGATGATTTTCTTTTTTCTGTTTTCGAAGAAAAATGCGCTGGCTGTCAGATAGCCGAAGAAGCCCGTAGCGGCAAAACAGAGGAAGTGTCCAAGAATCTTTCTGACAAGGTAGTTGATTCGATCGTATTTGCTGCTTTCCATGCTCGTAATGGTCAAGGCGACGGTCGTCGAGATTTTTTCATCTTCCTTCCAGTAGACGGTGATGTTCACCTTTCCTTTCTGATAGCCTAAAAGATATCCATTTTCATCGATGGTTGCGATTGTCTTGTCGTCCGATATGAATCCGACCTCTGGATTCGTGACTTCGACGCCTTCTTTTTCAGACTCGAGAGAATAAGATAGTTTTGATGTCCTACCATATTGGATGCTCCCAAGAGAAATCGTGATGCTTTTTGCCTTGCAGGAAAGAACATTGATGACGATTTCTTTTTTGATATCGGGATTGACTTTGCTATAGATCGTTAAATTCTTCTTTCCGATTTCAGGAAAAGAAAGGATTTTCTTTTCATCGAGTTTAATTTCTTTATCGCCTTCTCTGATTCCAAATAGTGTGTCTGTGCATCCGGTGTTGAAGATTGGCATGAGGGAATGCTCTTCATTGGCAAAAAGAGATATCTCAGACGCATGGTCGATGGATGTCGGAGAAACATAGTTCCCTTCCGAAATCTGGATTTCGAGTTGATTTGAACGAATTGCAGCATCTTTCTTTGCATAGCAGGAGAGGATTGTTTTCCCGACTTTTTTGGTTTTGAAGATGCCATCACCTTTTTCTACTAGAGCCTCCTCATCATAGAGAAAGACGACATCATCAAAAGAAATCTCATTGACATTCGAAGAAAGATAAATCTGAAAGGAGGAATTCGATATGACTTCCACGGAAGAAGCTTCGATCACGAGATTTCGAATCGGTTCCTTTTCGACATGAATCGTCTTTTCTGAAACAAGAGAAGAATTGACAAGAGAAGTTGCTTTCAAGACAACATCGCCAGTCGAAAGACCTGTCAATGTCTTTCCGTCAAGGGAAGCAAATTCATTTCCCTGTACAATCTCATAATGAACTCTTTTATCTGAAGTGTCCAAAGGAAAAAATTGGACATCATAGGTGTTGGTTTTATCTAAATAGAGAACATCATCTCCGATGATTGAGAAACTTTCCGGAGCAATGATGGCAGCTTCCTTTTTTCCGAAATCGAAAAGTGAAGCCAAAAGGCTGCTCTGGCTGGAGGATTTGCTTCCCGGTGTGGCGCCTTCAAAGAGGATGAGTCCACATAAAAAGAGGAAAACAATCGGATAGATGAACTGATACCAGGGATGATTTCTTTTCATGAGAAAGATTTTACCTTATTTTTCATTTTCCAATTCATTTTTTCTTCTTTTTGAAGCGCTTTATGTTTGGGAAATCTTGTGTTTGTTGACGAAACGAGAAAAGTGTCTTGCTTTTAAAGAAAATATAAAAGGAAGCATACAAAAATTTGGAAAAGAATGGCAAGTAGAGTAAAATAAATCGGCTACAGTTATATAAGAGGTTTTTATGGATAGTTTTATCGAATTTCTCAAAGCGATTGTCTTTGGCATTGTGGAGGGAATCACGGAATGGCTGCCTGTTTCGTCCACAGGCCATATGATTATTCTCAATCAGTTCTTTTCATTGGAAAAAACGCAAGGGGCAGCTTTTTATGATTTCTTCCTGGTCATCATTCAGCTTGGCGCTATCTTTGCGGTCATTCTCTTCTTCATCAAGGATCTCTGGCCTTTTGGAAAGAAGAAAACGAGTGAAGAAAAGAAACAAATTTGGATAACATGGGAAAAAATCCTGATAGCAAGCATTCCAGCCGGTGTGCTTGGCGTCTTGTTCAATGATCTGATGGACAAATATCTTTTTAACTATCTGACAGTTTCCATTACACTGATTGTCTATGGCGTTGCCTTCTTGGCAATCGAATTCGCCATTCGCAGACGCGCTCTGAATATCAAGAAAAGGTATCATCTCAATAAGGAAAGCGGAACCACGTTCTCCGATGATGTTTCAGAGGAGAAAATGACAAATTATCCTGTCTTTCGCATTCATTCCGTCAGTGAAATCAGCATTCAGTATGCGTTTGTCATCGGACTTGCCCAATGTCTTGCCTTGATTCCAGGGACCAGCCGTTCGGGTGTCACCATCTGTGCAGCACTTCTTCTTTCCATCGACCGCAAGTCGGCCGCGAAATTCTCGTTCTATCTTTCGGTTCCGGCGATGCTTGGTGGATCGCTCATCAAGGGCGTTCTGTATGGAATCAATGTCTACAAGGGAAAAGCAGAAGCCATTACCGGACTGCAGGTCGGTCTCATCTTGGTCTCTATGGCAGTGGCGTTTGGAGTCTCCTTGGTTGTCATCAATTACTTTATGAAGATGCTTCGAACCAAAAACTTCAATGGGTTTGGCATCTATCGTATCGCCTTAGGTCTTGTCTTATTGATTCTCTTCTTTACGGTCAACAGCGGAAATCTATCTTCGACAGCGAGTGTTCTGACTCCTGTGGTGACGAACGCTTCTTCCATTCCGACGACCTTATTGAACAAAATTGTTTAAATCTTATCTTCCGTTTGTGTTATATTTTATTTATCGAAAATACATTCAGTATAGGAGCATATGAAAATGGATAAAAATCTCAATGAAAATGATCAGCAGATGGTTTCTCTGAATCGTCCGAATGATGGAATTTCCTCTCCTCGATATGAAGAGGCTGAAGAACAGCAGGGAATCACCTTAGCCCAGATTTGGCATATGATTGTCAAACAGTGGGTCGCACTTGTCATTCTTGTCTTTGTCGGTTTGATTGGTGGCGTCTTGTATTCAAAAGTCATCAAGTCTCCTAAATATCAGGCCTCGGTCCAACTGATGGTCGTCAGCCATGAAAGTGCATCGAGCAGCACAACGGAGAATATCAATGCAGCCATTACGAAGACGAAAATCGCCTATGGCTATATCACTACAGATGAAGTGGCAACAGCGGTCGCCAAAAAACTCAATGAGAAGGAAGGAAACAACTTCTATATCAAGGATGACAACGGCAAATATACGTCGACCTTGGATCTCACCTCGGTCAAGAAACTCTATTCTGTGAGCATTCCGACTGTCACGACGAATAGTACCAGCGTTTTCTTAAGCATCACTTCGACTTGCAAAACGGAAGCGTTGGCCATCGATGTCGTCAATTATGTTGCTTCTTCCACAATCGAGCTTTCCAATCAGGAAGGTTCACAGATTTATGACTACCTCAAGGATTCTCTTGTCACTCTGGGAAGCGCCAATTATGCGACGGATTCTTCCACATCGACGCTTGTCATCGGATTGATCGGCGTTCTGATCGGTGCTGTCGTCGGTGCTGCTTATGCTATTATCCGTGAATTGACAAACACGCATGTCTCATCGAAAGCTGATTTGGAAACAGTCACCGGCTATAAGGTTATCGGTATGATTCCGAAGTATGAGAACAAAGTGAATGCGGAAGAACCAACCACCACAGGGGAAGGAGAAAAGAAAAATGCCTAATGAGAATAAGGAAATCAGTCAGCATCGTGTTGACGATGCCGGATTGATCAAGAACTTCAACTCTCCGGAAGCAGATGCCATCATCCGTCTTCAGACGAATATCGATTTCGCTTCCTTGGACAAGAAAATCAATTGCTATGCCATCACTTCCGCTCAGGAAGCGGAAGGAAAGACGACGATGGCCTGCAATCTTGCGATTGTCTATGCTGAAAAAGGACTCAAGGTCGCTCTCCTTGATCTCGACCTTCGACAGCCTGCTATTCACAAATTATTCCATTTCCACAACAAAGTCGGTCTTGTCGATTATGTCAAAGGAGATGCCGATATCGAAGACATCGTCCATCACTGCAATGGAGTGGATGTCATCTCGGCAGGTTCCCATACACCATTCCCTGGAAAAATCCTTGGCTCGGACAGGATGAAGCAACTTGTTGAGGAACTCAAGAAGGAATATGATTACGTCCTTTTGGATACGCCGCCGGTTTTGGTTGTCTCCGATGCCTATCTTGTCGGGCATGATGTCGATGGATTCCTGGTCGTCTGCACTCAGCACGTTTCCAAAAAGAAGGATGTCGCAGCGGCCTGCAAGTCGATTGAGGAAAAGAGAATGGAGGTTCTCGGGATCGCCATGACGATGGTCACAACCGATGAGGACAATGGTAGCGGTGGCTATGGCTATGCAACCAAATATTGCTATGGATATGGCTACAAAGGTGGTTATGGCGGATATCGTCATCGCGAAAGCGACAAATAAAGAAGAAAGAATAAAGAAATAAAAAGAGAGGAACTCTTTATAGGGATCCTCTTTTTCTTTCTTCTATTTTTTCTTGATTTCAGTACGGATAAACCAGTCGATGGCTTCATTGATTTCTTCAAAAGCGGTTTTGAAGTCGCCGGTATAGTAGGGGTCTGCGATATCTTTTTCTACAAAAGTATAGTCATAAAGACGATGCAGTTTTTCTATATGATTATTCGACATCATTCTCTTTATTTCGATTTTCTGATAGTTTTCCATATAGAGAACATAATCCTGGGCAAGGTATTCTCTTGGAGAAAGCGGATGTGCGCTGTGAAGTGAATAGGGAATGTGATTTTCATCCAGCATCTTTTTGGCTTCGATATACATGTCTTCACCTTTTGTGGAGTGCTCCAAAGCGGCAGATGTGACATTGTATTTATCCGAAAGCCCCAATTGCTCAAGTCGATAGCGGAGGATGAACATGGCCATCGGTGAACGGCAGATGTTTCCTTGACAGACAAAGAGGATATTAATTTTTTTCTCCATAATCATTTTCTCCTAAGAATGCATACGAAAAGATTATAATCCAAAATAGAATCTTTTGTCTGTGTTTTCTTTCATTTTTTATTTTATTTTATGAAAGTTCTTTTGGCTTTATGTTTTCATTCTTCTCGAGAACGTAGGGGAAGGAAAGCATGATTGCGAAGAAGAGAGCGCTGCCTTCCTCTAAAAGCAGGAAACGAGGCTCTGAATAGGAATAGACAAGCATCGAAACGAAAAGGATGATGTATTTCAAATAGGATATCTTTTTCTCAAAGAGAAGCTGAAGAACAAGCTTTCTTGCAATAAGAGCAAAGAAAATGGCCATGAAGAGAAGACCGAAGAGACCAAATTCCATCAAGATGTCCGCAAAGGAATTATGCGTGTTGAATGTGACGCTATGATCGATTGGAAGGAAAAAATTATAAGAACCAAAGATTGTCATGAAAGGATATCTTGAATAGCCAAAGAAGACGAAATAGGGGGTGTTGAGCATGGAGAGTGCAGCATGAGTGATATCTTTTCTTGCGTTCATCGTAGACCAGTTCGTCATCTGGCGGATAAAGGGAAGAACATAATCGTTGAAATAGGTTTCCCTGAAGAAAAAGTAGGAGATGAAGAGATAGAGCAAGAAGATGGATAAAATGCTTAAAAGCAGGATGGAATAGCCTTTCTTTTGTCGGAAATGAAAAATCGGATAAAGAATCATCAAAGCAAAGAAGAGAACACTCATCACGAGAAATGGCGTTTTCGATTTGATGATGAGACAGATGAAATAGTGGAAGAAAAAAAGAAGAAGACAAGGCATATTTTCATGGCGGAAGAATTCGGCTAAGAGGAAGATAGATCCAATGAGAAGATAGAAGCCATAGACATTTCGATTCAAGACGAACGAGGTGATGCTATTGTATTCATATGATTGTGGATAAATAAAAATAAGAATAAAGTTGTCGATATATTTCTCAAATTCCGTGATCAGTGAATAAACAATACAAATAAGAACAAACAATTCGAGTATAATGTAGATAAGATGGAAGATAAACCTATTCTTATCGGCAATCTTTTTTATTGAGAGGAAGAAGATGGCAAAGTAAGAATAAAAACAGGAATCATATAAGAAAGCAGTTATCCTGCCTGCGGCTGAAAAACCATCATAGGATACAAGGAAGGAATGTCCATCAAAAGGAGATACGAATTCGAATGTCTTGCTGCCATAGGGAAAGGAAAGAACGGAGAGAAAGCGAATGAATAGGAAGGAGAAGAGAAGACAGAGAATCATTTTCTCTTTTTTGCTGTTCTCTCTGATTCTCAGATAAAAAATCACAAAGAGGGAAAAATAGAGAATCGAAAGAGGAATCGACAGAAAAAGACTTGGGGATACACCAGGATAGTATTTCATGGAATCGTAGAAGAAAAACTGGCTTCCTTCAGTAGGAGCATCTTTGGTAAAAGAAAAATTGCCAAACGTAAAAAGAGGCATCATGCAGGTTATGATAAGAAAAAGAAGAAGGTTGATGATGCTCTCTTTGTCTCTGCGAAATTCTCTGACATCTTCCTTGATTATTGCTAACATACGTATATTATAAATGATTTGCGTCTTCTTTTGATTTTTTTGTGAAGATATACGTCATGATTTGCTTCAGGTAAAGAAAAATCCGAAGCTACGAAATGGAGATTGTCTGTGGCATCGTTATCCTGTCATAGGTGGTTTTAATCTTTAAAGCAATTTTAAGAATTCGTATTTGCCATTGATCTCTCATAGATGCACTGTTCTATAATGTTTGCTGAAAATGTTTTAATTTAATTGGAATTAAATTCTAAGTTATTATTATTATGTTTTTAGGGAAATTTTACATTTTATTTTACAATTTTCGTCGAAAAAGGAGCGATTTTGTGTCATATAC
>CAVDUB010000020.1:0-44047 GCA_963612025.1 bacterium
ATTGCTTTATTTGCCATATTATCAATTTCCTTTGTTAGTTAAATTATATCATATTTTTCTTTAAAAGTCGACATTTTCATACAAATATCGACATTTTAAATTTTAGAGAAGTGCACATTTTAGAAGCAACAAAAGCAAATGACATACTCATTAATCTAATTAATATAGAGAAACTATTAAAATATGTAGTTGAATTTTATAAATTTCAAGATTATAAAAAAATAGCAGTATTTCTACTGCTATTTCTTCTTTCTATTATGGGCTACATCCATTTGCGCCCTTACAACGAAGTGACCAGGTACATAATATATTCCAATTATGTGACTGGTGTTCGTCTCCTTACAATTTGGTGGAGATGATGGGAGTCGAACCCACGTCCAAACAGAAATCTCTAATGAGGAACCACAGTTTCTTTTACGTCTCACTCTTAGAAAGAAACCAGACATAAACGAAGATGTTTTCTTTCGATCCTTTGAGATGTCACACGATCATGGAAAGGAAGCATGGTCGTGAAGCAAGGTCTAAATAATCAAACGGGATGAGATTGCAAGATCACGTCTGATTCGTGCAAGGGGAAACAATGTCCCCAGTAAAGAGCGCTAAAGCCGAATTAGGCAGCGCAGGCCATCATGGCCGGAGCACGGAACATAACAGGTTTATTGGCACTTGTAATTGTGTCGGCTTTTAAGGAAGCCACTCCACTGCCCTCAGAAGTCGTTCCTGCCTGTCGAAACCGGAACATCCCCAAAACAGGACTTATTATAAGCAACTTAGACGTTTTTTCAATAGTTTTCTTAAAAAAAGAAGAAAAACGAATGAAAAATGCCTTCCAATATCTGGAAGGCATCGATTTAGAGTCCGAGATCTGGTTTGAACTTCTTGGCTTTCTCGTAGGAGGCCTGGAAGAATTCCTCTTCCTTCTTGATTCGGTGGGAATCCTTCACGGAGAAGGACTCGATCTTCTTTGTGCGGGCTTTCATTAGATTATCCACGCCTTCCTTATCTGAATGGATGCAGGAGAGAACAAGAATGGCAGTTCGATATCCGGATAAGGCATATGGATTGGTGACATTCTTTCTATCGTCTTTTCGAATTCCGAGATAGGCTTTGTTGGCGCCAGTTTCATCATCGACCAAAAACTTCAGATAGACACTTTCCTGTGCAGGAAGAGAACGTTCTTCCTCAAGATAATATTTCGCATAATATTTCATGCTGTCCAAGTCCGTGTAGGCCTGGGAGAGTTTGGATTCATAGAGATCCTGAAGATAGACATAATAGAGGGTGTGGAGTTTGTAGAAGGAATCATAGGAACTGAATGTCGGAATGAGGAAATCTTCACCGGTGAGTTCTCTTCTCTTGTTGATCTGATAGATGTTGAAAGCGAGTCTGTCTTCGCTATTCTTCGTCATGATGAAGTTGAACATATCAGTCGGATAGTCCTGGCGGAGAGGAATCATTTCATATAAAGGAGTCAAGAAGCCGTAGCAGACAGCAAAGAGGAATGTCCAACCGAAGTTGGCGCTTGCGCCCTTCTGCTGGTTGATGACAAAGAGAAACATGAACATCAGGGTCAAAATCAGAAGAATCGCTTCGAAGATGATGCCTCCGAAGAAGAGGAGCGTCGGTTTCTTCTTGATATCATCATCCTTTGGGGCGAACTGCATGGAAATGGTGAAGAAATCGAGGATGTTATAGCTGATCTTTGTTTCCCCTTTATGGGCCTTGTTGATTGTTAGACCCAAGAGCTTGATATAGATGACTTCATATCCGGCAATTTTTCCGAAGATGATTTTTCCGAGGTTATACACAAGGAAAGTGAGAACCACACCGCCAAGAATGGCGACGAAGTAGTAGAGATAGCCATTCATATTGGAGATGAATTGGGAATAGGAATAGCTTTGGGCAAAATAGATACCGATCAAAAAGCCGAGATAGACAAGAGTCAGCGGCCATGAAGCATTATAATCCAACAGAGACTTTGGGGCTTCTTTGCTTTTTCTTTCTTCCATAGAGAACCTCCTTTGATAGCACAATAAAAATTATTATACGACTTTTCCTTCTTGGTTTGATGGTTATTTATTTGATTTTCATGGCTTTTTTTGCTTTGAATAGACCTTCTTCATTGACTTCGAAAGGCAATTCCTCAAAGGAATGTGCGATTGGAAGAGACTCAATCCATTTTTCCATTGCTGAAATGACACTGTTCAGTGAAGAAGATGATGGAAGAGAAAACACCTCTTTTCCGAAGCGAAGAATCTTCTCTTTCAGTTTTATCTTATTCATGGAAAGGAATTCAGGCATCAGTAAAGCGATTCCTTGTCCATGCGTCAATTGGGGATAGATGCCACTGAGAATATGTTCTCCTTTATGGACCAAGAAAATTTTGGCTTTCCCGTAATTCGTGAAGCCGTTGTGGGCGAGTGTTCCTAAAATCATCATGTCTCTTCTGTATTCGACATTGTCGAGATCTGAAAGAATCTTCGGTGTGAGGGAAACGATGTTCTTCATGACCATCAAAGCGAAGTCATCACAGGGCTCGAGTTCTCTTGATGGGGAGAAATATCTTTCGAAGGAATGACAAAACATATCGGCAAGTCCCACACCGACCTGATAGGCGGGGACGCTCAGCGTGAGATAGGGATCCATCAGTGAGAAGAGTGGATAATTGGTGATGGAATTGAATCCGCATTTGAAATTGTGTTCTCTATCGGAGACAACGCAGGAATCGGACATTTCCGATCCAGAGGCAGCAAGAGTCAGAATCGTTCCCACCGGCAGGGCATGGAGGGGTTTGACGATATGTTTGTTGAAGTCGAGTGGATCTCCTTCATAGTAAAAGCCATGGGCTACGCTTTTTCCGGCATCGAGAACAGATCCGCCGCCACATGCCAAAATCAGATCGGGTTGAAATTTCTTGGCCTCTTGAACCATGATGCGGATATCCTTGATATCCGGATTCGCTTCGATTCCGGAATATTCGATAAATTCGATTCCATATTCATTTAGAGAGGCGATGATTTTGTCATAGGCCTTCATTTTCTTTAGGGAATGCCCTCCATAAATCAGATACACTTTGGAAAAGTGATAGTCTTCCTTGATAATCTTTCCGATCAGAGAGACGCCGTTCTCACGGAAATAAATCTTTGTCGGACAACAGAAATCAAAATCATTGGTCATTTTTCTTTTCCTTTCTTGATAAAAAGAAGGCTGACAATGCAGCCTTGTTCTTAGCGGATGATGCGGGCGATGGTCTCCCTTGTTCCTTCTGCGGAACCCATGATGGCTTTGCAATAGGCGATGCATTTGTCTTTGCTCGGAAGGAAATCATTCTTGATATAGAGTCTTGCCTGCTCAAGAAGGCCTGCAATATAGAAAGAGATGATGGCATCTTTCTGTTCGGAATAAAGAGAATGGTACTCCGAGATGTTTTTCGAGAAAATCAGATCGAGCATTTTCTTTGTGTAATTGTATAGGCCGTCCCAGAGAATCGCCCTGGACTGTTCATCCTGATTGCAGATTTTGATGAATTCCGCATTGTTGTCACAATAGTTGAAGACATCAGAAATCATGTAGTCTTCCTTGATCTGGTTCTTGAACGACTCCTTTATGTAATAGGTCAGACAGTCATTGATGGTATTGAAATAATAATAGAAGCTTTGCCTGGAGCATTTCATGCTTTCACAGATGTCGGAGATGGAAACCTTGGAATATTTCTTTAGGTACATCTGACGATTGAGCTCCTGGGCAAATTCGAACTTTCTCTTGTTCATACATTCCTCCGATCTTCTTCGCCGAATTAGGCAAACCTTGCCAAATTTAAATTTTTGATTTTACAAAACTTGTTTTTTGTCATCTCATTTTACGTGATAAAAAACAGAATAGCAAGAAAAATGAAAGCGGTTCAATGAATTTGTGCCGGTGAAATAAAGAGAATCCGAAGCAATGAAAAAAGAAAAAAATACGAAGGCAATTTAAGAAAATTCTTTTTTGAATCAGAAAATGGCATTGAAAAAAGTGGGCTTTTGCCCACTTATTTTACATAGAAGAAGAAAAGAAGAAGGGAAGAAAGAACAAGAAGGAATGCGGAAATCAATAGGATGATCTGACCCACGATATATTTCTTATAGTCATTGCTCTGCTTGTAGTCTTCCTTGGATGGATACTTGTTCTTACGATAGAGAAGATTGTCTTTTCTTGCAAAGCGGATGACGACAAGAAAAAAATAGACGACAGCAAAGAGCGCAGGGATGGATTCGACGATAACCTTCCTAGAGAAAATCAAGCCGAAGAGGAAACCGAGTCCAATAGGGACAAGGCTGAAGAGAAGAACAAGAAGGATTCTCTTAAGAAGAACCTTCTTGTCGATTTTCGGGATATACATAACTAATCCTGAAGAGCTTTCTTATAGTGCTCTTCGTAGGCTTCGAGATATTTTGGATCGATTTTGTCTTTGCTCCACTCCTCGGCGAGCTTCTTGGTGGCAAGGATGTAATGACCTTCCTTCACCTCGATCCAAGAGCATTTCTCATAATCGAGGTCCGCCTTGTCATAGACGAGTTTCTTTCTTTCATCCTTGGTTTTCGGATCAGGCTGGGGAATGGCGGTCAACAAGGCTCTGGTATAGGGATGGATCGGATGGGAATAGATTTCCTCGGCTTTTCCTAGTTCGACGATATGACCCTGATGCATGACGGCGATTCGATCGGAAATATAGCGGATAATGCTTAAGTCGTGGGCGATGAAGAGATAGGTCAGGTTCTTTTCTTTCTGCATTTTTTTCAAGAGGTTCAGGACTTGGGCACGGATAGAGACATCCAATGCGGAAATCGGTTCATCAGCCAGAACAAGAGATGGCTCGATGACAAGGGCTCTTGCAATGCCGATACGCTGTCTCTGGCCACCGGAGAATTCATGAGGATAACGGCTGAGGTGTTCTGGGAGAAGTCCGACGGCTTCCATGATTTCTGTGACTTTCTCAAGTCTTTCTTCTTTGCTCTTGAAGAGATGGAAATTGTAGAGACCTTCACTGACGATGTAGTCGATATTCGCTCTTTCGTTTAGGGATGCGGCTGGATCCTGGAAGATCATCTGAATGTTCTTTTTGACATTCTTTCTTTCTTCCTTCTTTAAATCCGTTGAAATGAGTTTTCCTTTGAAGTAGATTGCACCGCTGTTGAGTTTGTTGATATCCAGAATCGCTCTTGAGATTGTGGTCTTTCCGCTTCCGGATTCACCGACCAAGCCGAATGTTTCACCTTTATAGATATCGAAATTGAGATTGGCGCTGGCTTTGACTGCCCTCTTTCCGCTTCCGAAGACAATGTTTGCCGAGACAACGGAAAGAAGTGTTTCTTTTCCCTGGCGGTTGACTGTCGGCCAATAGCGGAGCATGCCGGTCTTTTTGTCAATCTTGTATTTGTATTGGACAAAAGGATTCTTCTTGATGTCCTCGAGAAGAGCGGCGTCGATTTTCTTCTCGATGAATTCCGTGAAGAATTGTTTTTTCTTCAGGAAGAAGTGAGAAGAAAGGATATTAACGCCATCGAAATAGATGGCACCTCTGATCTTCACATCGCTATGAAGAGCCCGTATGATGGCTATCAAGGCATCCGATTGGCTTGAGCGGAATTCATCCGTCTTTTTGAAGTCCAAAGAGAAATCATTATCGAAAAGGTAGCATCCGTTTTCCTTGACGATATTGACATGATCAAAACGAACAAGGATGTCGCTTGCCTTCATCTCGGGAAGCTTCTGTGGGATGAGGGTCAGATTATCCGGATAATAGGCGTCGTAATAGTTTGTCAGGTTGAGAAGCTGGAAACGGTCCTCGATGGTGAAATGTGTGTTGATCCGGACAAAGTCCTCATTGTCATCCAAATAGATGCCACAGGCATTTTCGGCCTTGGCTCTTCTTCTTTCGATTTCATTTTTGGAAAGGGAGGCTGGAATGAGCATGCCATCGAGATAGAGCGCGCCGATCAGTCCGTTCTTCTTGAAGAATAAGGACTGTACAATCTTCAACTTGATCCGATCTTCTTCTTTGTTCAGATCGAAGGAATGGTCACCTGGGATATCGAAGTTGGAATATTTCTTGTCGTAGCCGAGAATCTGGACATCGGCGTTGAGAACGGAAATGGAAATATCCTTTCCTTCCTTGTTTCTCATTGGGAAGAAGAGCGGATATCCGCTTTTCTCATCCTTGGTGGTGTTCATCAGAATATAATCTTTGTCTTCGACAAGGAAATTTTTCTTCACGAAGGATTTCTCTAAATAAAGACGGTATTCCTTTTCGAGATGGTTGGGGACCATCTTTCCTTTGTAATAGAATCCTTCGACAAGTCTGTCTTCATCAACGAGAGAACGGATAACGGAGATTTTATCAACATCTTCTTTATCGTTTAATGAGAAGACATCTCCTTTAAAGATATTGAAGGTGTATTTTTTCTCTGAAAGCGGATTTCCATTGATGTCTTTGATTGTTGCCTTATAGGCGGAGAAGATGATTTTCTTTCCATCTTTGGTATTGGTCGGGAAGAAAGGAAGATGTCCTCCTTCCATCTTATCGAAATATTCTTCGATGAGAGGTGCATCCTCCACACGGAAATAATGCTCCATGAAGGTATAGGTCAGATAGGAAGCAAACTTCTTTCCCATTTTCGTGGTGAAGAATTCGCCACGATAATAGATGGCTCCATCGACATAGCGGTTCAAAGAGAATAAGGCGGCGAGGAACTTCAGTTTGGTCTTGCAAAGAGGATCTTCGAGAGAGAAGACATCGCTTTCCAGAATATCGAAGGAGGCGACTTCTTCATCCAAAATTTTGCCGTCGAGACCTTTGATGCTTGCATTGACGAATTTGAGCAGGACATTCTTAGCCATGCGGTTCTTGGCTGGAATCTTGTCGGGATATCCGAATTTGTTCAATGGAGCGCTCTTCATGATTTCCTCAAAATCATCTGAGGTCAATGAAAGGTCGAGTGTGTTCATAGGCTGTTCATTTTTCTTCATGGTGGATACCTCCTTGATAGATTTTGCTCACACGGTCATGGATTTCGTCCACAATTGCGGGACGCGCTGTTTTTGGGGCTCTTTCATCCAAAAGCCATGTCTTGGCATAGTGGGTTTCCGAGACTTTGAACATCGGAGGTTCCTTGACGAAATCGACAGCCATGGCATATGGATTTCTCGGAGCGAAGGCGTCGCCCTTGATCTCGTTGAACAAAGATGGCGGGGTTCCGCTGATGGAATAGAGGTTTTCGCCTTTTTCTCCGAGCTGTGGAAGCGAGGAGAGCAGGGACCAGGTATATGGATGCTTCGGATCATAGAAGACATCTTCCACGGTTCCGAGCTCGATAATCTGCCCGGCATAGCAGACAGCGACGCGGTCTGCAATCTCGGCGACGACACCCAAATCATGGGTGATGAAGAGGACAGTGAATCCATATTCCTTCTTCAAGTCCTTGATTAGGTTGAGAATCTGTGCCTGGATGGTGACATCCAAAGCCGTGGTCGGCTCATCACAGATGAGAATGTCGGGTTTGCAGGCAAGGGCAATGGCGATGACGACTCTTTGACGCATGCCACCGGAATACTGGAAAGGATAATCATCGTATCTTTTCTCAGGTTCCTTGATTCCGACTCTTTTGAGAAGACGGATGGCTTCTTCTTTGGCTTCTTTCTTGCTCAGTCCGCGATGGAGGGTAATGACTTCGCTGATCTGGCTTCCGATTTTTCGAAGTGGATCCAAAGAGGTCATCGGATCTTGGAAGATGGTGGCGATTCTCTTTCCACGGATGGAAAGCCAATCCTCATTCTTCCTGATTTTGCTTAAATCGACTCCTCCGTAGAGGATTTCGCTGTTTTCATCGATGCTGCCGTTGGCTTCCAACATGCCAGTGAAACATTTTGTGAAGACGGATTTTCCGCTTCCGGATTCACCGACGATGGCCAATGTCTCTCCCTTGTAGATATCAAGGGAAATATGGCGGATGGCTGTCAATGTCTTGTTTCGGACCTGGAAACGGACGACAAGGTCATGGACATGTGCGATGACTTCGCCTTGCTTGACATCCTCGACGGGTGTGAGCTGGAGTTTTTCTTTTTCTTTTTTGAACATAGAGAATTCCTCCTCAGCGATGCTTCTTCGGATCAAGGGCATCCGAGAATGTGGTTCCTAAGATGAAGAAAGCGAAAATGATGACGGCCAGAAGGAAGCCAGGGGCTAGAATCTGCCAGGGGTAGAGGGAATAGTTGGCGATGCCGTTTTCCAGAATGGCACCTAAGGAGATGGACTCGGAATTGAGGCCGACACCGAAATAAGATAAGGCGACTTCCGAAGAAATCATGCCTGGAATGATTAAAGAGAATTCCGTGATGATGACGCCCAAAAGATAGGGGAGATAGTTCTTCAGCATGATGCGGCCTGCCGGTGTGGCAAGAGTCTTGCTGGCGACATTGTATTCTCTGTTGTCGATGATGAGAACAAGGTTTCGGATCATCAGGGCTAGACCAAGCCAACCAAGCATCGTCAATGAGAAGATAAGTCGGATTTCAACAGGGACATTGGGAAGGGAATAGGTGAAGACGACGGCTAAAAGCATATAGATGAGAAGAGAAGGAATATTGGAGACGAAGTTGTAGATTTCGACAAAAAGTCCGTCCAGTTTCTTGAAGTATCCCCAGCAGAGTCCGCCAAGCGTACCGATGATGAGGACGATGATGGATTCGATGATGGCCAAAAGCAGCGATTTTCCAGCACCCTTCCAGGTGAGGAAGAAGAGGTCACGTCCGATCAAATCCGTGCCGAAGAAATGAGCTGTGCTCGGAGCGAGGTTTTTATTGTTCATATTGCTCACGAAGGCATCCTCAGGTGCGAAAAGAGGGATGAAGATGATGCCACAGATGAGAACAAACAAGGTGCAGAGTGCGATGATCGTCGCTGGTCTTCTGATGAAGATTCGAAAAACACTTTTCCAATAGGAATAGGGTTCGGTTGTGATTTTTTCGGCCTCTTCCTCCTTGACATCGACGTGGACAAAGAGGTCATCAAGACCATCGTTCTTTTTGATTGTGATTTCGTTGTTCATGATGATTTCCTCCTATTATTTCTTGGTGAGACGGATTCTTGGATCGTATAAGGCAGTGACAATATCGCCTAAAAGGAAGGCGAGCATCGAAAGGGCGGCGTAGAGAATGGTCAAGCCCTGGACAAGAGGGATGTCCGGAGTGCCCTTCAAGGCTGAGACGAGTTCTCTTCCTGTTCCTGGGATGACCCAGATGTCTTCAACGAAGTAGGAACCGATCATGGCACCTAGGATTGTAATCGGAATATTGCGGATAAGGGGTACAGAAGCATTTCTTAAAACATGGGTGTACATGATTCTGTTTTCGCTCAAGCCCTTCGAACGGGCAAATTTGACATAGTCTGAATTGAGTTCATCCAACATGAATCGTCTGACCCAGATGACCAGTTCCGGAATGGAAAGGAAGAAGATGACAAACACCGGGATGATCAAAGTCTGGAAATGTTTTTCGCTGTTGTATTGCAGTCCGAACCCGGCCCAGCCGAAGATGCCGTTGGCATCGCCCGTCCAGTTCTTCATGAAAAGATAGAAGACCAAAGCGGGAATCGCATAGTTGAGAACGATGAATGTCGAACCGATTTTATCCCAGACACCGCCGGGTTTCTTGGCCATGGCGATGCCAAGCGGGAAGCCAACCAGATAGGCAAGGAAGACGGAAATCAAGGAGATTTCGATGGAAATACCCATTTCACCGGCCACGATGTCGGTGACGAACTTGCTCTGGCGGACGCTTCTGCCTAGATAAACGAAGCCTTCCCAGTATTTCTTGACCTCAGAATAGTCTGTGGAGAATTGATAGGGAATCTTCTTATAGACAGGCAGAATGTAGTAGATATATTGCCAGACGTTCTGCCAGACGCTGATTTCATTTCCCTGCAGATCTCTCAGGCCATAGAGATAGAGCTGCTTGTTTTTATAGTTTTCTGCGATGATGGTGCTTCTTGCAGCCAGTCGGTTGTATGTCTGTAGATTATAGAACTTATCCTCGGGGAGAAGACGGATGAGGATAGCGACAAATGCGGTCAAGAGCAGAAGCGTAAGAAGGGAAGTCAGAATTCTTCTTACGATATATAGGAATGTGGCGTTGGTCAGACCTTTCTGGATGACTTTCAGGATGGAATGACATTTTGCCACCCATGCATTTTCCTCTTTCTTTGTGAGAGGCTCCAGCTGAATCTCTGGATTTACGTGAATTATGGTTGCTTCTTCCATGTTTTTCTCCTTCCTTATTAAGGGCAAAAAGATGATGAGTCGTTCCCATCATCTTTTTGTCGTGAAATTAGAGTTGATTATTTGTTCTTCTTGTATTCCTCATTGATGGCATCTCTCTGAGTACGGGTGATGGCCGTGTCGGAGACAATCAAGTTCGTGAATTTGTCGGAGTTGTTTCCATAGTTAGCTGTTCCAGACTGATGAGGAATGACTTTGCTGACAGAATCATAGATACCAGATCTTGTGTAGAATGGAATGACGATGGCATCTTCATAGATCAAGTCATATTCGGCTTCCGCGAAAGCGGCAAGACGCTTGGAATAATCGGCAGTGGTTTTGTACTTGATGGCATCATTATACAATTTCGTATAGTTGCCCAACAAGGTGTCGGAGAGCTCTTTCTCGCTATAGTCGCCGGTGAATCCGAGATAGGAGAGGTTATCGCCCATATCGGTGAGAGTGGTTCCGTCGAAGGTTTCACCGACAAGTGTATGAAGGAAGGACTTCGGATCGCCATAGTCGGCACCCCAGCCCATTTCCATGGAGAAGTCGTAGTTGTTCGTCTTGGTTCCCCACTTGTTGGATTCTTCTTCGCTGGATGGCTGCGAAACATTCATGATAACCCAGCCGTCGCTGTTTTCCTCGATGGCCTTGAACATGGCCTTCTTATAGCCATTGGCCGTTGCATCCATGTCGCCGATGACATCGATGTAGATGTGTTCGGCTGTGACACCGGCTGCGGTGAGTTCCTCTTTTGCCTTGGCGAAGTATTCCTTGGCCTTTGTGGCATTATAGATAGGATCTTCACTGCTTCCTTTTTCTGAGATTTCAGTACCGATCAGATCGACACCGGTTGTACCCTGTTCACGATTATAGACATCCTCGACATATTCCGTGTAGTCCTTGCCAGAGGAATCCTGGGCAAGACCCTTGACGGTGTAGGTTCTGTTCAATCTCTGAATCGGATCGCTGGCATTGTAATATTTCAGATATTCCATGACATTGAGACCATATAAGAAGCCTTTGCGGAAATTCTTGTTGAGGATGGCTTTGTTGGTATCTGCTTTTTCAGACTCGGTCTTCTTGTGGGCGTCGCTGGCATACTCATAGGTTTTACGGATATAGTTGAAGTAGCTGATGAAGCAGAACTGATCTGTCGAGGAGACCGGAGAGCAGTTCGGATCATATGGATTGTTCGCATTGCCAGTTCCATCAGGTCCGGTGACATATTTCTTATATCCTTCTTCATCCGAAGACTGGACATTGAAGCCATCGAGCGAGCCGTTTTCATAGAGTTTTCTTGCGGCAGAGGCTTCGGCACCTCTTCCGACGAAGCTCATATTGACTTTATCGACATAGACATGCTCAACATCGTAGTAGGTCGGGTTTTTGGTGAAAACGGATTTGGATTCCTTGACGTGTTCCGTCAAACGGAAAGCACCGTTGACAAGAATATCATTTGCGCTATCGCCAAAGGCGGTTCCTTCCTCTTCGAGCCAGGCTCTGCTGACTGGATAATAGACGGAATAGGTTAAGCAGGTGAGGAAGTAAGGAGTCGGTTCGACAAGTGTGTATTCGATTGTGTATTTATCGGCAGCCTTGACACCGACTTCGGAGAAATCCATGACTTCGACCGTGTTGTCGTCCATGTGGGCTGTCTTCTGCGAATAATAGGTGTCGGCATTGTTGATGACACCGCAGGGAAGATAGGAGAATTCAGAACCATTGATCGGATCGAGAACATATTCCATGGCTGCGACAAAGTCATCGGCCACGACTTCGCCATATTCTTCGCCAGTCTGGTTGTTGATCCACTTGATGCCTTCCTTGAGCTGGAAGCTCCATGTTTCTGTTCCATCGGCATTTTCCGTGGTCTTATAACCTAAGGCTAATCCACCATATGTTGCACCATACTGGTTATTGCTGATAAGACCATCGACCATATTGACGAAATGAAGAGCGTTATACTGCCATGGAGTGGAAAGATAGTTATAGCTATCCGGTTCTGTCGAAAAGTAATAGTTGTAGGTGTTCTTCGTTGTAAAGGTCTGTCCGGCTGCCGTATAGGTTCCATCGGCATTGATGGCGGCATTGACGGCCTTGCTGTCATTGGCTAAGGACGTATAGCCTTCTTTGAGTGTTCCGTGCCAGTTCGCTTCTTTATTTTGGGAACTGCTGGAATCGGATGTGTTCGTCTTACATGCGCCTAATAGGAAAAGAAGGGACAATAAAGAGACGGCTTTGCTTATTTTCTTGGTTTTCATTTGTGATACCTCCTTGAAATTGGGCTCTATCTTAAGCGCCAGGAAAGGCTATTACAATATGTGCGTGTCCAAAATCAACGAAAAGATAAAGTTAAACGCTTTCAGTTTCTTTGCACGATAAAAGAAAAGAGCCTTTCGACCTTAAATGAGGTTAAAAAAGGCTCAAAAGATAAGTATTTTTCTTGAAAATATGTGTATTTTGAGAAAATCTGCTTTTTTCTGAAAAGGCTTACATTACGCAAAACGGACATTTTTCTTGCGGAAAATCGGGGCAAGGATTTCATGAATGATAAGCGGAAGGATGGCAAAAGCAAGAAGAATCAGCCATTCATAGAAATCAAGGGAGACGGTGGAGAAGATATCGGTGATGCCATTGACTTCCGTGACGAAGATCTGCAAAGCGAATCCGAGGAAGAAGGAGATATAGAGGAGGATGTTCTTCTTTTTGAAGATGTTGATGAAGCTGTGTTTGACATCGTTCATGCCCAGCATATGGAAGACCTGGGACATCGCAAGAACAGTGAAGGCAAAGGTTGTGCATTCCCTATGGACGAGTTCGTTTTCCAAGCAGGCAACAAATCCGGAGTAGCCAGTCCCCCATGCCGCACGGATTTCCGGTGCAATCTGAGGAACAAAGGCGAGCGACGAGGAAGAATAGCACAGAATGCCAGGAAGAAGATAGGCCACGAATGTGATAAGGAAGATGACAATGCCATAGCCGAAGGTGAAGGCAAATCCCCCATGTGAGAAGATGCCATCTTTCGGATCGCGTGGATTCTGCTTCATGATTCCTTCTTCCTTGCTTGACATGCTTAACGCAATAGCAGGAAGAGAATCGGTGATAAGGTTGATCCAAAGAATCTGAAGTGTTTCCAGAGGTGTCGGGAAGCCGAGAAGCAGGGTGAAGAACATCGTCAGCACTTCGCCGAAATTGCTCGAAAGGAGATAGAAAATGGTCTTTTTGACATTGGCGAAGATAGCACGGCCTTCTTCGACAGCTTTCTCGATGGAAGCGAAATTGTCGTCCTTCAAGACCATGTCGGCCGCCCCCTTGGCAACATCCGTTCCGGTCTGTCCCATAGCGATTCCGATATCGGCAGCCTTTAGGGATGGGGCGTCATTGACGCCATCTCCCGTCATGGCGACAATATTGCCATTCGCCTTGAGGGCTTTGACAATCTGAACCTTGTTTTCTGGAGAGACACGGGCAAAGACATTGGTTGTTTTGACTTTTTCCTGGAGTTCTTCCATCGTGAGATGGTTGAGTTCCTCTCCTGAACAGCATTCTTCGACCTTTGAGGCGATGGATAATTTCTTAGCGATGGCAAAGGCGGTGTCTTTGTGGTCGCCGGTAATCATGATTGTGCGGATTCCGGCTTCCTTGAGTTTTCCAACCGCCTCTTTTGCTTCGCCTCTTTCCGGGTCGATCATTCCGACCATGCCAACGAAGATGAGATTCTCTTCTTCGATTTTCTCCTCTTCTTGGACTTCTTTGTAGGCGAAGGCGAGAACACGATAGGCTTGAGAGGACATCTCCTTATTGAAGGAATTGATTTTTTCGATATCTTCTTCTGTGATCGAGCGGATTTCACCATCGATCTTGATGCGCGTGACATGCTTTAGGATGGAATCAAGGGCACCTTTGGTGTAAACAAGAAATCCGTTTTGTGTTCTATATTTGACGGACATCATCTTTCGAACGGAGTCAAAAGGATATTCATCGAATCGTATCTGGCTTGCTTTTTCGGTTTCTTCTTTTTCGATGGCAAAGGTTCTTGCATAATCGAGAAGAGCGAGTTCTGTCGGATCGCCATATCGATCATTCTTGATGGAGGCATTGGAGCAAAGCATCATGCCTGTGGCAAGAAATTTCACATTTTCGTCATCGATCTGGCTAGCATCATAGAGCTGATGATCAAGATAGACTTTCTTGATCGTCATTCTATTCTGTGTGAGTGTTCCTGTCTTATCGGAGCAGATGACATTGACGCTTCCGAGCGTTTCGACGGAAGGAAGCTTTCGGATGATAGTATTGACTTTGACAAGTCGGCTGACACCGAGTGCCAAGGCGATCGTGACGATGGCGGATAGGCCTTCTGGAATCGCCGCGACAGCCAAGGCGATGGCTTCTTCGAAGAGATTGAGGATTTCACTTCCGATATTCTGATATCCAGCCTTGGAAGCACGGATGAAAATCCAGATCAATCCGGCAAGGAAGGTAATGATAATGATGACAAGGCAGATCAATCCCAACTGTTTCGATAACTTGGCCAGTTTCTTCTGGAGAGGTGTTTCTTCATCCTCGCTTTCAGTGAGCATCGAAGCGATTTTTCCGACTTGGGTATCCATGCCTGTCTTGATGACAAGACCCTCTCCTCGGCCATAGGATATGGGACATCCGGAGAAGACGAGATTTCTTTTTTCAGCGGTCAGAGCGTCGGGCTTCAGAATCAGGGAAGCGTCCTTTTCCACCGGAAGGCTCTCGCCAGTCAAGGAGGATTCATCGCTCTTCAGGTTGATCGATTGAGTGAGACGGATATCTGCAGGGACGATATCTCCTTCCTCGAGAAGGACAAGGTCTCCTTTGACGAGCTCTTCGGATTTGATGGTGAAGACTTTTCCATCACGGCGTACTTTGCAGATCGGCGTGGATAGTTTCTTCAAGGCATCAAGCGACTGCTCGGCCTTCTCTTCCTGGACGGCGCCGATGAAGGAATTGATGATGACGATGGCCAATATGACAATCGCATCGATGTATTCATCATTTCTTTTCTGTTCGACGCTTAGGAAGAATGATCCTCCCTTGGAGACGTAGAGAGTTCCATTGACGATGAAGATGACAATAGAAATCAAGGCTGCCAAAAGAAGAACGATGACCATCGGTTCCTTGAATTGGTTGATGAACTTCCTGAAAAAGGGAACTTTCTTCTCTTCCTTGAGAACATTCAGACCATCTCTTTCAAGTCTTCTTTTGGCCTCTTGTTCACTTAAGCCGTCTTGAAGGCTTGTCTGGAGTTCTTTTTTTACCTCGTCTAAGCCTTTGGCGTGATAAAAGAAAGCCTCGTCATTCTTTGCGACATCGACTTTTTCATTCTTTTTCATAGTTGAATGATTCCTTTCTATCATAGGTCTCATTGCCAGAACATGGTTCTTCTCCGGAAGGAATCGCATCCTTCGTGCTGACGGAAAAAGAAAGATCAATGACTCCCCTGTAAAATATAATGATAATTAGAGAATGAAGATGAGAAGATACATAGCCAACGAAGCGACAGCGGCAGAAATCGTCACGGAATAGCAGAAGGCTTTCTTTTCAGAGAACTTCTTGCTGAAGACTTTCAGAAGGACCAAGCCGATGAAAAGGCAGCAGACGCCGATGCCGAAGAGTTCGAACTGAGTGGCATCCCCGCTGCTGATAAATAATCCGCGTTGGGAGATGATATATTCGCCGGCATCATTCTTATGGTTGTTCCAGACACGCCAAGAGATGAAGTCGCTTAAGGCGAATATGGCAAAATCGAATGTGCATGAACCAATCATATTTCCAAATCCGGCATCGTAATTCTTCTTTCTGAATAACTGGGCTGTCGAAACAATTTCTGGAATGGATGTTCCGATACCTAACAGCAAGGCACCGGCAACCGATCCGGAGAGCATCGGCAAGGCTTCCTGAATCATCTTTGTCAGATAGGTCAGTGCGATGGAGGAGCCGATGAGGAGGACAGAGGAGATGGAGAAGAGAGTGACAATCTTTTTTAGGCTCCACTTGACTTCCTCTTTTTCCCCTTCCTCTTCTTCGGATTCTTTCGGCTGGAAGACAAGGGTGAGAATATAGAGAACAAAGATAAGAATGGACATTGCATTGATATCGCCAAGCATGAGCTGACAATTCACAGGAGCAAAGAAGGCGTAGGCTGCAAAACCATACATCATCAAACAGGCAACGCCGTTAACAATATGAAATTTCTGCAACTTGGCGTTTTGGAATCCTTTTATAAAGATTGCAGTCTCCAAAAGAAGACAGACCAAGTCGAAGATGATGGAACCGAGAATGTCACCGACGACATATTCTGGCTCATTGACAAACAAGATGCTCGAGAGAGCAGTAAAAAGTTCGGGAAGCGAAGTGACTGCGGCAAGCATGACACCACCGATGAAAGCTCCGGAGATTTTCGTCTTTTTGTCCAACATATCGACAAGATTTCCTAAGAGGAAAGAGAGAAAGACCATTGCTCCCAAATCAAGTGCGTACAACGGATAAACCCACCACATAGCTTAGACCTCCATTTTGGGTACCTAAGGAAGAAAAGAAAACGAGACCTCGGCAGAAAAACCAAAAAATTGATTTCTCTGCCTAAGTCTCGTTATTTATGATATGCCAGACTTCCTTGAACCGAACGAAGCCATGTTGTTGACAATATCTCGCTTTCGCGACAACTACTCCCCTAAGCGAAGATAGTTTATCGGAATTTGCCTATTTAGTCAATAAAATTAGAGAAGAATGCTTGGATAATCCTCGATGTAATAATCGGCGATGGACTGTATCTTTTCCTTATCTGGATCATTACGCTTGTCATAGACGCCACCGACGATAAATCCAGCCTTTTTGGCGGTATCAATGGCCATCAGAATATCCTCAAAGACGATTGTCTTTTCGATAGGAACATGCATATCATGAGCGAGTGTCTGATAAATCTTTGGCTCGCTTTTCTTCGTATTGAGATGATTCACATTTTCGATATAGGAAAAATAGCAAAGGAGATGATTTCTTTCCAAACATGGAAGATAGAGCTCCTCCTTGTTCGTGGTCGCAAGCGCCATCGGGATTCCTTTTCCTTTTATATATTCGAGAACTTCTTTTGCGCCTGGCTTTGCCACAATGGTATTCAAATAGGCTTCTTTTGACCATTCGAGCCATGTCGAGGCGATTTCTTCCACGCTCTCTTTAATATGGTAGGCTTCCTTGGTGAAGGTTGCCATCTCCATGAAAGACATGTGGGAGATGATCTTGTCATAGTCCTTGGGAACTTCCATGTTTCGCTCGTGGAAGAACCTTACATCGATTTCTTCCCAGATTCCGAGAGAGTCGACCAATGTTCCATCCATGTCGAAGATGCATGCAGAGATGCCGGATAGAATCTGCTCAATGCGTTTCTCTTTTTTATATAGGGTCATACTAGAAAGTATAAGGATAAATCTTCTTTCTTGCAAGCAAGAAGCGATTATGGCTTGTAAATTTCCGTGATAAGGTTTTTAATTGTCTTATATGAACTACGTATTTTTCGATATCGAATGTGCCAATTGTCTCAACGGAGAAGGAAAAATCTGTTCATTCGGTTATGTAAAAACCGATGAATCCTTTCAGGTCTTGAAGAAAAAAGACATTTTAATCAACCCGATGGCTGAATTCCTGTTGGGAAATGTTCGAACCGGAGAAGGAATCCACCTTGCCTATCCACTTTTTAAATTCGAAAGGCAGTTCACGTTTCCTCATTATTATAAGGAAATTAAGGGATTGCTCGAGGATAAGGAAAATATGTGTTTCGGCTTTGCTGTTTTTCAGGATGTCTCTTATCTCTCCTATACATGTAAAAGATATTCTCTTCCCGTGATGGAATTCGAATTCTACGATATTCAACGATTGGAAAAAGAAATCAATTCCAGAAAAAACATCTCCGGTTTGGATGCTTTAGTCAAGGAATACCATCTCACATCCTATACTTATCACCGAAGCGATGATGACGCTCTGATGAGCATGGAAGTCCTTCGCGAGCTTCTTTTGCGAAACAATCTGACGATGGAGGATGCCATAAAGAGATATCCGAATTTCAAAGACAATACTCTGCATTTCCTGAAAGAAGAATTGATTCGGAAAAGGAATCGGGCCATCAAGAAACAACACGTCGAAAAAATCAGGGCATTTTTTGATGAACCGCATGCAAGATTCAATATAAATCTCTACAATTCGAATTTATATAAAAAAGTTTTCTTTTTTGAATATGAACTTCTCTATGATGAAATCGACTATTTCATAAAGAACAAAGAATCGATGGAAGCACATGGCATGATCTTTACGAGAAATCCTGAATATGCCATGATTGTTCTGCTTAAGGATAAAAGCCATCACCTGCATCTTTCCCAGTTTCGGAAAGATATTCTGTATATGAGTTTCGATGAATTGAAAA
The DNA here is from genome assembly GCA_963612025.1 of bacterium. Taxonomy (GTDB): domain Bacteria; phylum Bacillota_I; class Bacilli_A; order RFN20; family CAG-288; genus Enterosoma. The sequence goes on from CAVDUB010000020.1 coordinate 18,742, forward strand.
GGGAATTATCAAAGAAAGGACATTGATTATGATGAAAATCGAAAACGAATTTCTGAAGGTCGAAGTCGATGAAAAAGGAGGCGCTCTGACCTCCTTATTCGATAAGAATCGAAAGAAAGAACTGCTTTACCAGCCCCTTGAGGAGTCTTGGCAGGGACAGGATATCTTCATCTTTCCCTTCATTGCCCGATTGGTCGATCAGACCTATACGGTCGATGGAAAAGAATATAGTCTGAAGAATCATGGTCTGATTCGCTATATGGTCGGTTCCTCCAAAAAGGAGGATGAGGAAAATGGTTCGGTGTTTTTTGCGTCGGATGAAGAAAGCCTTCAGAAATATCCTTTCTCCTTCGAGGCTTCTTCTTCCTATCATCTGGATGGAAAAAGACTCTTTGTGACCTATCATATCAAGAATACATCGGAAAAGACGATGCCATTCATGGTTGGCGGACATCCGGCCTTTATGCTTCCAGGTGTCAAAAGAAGGGATGAATTCGATATTTCTGGAAATTACATCACTTTTGATAAAAAGACGAAGCTTGTTCGCATCATTCAGGATGAGAAAGGAAACTATAATCTTGGTGAAGTGTACTATGGAGATCTCGATAAGATCCGTCTCAGCAAGGAATTCTTCTTCAAAATCAAGACCTATATCTTCAAGGCGGATACTTTTTCTTCTCTGACACTTCACAAATTGGATGGCTCGACCATCCGCATGGAAAAGAATGATGCACCGATTCTTGCTCTCTGGTCTGGAAATGAATTCGGTAATTTTGTCGCTATCGAACCGTGGGATGGACTTCCGGATTATCTCGATGCGCCAAAAGAAATGAAGGATAAAAAACAGATGGATTTCCTTGAGCCAGGAAAAGAAAAAGTTTTTTCCTATTCCATCGAGATTGATTGAATTTATCCATCTTTCTTCTTGTATCCTTAATATGAAAAAGCAAAAGCAATTTTTATTCTGATGATTAAACCGGCTTGTGATAAATGTTGATTCTCTTTCTTTGTCAGCACAAGCCGTTTTTTGTACAAAAAAACCACAGGCATGATGCTGTGGCTTTGAGAAACGTGGATAAGAATTCGACTAGGCGCCATAGTCAAGAATTATCTTGACCTTTTCTCCATCCCAGGAATATTTGAAGGATGAGGAAGTGAAAGTGGACATATCGTTTGTTTTCCAATCATCGGTGTGGATGATGAAATACATGGTGTTGACTTCTTCTGTGCCAGGGAAGACTTTCTTCAGATCGAGAGTGAGATCGTATTTTGCCTCTTTGCCATCGGAAAGGTTTGCCTTCGTGAATCCGACAAGAACGGTTTCCGCAAAATCGGTCGCATTCAATGGATTTGTCTGTGTGTAGGAGAAGATGTATTCATTCTTGAGAACCGCGTTTTCCTGAGCGGAAATGGTTCCAGAGATTTTCGATCCTTCATTCAAGACGCTATTGAAATTGTACTTGAAGACGATTGCGTTCTTTTTGGTGAATGCATCGCCGATGTACAGCGTTCCTTCGATAGGCGTGCTGCCACAGCTCGTCAAGAGAAGCAGGGAACTCAATCCCAGTGTCTTAAAAAGATTTCTTTTCATTTTATACCTCGTTTTTATTTCGAGGTATTTTAGCAAATCACCTGAATGAATGGTAGGAAAATTCCTTTTTTCTCCAATAAAAAACTGTCATATCTGGCAAGTAGACATGACAGAATTTGATATTTATTTGACCATGGTCACTTTGATCTGCGGAAGCAGAGATTCCCACAGTTCATAGGAACCGAGATGTTCGCTGAAGGCTGTTGCGCCTCCGGCTGCCATGGAATAGGCAAGTCTTTCTTCGATGGACTTTCCTTCAGCAAGGCCTTTGATGAATCCTGCGATGGAAGAATCACCGGCACCGACTGCCGAGACCTGGGTTCCATGTGCGTTGGAACAGTGATAGACATGACCATTTTCGGCAAAGTAGTAGGCACCTCTCTTGCCTAAGGTGACAAGAACAGTCTGAGGACCTTTCAGTTTCATCTCTTCTCCGCCCAAAAGGATATCTTCGTCGTTCTTTATTTCTCTTCCGACGAGTTCGGCCAATTCCTCTTCATTCGGCTTGATCATGAAAGGATGCTCGTTTAGGGCATTGGTCAGGCATTTTCCGATGGTATCCAAAACTGTGATGGCACCAACTGGATTGATATAGTCTCTCATCAGGACCTGATAGAGATCCTTGCTTTCCTGGCCCAAGGAGCCGGAAAGAATGACGATGTCGTTTTTCTTGAGGTTCTCGCGGAAGAAGGAAAACATGAGGTCGAGTCCATCCTTGGAAATCTTCGGAGCGGAAGGATCGAAGCGGAGATCATGAATGGAACCGGTGATGACGACATCGATTCTCGAATCGCCATCGGTCGGAAGAAAGACAGCTTTTTCGAACTCTTTTTCGACCAATTCGCGGATATCGTTTCCGACTTTTCCTCCGACTGCAATGACGGGGACGGAGTCCATTTTCAGATTCTTGAGCATCATAGAAACAGTGATGCCTTTTCCTCCCAAGGACATGCCATCGTTTCTTGGACGATTCACGCCATCGATTTTGATTGGGCTATCTCCCATGGAAAGCGAATAGTCGATGGCCGGTGCGACTGTTAATGAATAAATCATAATCTTTCTATCTCCTGTTTATTTCTTGATTGGACTGACTTCGATTGTTTTGATCAATGAACGGTATTTGTCATCGCAATGATCCGTGATGAGGATGGGGCGGGTGAAGTCACAGAAAGTCGCAGTGGCAATATTGTCGAATTTCGTGCTGTCGGCAAGAATATAGACGGAATAGCACTTCGTGATGACGGTGCCCTTGATGGCACATTCCTGAGGATCGGGCGTTGTGAATTTTGCCTGCGGATGGATTCCGTTTGTTCCAAAGAATCCGATGTCGAAGTTGAAGCGCTTGAGGAAATCGAGGGCATAGCTTCCGATGAATGCGTTGGTGGAAATCTTGAGTTCGCCGCCTGTCACATAGCAAGGCAATCCTCTTTCCGATAATTTTTGTCCGAGAAGAGGAGAGTTGGTGACATAGTAGGTGTTTTTCGTTTGTGGGAGAAATGGAATCATGCTCGCCACGGTTGTGGATGCATCCATATAAACACAGGAACCATCCTTGACGAACTGGGCAGCTCTTTTGGCAATGGTCTTTTTGATCTCCGGTTCGGATCTTTCTCTTTCGAGATATTCCTTATCGACGCGATCGAACTTGAAGTTTCCGGAAAAATGAAGGCTGGCCGCTCCGCCATGAACACGCAAGAGACGATGTTCCTGACTCATTCGCTGCAAATCTCTTCGGATGGTTGATTCGCTTGTCTTGAAGAATTCAGCCATCGATTCCACGGAAACATATTGGCTGGGACTTTCTTCGAGAATTCTCAATATCTCTTCGTCTCTTGTTTTTTGACCCATAGTATTCACCCCAATTGAAACAGGAGTATTTTACACCAACAAATGAGCAAAGTATAGAGATTTACGCACAAGTTTGCTCATTTTGCATATCTGACAGAACTTTTAGGTACTCTTTCTTACTCTCGCAGTGGACGAGAGCCATTCGATATTTCTTGGCATTGTCAAACCCTTTCATATAGTGGACAGAGACACTGCGAAGAATTCCCGATGCCTGATGCTCGTCTTTTATTTCATACATTAGCTCAATCTGTTTTTTCAGGTCCAGAATCTGTCTTTCAAGAGAATCGGGAAGGGGTTCTTTCTGGTCTTCCTTGCGAACCATGTTTTCGAAAATCTTGGGATATCCGATGGCTTTCTGCCCAATCATGAGAGCATCGGCGTCTGTCAGAGAGAAGACCTTTTCGAAGTTCTCGCTGTCGATCAAGCCGTTGGCAATCACAGGAATTTGGATATGATGCTTGATGTCTCTGATGACATCATAGTGAACTGCAGAAGAAAACATCTCATTTCTTGTCCTTCCATGGACGGCGATGGCCTGGACTCCGACTTCCTCTAACTTCTTGCATAAAGGAACGATGTCCATAAGCGATGAAAAGCCGATGCGTATTTTGATGATGACAGGTTTTTGTGAAATATGGACGATTTCCTTCATTAAATCGATGAGTTCATCGGGTCTATTCAGCCAGGATGATCCCGCATTCTGTCGGATGACCTTGGGAACCGGACATCCGCAGTTGAAGTCGAGGAAATCATATTCTCCGAGTTCCTCGAAAAGAGGAATCGATTTTAGAATGATGTCTTTCTTTCCGCCGAAAATCTGCAAAGCAAGACGACCTTTTTCATTTTTTCTGTCGAGATGCGTGTCGGCGAGGTCCTGCTTTGTTGCCTTGGAATTATAGTAGAGGGATTCGCAGGATTCCATCTCTGTATAGGTCAGACCCGCTCCATAATCGGAACAGATTTTTCGCATGGAATAGTCGGAATAGCCTGCAAGAGGGGCCAGCACATAGCGATTCTGGATTTCTTTTCCGGCGATTTTGAATGTTTTCATGTTTTCATTTCCTTTAAAAAGGCCAAAGAATGTGAAATCATTTCTTTGGCGCAGATTTGGTATTTTTCTCTTCGAGGCTCTTGAGCAGATCAAGCGCTTCTTTCTCGTTGATGACCTTTACGTGGAGGGAGCGAAGCTTCTTTGCGGTGATTCCCTCTCCGGGAATTTTCTTTCCGGTGAAGGTTCCATCATAGACTTCATGGACACCACAGCTTGGAGAATCCTCCTTCAGGATGGCAAGATGAATATTGTATTTCTTGACAATCATATAAGCCCAATAGGCTCCGTCATTGAAATGTTCTGTCATATCCCTTCCTTTGGAAGTATACACCTTTCCATCCTTGATTTCGCATGGATGGCGCGGTGTCTTGAGTCCACCGGATGTTTCCGGACAGATTGGAATCAGATCATAGTATTTGGTGAGCTTTAGGATGGCTTTGTTCAGTTTGCTTTCCCCGTCATAGCGACAGTTTTCACCCACAAGGCAGGCTGAGATCAATATTTTTTCTTTCATACTGCTATTATTCTACTTTATCGATGATAAGGAAAGACAATTATTCATCAAGATCGTAATTTCCGTAATATTTTTCATTTTTGAAGGATTCTTTCTGATTCGCAAGGCATTCTTCCTTGATCTTGCAAATCTCTTCCTCGGGAATCTCGCGAATCTGGCCGGGAGCAAGTCTTCCTAGAAGTATGGAGCCGATGCGGATGCGCATGAGCATGCGCACTGGATGATCAAGCGTATCCATCATATAGCGGATTTCTCTTTTCTTTCCTTCATGAAGAATGATGTCGAAGATGACACTGTCTTCGTCTTCCTTGAGTACTTTGGCTTCACAGGGTGCGGCAACATAAGCTTCCTTCATGACATAGAGACCTTTCTTCAGTCTTTCAATTTCATCTCCGCGGAGCGGATTCTTCACCTTGACGACATATTCCTTTTCCGGAGCAGAGGACGGATGGGTGATGAGATTTGCGAATTCGCCATCATTGGTCATAATCAGAAGACCGGTGGAATTGTGGTCGAGTCTTCCCACAGGAAAAAGTCTTCCATATTCTTTGGGTATATAATCGGCGACTGTTTTTCTTCCCTGCGGATCGCTCAATGTGGAGACGACATCGTAGGGCTTGTTGAAAGCCAGATAGACTTTCTTCTGATTGTCCTTTTTCTGGGAACTGACAATTTTGTCATCGAGGGTAATTTCATCGTCCATCTCGCATTTTTCGCCAAGAGAGACAACTTTGCCGTTGACTTTGATTCTTCCCTGAACCATATATTCTTCCGCTTTTCTCCTTGAACAGATACCGAGTTGGGACATCACTTTCTGAATTCTTTCTTCCATAATGAATTTTATCCTATCTATTGTGTGCTTTATTTTAGCAAAAAGAGCCAAAAAAAGAAAAAATCTTGGCCAAGAACAGCCAAGATGATTTTCAAGTGGTGGAACAAGCAGGGTACGATCCTGCAACCACTCGGTTATGGGCCGAGGGCTCTAACCAGTTGAGCTATTGTTCCTTGAAACGCAAATGAAATTTTAACTAAAATCAAGAAAGAAATCAAGAATTTGGTAGACTTTACACTCAAGAAAGAAATCATTCATGGCAAAAGAGAAAGGATTCCATTTTCTTTTTCTGCTGGAACATCTCATAATCGAAAACTTGCTGTTCGATGATTTTATAGCCCATATGCTCATAGAAATGATAATTGCAGTCCTTATCGCTGGTCAAAATGATGGGGAGTTTTTCCTTTCTCTCATTTGCGAAATCCTCCAGAAGTCTTCTTCCGCATCCCTTTCCTTTTGTTGAGGAACTCAAAATGAGAAGAGTCACTTCATCATTGGACTTCTTATAGTGCTGGGTGAGTTCTTCATCGGCATGGTTGACGACATCGTTGTAGTTGGCAAGCTGGTTTATGTCTGGATTTTTTCGATATTCCTTTGAGAGAGAAGCGTAGAGGGAAGAAAAATCGGAATCGAGGAATTTCTTATCCGTTCTTCCACAGAGGATACCGCAGACCTCATTGTCGATAAGCAGGACCTTTCGATAATCGGAGATGGAGATATCGTGAAGAAGAAAAAGTTCGGTTGCCTTCTTTCTGTTTTCCAAGGTTGAGCGATTGTCATAATCCCATGTCTCCAATAAAACCGGAATCAAGGCGGGAATATCACATGGAAGGAAATGACGAATTGTGATTTTCATGATGATTGTCTCCTTTTTTTTAGCGTGACCATTTTCGCATAATTTTGAAGGACAGACAAATAAAAATAAATATAGGATTTGAGCTATAATATTTCGAAAGAGGATTGCCTAGAATAAATGCGAAAGGAAAAGCTGAAATGAACAATCAAGAAATTGGAAGAAGAATCCGAGAGCAGAGAAAGTATATAAAAAGGGTCTCACAGGAAAAGATGGCTGATGATCTTCTGATGTATCAGGCCGATATTTCCAACATGGAAAAAGGAAAGAAGGGATCAGGGATTGCAGACCTTGATAAATTGAACCTCATTGCAGATTATTTGGGAATCTCTCTTGATTTTTTGATTTTCGGCACGAAAGAAAAAATGACACCATATTTCAAGAAAAAGACGACAATCGAAGAAGGAACTCTTTCTAAAGAAATGAAGATGGAGCTTGCACGACTGACTGGAAGAAACGAAAAAGATATCAAAGCTAAAGTCTATCAGGCTGGAGATTATTCTGTGTATATTCTCAAGGCAACGATGAAAAATGCAGAATTTCCTATGGAACTCTTCGAAAACAGGGATGTGATTTTGGCCGATGTTTCCGTCAATCGCTATCAAATGTATACATTCTATAAAAAGGATGTCATCGCCTCGATGATTGTCGACCAGACGACCTTGCTTATGAATTCCTCTATCTGTACAGTGAAGGCCTTAGCGCAGACGATTCCTCAAAAATGTCTCGATGCCTTGGATGTCTTCAGACATCTCAATCCGTTTGTTCCTCTTTCTCAATTCGATGAAAAAAAGAAAGAAGAATATCAACAGCTCGCACAGGAACGCTTCCAAAAACTGATGGCAATCGGTGAGGATAATCCGATTCTCTACCTGGAATCCTGCTATGTGAAAAATGAATATCGCCAAAACGGTGTCTTTACGCTCAATCTCGACATTCTCAAGTCGATGTTCCCAAATGCCATATTCTGGCTGAATATGGAACCGACCAGTGAGGAAATCAATGCGTCAACATATATGTCCGCCATTCATTCCACAAAGGATATCACGCAAATCACGTTGAATAACCTCATTGCTGAGAAACTCGGTTTCGTTGTGGATCCGGATTTATGGGGAATCCAAGTGAAGGATGATGAAAATGAAGAAATCAAAAAAATACGTGTCAGAAAATGTGCCTATATTATTCCGGAACTCTACAATGAAATCCTCAAGGATGATGAAGGGCTTGTCGAAAAAGGAAGAATGCTTCAGGAATTGAAGCAAAATAGCGAGGAAATCAAAGAAATGAAAACAAATGCTGTCATAATCACAAATGAAGGATCGACACCGGATTGGTCGAATATCCACGTCTTCCACGAGGAGGATGCACCAGACTTCGATTCGATGAGAATCATCGATTCAAAATATCGAATCTATCAGGCTCATCCTCTCATGACTGGCGGAGTGTTTTACGAACTGACGCTTGAAGATGAACAGACGAAGAAAACCTATTTCATCACCCTTGCCTGTTTTGACTGCGATCATTCCTTCTTTGTCACGGACAAACCGGTCATCGACACGTACATTTCGACGATGCAGGATGGAATCTCTGAAGATTATTTCATACGTTTCCTTGAAGAAATGCCAATCGAGTGTTATGTATATAATTTTGATGAAATCGATTTGGAAGATTCGAAATTCAAAAAAGCATTCGAACTACTCTACGCACTCGATCAGATGGATGCTTCATCGACGGATAAGGAAAACGAGCGAATCAGAGGAAAGATTCTGAAGGAAATTTAAGATACGATGTCCAGTCCTCCATGAAAGCGGAGGACTTTTTCTTACAAAATAAAGTGAAATTTTTTTAGAAAAAAGTGGAAGTGTTTAAGATTTTTTCTTTTTGTTTTTTTGCAAAAACTATTTCTTCAATCACTTTTCGCCACGAATAATGAAATGGAGATGCGTTCGATGAACCTATTTTCTATGGTTATTTTTCTTCTTTTTCGACAAAGAAAACGAATTTTCTGAAAAGCTTTTCTGTTTTCTCTTTTCCGATTTTTTTCACGAACATATCGGTGGATGTTCCTCCGTTCATAAGCAGGCCATCGACATATTTCTTGTTGGCTTCTCTTTTTTCATCTTCGGGAATATTCTCTGCTTCATTGATGATGGTTTCTATTTCAGTGAAGTAGTCATTTAGAAGAAGATCGAAATGATTGCCATGTTTTGAATAGACGGAGAAGGAGGGTTCGAGTTTGATTTCATCGGAAAACGCAGGCTTGATCTCATATCGAGGATAGGTGGTGAACTCTTTTTTTATCTTTAGCAAATCCTCATAGGATGGTCTTTTTCTGCATGTGTCATAGAATTCCATGAGGCAGACATCCTTTTTTCCGGCTTTGATTCGATCATAGGAAATGATCGGAATATCCTTTGTGTTGGATGTCAGAACGATCGTTGTCATTTTCATCAGTCCAAAGAGAGCTTTTCCTTTTAGATAGGAAACCTTGAAGAGACCTTCCGCATCATAGCATTTTAAGAAGAAGGTCATGGGACCGACTTTCATCTTCTTGAAATCTCCAACATCGATCTCAGTCAGTTTGAACTGCGTTGCTAGATTTTTGATAATGTCATTTTCCATGGGTTATTGAACTCCTTTTTTCTATTTTAGTTGAATTTGTCCCTTTTGAAAAATGTTTTTACTGATGAACAGGTGATTCTGTCCGTCAAAATGTTGGCAATGATACATTCGAAAGCATAAAAAAAGCTTCCCGAATGAAACCGGGAAGCAATAATCTGTTTCTTTATGGTGGCTGTAGGGAGGCTCGAACTCTCGACATATCGGGTATGAACCGACCGCTCTACCAACTGAGCTATACAGCCATCGAAAATAAGGCAAGAGAAATAATATCCTATTTGATTCCGGATTGCAAGAAAAAAATAAAAAGTTCACCTTTTCTTTCGTGAAAAAGAGAAAAGGATGAACTCCTCTCGGAATGTTCGAAAAGGATGAAATTTCTTTTTTTGACTTGCATGGTTTTTGAGCGAAAAAGTGGAAAAAACGAAAAAAACAACTAAAAAAACGTCAAAACTTGTATACAAGAAAGTGGTTTCGTGAAATTTATTTGTTTCATTATTTTTTTGTGCTAGAATACCAAACGGGTAAAAACCAAAAGTTAAATCTAAACTAGGAGGACACATGCCTAAACAAACAAAATCTGTCGCAAAGAAAACGACAACAACGACAAAAAAGGCTGCTGCCAAGAAGACAGTCAATAAAGCTGTCGAAGGCCAGTATGTTTATGCCTTTAAGGATGGTTATGGATTAGGAAAACCGCTTTTGGGCGGAAAAGGTGCCGGTTTGGCTGAAATGGCTCATATCGGTATTCGTATTCCTGATGGTTTCACCGTCACAACGGAAGCTTGCACTGCCTATCATGAGAATCGCAAGAAGATTCCTGCCAATATTCAGAAGCAGATCAAAGAGAATCTCAAGGAATTGCAGAAGAGAACAGGTCTTACCTTTGGAAAAGGACCGAAGCCGCTTCTTGTCTCCGTTCGTTCTGGCGCCAGAGTTTCTATGCCTGGCATGATGGATACCATCCTCAACCTTGGCTTGAATGATGAAACAGTCGAAGCCTTGGCAAAACTTTCCGGAAAACCGAGATTTGCCTATGACTGCTATCGCCGTTTCATGTTGATGTTCACCAACATCGCCAAGGGACACCCGAGAACTGAAATGGATGCCATGCTTGATGAAATCAAGACAGCCAAAGGCATCAAGAATGACAAGGATATCGAAGTTGAAGATCTCAAGGAATTGATCAAGAAATATAAAGCCTATTATAAGAAGGTCTTCAATGAGGAATTCCCGTCCAATCCTGAAGATCAGCTCATGACGGCTGTCAAGGCTATCTTTGATTCCTGGGATAATGAGAGAGCCTATCTCTATAGAAAAATGAATAACATCCCTTATGATTGGGGAACGGCTGTCAATGTCCAGCAGATGGCATTCGGCAACATGAATGATGAATCCGGCACAGGTGTCGGCTTCACTCGTCAGCCGACCGATGGCGAAAACAAGATTTTCGCTGAATATTTGATTAATGCACAGGGTGAGGATGTCGTTGCCGGTATCCGTACTCCTTTGCACATCGATGCTCTGAAGGAAACACAGCCAAAGATTTACAAACAGTTGGTTGATTCCGCCAAGAAACTCGAAAAGCACTACAAGGATATGCAGGACTTCGAATTCACCGTTCAGGATGGTGTCTTATACTTCCTCCAGACCAGAAACGGAAAGAGAACTGGACCTGCTGCCTTGAAGATTGCCACAGATATGGTCAAGGAAGGCCTCATCTGCGAACAGGAAGCTGTTCTCAGAGTCGAACCAAGATCTCTTGATCAGCTTCTCCATCCGACATTCGTCGAAGCCGCTGAAAAGAAGGCAACAGTCATCGGTCACGGAAATGCCGCTGGTCCAGGTGCTGCTGTCGGACATATCTGCTTCTCTGCTGAAGAAGCGCAGAAGATTGTCGCCAAGGACAAGAAAGCCCAGCTTATCTTGGTCAGAGCCGAAACTTCTCCGGAAGATCTGGGTGGCATGGTTGCTGCTCAGGGTGTCTTGACCATGCGTGGCGGTATGACTTCCCACGCTGCTGTCGTTGCCCGTCAGATTGGTAAGACCTGCATCACCGGATGCGGTGAACTCAAGGTCAACGAAGCCACGGGTGTCATGACCTTAGGCGGACATACCTATAAGGAAGGCGATGTCATCTCCATCAACGGTTCCACCGGAACCATCTATGATGGCGCTGTCGAAACCAAGGAAGGCGGAGATAATCCGAACTTCGTCAAAGTTCTCAAGTGGGCAGACAAATATGCTCATATCAAGGTCTATGCCAATGCTGATACACCAGATGAGGCTGCCAATGCCATTCGTTTTGGTGCCCATGGTATCGGTTTGTGCCGTACTGAACATATGTTCCGCGGCAAGGATAGATTGATCATCATGCAGGAAATGATTCTTGCTTCCACAACCGAAGAAAGAGTCAAATATCTTGAACAGCTCGAAAAGTTCCAGGAAGAAGACTTCTACAAGATGTTCGTCAAACTTGGAAATGTCAAATTCAATGTCAGACTTCTCGATCCGCCGCTTGATGAATATCTCCCGACCAAGAAGGAAGATATCGAGGATCTTGCCCATAAGACCGGAAAGTCTGTCGAAGAAGTTGAAAGAAGAATCACTGAACTTCATATGACCAACCCAATGATGGGCTTACGTGGCTGCCGTTTGGATGTTGTCTATCCAGAAATCGGAAAGATGCAGGCTGAAGCTGTCATCAAGGCTGCTTTAAGAGCTGAAGAAACCTTGACTGCCCAGAATGGTGGCAAGAAGGTCCATCTTGAGGCTTCCATCATGGTTCCTCAGGTTGTTGCCGTCAAGGAATTCAAGTTCGTCAAAGATTTGGTCAGCTCGGTTGCAGATAAGATCATTTCTGAATCCAAGTTCGACAATAAGATGAAATACATCGTCGGCACCATGATCGAGACTCCTCGTTCTGCCTTGACTGGCGGTGCTATCGGTGCAGAAGCTGCCTACTTCTCTTATGGAACCAACGATTTGACACAGTTCACCTATGGTTTCTCTAGAAACGACTATTCTGCTTTCATCAACGAATATCTCAACAACAACCTCATCGACTTCGATCCGTTCAAGACCATCGATGCCGATGCCGTCAAGAGATTGATTAAGATGTCTGTCGAAGAAGGTAAGGCAAGCAACCCGAAACTTCTTTGCGGTATCTGCGGCGAAGCTGGCGGTGATCCGGAATCCATCGCTGTCTTCCATGATTGCGGAATCGACTATGTCTCCTGCTCTCCATTCCGTGTTCCTGGCGCCAGACTTGCAGCTGCTCAGGCTGCCATCCGTGCTGAAGGAAAGTATAAATATTAAATCTTTCTTTCTCGATTGCTATAATAATGGGGTCGCATCTGCGGCCCTATTTTTCATACAATGTATTTTCGCAAGACAAAGAAAGAAGATTTGCTCGCCGTCTATTCCATCTATAAAAAATCCATCGCCTTCATGAGAGAAAACAAGAACCAGGAACAGTGGTCTGATTTTTCCGCTCTTCAAAGAAATGTCGCCAAGGATGTTTCCTCATCTATTTCGTATGTTCTGATTGACTGCGGAGAAATCAAGGCTGTCTTCACATTATTGGAGGAAGAGGAAGAGACGTATAAGACAATTGAAGGAAAATGGAAGGATGATTCTCCTTATTTCACCATTCATCGTCTGGCGGTTGGTGAGCACAAGAAAGGCTATGCCTCTTTGTGCATTGATTTTGCTCTTCTGAGGAATCGCCATCTCCGGATTGATACACATAAAGACAATCTTCCGATGCAGAATCTGATTCGCAAGGAAGAATTCTTGTTTTGCGGAACTATTACGCTCAAGGATGGAACAAAAAGACTCGCCTATGAGAAAAAAGGAGATTTCTCCGATCTTCTTTTAGCCTATTATCATCTCTACAAGAGAGACTTGCCCTGGAGGAAAAGACAGGATTTCTATTCGGTCTATGTGAGTGAAATCATGCTTCAGCAGACAAGAACAGAGAAGGTTGAGGAATACTATACTCGGTTTTTATTGGCTCTTCCGACATTAAAAGACCTATCTGAGGCAAATGAAGATGTTTATCTAAAATTATGGGAAGGACTTGGATATTATTCTAGAGTCAAAAATCTTCATCGTGGAGCCGCCTATATTCTCTCCAGTCATCTTGATACCAGTTCTATGAGCAAAGAGGAACTTCTTTCTGTCCCCGGAATCGGCGAGTATACCGCCAGTGCTATTTCCTCTATCTGTTTTCATCAAAAGGAAGTCAGCGTTGACGGAAATCTGCTTCGTGTTTTTTCGAGATTGACTTGCTATCCTTCTTCGATCAAGTCAGCCAAGGCAAAGAAAGACTGTGCTTCTTATTTTCAAGAAAAAATGAAAAAGGACTATGGTCAGTTCAATCAGGCACTGATGGATATCGGTGCGACAATCTGTCTAGCCAATGGCAAAAGCCATTGCGAGAAATGTCCGCTCACCTTTTTTTGCCAAGCCTACAAGGAAGATAGGGTCGATTCCTTTCCTCATAAGGAAGAAAAGAAGGAAAAGAGAATCGAAGAGAAAACCATCTTCCTTCTTTCCTATGACGGAAAATTCTTCATTCAGAAAAGAAAAGAGAAAGGCCTTCTTGCATCTTTGTATGAATTCTACAATGTCGATGGAAGACTCAGTCTATCTCAGGCTAAGGAAAGACTTTCAAAGGAAGGATTTATCATTTCCTCTATTTTTGAAATTCAAGAAAGTCGATTCGTCTTTTCTCATATCATCTGGGAGATGAAAGGCTATTTTGTTCAGCTTTCAGAGGGGAAAAAGGACGCTCTATTCGCTTCAAAAGAAGACATCCTCAGGAAATATTCTTTTCCCAGTGCACTTGATGATTATCTCTCTCTTTTAGAACGTGATGTCCGATTCGAGAATTTTTCTTGTCTTGATGACGCTGAGAAGATAAAAGACAAAGCCAAAGATAAGAGAAAGACCACTCACAACAAGAGCGCCAAGTAGAATTCCGTTTGTCAGGACAATGGAGAGAATGAGCAAAAAACTATTAATCCCTGCAAAGACGAAATGGGCAATGCTCGAAATCGTTAGTGCCGTTCCTTTCTTCATGAGAGAAGTGATGTTTTGGTGGTTGAAGTTTGGAAAGAGACAACCCATCAGGAAGGAAAAACTGATGATCATGATCGGATAACTGAAGGCGAGAAGAAAAAGAGAGAGGATGCTATCAAGATTCATCGGCGAGGCAAAAAGAAAGAGAATAAAAAGAGCGGTCTGATAAGGAAGATAGACAAGAAGGCTTGGAAGAATCTTCATCTTCGTCAGCTTTCTTCGATTGATGGGCATGCTTTTGAGAATGGATAGGTTTTTCTTTTCTAATGAAAGAGAAACACTCGGCAAGAGGACATCGAGTGAGGAAACAAGAAGGGAGATTCCATCAAAGATGATAAGGCTCTCTTGATTCGTTGCAGTGGCATATTTTAATAGATAGCATAACAAGACGGAGGAGATGGCTAGGCTTGCTCCGGAGGCGATGGATCTTACAAGCAGTGTGCTCTCTTGACTGATTGTCGAGAATTCTCTTTTGAGAAGCATTCTTGTCGGCGAATAAGATTTTATGTGGGTCGAATATTTTTCTTTCTTTTTGGGTTTCGCTTTTTCTTTATGACTTCGCGACAAGGACTGGATATAAGTCTTTTTTGCGATGAACAAGGTCGATATAAAGAGAATAAAGGAAGAAAACAAGTAAATTAAAAAGAAAATGATATCGACTGGCTTTTCAAACAGAATTCCTTTCGTTGGAAGATATCCAATCCATGTAAACCAAGAAAGATTGCTGATAAATTGATTCATCTTCTCAATCGAAGGAGAAAGCTGATTTGTGCAATAGGATTCCGCATAGGAAAGAAGAAGATAGCCGCTGATAGCAAGAATAGACCAAAAGCAAGTCAAAAGAATATTGGCAATCTTGTTTTTCTTGAAGTCGATGAAAAGCGAAAGAAAATCGTTGATGAGAAATCCAATACAGGGTGTCACAAGACAATAAAGAAGAAAAAAGAGAACGGAGAAGAGATAGGAGGAGAAGGGAAGTGATAAAAAGGCGCAGGTGATGATGTTTCCAATCAGAAGAGACAATCCACCGTAAATGAAGTTTACATAGATGGAAAGGACAAGCTTGGCAAGAAAGAGGTGATGGCCTTCAATTGGCATGGAGAGGAGATGGTCGTCATTCCCTTTGAAGAAAATCGGACAGGTATAGATAATCGACATGCAAAGACCAAAAAGCATAAAACTGGAATTCGCTAAAAGGAGATATCTGCCCTGGTTTTCAATCGAGTAGCCTGCTTCCTTTGTAGAAAGGAAGAAGTCGACGAACTGAAATGTGAAGGTCAATGACATCATCACGGCGATCAGAAGCATGCTAAACGTATAGGAATGGGAAACCTTCGTTTTCCCTTTCTTATTTTTCGTATTGGCAATCAGATTGGATTGCGAGATGGCTCTGACGAGCTGGATGAAGTTTTTCATTTTGTCAGGTTCAGGAAAAGATCTTCGAGATCTCCCTGGTGAAGATTTTCTTTTTCTCGGAGTTCGTCCACTGTTCCAGAGAAACGCAAAACGCCCTGATCGATAATTCCGATGCGGTCGCAGATTTTCTCGGCAACATCCAACACATGAGTCGAAAACAAGACTGTCTTCCCAAGTCCGGTGAGCCTTTTCATATGCTCTTTGACCTTGTGGGCCGAGGATGGATCGAGTCCTGTCATCGGTTCATCTAAAATCCAATTGTCAGGTTCGATTAAAAGGGATGCGATGATGAAGATTTTTTGCCGCATGCCATGGGAATAGTTGATAATCAAGTCTTGAAGTGCTTCTTCCATCTCAAATTCCTCTGAGAGAGATTTTATCCTCTCATGGAATTGTGCTTCCGGTATGTGGTAGACAGACGCGACAAAAAGAAGATAGTCCTTTCCCTTCATTCCTAAAAACATATCCGGTGAATCCGGAACATAGCTGAAATGCTTTTTTGCTTCCAATGAATCGGAAAGGATGGAATGGGATTGGATTTTGATGTCCCCTGTTGTTGGAGAAAGAATGCCGGTGATCATCTTGATGCAGGTTGTCTTCCCAGCTCCATTTGGACCCAACAAGCCAAAAACCTCACCATTCTGAAGGGTGAGGCTTAGATTTTTGACGGCTTCTTTGTCTTTGAACGTCTTTGTGACAGAGAATAATTCGATCATGAAGAATCAGTTGAGATTGGCCTTGATCTTTTGAGCGATGTCTTCGAGTTCGCTTTCCGGAAGTTCCTTGAGATGCGGATTCATCTGGAAGACGCCACCCCATTCGAAACCATCCTTATATTTCGGACATAAATGGCAATGGAGGTGTTTTCCAGTGTCTCCGTAGAAACCATAGTTGATTTTATCCGGCGAGAAGGCTTTGTGGATGGCAGAGGCGACATTGGCAATATCTTCAAGGAAGAGTTCTCTTTCTTCCTTCGAGATATCGACAATCTCCGAGACATGGTCCTTATAGGCGAGAATGCATCTTCCCAAATGGGACTGCTCCTTGAAGATATAAAGGCTTGAGACCTTCAGATCCATGACATAATAGCCGAAAGCCTGATAAAGCTCAGGTTTTTCTTCTCTCATACAATAGGCACAATTCTTGTCTTTCATAGTTTTGGCTCCTTTGTGAAATTATCATAGAACGAATAACGGGTCGGTGCAATGAAAAAATAATCATCTTTTCTCAACTTTTTCAAAGCCGAGGGAATATGCATAGTTTATCATCTCATCCATTTCCTCTTCCTTTGGAGATGGGTGACTTGATAAAACACCGCGGACACCATTCTTCCGGAAGGCAATCAGCTTGATTTTCGTCTTCTTGATATGTTCAGGCAAAATTGCATCGTGAATTCCGTTAAGACAGTCTTTTATGTCGACATAGCCTGGAACATAAACGATTCTTAATTCCTCAATCTTATTGATTCGATCGAGGAAGCAAAGATTCTTTTTGACGATGGTATTTGAAAATCCAGTCAGGGAATGATAGATTTCCTCTTTCCAGGATTTGACATCCAGCATGACGCCATCACATAGATTCATCAATTCAGGATAGACGGAATAATCGACCATGCCATTGGAGTCGACAAGACAGCTTAGATGATCCTTCTTAGCAAGAGAAAAGAGCTCGGTCAAGAAATTCGGATAGAGGGAACATTCTCCGCCGCTTGCGGTGATGCCTCGGATAAAGCCGAGGGATGGTCGGATTCTTTCATAGACTTCCATCGCAGTGAGGAATTCGATTTTAGGAGATGCCTTCTTTGGACATTTCATAATGCATGTATCACAGGAGATGCATTTTGTTTTATCCCAGATTACTTTTCCCTGATTGATTGTCAGTGCCTTCTTTGGACAGGATGAAACGCAGATTCCACAATCCGTACATAAATTCTGTGTTTCTGGATTATGGCAATACAAGCAATGGATATTGCATCTCTGAACAAAAATACTCGTTCTCAATCCGGGCCCATCTACGCTGGATAAAGGAATGATTTTGTTGATTGGGACTCTTTCCATCAAGCCATTCTCACTTTTCTTTGTTTGAGATTATTTGTATTGTAGTTCTTGCTGCCTAAGACAGTTGTCTGTTTGATGACAGCTTCGCCTTTTTCGATTTTCTCCATTTCGGTTTTTTTGACAAGATATCCTGTAATCCTCACCAAATCCGTATTCGCAGAATAAAAGGAAAGGTAGTGTACACCAAGCATGAAAGCCCCTTTTACGATGTCGAGAAGTGCGGCCGGGTTCTGCTTGACATTGTCAGCAATAGGGAAGATATCCCCAACGCCGGCGGGGAAGAATTTGTGATACCTTGCGGAATGACGAAGATGTTCGAGGAAATCCTCTGGTTCATCGCCGACCGGAATTCTCACGCCAGATGTGATGCCTTTGTCGCTATCAAGTCCGACCTGTGCGTGAAGCATAAAGTGATAATCTGTCAATGGGGTATGAAGCGCATGGAAAGAAGAGACGACCTCATCGATTTTCTCCATGATTCTCACACCGAGATCATCGGCTTCCTTATCATGACCATATTTGAGTCCTTTGTCTGATAAAAGTGTGTTTACGCATTCTGCAAGTCCGGTGACACCGAACATCGGAACAAAACGATCTTTAGAAATCAATCCTTCCTTCACTAAGAAAGATGTATTGAAGAAATTCGATTTTTCAAAAAGAAATTTGATTCTTTCGTTTTCATACTCGGCGATACAGGAAAGACATTCTGGAAGAATTGTGTTGATGAATTTTTCGATATCCTTGGTTTCGTTAGCCAACTTTGTCAGGGTGATTCTTGTTAGAGTGAAAGAGCCTCCACCGAGAGGAAGAATGTTGTAGCAGGAAGAGATACCGTATCCGCCAGGATAGTTGTCTCTGTTCAATCGATCATTGCAGATGGCTGGATTGGAACACCTCAGGGAACAGTGTATGGCTTTTTCCATGAAGGCATCCGGTGTAATTTCCGGATCATATTTTATGGTCAGATTCGGAACTGTATTTTGAAGTTCTTCCTCGACTTCCAGAATCAGATTGCCGATTCTTGTTTCTTTTGGACCAAGATTTGCATGGCAGAACGAATCATCGATTGTGCGGTCTAAGAAGGTTAAGAAGAGTTTAAGCTTCTTTTTGATTTCTTCGTCTGACAAGCCTTGGCAATAGGGCTCAAGCAGTTCATCCAAGGAACCAAGATAGACCGGGAAGGATGTGATGGATGGAACATGATGATAAATCATCATCAAGGCAAAAATGGCTTCATCCAAGTTCTGAACGGGCTTTACTCGAAGAAATTCGGAACCATTCTTCAAATATTTTTCATAATCAGGCATGACGTATCTCGGACGATAAGGTGCATGGCCTTCAAAGAGGTCGTTGATGGCTCCAGTCGAAAAATAATATTTCGTTTTTTCGGGAATGGAGAGAACGCTGAGTTCGTCTTCGGCAAGTCCGGCGAGATTCTTCAGCTTCTGTTCGTAGGTCAGATCCTTTGCTGTGATTACGTTATAGATTTCTTCTTGATGCTTTGTCATGTCGTTACCTCTTTTCCTTAGTCTATTATAGAAGAAAATCCGGACGATTGAACTTTTGATTCGCTTTTTTAAGGAAACGAATGTCAAAACAACGCATTTTCAAGGATGAGCAAGAATGAATGGGGTATAAAAAGAGAACTTGCGAAGGATGATGTGACATCCAAAATGGGATTTTCATTCTGTTTCTTTTCTCTTTCCTGCTTTTCTCTTTATTTCCATGGATGGTTGCCAGATTGACTTCTTTGTTCTCGTTTGCTTTTCGGAAAGGAAATGAGAGCAGGCATGATAAATTTATCTGCTAAAAAGAGTTTTGTATGCTATTTGTTTTTTATCTGGAGAATATAAAGAAAAAATCATCCTTCTTATCGAAAACAAAATCGAAAAAAGATGATTGTTTTTTCTCGGTAAATTGCTTCCAGACATAAGAAAAGGCCACGTTTTTTGCGTGGCCAATAAGTTGTTATCTTTGCCCTTTGTCGTAGGGTATGCCTTCGGCTTTCGGACATCCGGACTTGTTGTGTGTGATAATGAGAACAATGATGACAATGATGTAAGGAATCATATTGTAGAAGTACATTGGAAGATTCCAGTTTTGCATGAAAGAAATCTGCGAAGAGAGAACGCCGAGACATTTTAGGAATCCGAAGAGAAGTGAGGCAAGAGAGATCAGGAATGGATTCCAGTTTCCGAAGATCATGATGGCAAGAGCCAAGAAGCCAAGTCCGCCGACCTGGGATTCGGCGATGGTGCCGGTCGTAGTGGCGATATAGACAAATCCACCCAATCCAGCCAACGCACCCGAGATGGAGGTTCCCAATAGACGCATGCGATAGACATTGATGCCAACGCTATCGGCAGCCTGTGGATGCTCTCCGCATGCTCTTAGATGCATGCCGATTTTGCTTTTATAGAGCCATATGGAAAGGAGGATAAAGAGAATGATGCAAATATAGGTTGAGATATAGACTTTGTCAAAGAAGAAGCCGAGGATTTTATTGCTGCTGACAGCCTGACCGAAGGAGGCGTTTGAATAGCCTGAGGCGGTCAAAACGAAGTTTGCTCCGCTGTTGATTTTTTCAGAGGAGAAGAAGAGAAGTCCAAAGGCGCAGACGATGGCTGGGGCAAGAATGTTCAGGGCCGTTCCGGCGATCGTCTGATCAGCTTTCATCTTGATGGCGGCAAAGGAGAGAAGAAGAGATAAGAGCATACCGGCAACCATGGAAACGAGCATTGCCAGGATAAAGAGAAGCTGGCTTGTGCTGGCCATGGCTCCGCTGGAAATCATCAGCTTGCAGAAGATGGCTCCAATGAAGGCGCCGAAGATCATTTCGCCATCCAAGGCGAGGTTGATGATGCCGCTTCTTTCTGAAAAGACGCCGCCCAAAGCAACAATCAGAAGCGGAATCATGCTGGATATGGTGGCTTGCATGACAACAGTGAACATATTAGCATCCCTCCTTGTTTACAGTTTCTGCCAAGACGAGATTGCTTGTAAGAAGCTGCTTCATTCTTTCGCCCTTTTTCTTGTTGATGAAGGCATCTGCTAAGACGATTCTTTCTCCGAAATGACGAGAGAATCCAGAAAGATAGATGATGATGGCGACGATGAGATTGGAAAAGTAGAGGTTGAAGTTGCTGCTCGGAAGATTGGTTCCTGAGGAATAGAGATAGCGCATGAAGATACTTGAGAAGATAACAGCAATCGGATTGCAGTTGGCCAACAATGCGGCAGGAATGCCATCAAAGCCATAGCCCGGCAAGGACTGGTAAACGCTCTTATAGGAGATTTCGATGCCCGGGTTGAGATAATAGAAGCATCCGCCCAAGGCAGCCAATCCACCGGCAAGCGCCATGGAAAAGAGAATATTCAGCTTATCATTCATGCCGGCATATTTTGCGGAGAATTTATTCAATCCGCAAGCACGCATGGAGTAGCCGAGCGTGGTCTTGTTAATCAAAAGCCAGAGAAGGATGGCAATGACAATGGCAATCAGGATGCTCGAATCAAGATAACTTCCCTTGAAGGCAAGATCGAGTCCGAGGGTCGGAGTTCCGTTTCCGGTGACGGCCGTTGTGATAAGATAGCCAGCTTTTCCGCTTGTGTTGTTGGCCAGTTGAGGCATCGTAGAGAAAACCCATGTGAACATATTGGCTGCAATCCAGTTTGTCATGATGCAGATGATAACCTCATTGATGCCTAGGAATGCTTTCAATAGGCCTGGAATCATGCCCCAAAGAGCTCCGGCAAGCATACCAACGATGACGCTTAATAACCATATAAGAATGCCTTGGCTTGGCTTTCCTGTCGAATCGACGCTTAAGGCAATCAATAAAGATGCCATGGTTCCAATTAAGAATTGACCGGGGGCACCGATATTGAAGAGGCCGGTCTTATAGGCGATTGCCACGGATAAGCCTGTGAAGATCAACGGAACGGTATAGAAGAGCATGTTTCCGATTTCCTTCATCGGCTTTAAGGCTGCAAAAGGACCTTGAACAAGAATGACAACACCTTGCCAGAAATTTGCTCCTTTAACGAAAAATGAGCAAATCAACATAACAAGAATACCAACAGCCAATCCGATCAAGATTGAGGAAATGGAGGAACCGAGAGACTGAAGTCCTCTCTTCTTGAAGAATTTTGTTGATTTAGATTTTGTCATGGCTTTCTTCCTCCTCTTTCAATATGGCATGAATTTCTTCGGGAGACATCCTCTTACCGCCAGCCATATAGACACCCATTTCTTCGCTGGTGACTTTTCCGCCTTTGAAAACAGCGACAATCTCACCTTCATAGAGGACGTAGATCAGATCGGAAAGATTGAAGACTTCATCCAGTTCCAGCGAAACAAGCAAGACAGCGTGCTGATTATCTCTATCTTCGATGATTTTTTTATGAATCGATTCGATTGCACCGACATCGAGTCCTCTTGTCGGCTGGACAGCGATAAGAAGATCATGCTCCTTGTCGAGTTCTCTTCCGACGATCGCTTTCTGCTGGTTTCCTCCTGACATGCTTCGAGCAATTGTATTGCTCCCTAAGGAAGAACGGACGTCATAAGCTTTGATAATCTTTTCTGAGTTTTCCTGTCTTGGCTTGAAACGAATCCATCCACCTTTGGAGAAGATGTGCTGACGATATCTTTCAAGGACAAGATTTTCCTCAACTGTGAAATCGAGGACAAGCCCATGCTTGTGTCGATCTTCCGGAATATGCGACATGCCCTGCTTGATGCGCTCATGGATGGACATGCTTGTGACATTTTCCCCATTGAGAATGATTTTTCCTTTATGGACTTTTTCAAGGCCAGTGATTGCATTGACCAAATCGGTCTGTCCGTTTCCTTCGATGCCGGCAATGGTCACGATTTCCCCGGCATGGACTTTCAGGGATACATCCTTCAGTGTCATCTTTCGACCATCTTTCGATTTCATTGAGAGATTGTCGACTTCTAAGATTGTTTTGCCAATCTTTGCTTCTGATTTTTCGACATTGAAATTAACATGTCTTCCAACCATGAGGGAGGCCAATTCTTCCACATTGGTGTCTTTTGTTTTGACGGTCGCAATATACTTTCCTTTTCGAAGAATCGAGCAGGTATCGCTGACCTTCATGATTTCGTTCAGTTTATGGGAGATGAAAAGAATGGATTTTCCTTCCTTTGATAGGAAGTGCATCGTGGTCATCAAATCATCGATTTCCTGAGGAGTGAGAACAGCGGTCGGTTCATCAAAGATGAGAATTTCATTGTCACGATAGAGCATCTTGAGAATCTCGGTTCTCTGCTGCATGCCGACAGAGATATCCTGGACTTTCTTGTCTAAATCGACCTTCAGTCCGTATTTTTCCATGAGCTGTTCGACTTTTGCTCTTGATTTCTTTTTTGTGACAAAGCCGAATTTGGTATCTTCGGCACCCAAAATAATGTTGTCGAGTACGCTGAAACATTCCACGAGTTTGAAGTGCTGATGGACCATGCCGATTCCGAGCTTTGTCGCATCATTCGGATTGTTGATCTTGACTTTTTTTCCATCACGATAGATTTCACCTTCATCCGGTTGGTATAGACCGAAGAGGATACTCATCAGCGTGGATTTTCCGGCACCATTTTCACCTAAAAGGGCATGGATTTCTCCTTTTTTCAGTTGGAGAGTGATATTGTCGTTTGCCTTGATGCCTGGAAAGATCTTGGTGATGTTTCTCATCTCGATTACGTAGTTTTCATTTTCCATGTGATACACCTGAACCTTTTTTATAAAGAGCCCTCTAAGAATGTTAGAGGGCTTTTGTGACTTACTTATCTAATGTGAC
Source organism: bacterium (assembly GCA_963612025.1). GTDB lineage: Bacteria > Bacillota_I > Bacilli_A > RFN20 > CAG-288 > Enterosoma. The sequence goes on from CAVDUB010000020.1 coordinate 42,428, forward strand.
TGTGACGTTGGTGAAGGAAGATTTTTTCCAGAATGTTTCAACGTTGCAATCTTGATCGACATTGGAATCTGGTGTGATGGTTCCAGCTTTGATCTTGTCGAAGACAGCAGTGTACTGATCCTTGGTGAAGGTCTTGAATCTCCAAGCATCTGCATTTGTTGGAAGTCCTGTTGCATCTTCGGCAGCACCGAGATTCTGGGCTTTTCCGCCTAACTTGGCATCCCATTCATTGTTGTAAATCTGAGTGAGAACGGTCTTGACGGAGACAGCCAAACCTTTCTGTGCGGATGTAAGGACTTTGGTGCTCAAAGTATGCTGATCGGTATCAACACCGATGATCATTCTGTTTTCACTCTTGTCAGCAGAGGAAACAACGGAGTTGACCATGGAACCGCCGCAGGAGAAGATGATTTCGGTTCCAGCGCCATACCATCCATCCATCTGGGTGACTAATTCGGCAGAACCCTGGAAGTTGTCGCCATATTTATATGAGATCTTGGCTTCGACTGTCTTGTTGTCTTCCTTGGCAGCAGCATTGATGCCCTGAACATAGCCATAAGCATAGCGGTTGCAGGCTGGATTGGATCCGCCTCCACCGAAGCATCCACCTAATTTGGTGTAACCTTCCTTGACAGCGGCATATCCGGCAAGATATCCGGATTCCTGTTCCTTATAGGTGATGGCTGTGACGTTGGTGAGAAGCTTGTTATCTGAATCGCTCAATGCCCATCCATCGACGAAAATGAACTTGACGTCCTTGTTTTCCGAAGCGACTTTGGTCATGGCAGCTGCCTGAAGGAAACCAGGAGCAACAATGACTTTGGCCTTATTCTTGATGGCCGCTTCCATGGCAGCGATACGATCGTTGTCCGTCGCATCCGAACCATTGGCTGGCTGATAGTACTGATATGTCTTGTTGTTGGCCTTGGCATATTCAACGGCACCATCGTAGGTTCCTTCGTTGAAACCACCATCCTTCAAAAGACCGACATCCGTGACAACAGCAATTTCAGCTTCGCTGGAGCTGCAGCTTGTCAAACCACCGGCAATCGAAACTAAACCGACTAAACCTAACATCAACGAAGTCTTTTTCATACGTGAAATTTACCCCCTTTCGTATGAAACGGATTCTTCTTCGAAAAAAATGGACCCCTTTTTATAGAAATAGGGATTCCATCTAACTCGGTAAGATAGGTTAAGGTTACATGAGTTAAATGAATAGTCCCCCAGTTTAATGGTCTGAGAGTGAAACAAAGCCGCCTTCCATTGGCTAAGTTATCCATTTGTTTCGTCATTCTTATTGTAGCATTCTAGAGAGGAGATAGTTATTCTTTTTTTTAAAATGAAATGTGAAAATATGAAAAAAACGATTTCATCATCAAAAATAGAGGGAGATGAAAAAGATTTTGACCCTGAAAATCTTGAAAAAAACTGAAAAAAGGCTATCCTGCTATCGAAAAAATCGATTCAGATGATAGCCTTCCTGTTTACTTGGATGATTCGATGGAACCGGTCTTCTTGAAGGAGCGGATGCCAAGATTGCAGATAATCCAGTTCTTGGTCGTCCCATTTTCGGAAGAATAATCTAATTCTCAAAAAATTTTTTTCTAAGAAATGCCC
>CAVDUB010000021.1:0-37974 GCA_963612025.1 bacterium
AGGAAAGATCTGACAAATTCCAGTTTATAATACCAAGATTCTGGGGAAAGGAGGTGCCGCCTTTATATGTGATAACTCACTCTGAAAGAAGAAAAAAGTCAAGTCATTTCTAAGGGTGCTAAAAGGTGCTAAAATTTTACACGATTTAAGTAGGGGTGCTAAATTGTATTAAAACACTTCCACTTAGGCAAATCGAAACTAATGCTTTGATACAATTGTATCAAAGTTTTTTTGAAATTTTTATTTAAGTCTATTTTTCGAAAACATGAACTGACAACAAAAATTATCAAAAGCACGAATATATTTTTAATCATTATTTTTTCCATTGGCAGTAATTGTTTATGTTATTGTAAAAAAACATAAAGGATAATGCATCTTCGATTTTAAATATTTCGCCATTTTTTCGCCAACATGTCGTTTTATTTCGCCAAACATAATATACTATACTTGATAGGTGGTTATTTTATGATTGAAAATGAAAATTTAGCGTTTAAAAAAACGACAGGTGAATTAAATGAAGGTATGTGACATCGAAATCACATCGTTGAAGAAATGAAGCCTTCATCTGAAATCGAATAAGAATCATATCGAAAAAGGAAGCCGTCAGCCATACACTGATTGCTTCCTTTTTTGATTTACATTTCAGTCATACCAGCCAGAATAATCCGACTCATATCCATAGAGAGTGATGGTTCCTTTTTGGATGTACATGCTTTCCAGATTATAGCAAGAAATGACTTCCGTTGTTCCCGAAAGAATCGACGTCGGGACAATAGAATACTCATATCGATTGTTGCCAGTGTCAGTGATCACAATATCGAAATCAGCCAATTGATCGCCCGAGACAAATCGACTGTACGAAATATATTTTTTGTCTTTGTTTTCCTTGATGAGCGTCTTTAGATAGGAAGGAATATCATCCACTGATTTTCCCTTCATATTGACTTTGACATTTTTACATCTGATTTTCGCATTCTTCTTTTTTCGAATCGTCAGCGTCGTCTCAGAAGCGTTTTTCACTTCAATCGAACTGAAGTCATCCTTGGTCAAAGTCTTTCCATTGGTCGTCTTGATGGTGATTGCTGTAATATCATCTGCTGTCAAATCCGTAAAGGTGTATTCCCCAGCCATGGTGCAGGTCCTATTCATCGTAATCGTTTGATTCTGAACCTTCATGTCTGCCAAGCTGTTATCATTCTTATCCATCAAAACTGCAGTAGAGAAAACATTCCCGATTTTATTTTCACCATCATATTCCGTTGATTGACTCGAAAGCGGAAGAACCAATTTTGGCTTGGAAATCTCGACGTTAAGGCTCTCGTCTGTGAATGTAATCTCATAGTTCTCACTCACATCCGTTCCAGATGAGCCAAACTTAACCTTCACATTCTCTTTAATTTTTTCAAGATCGACGGAATGATTTCCGATAGAGCAATCTTCAAGATCATATCCGCTAAAGGAAATATAGTCACTCGAGCGCAGGTTTTCCGGTCGTTCCGTACTCGATCCGAATAAATCTTCCTCTGTCAGAGACAGACCTGTCGTCCAAGGATAAATAACTTTATCGATGGATGTCTTATTGAGTGAGAGAGTAATCTTTCTCTTTTTGACATTATAGTATAGATACTGATTTTGATTCTCCAATTCCATCTGAGAAGAATCATCCGGTTTCCATGTCAATTTGATGTCCTCAGACCCGATAGAATAGGTATAGGTCATCGACTTAATCTCAGGAACAGCGATATTATCCTTGACAGTCGTCAATGAACACGCCGCATTCCCAACATAAGAGACGGAAACCTTGCCATCAAAATCCGTTGGGTGGATGTCCGTGGATGATTCGCTTCGATCCTTAATATAGGTAAAGGCTGGTGTAAAAGAAGTCTCGTCATCCTGATGCCAGTCATAATTTTCTTCGACTTTCATTGAAAACTTGAAATGGATTTTTTTGATTGTGAATTCAAAATCATCCCAACTTTGTCCATCTTTGAACTGATAGTTCTCTGTCACATCAATCGGATCTTGCCCATCTCCAAGGTCTCTAAGAATCTCATAGTCATAATAATCAGACCATAGATAAGGCTCCTCACTCGCTTTGCTTGGCAGTGCGCTCGACTTCTGCTTGAGAACAAAAGTCTCTCCTTTCAGAAGTCCTGTGACATCGACCTTCAGATAATGGACATCATCCGAAGTCTTCTCCGATTCATTATAATAGAGTCCCCACTTCTTTCCATCTTCATAGGCGTTGGTGTTATATATTTCTCCATCGGAGCCTTCATATTTCAGCTTCGGCGTATTGATCGTAAGAGACAAGTCATTCTTTTTATTGATTGTGACCTTTGGGAACTTGTCTTCGATGAATTTGACTTTCAAAGGATTTTCTTTATCTGCAGTGGACATCGTATAGCCTCCTGCTGAAATACTGACCTTCTCAAGATCCGTCTCATAAAGCTGATATGTTCCCGCTGTCGCCTTCAACGATTCATTCTTGAAAGAAAGAGATAATTCTGCACCAGCTGGATAATCAACGCCTTCAATGTCTTCATCAACTAATTCAAACGCATCATTGGCCGCATCAAGTGCTGAGGTTCCATCATATTCTTTCTCGATTGTTTCTTTTTTGCATCGCAAAGCGATGACAGGAATCTTATATTCAAGCTGAGCCGTATCATACCATTGCGTATCCCCGGCAATGAGAGGATTTCCATTTTCATCCTGATAACATCTCGTGACATCATCGCCCTTCGAATTGACAATCTTCCATGTCAGATAATCCGCAAGGTCATAGGTCCCTTCTTTCTTGTCAGGTCCTTTATCTTTCCAGGAGAAGACGACTCTATCTCCGTTTGCCAATCCTTTTCCATCATCAATACTTGAGTTTTCATCATGTACATATTTCTTATTATAGATTGCATAAGGAGCATAAGTTTTATTGCTTTCCTCGGATTCACTATCCCCAGCATATTCAGAAATAGACGATGGATTGAATTCATTCGATCCACCTAAATAGAATTTTGTTGATTGCAAAGAAAATTGGAACGTTCTCCGTTTGATTGTCACGGAAGAGAATTTCTTATCTGTGAACTGGAAATCAATCTTATCCTCAGTGATATCCTTATGCTCAGAGGAATTGCTCTTTAGATTATAATTCTGAGCTTTAATGGAGAGAGTTTCTCCAATGGTTGCAGAAGGATTTGCTTCACCAGTAAAAGTGAATTCTGTATCCATCGTATAATTTTTTGCCAATTCATTATCTGAATCTGATGGATTGAAATCCGATTCTTCCGAATACTTGAAAAGGGAAAATGGATTCGTACAGGTTACGTCATCAAGCTGACCATAGAAGGAAGAAATCGAATCACTTGTCCACGCAGAATTCGATTCCATGATCAGCTGAACTCTTCGAATGATCAGAGTCCCAAAATCCGCTTCGATGTTATAGCAATCCGTGACATCATTTCCATTCTGAGAAACCTTCACTTCGAAATATTCGTTCATATCGTATGATTGAGAAATCTTCCCTTCCACCGGAGAGGAAAGAACATCATTTCCATTCAACTGATGATTTTTATCTTTATAGACAACCTCGATTTCATCATTCGAAGCAAGTCCTTCGACATTTTTCTTCTTCGCTTCCACTTCCTCGACACGGACATTTTCTCCATCATAGTAATGAGTAACATCATCGAAACTCACACTCAGATCTCTCTTGCTCAAAGAAAGAGAATCATTCTCGTTATCCTGATAGGTGATTTCATAGTTATGTGTCACATTCGTTCCATTTGCATCGTAGATTTCAGCAGACAAGGAATGCGTTAGAGGTATTTCTTCATCACCTTGGCTTCCAAAGGTGATTTCTCCTGCTTTGTCCAAAGTCAATGATAAAGAATATTCTCCGTTCAAATCTGGGGTCTTGTTTTTTGTCGAACAATAGATTTGGCCGGTCGACTCCTCGACAATATTGATGGAGTGGCCATCAACAAGGCCTTTTCCTTCGGCGTTCTTTGTGAAATGGAATTTTGCTGTCAACGTATTGTTTCCATATTCACCAGCGGCCCCTAGGAAGGAAATTGTGATTGGTCTTTTCGTGATGGTGTAATGAGGGTTTGTGACATCAAGTTCATAATAGTCCGTCACATCCGCCCCTGTCCCCTTCATCTCAAGATGCGTATTAAGACTCTTCAGCTCTGTTTTTTCACATACATCAGCAATTTCACCAAATTCATCATGTTTTATTTCCACATCGACATCAAGATTGTTCGAAATCGAAGGCTCGGAAAATTCAATTGGTGTGCCATCATAGACTTTCTCAACATCTGGATAGATGATGTTAATTTCCTTCTTCTTGAACTGAACCTTGGAATAATCGACATCAACGAATTCATAGCATTCCGTCACATCTTCTTCCACGTCAGCCGTCTTATGAATGATTTTGATGGAACTGCTGTCCTCATCGACAGAGAATTGCGCATTTTCTTTTTTCAGAACGGCTTTTGTTGAAAGAACATCTCCTTCCCCGAGTTTATCTTTCAATTCGGGTTGTGTCTCCTGGGCACGCAACGTGTACTCGAGATCAGTGATTTCCGTGTGGCCATCCCGGAAATCGGATGCAAAAAGACTATCTCCCTGATAAGAGACATCAATGCTGATTTTTCTTTTTGTGATTGCCCAGGATGCAGTTCCTGAATAAGTAATATCGTAGTTCTTCGTCTTCTCTTCTCCCGTATTTTTGTCCTTGATGAGAGGAGTATAGAAATATGTTCCGCTTCCGACCTTATAGCCGAATGAGGAAGGTTTATTTTCAAATGTAAGAACATCGGTCGGAGCTAAAGAAGTCGATGAATCGATGGTCGGTTCTTCCGGAAGAAGTTCGGTTCCATCGTATACTTTTGCAAGTGTCTTGTAATGAAGAAGCAAAGGTCTTTTTTGAATTGCAAACGTGCCATCGGTGATTTTCAGTTCATAATAGATTGTGACATCCTCATTCTTTTGATTCACAATCTTCATATTTCCGTTGTCTATGACTGTGTTGGAATAAGTTCCAGCAGCGATTGCCTTTATCTCTTCTTCTGTCTTTGTATCTGGAATGGTGACGAAGTTCGTCGGGTATTTGACAATCGTATCCCCAGTCAGAAGAGGCGTATCATCAGACAACGTTGCAGATGTTTCTTTTTCATCAAGCAAAGCATAGCCATCATAGATCTTCGAATAGGAATTCATCGTCATGACGATCGTCTTTTTTTTGATGGTGATGTTTTTATCTTCAGAGGCAAAACTATAGCAGTCGGTTCGATCTTCTCCCGAAGTCGATTCGACTTTCACACTCGATAGATCGACGCTCGCTTCTGGCGTCAATGTCTTTCCGTATCCCTCATAGGTCAAATCATAATCGACAATGCGATCCCCATTGATCAGGCCTTGAGAGGTGATTTCTGGTTTTTCACCGTATTCAATCGAATCAGATTGAATGGAAATGCTTGCCGCCTTGGGAGTAATCGTAAAAGTATGGATATTTCCATAGGTCTTTTTCATATAGTTGTTGTAACTATAGGCACGATATTTGTAAGTTCCTGGATGGATAGGCTGTTCGCTAGACCATTCATCCACATCAGCCTTGGAGAATTCATAATGGACATTCTTATCAGAGACTAAAAATGCATCGGCACTGTATTCAAAAACTTCGCCATATTCGATGCTGTTTCGCTCCATCGTCTTTTCCGAGGTGATGATGCCTTTCGTATTGAAAAGCGTAACCGAAACGGAGGCAACGATGGCAAAGAATCCGAGAATTAGAAAGCGGAAGCGGAAGGCCACCGTCTTGGCTTTCTTGACTTTCAGAATCCGATCTTTGTATTCATCGTATTTCATAGGCCTTCCTCCACATTCAGTATGATCTTGACATCCTTCATGTCTTGGATTTCAAAATTGGCTGTACAATCCTTGCCGGAGGAATCAGCAATGACCACATCCGGTGTGAAGGTATAGGAATACATTCCATCCTTGAAACTGAAATCTGCCTTCGTCAGGCTCTCTGTCGAAATGGATGCCATATAGCCAGTTGGGGCACCTGACATGGAGACTGTGATTAACGGAGTATAGGGAAGCTGTGATTCATTGATGTTAAATACCGACTGATAGGAAACAAACACCGGGCATTCCTGAATATTCATCAGCAGTTCCTTCTTATAGGAAGAAAGCTTCTTTTCTTCATAATCTTCGAAGGTTAATCCATACCGTTTGGTCACATCCTTGTAATTCATATCCCAGATATAGAAATTCGAACAGATAAATGGATAATAATTCACATCCGTTCTGACTTTGTCCTGATATTTGAATGTCGCATGGGCTATATCTCCCTTGCCGAAATTTTCTAGGAATGTCGAAAGCTTGACATTCTCAAAGTTCTGCATGATATCGATGTCGTTTGCATAGTCAGACTCATACTTTTCGTTCAGCTTATAGTTTTTCAAAACGAAGACATCATCGATATCCATCGTCTTACTCGTTCCATCATAGGTCTTCACGTATTCTTCTTTTAAAGCGATCACACCCGATCCATATTCGATATCATCTTCATCGTCCGAGGAAGAATCGGAAATATCCGAAGAAATCGACGAATTGCTCGAATCGATGGATGAATCCATCGAAGAGGAAATCTGATCTGTATTATCATATTCACCATCGAGGTCACTGCGAGACGACGTGTTGTCGACTCTCTTCCACCCAGAACCATCAATATAGACTTCATTCCAGGCATGGCACTGTTTCAGTTTCACCGAATAGAAATAAGTCCCATCTCCACGATCGACAGGGTTCATCACAAGATATCCACAGACGATTCTTGTCGGAATTCCTAAGGCACGATAAAGGTAATAGCTCGCCGAAGCAAAATTGTTGCAGATGCCATGATCAGATTTTTCGAGCATATAGAGGGCATAATTCTCATTCTTGGGAATCGAGGGTTCCTGGTAGTAATAGTTCTTATGAAAAAAAACGGTAATATCCTCCACCAAGGTCGGACTATCCAAATCGAATCCCTTTTCCTTTGCAAATGAAACAAGCCTTTTTTTCAAAGCCTCCCTCTCCGATGAATCGCCAGGAAGAAGGGTGTACTTCTGATGAACATATTTTCGGTATTCTTCTTCCTCTTGCTTCAATGTCTCATCAAATTCGACTTCGTTGATTTTTTCTTCATCGACCTTCGGATAAAAAGTGCCAGAGGATGTTTTCTGAAATGGTTTGCAGGCCACATCCGTGGATCTCTCATTGTCGATGCCCTCGACAGAATAATCCGGTTTCAGAAGATATTGACCAAATCCGCCCGTCTTCACCTCGAGGGTATAAGTATATTCCTTGGCATTGCTCAACTGAGCTTTTTTTGTATAGTAGCCCAAAGGATTGTAGGTTGTCTTTCCAGTGTATTTTTCACCGCTTTTGAATCCAGTGCAGAGAGAATCGCTCGGTTCACCCCAGCTATCGCTTCTCAGATAGAAACTCCCCTTATAGTTGCTTGTCAATGTCATGATTTCCACATCTTTCTTTTCAAAAAGATAATTCAATCCATTCGTTCCATTGGAAATCGAGCGGGAGATTGTGTTGAGATTGTCCTGATTGTCCATGATATTCCAGGCCATCAAAATGATGCCGGCAACGGCAAGCAGAATCAATAAGAGACAAAGGATGTTTCGATAGAAATGTTTCATAATTATCCGTTCTCCGCAATCTTCTTCACGGCATTGACGCATTCGACATCGTTCTCGCTTCCGAAAAGGCTGTTGAGAAGGTCGATGAGCTCGCCGCTCTTCGCCTTCACCATGACCGGATTGCAGCTCGAAAGCTTTCGGAGGACCTTCTTTGCCAGGATGACATCGAGAGCCTCGCTCGACTTTCCCCCGCAGGCGACATAGACGGGCACGAAGACCCTGATCTGTCTCATGATACGGTTTCCGAAGCTCACCTGGAAGTTCTCCCTGAGATAACCGTCCAGGGAGGAAATCTTCGCGAGTTCCCTCTTGGTGAGTCCATATCTTCTCTGCGCCTCGGCATTGAGGCGGTTGAGCCTCTGGATGGTGATGTTCTTCTTCTCGTATCCGCCCTCGCTCTCAAACGGAGCTGCGCGGCTGTCCAGATCGAGGACGCTGGCACGGTCATAGACCTTGTCGGAAATGGAGAAGGTGGAATCGTCGTTGTTGGCCGTTCCGATGAACCAGACGTTCTCCGGAAGGAGCAGGGCGCCGTTGATCATTCTCTCGGGATCTCCGTCCATGCCGCTTGAGGCGACCTGGAGGATTCTCGAATTCTGGTCGGGAAGTTCCAAAAGGGAGAGGAATTCCGCAAAGTAGTACTCCACCCTGGCGATGTTGACCTCGTCAAGGACGATGAAGCGGATCGAATCGCTCGTCCCGGCACGGTACAAGGACGTCAGCAAAGGCGTCTCGCTGAACTTTCCCGTGAATTCGTTGTAGTAGCCCAAGAGGTCGCTTCTTTCCTTCCAGGTGGGCTGGACGGGGACGACGCTGGTCGGGCAGGAGATGAACTTTCCAAACGCGACGGGAAGGGATGTCTTTCCCGTGCCGGACATACCCTGGAGAAGGATGATCCTTGAGCAGGCTAAGGAGGCCACAAAGGAGCGGATGTCCTTCTTGGAATAGTAGAGATGGAGCTCGCCCGCGGCATAAAGGCGGAAGTTGTCCACGATGGACTCCAGGCTGAGGGCGGAATCGCAGACGACATGCTTTGCCACCGGATTTGTCTTGTCGATGAAGTTCAGTGTCGGAAAGCGGCTATCGCTCTCATCGCCATTTATAGACTCGCCCTTAATAGGCATCGGATGATTTCCATCTCTCTTTTCTTCAGCAGGCATACTCGGTATTGAAGTCACATTTTTCTTGATTTCTGTCAATTCGATTGTCTCATCCTTGATTTCATCAATCGAATCATTGTAGGCAACCTGATAAATAAAAAGTTTGAAGAGGAGAAGAAGCATGATGAGGCTCATCAAAAGGATGACAATTGTATAGAGATTGTTTGTGAACATCGTGATGATCTCATCTTCGCCCTGGAAGTAGTTGCGGATGATGGCCATAAAGAAGAGAGTCACCAAAACACCGCCACCAAAAACACCAATCATCAAAAGGGTATATTTGATGATCAGCTTTCGACGCTGAGATGAATCGGAAACTAGGTTATCTTTTTTATCTTTCATACTCATTCTTTGTTCTTTTCATTTGATTCTTCCATCTTCTCTTCTGACTTGGCTGCCTGTTCTTCTTTTGCCGCCTTTTTCACTTTTCGGTTCTGAAATCGATCTTTGCGCTTCTGACTTTTTTCCGTCTTCTTTTGCTGAACATCTTTTTTGATCTGCTCTTTATCGAGTTTCAGATTCTCCTTTCGGATTCTCTTTTTCGTCGCTTTCCAGGTCTTTTCGAAATAGCGGTCGAAGGCAATTTTTTCTTTCTCAAGTTCGTTGAAAAATTCTTCTTCAGTGAAATCCTTCAATGGATCTTCCCTGTTCATGGCACGGAGATTGTTTATTTGACCCTCTAAAAGAAGCTGATTTTCTTTCAGAGCCTTGATTTCTTCCTGAGCCTTGAGCAGTTCCTGGTTGGATGCATCAATCTGCTGTTGAAGGGATTGTTCATTTTTCGCATTCTCAGACTGGAGATTGGACATCTTCTTTTTATAGTCGCTGTCCATTTGATACATAGCCTGATTGACCTTGCTGATTTCAGTCAGTTTCTCTTGATTTGTCTTATCCATGCTGACTTGCATCTGCTTCATCTTCTCCGTATATTCCTTGACCTTAATCAAACTGTTCAGAGACAATTCGTTGACTTTTTCTTCGATTGTCTTCTCCATTTGAGTCTTTTCTTCTTTAAGTTCTTCTTGGAAATCCAATGTCAGTTGTTTAACCTTATCGGAAACAGACCTCTTTGTCTCATTGACTTCTTCTTCCTTATCCGAAAGCTGTTTCTCAAGAATCTGTGTTCCCTTTTGAAGCATCATGACATATTCTTCCGTCGAAAGAGAAGATTCCTTGATATTCTTGGAAATGCGCTGGAGGTCTGCAAGAAATTTCTTGTTTTCAGCTTCTTTCTTTCTTTTTTCCTCTTCGAGATAGTTCTTCTTCAGCGAATCCTCAATCTTGTTTCCATAGACATAGGTCATATACCCACAAAGATAGGCAAGGATCGCAAAATTTTCTGACATCTTATTCGGGAAAGGAGAAATCTTAGTCGTCACGTGTTCGACAGTAAATCCTTTTTTGTCATAGGACTGAAGGAAATTGTATAAAGCCAACGATTCCTTGAAATTGTGGTCGAAACGGAAGATATTTGTCTTGACAATCGGCGGATGAACCATCGCCGCTTTGCTAACTTCCTTCATCAATGGAGTCATCAAAAGAGACTTTGTCTGATTCAGACAGGCTTTGATCGTATTGATGGCTTCTAAAGAACTGCTTCTTTTGGATGCGAAGGGATCGTTGAGATGAACATCTGAGAAGTTCAGTTCAAAACTAAGTTTTCTCATCGGAGTCGACAATGTCTTTTTGATTTTCGTCTTGGCTTCGTATTGTCCTGTAATCTTGATGATCTCATTGAGACGTATTTCGATGAACTGGGAAAGGTAGATGAGAAGGGAATACAAAAAACGATTCTCATAAATAGCGAAATCATTGTCCTTTTGAGGCATCATGAGTTTATCGGGGATGATTTTTCCATTGGTGGATGCAGGATCACGGGTAATATAGTTGGAATGTTTCGAAAGATCGACAACCGTATCCTTTCCAACCGTTCTGACTTTTTCAATCGGGACGACTTCGCCATCGGAACGGACGAACTGACGATTTTCCATCACCGCATCGATCACAAAAGGAAGTCCACGCGAAATCTCATCGACCCAGTCTCGATCGATTTTGCAGATTGATGAAGAGCATTCCAAAGACTCATCCCTGTTGTTCTCATTGTGCATTGCCTCAAGGAATGCCCTGATTTCCTCAACAGAGTTCGTCTTGTCCTGATACTCTTTTAACGCTCCATAGGTGATATCAAATTCATCCATAATGTTTTATCTTTCTTTATCCGTTCTCCGCAATCTTCTTCACGGCATTGACGCATTCGACATCGTTCTCGCTTCCGAAAAGGCTGTTGAGAAGGTCGATGAGCTCGCCGCTCTTCGCCTTCACCATGACCGGATTGCAGCTCGAAAGCTTTCGGAGGACCTTCTTTGCCAGGATGACATCGAGAGCCTCGCTCGACTTTCCCCCGCAGGCGACATAGACGGGCACGAAGACCCTGATCTGTCTCATGATACGGTTTCCGAAGCTCACCTGGAAGTTCTCCCTGAGATAACCGTCCAGGGAGGAAATCTTCGCGAGTTCCCTCTTGGTGAGTCCATATCTTCTCTGCGCCTCGGCATTGAGGCGGTTGAGCCTCTGGATGGTGATGTTCTTCTTCTCGTATCCGCCCTCGCTCTCAAACGGAGCTGCGCGGCTGTCCAGATCGAGGACGCTGGCACGGTCATAGACCTTGTCGGAAATGGAGAAGGTGGAATCGTCGTTGTTGGCCGTTCCGATGAACCAGACGTTCTCCGGAAGGAGCAGGGCGCCGTTGATCATTCTCTCGGGATCTCCGTCCATGCCGCTTGAGGCGACCTGGAGGATTCTCGAATTCTGGTCGGGAAGTTCCAAAAGGGAGAGGAATTCCGCAAAGTAGTACTCCACCCTGGCGATGTTGACCTCGTCAAGGACGATGAAGCGGATCGAATCGCTCGTCCCGGCACGGTACAAGGACGTCAGCAAAGGCGTCTCGCTGAACTTTCCCGTGAATTCGTTGTAGTAGCCCAAGAGGTCGCTTCTTTCCTTCCAGGTGGGCTGGACGGGGACGACGCTGGTCGGGCAGGAGATGAACTTTCCAAACGCGACGGGAAGGGATGTCTTTCCCGTGCCGGACATACCCTGGAGAAGGATGATCCTTGAGCAGGCTAAGGAGGCCACAAAGGAGCGGATGTCCTTCTTGGAATAGTAGAGATGGAGCTCGCCCGCGGCATAAAGGCGGAAGTTGTCCACGATGGACTCCAGGCTGAGGGCGGAATCGCAGACGACATGCTTTGCCACCGGATTTGTCTTGTCGATGAAGTTCAGTGTCGGAAAGCGGCTATCGCTCTCATCGCCTTCCGCATTTTCCTTCTTTGGTGAAATTGTTGTCGATGAAGATGCATTCTTCACTGGAAAAGACGTCGCAGAAGAGGTGGCAGGAGAGAGGGTCGTGTCTTCATCCTGAATAATTTTTCGATTGACGATGGTTGTCTTCTTTCTTCGATTGGAGGAAATCATGATGGCAACCGCCACCGCGATAATCAAGGAACAGAAAATGATGAAATAGATTCTCAGGGCTTCGACAGTTGTCAAAGCGTCCATGATATCTTCAGCAACGGTGAGAATCATAGTTTTTCCTCCTGCTGCACATTCTGTTCATCGACATTCTGCTGAGAGAAGGCACCTGTTTCAGAAACATCGACATTTTGATTCCCCATCGGTGGAATCTCCACATCTGTTGTGCTATCAAGCGGAAGATCCTCGAAGAAAGTTTCGACTGGAACTTCATCCATCGGAACGCTTGTCTCTGTTCCCGGCTGCATCGGAGCGGGTTCATCGTTTTGTGTTCCAAGGCTATGTGTTAAGGTATAGTTATAGTCACTTAAGAGACTCTCCGTTTTGGGAAGAGAGAACTCACTATAAAGCTGATCGGAAATGAAATTCTCAAGACTGTCTTCACCAAACACCTTTTCTTTTGGCAGATAGGTGACAACACTTGGAAGAATGTCAATAGCAAACACGGAGTCGAGAACGGCATCATCATCATGATACAAAGAGGCACTGAAAGCAGCTTCCTCCTCGATGAAATTGATAATATCGTTTCCGATTTCATAGGGTTTGATCTTATCGATGAATTTCTGCAGTTCGTCAATCTTTTTCCATGTCGATTCCGCAAGGCCATTTTCTTCCTTGAGTTCATCGGCGATATGATGGAAATCCGAGATGGAGATTGCTTGGTCTTTAAGTTCTTCCATTTGGCCATTATAGGTGGAACAGGTCATCTTGAGAATCGGAGCATAAGTAAGGATATCTCGAGAGGCATAAAGACCGGTATCCTGGGATTCCTTAAGCAGAATAATGAAATAGAGATTTGGAAGCATCTCATATTGTTTCTCTCCAAATGGTGTACGGACTTTATGAGGATTGTTTTTGTCGAAGATAGCGAAAAGGAAATCTTTAAGCAAGGAATAAATTCGCGAAGAATCCACACCATCCAAGAAGAGAAATGTGAATTCATCCTTCTTCTTTTTGGCCGCATCAAAGGCATAGTCAAAGTTCGCTTGACTAATCAGTTGGTCTTCATTGCTCATATGGGAACAATCGATGTAGAACGAACGGCTCTGGAATGTTCTCTCAACAGCCAACGAGAAGTTTCTTCTGCAAAATTTGTTTACGTTTCTCAGTAAGAGAATTCGCGAATAAAGAAGATGCGAGAGGAAATCAATGGCAACTTTCTTAGGAATATAGACATGACTATTCTTGCAGGCCGTCTCGAAACGCTTGTAGACTTTCTCGCTTGTCATATCGAAGAAGTCATAATTCTTGACAATCTTGATCTTGTTTTCACTTGTCGCTTCCGCCTCATCTTCCAAATCAGCCAAAGGAGAAACAAATTTCTTTTCCTTGACAGTCGAATTCAAGACTGTCTTGGCATTCACTGTGACAATGTTGTTGCCCTTTTCGATTTCTTTATTGTAGATAAACTGATCCTTAGAAACGATGATAATTTCAGTTTTCAACTTTTTTTCGTTCTTCTTTTTTGCCCTTGTCGCAAATAAAAGTCCACCTAAGAAGACAATTGCACCAATAGCAAAGATAATCAGAGATGCAAGGAAAATCCAAAAGTTATTGGATGTACTTTGGTTGATAATCAAAATCACAAAGCCAGTCAGGGCAATGATAGCACCGGAAATCATAGCAAATGTATACTGAATCGTCGAACCGGCCTGATTGGATGATTGTTTTCCCTTTCGATAGGAAGAAAGCTTTCTGACTTCCTGAAGTTCGTTCTGGAGAGAATCTTCTTCATCGAAAGAATCTTCGTTGATATTTATTTGAGTATTCATAGTTCTCTCCTTATTTTCGAATGACTTTGACAGAAGATGGGAAGGCATTTTCACTGATGTAGCAATCCATATTTACATAACAGACTTGTAAGTTATAGCATCCATCAAACGCGTTTGACCCAATTTCCTTGCATCCAATAACATCGACTTCAGTCAAATTCGTACATTGTGCAAAAGCCTTATCTTGGATATTCGTGACTTGCAAAGAAACAGTCTGCAATGACTCACAATTGATGAAAGCACTTGCTTGAATCGACTCAATCTCACCTTTAATACCCCTCAAGTTCTGACTAGTTTGGAATGCATATTCTTGAATCACTAAACTGGGAGAACCAAACTGCACACTTGTAAAAGTCGAATTGGTCAAGGCGCCGGCTCTGATTGTCGTCACAGGATAGCCATTGATTTCTGGTTGTACAACTGCATCCGAATAAGTCAGGCCGTTCTCCCGAGCGATTTCATAATGGCCTCCCGAGAACTCATAAACAAAATCAGAAGCATAATACGTGTCCATCTCTATGGAATCAAACCGAAAAACAGCCCTAAAGATCTGATATCCGGCGGTCGATAAAACAGCCAGACCCACGCCCATTAAACAGACCCAACTCCATTTCTTGAAGGTATTCGTCTTGACTGGGTCGACTTTTTTGGAATTATCGAATGTATCCATCTGAATGCGGAGTCGTTCTTTCTTGATTTCTTGGGCATTCGGATAGACGACATCGAAAATCTCGTAGTTAAACCCTTGGGCATTCTTTGGCATCAATAAAGGATCCTTCGGTTCGAAATTATGGAAGGCACGGAAATCCTTCGGCTTGAGTTCATAGACCGCTTCTGAAATGAAATCCCTATTTGCCGTATAGAAAGTGAATTTTACCTTGAAGGACAAAATCGTATATTTCGAATGATTGTAGAACGTCACCATCGCAAAGCGATGCTTCTCATCTTCATAGAGATCATAGAAGGAAATCGGAGCCTTATCATCCAAAAGCGTATGATATTCGACACGTCGAAGGAATTTTAATGAACTCATACATTGGCCTCCTTTTTCTCACCCAACCGATCTTTTTCAGTATGACGGATCAGGAAGAAACCTCCAATGGTGAACAGAATAAAAGAGACAAAGATCATGATGAAAAGGAAGGGAAAACGCATTTCGAAAATGGAATAGATGGCACCATTGACCATCCAGACAAATCCGATGCCACAGACAAAAGCACAACCGGCAGCAAGAAACCCATAAAGGACAGAGGCAAGGATGAGATGCATCCGATCGAGAACAAGAGGTGTCTTTTTTACAAAGACGGTGTCTTCATTCTCCATAACCTGGACATAAGCTCCTCTGGCATTGATCGGCGCAAGAACCTCATTGCGGAACTGGGCATCTTCGACAACATATTCCTTGCACTCAATCGGCCGATTCGCATAGTCGAAGAAGAGAACATAGAATTTCACGCGGTGGATTTCTTCCTTGAAATCGATCTGAAGAACTTTTTTTCCAGCCTTCTTGTCATAGAAAATGCGATAGGAATCAAAGACATCCTGATTTTCTTTTTCTGCGAGATAATAGGTAAAATCCGAAGATTTCTCTCCTTCCTTGATTCCATCCTGATAGACATAATGAATCAGAACTTTTGGAAGAACAAAAAATGTGATGGCAAGAAGAAGGAGAGTCCCCAAAAGAATGAATAAAAATCCAAGCATAATCAGTTCCCTTTATTCTTCTTTTGTTTCTTCAGCTCAACATAGACTGTTTCACCGGCACTGTTCTTTTCTTCGGTCAGAGGTATGAAATCTGCCTCCTTGGACTGGTTTTCATTCTTGCGGTAGGCAATGATGACGGATTCAGCCTTGCCATTTTCCATAAAGAATTTATGAATCGAAAGACGATAGAATCCAAAGAGAAGCGGGATGACGAAAACCGAAACAGCGCTGAAGATGCAAGAGAGAATCCAGATAATCCATGGCGCATAGGTCGGATCATCCGGGAAGTTCATCGGAACGACGATAGCGACAATGAAGATGGGAACGACAATGATGGCTGCATAGGTGAGAATCTCAAGCATGGCAAGAAGATTCACCAAGAAGAGTCTGCCTCCGCATTCCTTCAAGGTCGCAAATGCACTATAAATGATATCAGAGAGTCCCATGTCCGGATTCTTATAGGCAGCATAGACGCCCGCTTCCTTGACAAGGAGAGCAATGACGAAATAGATAAGAGCAAAGACACCAAAAGGAATGTATAAGAAGTTGATGAACGTCTGCAATGTCGACAGATTTCCTTGGAAGGACCCGCTATACGAATTGTAGTCGATATTATAGATGAATGTTCCAATCAAATATCCCAACCCCAAGAAGGTGGCAACACCGGCAAGAGTAAACAATAGCCAAACCAAATCGAACAGAACAAGGCTTCGATAGCCTTTCTTATGATCTGCCTGATCGAAGGCTTTGGCCATATTTGTCTCACCGCTGTCATCGACCATCTTGCACATCTGAATATGGAATTTTTGCATCAGCGGATCGATGAAGACACAGAATTTTCCAAGCAATGTGACAAATTCGACAACCCAAAACACGAAGAACTTACTGAAATGATGGAAGTAATAAATGAACGCTTCCTTCGTTCCTTCCAAAATATACATACCTGAGCTCTTTTTCATTTTCTTTCCTCCAAGTGCTCTCAAAACAAACAATAGAATACATAAAGGCGCATATTAGTTCTCAAACACCTTTAAGGTCGGATAAATCTTCGAATTGGCATTCACTTTGCTGACATCCCAGATTGTCGTATCGAAATGCAAAGTCTCTGTAAAGAATTCACTGTTGATATTCGCTCTCTTTAGCTTCTGAATGTTATTTTTCTTATCGCTCACATCATCATAGAGTTTGAAGAGATTGTAAGTATTTTCCGTCTGTCCTTTCTTTGTGGAATCGATAGAGTTATTGCAGGCTCCAATCATGGCGATCTTCGACGAATAGAATCGGTCCGGTCCAAGGTTGACACTATTGGAAATCTTGGAGGTCGCCGACATGCGATCAAACCTTCCGACAAAAGCGCCGACGCTTCCATACGCAGACGACGTCGAGAGATGGACACTTCCGAGGTTGTAGCAATGATTCATGCTTCCAGACATAAATCCAACAAATCCACCGGCATAGCCATTCTCCGCAGCGATGACGCTTTCATTGATACAGTTGTTGATTTCACCAAATTTGCCGAGTTCGCCGACAAAGCCGCCGACGTAGGAATAACAATAATTATCTGCCGTGCCATTTTCGAAATCAATCGAAGAACGGTTATCGACAACGCAATTGTTCAATATGGCATTATCTGATTCCGCAATGAAGCATCCAACATGACCGACACGTGAACTGGTTGTCCCAAAATTCTCCAAATCCAACGCAAAATAGACATTCTGCAGCTTCAAGCTATCGATAATCATGCTTCCGGACTTGAAAAGGCCTAAATCCACATTTTTGTTCTCAACAGTCGAAGCAAACTTCAGATTCTTGACGGAATGGCCATTTCCTTCAAGAACGCCATTGAATGTCTTTCCCGTCTCTGTCAGATTCTTATACTGTGTTGGAATTTCCTTAAAGTCGAGATCCTCTTCCAATCGGTAGATATAATTATCATTCATATTGTAGAAATGATCCCATGTCGAGATAACTTTTGCCGTCTTATCCTCAACAACAAAGGCTTTCGCATAGAGGTTGTCGACAGATAATGATTTTTGTGTCTCTTCATCCAAAAAGTAGGTAAAGCTATTCACCGAAAGAGTCTTGAATCCAGCCGCCTCCGAGGATGTATCGATACTGAAACGATATTTGGAATCATCGATTTTCGTGATATCTGATCTTCCATTGATCGTCTTGATGTCATATTTGTATGGATTGTTGAATTCGACAATGACACCGACATCATCGCCCGCTTCATAATAATCAATCTTCTGATTCGACGAATCGACAAAATAAGTTTTTTCAGTACTGACACGACCATAAACCTTTGTCTTGACCGTGTTATTGCCGCTGACATAGAAATCATATGTACTATTATCGGATGTGTTATAAACCGTCACTTTTTCGACAGTGAAGGAAGTCATGCCATCTTCAGAGGTATATTTTTCATAATTTTCAAGATCATCTTCAGAAGTCTTCACCTTGAACCGAACTTCCCCATCCTCATCTCCCGTGACAAGATAACCATTCTCTTCCGGATTCAATGTCATTCCATTGACGACAATCGAAGTGAGCTGCAAGGAATCCTCATTCGAGACATGTAACTTCATAGACATATAGACGTTCTGCCCAACCTCAATCGGATTTGTATTATCCAGCTGCAAATCGCTAAGCGTATAGGCAAAGGAAGTCTTTCTGACAACATCTTTTGCCGTTCCAGGAATGAGTCCCGTTTCATTTTTGGTGTTTAGACCATAGACATAAGAACATTTCAGTTTATAAAAATTGTTCGCCTTCAGTCCTTGGAAATTAAAAGATGTTCCGGAAGTTTCTTCCTTTAAAACGTATCCTGTCGAATTTCCATCCGCATCGAGCTGATCTTCATAGATTTCGACCTTGATGTTCTTGGTAATGTCATAGTCTTGATCGATTTCGACCGTTCCAGAAATGAAATCCTGGCCATATTTGCTCGCCTTGATTGTGACACCTGGCACCCGGATAGCCGAAGTCTTCACCGTTTTGGTGACTGTCTTTGTCTGCTCGCCTTTTCCGTCTGCTAAATCATAGCGATAAGTCAAAGAAAGAATATATTCCTGATCAGAATAAAGACCGGCAAAATCGCCTTCCTTGTTGACGATTTCCTCACCTAAAAGAGAATCCTTCTCTTCAGTTCCGTCGTAGAGAGCAACACGATCCACAGTAACATCAATTCCTTCATCCGCACTGACTTCATACTGGAAAGAAATATTCATTTCACTTCCATCCGCTTTGGCAAAGGAGACAGTCGGCTCAAGCGTTTCTTGCAATACGATTGTCTTATTGACAGTATAGGACTGATTTCCTTTTCCATCATTCAGATCGTAATGATATTCGACCTTGATCTCATAGGTCGCATTTCTCAAAAGAGAGGTCAGTTCACCTGAATGTTCACTCAGTTCCGTTTCGGATGTTCCATTGACCAGTTTTAGAGAATCGATAACACACACGGAATCGACATCCGTGAGGGATAATTCGTATTTGAAGGAACTCTGTGTGACATCGCTCGATTTGACCAAAACAGTGGGAGCCACCTTCGCAATGGTCTTTTTGCTATATTTCTGAGTATAAGCCTTCCCATCATAGGTATAGGATAAAACGACATCATAATCATGATTGGAAAGAAGACCAGAAAAAGTCGCTGTTTCCCCTACGGTCGTGATTTTCTTTACTTCCGTCTCACCATCCATGAGGGCAATGCTGGTGATGCTTGCGATAGAGGTATCCGTCACATTGCTGTTAACCTTACATTCGATGGATGTCTGGGTGACAGTGAAGGAATCTAAGAAATAGCCGGTTTGACTTGTGAAGCTATGCTTCAGAATCCAAGAATAGTGAAGTCCATTTCCATCATAAAGATTATAGGAAGCGGCGATTCCGAAATAATATTCTTTTCCTGTCTCCAAATTTTCAAAGGAAACAGTGGCATTCTTATCCGCATCGATTGTAAAAACCTTGTTTTCCAAATAATCCTTGCCATCGGAAAGATAGGCAATCACTTTTCCGTTCGATAATGTCGATTCGATGTTGGCAAAGGAAAGACCGAATGTCGCTTTGCCTTCCATAATCACAGAACTGCTAATTTTAGCAGTGATCATATCTGTATACGAAACACCGAGTGTAAGCGTGTGTTCTTCAGAATAATTTCCGGCCTGATTCAAGGAATCGGTGAAAGCAATATCCGTCAAAGTCAATGTGTTATATCCAGATTTGGTATACGCGTCCACTTCCACCGTGACACCTTCAAGAGTCGTCATGGATAAATCGACATCATATTTCTTCCCGTTGATAGCTAAAGCTTCAATCTTTGCCTTATCGAGATTGTGGAACTTGACCAAAAGTTTAACTTTTTGGTTGACAGCCACACAATAGTCGACCTTGTTTTCATCCGAAATTTCTGGGAATTGGGAAACATAATCAGAGATATCATGGCCCAAGGCATTTGCAGACTGTGTACCAGTGAGTGCATTGAGAACCACCATGCCCTGATAAATCGGACAAACAGCTTTTTCCGGTTCACTCGAAGAGGAAGAATCCAACGTCGAGGTCGAATCTCTATCAGAAGAAGAAAAAGAAGTGGAGTCCTCTTTTTTGTCCGAGCCTTCCGTCATCACTGTGCTATTTTCTGTTTTCGTTGTCGAACTATCCGGCTTGGCATATGCCTTTCTCGAGCAGCCGACAAGTCCTCCTACGGTCATAAGAGATATGATTGCAATGAGATTTCTTTTGCTTTTCATAATACGAATTCCTTTCGATTTTTTTAATTATATAACAAAGTAGTTTCTGTGTACACTTATTAATAGTTTATTTATAATAATATTTTTTTAAAATTAATAAACGAATCGAAGAGAATAGACATATTATTTCATTCCACTCGCAAATAAAAATTAAGGAATTATTTTCACTCTTCAATATAAAATGTTTCGTTTAGAAATCATGAACATAAACATCAATCATTCTTCTCAGAATTCGATCATAGACGGATCGATTTTATCTTCATCTGTGATTTTCCGTATCACCTTGCAAGGAACACCGGCTGCAACAACACCACTTGGAATATCTTTATTGACCACGCTGCCTGCACCAATGATGCTGTCTTTTCCAATCGTGATGCCACCAAGAATCGTCACATTTGCTCCAATCCAGACTCGATCCTGAATCACGATTGGCCCGGATGTGCCTATACCATGGCATCTTTGGCTTGGGTCAATGGCATGGCCAGAACAGGCCAAGACACAATTCGGAGCAATAAAAACCCAGTCTCCGATATGAACCGGCGAAGTATCCAAAACCACACAGTTGTAGTTGAAAAGACAAAATCCATGCAGATGGATATTGAATCCATAGTCGCAATGAAAAGAGGGTTCGATTCCACACGGATGATACGTGCCAAGCAATTCCTTGAGGATTGCTTCTCTTTTTTCTGTTTCATCTGGCATGGATAGATTATATTTCTGACACAGTGTTTTAGCTTTCAGCTGATCCTTGCTCAAGACAGAACTATAGCCACTGACATATCCTTTTTCTTCTTTGATTCTCTCTTTGACATCCATTTTGTTTTGCTCCTGATTTCAATATTCCCTTTATCTTATCTTTTCTCACGATGGAATATAAGTTCTTTTCGCTTTTTTGTTTTCAGATATTCTTATATGCTTCCTCTTCATTTTATCTCTTAAGTCGATAAAATGAAAAATTCTATTAACATCAAAACAGGAAGAGTGCAAGACACAAAAATTTTCGAAATACAAGAGATGGGACTTGTTGAAATGCATCTTAAAAAAGCCTAAAATAATAGCTAGAAAAGGAGAAAAATGATGAAAAAAAATAAAATTTCTTTCTTGCTCTTATTCCCACTCATGCTGACAGGCTGCACAAGTTCTGATCCAGTCGCATTGCCGAACAAAGGAACGGATATAACCTCTACGGAAGGAAAGGCAAAGCTGAAGCAATCGTATGATGCCAGTGTCGATTCCAAAGAAGGTTCTTCTGATGCTTTTGAAATTTCACTCTCCGATGTTTCCTTCTCAATTGATGCCAATCTGTCTGCAAAGGACAGTGACGGAAATGAAACATCTCCCTACGCAAAACTGAACTTTCAATTGACAGATTTATCCATTTCTCTTGGAATGAAAGGCTTGACGTCCACAAACGCCGATGACATCAAAGGCTATATGGGAATCGAATTCACTCTTGCCTTTGACTACGAAGCGGATATGAGCAGGACCAGTCTCTTGACGAACAAGGTCTCATCCAAATTCGAAAAGAAGAAATATGCCATCAATGCCTATTTCGACAAGACGGCCTTCTATCTTGATTTATCAAATGAAAATGTCCTGAATCTTCTCAAAGACATCAACAAAAACAATCCGACATTCTCTATCGGCTCCGGAAAATATTATATCGATAGTCCATTCGCCGATTCTGATCTTCCTCTTTTGAAAAAGAGTGATACCGATACAGACGCCTATGCAAAAATCGAATCTTCTTTCCTGAATATGGACAGTGAAGGATCATTCAAGAGTCATGGCAATGACATCTATTCATATTCCTATTCGATCGATGGAAAAAAATTGAGCGAGCAAGTCAAGAAGCAGGATATCGACACAGACTTCACAGGAAGCCAATCCATCTCCACGCTTCTCAATTTCACAGATTCTCTGTCCATCGACAGTTCCTCAAAATTGGATTACACATTGATTTTCAATACTTCAAAAGGAATCAGTTCCATCGGATACAAAGAAGACCTGAAATTGAACTATAAGAACGATTATACGAACATGAGCGGTACAATCACTTCAAGTTCGAGTGCCAAACTTTCCTTCAATTATGGGAATGGCATCTCCATCAAAGAAATCGATGACAAATCCAGTTATCAGAAATATACAATGGAAATTTAACAAAACTGATTATATGAAGACATGGACAATTTCGAATGGAATTGTCCATTTTCAATGAAAAATATATCAATAGACCAATTTAAAATTCATCGGACAAATGACAACATAATATCTATTCATTGTGGTATATGGCCAATGACAAGCCGGCAAATCGACAATGCTCAGACATATCGTAGCTAGATAAAAAAGAAATCATTTTTGATGATGACTAGGATACTCCCAAGCAAAAAAATCTTTAAGATCCATGTCGCAGAAATCATCACCGGTGAACTCCCGATGATCTGTTTTAGCTATCGGGTTCATAGAGGATCATAATGCCGAAGAACACGGTCCGAAAGAGTCGTTGATCCGAATCCTTCGTTTCTTCATTGATCAAGTTTTCGAATATCAACATTCAAAAAAATGAGAGCAGCAATGACATTATATTCCACTCTATTCCCAATGATTTTACAATTTTACTGTGCCTAAAAATCTACATTCCTTTTTATGTTCCGCTTTTGTCACTCTTTTCTTGCAGTTCGTTTGTTTCAAGCTGTTTTTCAATCCAGGCCATGAGAAGTTTCACAATTCTTTCCTGCTCGTTTTCTGTGAGTTCACGTCCTTTTGGGATATGGTACCATTTATATAGGCAGCCACGGCAGCAGCACGCACAGGCGTGTTGTGCGATAAAGACGGGATGACCGCGCATTGGTGTCTGCTTGCCGTCATTCGGTATCTCTGCAGGAGCCAATCGAGTCCGAACAAAATCAGCTGCATGTTTTTCAATTGTATCCATGCCTTTTTCTTCAATATATTTTTTATCCTTGTCCGTCAGATGAAACTTCGAACGAAACGGGGATTGTTTTAAACGAAGAAATGTCTGCTCAATTGTTGCCATAATCTGTTATCTCCTCATCTATAAAACAAATGTCATCAAGGAAGCCATTTGTATTTTTATTTTACTCTCAGTCTTTCGTCAAACAAGTCCTTTTTTGATGATAACATTCGATTTCCAAGCAAGATTTCAAGACGATATTATGGATAAATAGAATTCTATTTTGTAATTTTCAAAACACGTTAAGTATCAAATCTTTATTTTTTGTAAATTCTTGTTGACATAGAACTTTGCATCGTTTAGAATAGAGTCAATCAAAGAAACAAACTTTGAGATATTGTAAACCTAAATGGAGGTGGACATTATGAAAACAACAAAAAAAGCAATTCTTGCCGCAACCGCTCTCGGAATGATGGGCATCGGATCTGTCGCTGCCGCCAATAAGATTGCAACGGCTCAGGAAGATACTGTTGCCAAAAGCGTAGAAAAGAATGACAATGTGGAAAATCATATTCTTCATATCAATAATAACAACGTTGTGTTCAAAGGTCCGGCTACAGCCGGCACCGAAACCACAGGCGGCTTCGACGTCGCGGGCATGTTCCTCGATGGATTGAAATACAGCGGTGCGAACTTCATCTGCTATCTTGCAAGCACGTTTGGAAAAGAAGGATTCAACAGCGCAATGGCTTCTTTAGGTTTCGATATGAGAAGCACAGAAGAAAAGAAACTTGATGAAATCTGCCAGCAGTTGAAAGATATTCAGCAGAACTTGTCCAAGGGATTCAGCGATGTGAAAAGAAAAATCGTTGAAATCCATAATAAGGACATCATGAACGACCTTTTGTCAAAATTGGGAACAATCCAGACTCCGGTTCTCTCCAAGATGGCTATCCTTGCCGATATAGCTAAGAAGGAACAAAACAGCACGGTCGACAAAGCCGAACTTGAAAACCAGAAGAAGGAATTCTATAAGGGACTCGATGAACTGAAATTCCCATCCCTCTCGAGCAACAACCTCTGGAACGCAGCCGAACAGTTGGCCAATAGCTTCATCGTTCCTTATTCCGTCGATAAATCCGTGAAGCTCTTCGATTTATATGAAGAATCCTATGGCACTGCCGAAACCTGGGACTACATGACCGTCCAGCCAAGAAAGAAATTCATCACCTATGTCGGATTCTTGGTCAACAGTCTTTGCCAGCTCGCTCAGCTTTCCGCCGGTTCCCAGATGAGTCAGTTAAAGACTGGCGACTCCAACCTGATCGGTTATGAGCAAGGCGTCCGTTCCATGATCAAGGCCGTCAATACTCTCAACGGTCAGTTCAAAGATGAACTGATCAAATTGGATGCCATTCAGAAAAAACACGATGTCGATCACCTCATCACCTATCGAAATAGAACCGTCGATAAGGAAGGAAACATCGTCATCCAGGATGGTGTCACACTCTCGACAAGTCTTCTTCCTGTCACTCCTGGCAACAACGACTTCAACTACATCTCCTATCAGAGAGAAGGAAACAATCCAGCCTATGTCCAGAAGGATGCCATGGGATCCCAGAATTCTATCTACGAAAACGTCATCTACACATTGGACTGCACATCCCAGGAAGATCTTTATAAGAAAGTCTTCGCCGACTATGCGAACTACATCAAAGCAGTTTGTGTCGATACGAAGAGTTTCTCTGTGAAGGATTACCTCGTCGCTGCCGGCTTCACTTGCAAGTATAAAGATCTCTTCGACAAGGCCAAAGGCTTCTACAAGGGAGTCGAGCATGCCGAATTCAGACCTTCGGATGATGGAATCTGGACAACGAACATCCATGACGAACTTCGTGTCTACTACTATGACTTTGGCAACATCAATGCCGATGGAAAATCCTATGACGTCTACGATGATGTCAATCAGTATCGATCCAATCCGTTTGATTCGACAAAATATACGAATTCGGAAAGAGATGCCATCGACAACTACTATTTCTGCTTTGTCAATCCAGATCAAAAGACGGTTTTCGGCAAATTGAAGAAGACGGTCATCGAAAGAGCGACATCCAACACAGCCCAAGGCATCAAATACAAAATGCACTACAAGGGCTACAGAAAGAGTGATGGCAAGAATCTCGACAAGGTCGAAATCAAGGATGGCCAAATCTAGGATGATAAAAAAGTCGAATTCAGATAAGATGAAATAAAAGGCTAGAAGGTGTACGGATTCTTATTCCGACACCCGATAGCCTTTTTCCGTTGTCACAAGAAAATAAGACAATCGCAAGCGAATCAGAATTTCATGATACAATAATGAAAGCCTTTACCTCGAAGGAGGAGCAAAGAATGAACCATATGGATAAAATTGAAAATCTAACGTTGCACGAAAAAGCATCCATGCTCTCAGGATACAGGAATATGGAAACCCGACCGATTGAGCGGCTTTCAATCCCCTCCCTCCTTCTTTCCGACGGGCCTAACGGACTTCGCATCGAAAATGCAAAAGGAAATTCCATGGATGGAATCGCAAACTGCCTTCCATCGACATGTTTCCCATCCGGTGTGAACATGGCTTCGAGCTGGGATACATCTCTCATCCATGAAATCGGAAATGCCATCGGAGAAGAAAGTCTCCATTATGGTGTGAACATCGTTTTAGGACCAGCCATCAACATCAAGAGGAATCCGCTTTGCGGACGCAACTTCGAATACTTCTCCGAAGATCCTTTTTTAGCCGGAAAAATGGCCATCGACTATGTCTTAGGTGTTCAAAAAAATCATGTCGGGTGCTGTCTGAAGCATTTTGCCTGCAACAACAATGAAAAATATCGTTTTGTCGGCGATTCCATCCTCGATGAAAGAGCCCTCCATGAAATCTATCTCAAACCATTCGAAATGGCGGTAAAAGAAGCAAAGCCTTATGCCGTCATGTCGAGCTATAATATGGTCAATCATATCCATAGCAGTGAAAATGGATATCTGCAAAACACCCTTCTTAGAGAAAAGTGGGGATTTGATGGCATCACCATGACTGACTGGGGCGGCATTGTCTCAAGAGAAAATGGCCTTCTTGGGGGAACCGACCTCGAAATGCCCGGTCAGGTCAGCCACTCCATTCATCTTTTGGAAAAAGCAGTAAAGGAAAAGAGAATTCCCGAATCCCTTCTTGACCAATCCGTGGAAAGAATCCTGACAGCCATCGATCGAACTGAGAATAAAAAGAAAGAAACAGATTTTCAAAAACATTACAATCTCGCTGTCAGGGCAGCCGAGGAAAGCGCCGTCCTTCTTCGAAACGAAGGAGACATCCTTCCATTGGACAAGAAAAAGAAATTCATCGTCATCGGCGATTTCTTTTCCTATATCCGCTATCAAGGCTCTGGATCGGCCCTGCTAAACCCCTATTGTCTGTTCTCTCATAAAGATATCTTCGAAAAAAATGCGATTGACTATGAATACCATCAGGGCTTCAAGGAAGAAGAAATCTCTCCGAATAAAAAATTAGAGGATGAGGTTCTCTCCTCTATCAAAGACAAAGACGAAACGATTCTTTTCTTTGGCGGACTCAACGACTATGTCGAATCCGAAGGGTTTGATCGTGACAATCTAAGAATGCCGGAAAATCAGATTTCTCTTCTTGAAAAAATCCTTGAAATGAAGAAAAAAGTGGTCCTCATTCTCCATAACGGAAGTCTCATAGCTGAAAAAATCTTGGATCAGGTTGATGCTCTTCTCGACTTCCTTCTTCCAGGTGAGGGCGGAGCTGAAGCCTGTCTCCATCTTCTCTTTGGAGACGTCTCTCCGTCTGGAAGGCTTGCCGAAACATGGGTAAAAGAATACGAGGATGTTCCTTTTGGAGACACATTCACAAAGACAAGCCAGGAAATCTACAAAGAATCCATCTTTGTCGGATATCGGTACTATCTTTCAAAGACGGATGCTATCCGTTACCCTTTTGGATATGGACTCAGCTATTCTTCTTTCGAATATTCAAACCTAAAAACTGAAAAGACAAATGAAGGCTATCTTTTTACTTTTACAATCACGAATACAGGAAAAAGAGATTCCTATGAAGTCGCTCAACTTTATGTTGCCCATCCTTCCAAGCTGATGCATCCAATCAAGGAACTCAAAGGATTCGACAAAATCTATCTGAAGGCAAAAGAAAGCAAGGTCGTCTCCATTCGAGTGAAAGAGGAAGACCTGAAGATTTATGACGTCAGGAAAAAAGAATTCGTCCTCGAAGAAGGCGAATACACATTCATGATTTCCAAGAATGCCTTGGAAGATCAATTGTCAGCTCATTTCTTCATCCATGGAGAAAAAGTCGAGAATCCCTATTCTGAAAAAGTGATGAGCCATTACCTCCATCTTGAGAATCTCACATCCCTCAGGGATGAAGACTATGAGGAGCTTCTCTCTTTGCCGATTCCAAAGATTGTCAAGGAGAAGAAGATAACATTCGAAACACCGATTGGGGAATTCACAACTCCGTTTGGAAAACTCTTTCGAAGAATTACACACAAAGCAGCACATCATTCCTATAAGAAAGCCTGCAGAATCAAAGACCGTCTAGAACGAGAAAGAAAAAAGAAAGCCGCTTTGTTCGTCATGAGAATGATTCCGAACAATTCTCTTCGCAGTCTATGCTATTCTTCCTCCGGCGTCCTGAAATATCCTGTGGCAAAAGGCCTCTTGGAGATGTGTAATCATCATTACATCCGCGGCATCAAAGAGATGTGCAAAAAGGAAAAATAAAATTAAGAGACTTCTCTTTTGGTATAATAAAAGAAATGAAAGGGAGAATATTATGGATTCTTGGTTCATATCCCTATTGGAAATCAATGAATATGGCATTTTTCTCTTCACCTTGCTGACAGCGCTCGTCGCTGCCCTTTTATCGGGTTTGCTTGGTTTGGAAAGAGAGATGACAGGACAATCCGCTGGATTGAGAACACATGTCATCGTTTCGGTTGCCTGTTCTCTGATCATGTCGACATCCATCTTTGCCATCCGTCTTGTTATCAAGGACAACAAAACCTTCCAAGATCTTACCTACGATGCTTCTCGCATCGCCGCCGGCATTTTAGGTGGCATCGGATTCATGGGAGCAGGAGCCATCGTCAAGAATGGCTTTAACGTCAAAGGCCTGACAACGGCAGCAACTCTGCTTTTTGTCGCAGCCATCGGCATGGCCTGCGGTTCTGGATTCGTTCTTGAAGCCACCGGAGTCACCCTCTTGGTTCTCATTCTTCTTCTTGGCCTCATCTATATCGAAAGATGGTTAAACAAAAAATCCCCGGAAATCATCATCAAAGCGAAGTTTTGTGAAGGAATGTTTGCTCTCATAAAGGAAGAGGTTGTCAATTCAAGTGTTTTTCTCAAAGATATCTCAAGCGAAATCAAAAACGATGAAGACAAGAAAAACTATTATGAAATCAAAGTCTGTCTTGCCTACCGGACAAGGACAAACTCCCTCAACAACCTTCTGTCCAATCTGAAAAACATAGAAGGAGTCGAAAAAGTCGTCGTCCGAAGAAAAGACAAGAATAAAATCGAAGAAATCTAAAAAGGAGATGCCTATCATGACCGAATTCGAAAAAATGAAAGAAGGAAAGTTATATGAATCCGGAAAGCCAGAACTCGTAGAGATGAGAAATAAGGCTCATCATCTCTGCTTCGAATACAATAAAACAAGCGAGGAGGAAATCGAAAAGAGAGAAAAAATCATCCATGAACTCCTTCCAAACATCGGCAAGAATCCGTACCTGACAGGTCCGATTTATTTTGATTATGGCGTGAATTTCATCGCAGGCGATAATTTCTATTGCAATTTCCACTTCACCTGTCTGGATGTCTGCACCGTTCTTCTTGGCAATAATGTATTCTGTGGGCCAAATGTCAGCATCAATACGCCCCTTCATCCTCTTTTAGCTGAGGAAAGACAGTCATTCATGGCTGAATACGGAGTAACCGATAGGGAATACGGAAAGAAAATTGTCATCGGAAATAATGTCTGGATCGCTTCGAATGTCACAATCTGTGCAGGGGCTGAGATTGGAAATAATTGCGTCATCGGAGCAGGAAGCGTCGTGACAGGAAAAATTCCGGATGGGTATATCGCTTATGGCATTCCCGCAAAGCCGATACGTAAAATCGAAGAGAAGGATTCCGTCTATCTTAAGAAGGAATTGTTTTGAATCGCAAGAAACATAGAAAAAAAGACTCTTGAGAATTCAAAAAAAGGTACCCGATAGTTTTTTCTATCCGATACCTTTTTTTTGTTTTTAATCGTGCTTATATTTTTCGATTTCTTTGCTGGTGGCAAACGGACTCATCAATGTCATTCTGGAAAGTTCGATACCGAATTCAACAGATTCCTTCAAAGTTTTTCCTTGGAGGAAGTGATCGATGATGCCGCTAGTCAGAGCATCACCGCATCCGGTCGTATTGATGAACTTCTCGACCTTCTTCACGGGAATGATTTCAATTTGATCTTTAGAGGAACCGATGTAGATATCCTTGCTTCCATTGGAGAGGACGACATTGTCGACACCCTTCAAAAGAAGATGTTGGACAAGTTCAGCCGGTTCAAGATCCTGATCAATCAGGGCTTTGGCCTCATGAATATTGACCTTGATCAAATGAATGTTCGAAAGATGATTCTTGAATTTGACAACCTTCTCTGGAGAGATTGCCTCCACAATGAATTTCTTTTCCGGATACCGCTCGAAAAGCGTATCGATGCATTCCGTGGAAAGATTGGCATCCAAACAGAGATATTCATGCTTTTTGATGAAAGTATGAATCCTCTTGAGATATTTCGCATTGATGGATTCGATAATCTTATTGTCACAAAGAGCCAATGCCATATCATGATTGGAATCATTGATGGCAAGATAAGAGCCTGTCGACAAATCGGAATCCGGCGAGAAGACATTGATATTCAGTTCAAGAAGAGCTTTCTTGAGTTCTTTTCCGAGCATGTCTTTTCCAATTGCGGTCACAAAGATGACTTGATTTCCTAAACGTGAAAGATTCTCTGCGATGTTTCGCATCACTCCACCAAAAGAAACCGTGACTTTCCCTATATTGGAGACACTCTCCAAAAGAGGCTCATCGCTCGTTCCGATATAGTCGATATTGCTCCCACCGAACAATAGCATGGTCTTATCCATGGTTACTTATTCAATTTTGCGTACTCAACAGCCGCCTTGGCTCCCAATTCGGCATTGTTCAGAATGAGGTGGATATTCGTTTCCAAGCTCTTGCCGGATGTGAGTTCCACAATCTTGGAAAGAAGGAATGGCGTCTCATCTTTTCCAGTGATTCCTTTCTCTTCCATT
The DNA here is from genome assembly GCA_963612025.1 of bacterium. Classification (GTDB taxonomy): domain Bacteria; phylum Bacillota_I; class Bacilli_A; order RFN20; family CAG-288; genus Enterosoma. Next base: position 30,924 of record CAVDUB010000021.1, read on the forward strand.
TCGGATAAAGCCTTGTCAATTTCAGCATTGATGTATTCTTCAGGGAGAGAATATTCTTCCGGAATCGGATCGGTGACCAAAATTCCGCCATCGAGATGATAATCCCTCTTGGCTTTGACAATCTTAGCGATATCCAAAGGAGACTTGACGTTGTAATCGACCTTGTATTTGCTTGTACGCGTGAAGAACGCCGGAAGGTGATCTGTATTGTAACCCAAAACCGGAACGCCCTTGGTTTCCAGATATTCCATGGTCAATCCCAAGTCGAGGATGGCCTTCGGCCCCGCACAGATGACGGTGACATTGGTCTTTCCAAGTTCATCGAGATCCGCAGACACATCGAAGGTGATGTTGGCTTTGCGATGGGCACCGCCGATGCCGCCCGTCACGAAGAATTCAATTCCAGCCATGTTAGCCAAAATCATTGTGGCTGAGACAGTTGTGGCTCCCCATTTCTTCATGGCACAGACAACAGGAAGATCTCTTCTGGAAACCTTCTCGATTCCCTTGGTCTTTCCAAAGACTTCGATTTCTTCTGGAGTCATGCCGATGATAGGCTCGCCATCGATGATGCCAATTGTCGCTGGAATGGCACCATTGTCACGGATGACCTTTTCGACGCTAAGTGCACATTCGACATTCTTCGGATAGGGCATGCCATGAGAGATGATGGTGGATTCAAGGGCAACGACAGCCTTTCCTTCTTCAAGAGCCTTCTTTACTTCTGGATTGATTTTCATATTGATACCTCTAATTAATCATGCGCAAGAAAACTTGCCTCTCAATTATACGTCAACAAAGGCGCTGTCGGATGACTTTTTTCGGCAAATGACTTCGTTTATCGATTTTCGTTTTTTCGAAAATCAAAGCCAAATTCAAAATCCCTATTATTTCCACGCAAAAAAAGAAATTTCTTTGCTAAAATAATTCAATAGGAATTCATTAGGAAAATGCAACACGGAACGATACTCGATTATGTTCGTTGGAGAGGTGACCTTGCCTTTGAACAAGTCCCATTCAACATCGTCGACAACCTGGTCTTCTCTTTTTTGGCGTATTCCGATTTCTATGAGGTCCCGATCAGCAAAGACGAAAACAAAGAAGGAATCACCTTAAGGGAATACTATGACCGACTGATGAAAATCGGAGGATTTCCAAAATCACTCAGTTGGATCATCAAGGAAAAAGAACTTGAGATCATTGCCTCCTCCAACAGATTCGGAAATGTCATCATCAGGAATTATGTCGATATCATCAAAAACGACAAGAACGACACTCTCCAATTCTCTGCCATGAATTTCTGCTTCGGAAACAATGAGCATTATCTCGCTTTTCGAGGAACGGACAATTCCATTGCAGGATGGAAAGAGGATATGGATCTCACCTATAAGAGAGTGCCTGCCCAAGAACTCTCCAGAGAATATGTCGAAGAAAATATTGTCGACGATGGAATCTACTATATCGGAGGCCATTCCAAGGGTGCCCACTTGGCCATCTATGCCGCCAGCACGATGGACAAAGAAAAATATCAGAAGGTGAAAACAGTCTTTGACAATGATGGTCCAGGTATCTGCAAGGATGTCCAAGACCCATCCTTCCTAAGCGGAATCGATGAAAAGACCATCCGCATCATCCCTCACTATTGTGTCATCGGCATGTTCTTTCCATTCGATTATTCCAATACACATATCGTCCAATCCATCGAAAAAGGGCTTATGCAGCACGACATCAAATCTTGGCTCGTCTGTGGAGATTGTCTCTGTGAAACAAGTCGCATCGATCCAGAAGCCCAGCTTATCGATGATGCTCTTGCTATGTTCATTTCCGATACGAGCGTTGAAGATAGGGAAAAGGCAATCAACGACATTTTCTCCATCTTTGGAGACAACGGGAAAAAGAAGACCGTGACCAGCGTCACTGATGGCGGAATCAAGGAACTCAACCGCGTCTTCCTTCAATTATCCAACATCACCCCAGAAACAAGAAAGGCCATGACAAGACTTCCCTTCACCGTCTGGTTTGGCCGGACGCTGATGAATTTCAGGCATATCCGATGGATTGATTTCATCATCCATTATCCCGCTCTTCCGATGTCGGTTGGATTCCTGATTCTTGGGTTTCTCTTCCTTTTCACTCCGGACACTGTCATCCCCTATATCGTCGGGGGTGTCTTCTCTCTAGTCACGATTATTGAATTTTTCACCTTTCTTTATCTTCTCTATCTGAGTCATTGGAATCTAAAAACCAATCTATCCCGTCTTTATATCGTCATCATCTCGATTGCCATCTCCTCTTCCTTCTTCATCTCTGGAAGATTGATGAACGTCGTCTCAGCCGTCGTCTTAGGCATCGTCTTGATGATTCTCAGCTTTATCATGATCAGCCGTGTCATCGAAACACAGAAGAAGAAAAACTATTTCCTGATGATCATCAGCATCATCGAATCCATTCTGATGTTTGTGACCGGCGTCTATTTTGTCATCATGAATTCGTATGATGAATTTGCTTTGCAGCAAATATCCGCTATAATCTTCTTCTGCATTTCCGGATTGAGAATGTTCGATGGTTCCTATGAAGTCTATAAGATGCATAAAAACGGTTCAATGAAGTAGTGTCGTCTCTTTTTGGAGGTCTATGGTTCAATGATTGATTGGGTCGATTGTATTTTGACATCTTTGTCGATGTCGGTTGATGCGTGCAGTGTGAATGCCACAAATGGTCTCAAAGAGCAGAACATGAAGTTAAGAAAGATGCTTCTCATCTCGCTTTCCTTCGGGATCTTCCAGTTTGTGATGCCGGTGATCGGCTATTTCCTAGGTCATTCTTTTGAGAAGCAGTTGGAAACAGCCGTTCCATGGATTTCCTTTGCGCTTCTTTTCTTCTTAGGCGCAAAATCCTTTGCCGATTGGCTAAAGGAACGAATCCATGAAAAGAAGGGGAATGAAGAGGAAATCCAGCCAAAAAAACTCGGCTTTATCGATATTCTGATTCAGTCTGTCGCAACATCCATCGATGCTCTCTGCATCGGTTTCGTCTATCTGAAATATGAAATTCCATCTGCCCTGATCGTCTTTTCTATCATCGGCACGGTCACCTTCACACTCTCCTTCTTATCCGTCTTCCTTTCCAAGATTGTCGCAAAGCCGCTCGAAAAATGGGCAGGATTGATTGCCGCCATCGTCTTTGTCGGTGTCGGCATCAAGATTCTTCTCGAAGGAATCCTATAAAAAAAGATGTCTTGTCTCCTTTATCGATGGAATCATCGATTGATGAGAAAAGACATTTTTTAATTAATATTTGATTTTTTTATCGAACCTAGTAAAATAGCAATGAGGAACCTATTACATGAAAAAGAATTTTGGGCTTAGAGCTGTCGCTTTGCTTTTTGCCAGCCTACTGCTTTGCGGATTTACGGATGGCTCAACTGACAAAGGCGAAACTTCACAAAGCCGATTCGATTCAGAGGTCCAAAGCCTCGATGCGGATTTAGACAAGACAGCCATTCCTGGATCCAATCTTGTCGAAGTCGAAAATCAACTCTCGGATAGCGAATATCAGACGATTCATGAATTTATACAGATTGAAGAAACACATATAGAATTGGATGAAAAAGTATATTCCCTCATGCCGACGAATGACGATAGTCTCTCGATCGAAGGATACAAAGAAAAAACAGGCTTGGAATATCAAAGGGATAAAGAAGAATACGTATCGAACTACAAAGTCTTGAAGTTCGTAACTGATAATATTGAGTTCATGAATGATTTCGCGACAAATGGCTATGGCATCATCCAAGATGATGGAACACTATCCATTGAATCAGATGAGTTTATTCAGCAGTCTCCTGTGTTTTTGAATCTCAATATCAGTTGGTTCAAGATGACATTTTATACGGATTATAAAGGAACAATTCTACTAGGATGCTTAGGGATTCTCGTTAATATTGATAACATCCGAGATGTGAATGCTTTTCTTCATGCAGACTCGGCGACACTCGAAGAATGCTTCAATGATGCTGCGCTCGATTTAATCAATGAAAGCGAATCCTATTTCGGGAACCAGTTGCTGGACTGTTTGATGGAAGCAGTAAACACAGTTGCAATGATAAAAAAAGCACTCTCGGTTTCGACGTTTATAGGAAGGCTTACAATAATCATAAAGTATATTCTTGGCCATTATGCACCGAGCATGCTGAAAGGAGTTGTCATGATACTTGGAGGTATCTTCTATCAATATGGAACAGATGTTGAGATAGGATTATGGTGGAGCGACTATACGATTCTGTCTTATTCTGTCTACTGAAAGAAGGAACGCTTATGAACAACTTCGAAATAGCCGTTGTCGTCATTCTATCTGTTTCGTTGCTTTTGGCAATTCCTTATGGACTCTTCGAACATAAAATACTTTACAAGCTATCCCCTCTGGAACAGGAGAGTCTAACTTTTGAAAAATCGGTCGCCGTATCCGAAATTTGCTTTTTCATCATGCTTTTTCTTTCGATTGCAAGTCTCGTTCTTTTTCTCTTTGCTTGTGCGGAAGGAAGCAAAGTGAATGAACAGGGCGACTACTATTTCATTTGTGCCTTTTCTGGATTATGGTCCGGATTCGTCATCGGCCTCGTCTATTATCTAAAAATAAGAAAGCCTTATCTTCTGCAACATTATCCAGAAGATATGAAAAAATACAAAGAAGAGCAAAGAAAGGTGCCAGGCTGCATTCGAATGGACTATCTATCATGGACATTCGTCGGTTTCTTTGTTCTCTTCTTCTTTGATTTTGGGACTCTTCTTTCTTTCATTTTGGTGTATGCACTATGAAGTGTTTTCTTTCTTTTCTTTGCATTCTAATCTTTCTATTATCATCTTGTTCTCCGGCAAATAAGCAGCCTTGGTATTTAGAAAATACAAATTCAGGCATACTTCTTGAAAAAGCGAAAAAAAGAGAAATCAAAATCGCCATTTTAGACTCGGGATTCAATCCGGATTTCTATCCTCTCTTCGAAAAGGAAACAATCGAATACGGATATGATTTTGTTGACCAAGACAATCTTCCGACTGCAGAATCCAATTTACATGGATCCTACATTTCCTATCTGATTGCAGGCATGAAGAAAGACCTTTATCGCGGAATCGATTCTCGACTCACTTTAGTCGAAATACGCATATTCGATGAATCGGGAAACACCTCAAAAGAAATGATTATGCAAGGAATAGAATACGCCATTGCTTCTGGCTGTCAGGTCATCAATATGAGTTTTGGCTCATCGTATTATGATTTAGATATCGCTTCATTGATCAAGAAACATGATGATGTCTTTTTTGTATGCCCAGTCGGTGATAACGGAAATAACCACAGCCAACTATTTCCAGCCTCGATGGAAGAAACAATCTCTGTCTGTGCAGTAAACGAGAAAAACGAAATTTATTCTTTTTCCAATGCTTCAGACAAGACGACCATAAAGGCACCAGGCGTCGACTTAGGAATTCCGACAGTCAACATCAAGGATGAAATCGTTTATACACGTATTTCTGGGTCAAGTTATGCAACGGCCATTGTATCCGGAATCATCGGATCATCCTTGCTAATCGATTCGCTGAATACAAAAAATCTATCCGAAAAGAATCTCTATACATCAGGATATTTGGATTGCAGTCTCTTTATCTGACAATCAGATTCGATTCATTGTCTAAGGCAATCTTTATCCTTATAAAAATTGTTTATTTCTATAAATATCATATTCATTTAAAAGGTATGACTAAAATCTCATTCCTATCGATTTCATTTTCTACAAATCAAAAAGGATGAAGCCGATGAGAAATCATCGATTCCATCCTTCAAATGCAATCCTAAAAAGAATAAAACAAAAGCAGGCTTACTTATTGACTGATCTTGTCGAGGTATTCTAAGAATTCCTCATATGTCATCGACTTGTCGATATACGAACCATCTGCCTTGATATAGATGATTCGATTGGCAATCGTATTGAGAAGCTCACGGTCATGGGATGAGAAGAGGAGAACAGATTTTTCAGCTTCTCTCATGCCTTTATTGAGAGATTCGATAGACTCAAGATCTAAATGGTTGGTCGGATCATCCAGCATGATGACGTTTCCTGGATCGAGCATGACTTTACAGAAACGAAGACGGACTTTTTCACCGCCCGAGAGAACCGAGACGTTCTTCAGGGCTTCATCGCCTGTGAAGAGCATTCTTCCTAAAAATCCCCTCAAATAGGCATCGGTCGTCTCTTTGGCAAAAGGACGGAGATAGTTGACCAATGTCGTATTGACTCCTTCGAATTCCGCAAAGGAGGAAGGAATATACATCGGTTTGGTTGTCTTTCCCCATTTGAAGGTTCCTTTATCCAAAGTATCTTTTCCAGAAAGAATATCGAAGAGTTTGGTAATAGCCAAAGAATTATCCGCCAAGAAGGCGACCTTGTCAGTATTACGGAGAGTGAATTCCAAATTCTTGAAATAGCCTTCCTTTGTGGCTTCATGGATTTCCAGAATATCTTTTCCCAAAGGATATTCACTGCGGAAGGAGATGAAAGGATATTTACGACTGGAAGGCTTCATCTCTTCGAGCTGAATCTTGTCGAGAGCCTTCTTTCTGGAAGTCGCCTGCTTGGATTTTGCGGCATTTGCTGCAAATCGTCTGATGAAATCCTGCAATTCCTTGATTCTTTCTTCCTTCTTTTTATTCTGATCCTTCATCTGCTGTTGGATCAACTGACTTGACTGATACCAGAAATCATAGTTTCCGACAAAGAGATTGATGGCGTTGTAATCCACATCAAGAATTCTTGTGCAGACCTTGTTGAGGAAGTAACGGTCATGGGAAACAATCAAAACCGTGTTTTCGAAATTGATGAGGAATTCCTCGAGCCATTGGCAGGCTTTCTCATCCAAGTCATTGGTCGGTTCATCCAGAACCAAAATATCCGGGTTGCCAAACAAAGCCTGGCAGAGAAGAACCTTGACCTTGTCCTTGGCATCCATGTCCTTCATCAGCTTATGTTCATCTTCCTTCTTGATTCCCAAGGAAATCA
>CAVDUB010000022.1:0-35719 GCA_963612025.1 bacterium
TCTCGGTTCATAGTTTTTGTTTGAAATGAAATACCAAAAAGAATCATTATGAAGTTCTTTTTCGATATTATCCCATTGCTGGGCGATTTCATTCTGACTTTGGACATTGAGAGATTGCGAATATTCCTTGCATAAAAACATTGCCTTCACCAGTTCCGAATTCGCCAAAGGGATCTTTCCAATATTCAGTCTAGTAAAAATGCTTATAGAATCTTCATCCTTATCTATTTCATACCAAATAATTTTAACTCTTTCGTCAAAATATTTATTTAAATTGGTGATAGTCGATTTCTTTTCTTTTTTCTGAAACCATTCTTTGATTTGTTTGTAGGATTCAGCTATATGCCAAAAGTCAATGTTCTCTTCCTTCTTTGTTTCATCGACCGATTTTAGAAATTCAAGTGATTTTTTCCTTGTCTCGTATTCTATGGTGAATTTCGGACTATCAATGAAACCGTAGCTTTCGTCGTGCATGTATTGATAAATGAGATAGATAGTTGTTAATCGCTGCTGACCATCAATCAATTCATACTTGTCATCAATTTTCTTTAAAACAATAGGCTGCAGGAAGTAGTCATGTTCTCCATTCGTTGCATAAATGTCATCAAGAAAACGAATGACTTCATTACTTCCCCAACGATATCCTCTTTGGTAGGATGGAACAAAGAATTGCCCAGATATATCCCCAACTGTTTTCGCTTCTAAAATAATCGTGTTTCTCATGACTATCCCTCTTTTCGAACAAAATTATTTTAACAAAACTATAGCAAGTGAAGAAATGGCTTTTATTAAATTTCAATATGTCTACCATCTACATATATCTACTGATCTTTCGGACGATTTTTGAGTTTGGTTGGTGATTTTTGCTCGATTTTCGAAAAAGCACATAACCATCGGCGTTTTTCATATGTTTCCTCATACGAGATGGTGTTTTTGACCTTCTGAGGTTTTAGTGAAAATAGTCGTTTTTAATGATTTCTATAGAGTGGTGCAATTCCAAAAAAAGTCTCGTATTTATCGCATTATTTCAGATTTAATAAAACTATAGTCTCCACATGCATGGAATTCGGAAACATGTCTACAGGCTGAACCTTCTTAATCTGATAGGCATCCTTGAAGAGGTCGAGATCCCTGGCCAGCGTTGCTGGGTCACACGAGACATAGACAACTCTCTCTGGCATCATTTTCTTGACTGCGGAAATGAATTCCTTTGTCGATCCCTTTCTTGGAGGATCCATGATGACGACAGAAAAATGCTCTTTTGTCTCGAGAATGTATTTTGTGGCATCTCCTTTGATAAAATGGGCATTCGAGATGTTGTTGATTTTGCAGTTGAGTATAGCATCATGAACGGCATCGGAAACGATTTCGACACCGGTGACAGACTTGACCTTGTCCGCACAGCAAAGTCCGATGGTCCCTGTTCCGCAATAGGCATCCAAAAGGGTATCTTCTTTATTGAGAGATGCGAATTCAATGGCTTTTCCATAGAGGGTCTCAATCTGGGAGGAATTGACCTGATAGAAGGATTGGGTAGAGATGAGGAACTTCTTGTCGAATATTTTGTCTTGGATTTTTGTATGCCCATAGACTGGAACATCCTTTTCTCCGAGGATGACATTGGTTTTTCTTGTGTTGATATTCAAGACGACGCCGACAACCTCTGGAATCTTCTTCATCAGCTCCTTTGAGAATTCCTTGATTCCCTTGATGTCGCTTCGAGTGACAATGAGTGTGACAAGGGCTTGTGATTGTTCACTGTTGGTCTTGATGAGAATGTGGCGGATGAGACCAAACTGAGCATCCTCATGATAGGGAGTGTAGTGATATTTCTCGAAAAGCAAGACCAATTCCTTGGAAATGCGATTCGAAAGAAGGGATTCCATCAGACAGTCATCCACACCGATGAGGTTATGGGTTCCCTCTTGGTAGAATCCGGCTTTGATGCATTTCTTCTTGTTGTCGAACCGGACAGGCTTCTGGACCTTGTTTCTAAAACGGGTGGGATTGGAAAGTCCGATGCAGGGAAGGACCGGAAGATCCACATGGGCGAATTTGTGGAGGAGATCTTTGACCTTCTTGGTTTTGTATTCCAATTGTTTTTCATACGAAAGATGCATCAGCTGACAGCCACCGCAATTGGGATAATATTTGCATTCTGGATGGACGCGGTCAGGTGAATCGGTATATCTTTTTTCGACTTTGGCTCGGCTTAGCTTTCCATAACGGAAATCCGTTTCGATATCGGCTTCCTCGCCGGGAAGAAGATTGTCGACGAAACAGGTGGTGTTGTCGATGCGGACGATTCCTTTTCCGAAATCATCCAGATCGATACATTTGGTTCTTGTGATTCTGCGGCTCATTTTTCTATGTCCCTATCTTTCGATGAAGATGCATCTTCCTCCAGGAAGTCATCTTCAGAATATATTTTACGGCTGATCAGGGAAATATCGCTGATCGCCTGTTTGACGAGTTCGTCCGTCTCTGGATTGACCTTGAAGAAGTTGATCATGTAGTCATGATACATCCAGAAGATTCTTTCACAGCTCTGATAGATCATGTGGAAGGCAATATCCTTGCAGGATTCATCATTCGCATAGAAGAAGACGGCGGAGGAATGCGTGATTTCGCTGGAAAGCTCATAGATTTTGGCATATTCCGTATGCTTGGCGACTCTTTCGACGCCATCGCGGAAATTCAGCTTTGCCGTCTTGTCTGTGTCATCCCAGTCCGGATGGTCAAATAGCCATCCATATTCGATGAATTTCTTCATATCTTTGCTCTTGAGGCCATGCATTTTCATTTCGCTTTTGATGACCTCGAAAGCAGAATCGAGCTGTTCTGTGGTATAGATGCCCAAAGGGTTGCGGAAATAGTTGTTGTAGGCGATGTGGTTGATATAGCTCTTTCTCGTCTTGTCTCCCCCGGAGATGAGAAGCTGGATGATGCATTCGGATTCATGGATGGTTCTCCAGGAGACAAAGGCATCCGGATAGAGACCGAGCTCGAGCATCTTGGCGACGCCGATAATCTTTCGAAACAGCGTTTCGAAAAGGTCGTTCATCAAAGAGTAGGAAGGATCGAATCGAGTCATCGGGCGGTTGATCTTCTCGAAGATGATGCTGGTGGTATAAAGCGTGGAGACGAGCGGATCATAATAGGGATAGGAAAGCGTATCCTCATCCCTTTTCTGCTCTTCCTGTTCACGATGTGTGAGATATTTTCGCGCCGCCTTCTTTCCCATTTCCTCATAGTCAATATTGGTGGAGTTTTCGCTTTCGTATTTCTTGTGGAATTCCCATTCGCCGATGCAGTAGTCGACAAGCTGGCTTAGAGCATATTCTTTCTGTGCAGAATCGAGATTCTGTTCGCTTTGGACATTCTTGGTAATCTCGAGAGCGTGGCGATAGATTTTCTCGATGTCGAATTCGTCCACATCGGCATTCCTCTTGGCGATTTGGGTGTCAAAAATGATGCCGACATCATTGTCTTTGTCAAAAATCATGCAGCGAGCTCCTTTCCGATGCGATAGCCTTCGACCATGCAAGTTCCTATATTATATCCTCCACACATCAGATTTACGTCCAGCATTTCGCCGAGGGCGTAGATGTGCGGATATTTGTTGAGCGCGAGTGTTTCCTTATTGATTTCATTGAGCCGGATTCCGCCATAGCTCGCTTGGGATTCCCTAAACGGATAGAGAGAAAGGAAGGAAAAGGAAAGCGGCTTTTCTTTTTTGATGTTCTTTTCCTTCAGATATCTGTTTAGGAATTCAGGATAGCAGGATAGAGAGATGTTTTTTCCACAGAGTGCAGCGGCGTAGTCGAACAGGAAAGAGAAAGATGCCTGCGGATTTCTTCTTTTTTCATCGAGAAGATATTTCGTGCTGTCAAAGACGCAGATTCCGGAGAGACCGTCCTCCTTGAAGAGGATTTCACCCTCTTCCTCATAGAGGACTTTCCCATCGGAGAGAAGAGAGAGTTTTCCTCTCAGCCTCTGTTTCTGGAGATAGGATGGGATTTTCTCTTTTGTCCTGATAGGACAGAGCATGCTCTGATAAGGGAAGTAGGAGACATCGAGAGAGTCAAGAAGATCATAGGAATAGTCATCCCGATCGAAACTTCTTCCACCGATGGCAATGACAAGGTCGGAATAGAAGATTTCCTCTTCCTTTGAGTCTTTCAATAAAGTGATGGAATTCCTTTCAGGATGAACAAAAAGGGCTTTTCCATAGACGACTTCGACATTCTTCATCTTCTCCATCAGAAAGGAATGAAGACATTCGCTTTTCCTGAAATAGGGATAATAAAGTTTTCCTTCCTTTGTATAGGCAAAGCCTTGGCCTTCAAGATAGGAAAAAAGTTCTTTTGCATAATCGTGCTTCCCATTCCGATAGAGGAACTGAAGGTCTTTCTCAAAGGAAGTGGAAAAAAGATCCTCATTGAAAAAATTGGCCCTGCCATTTCCGCTGACAAGGATTCTTTTGGAAAGAATGTTCGTCTTGCTTGGCTTTTCGACAAGAGTCACTTTTCTTCCCTTGCTGGCTAGGATGGAACTGAGAAGTCCAGCCGGCCCGCTTCCGATGATGAGAACATCTTTCTTCTTCTGATTCATCTGTAAAATTATAAGAAAAAATGCTCCCTATTTGTAGGGAGCAAACGTGTTTTTTACTTCTTGAGACCTAATTTTGCAACCAAGGCATTGTATTTTTCGACATCGGTGTTCTTCAGATAGTTGAGAAGATTCTTTCTTCTGGCAATCTTGATGTCCATACCGCGCTTGGAGGAATAGTCATGCTTGTTGAGAGTCATGTGGACAGTCAACTTCTTGATCTGTTCAGTGAGGATGGAAACCTGAACTTCGACAGAACCGGTGTCCTTCTCATCTCTTCTGCTGTTTTCGATAACTTTCTGCTTTTCTTCTTTTGTAAGAGCCATTGTTTTTTACCTCTTTATCTCTTTCTGTCATAATCCCAGCCTTGGGTGAAAGCGAGGTGCGTGCCCAAAACCAGAAAGACAACTGAAATATTATAAGGCCTGATAGAAGAAAAGCAAGGAATTTTTACCTGAAAACGGAAAAATCAAGCAGAATTAGGAAATGATTGAAGAGAGGATGGGTTTTGTAATGCCTGGAAAATTTGAGTTGTTCTTCACAAGACTTTATCGCTTTCTACTTATTTCACAATCCAATAGCCGGCTTTCTTGGATCCGAATCGTTCTATATAACCGAATTCCTGTAGCTTGGCTAGGTTCTTTTTGATCAATGAAAGGCTTCGATTTATTTCCTTGGCAAGTTCATTTCCTGTCAGACGGGGATTTTTCTTCAGTGCTTCAAGAATTGCTTTTTGGCTGTCGCTTAGGGCAAGTGTTTCATCTTGTCTCTCTGCAATGAGTGCCCATGTCGGTTTGAATGCGAATGGAATGGTCACTTTCAGATAATTGTCTGTTATTTTGAAAGCTTCTTTTCCGTATTTGCTTAGAATGGTTGGGATTCCGTGCCCCGTTTGTTCTGCATATTCAGCTGAGGTGAAGATAGACCACAAAGCTTTGTTGATCGGATGGGATGTTCCCTCATAGAATTCATCGAGTGTCAAACCATATGGAAGTCCGCCATAGGAAACGATTTCCATGCAATCTGTGTAGATATAGATAGCAGGTGGGACCATATCTATCCAGGAATTATGGACGCATGCATTCTTCCAAGCTTCCTCGAAAGCATCGCTATGAAAGAGATGTGTATCTTTTCTTCCGTCTTTTCCAAGGATGACATTTGTCTCATTCAATGTTTCGACATAGTCCATCGCCTGCTGCAATGCGATCAGAAGACATTGATTTCCAAACTCAGTTCTTTGGGATATCGATGTCTTATCAATTCCAGAAAAACGGACAATTTTGATGGAAATGTCTGATTGATCCGATAGGATGAAAGCCATGATGTTGTATTTGCCTTCACTGTTCTTTTGGTTCCTACTTTTCACAAGGTCGGATGTCGATAGGATGTGATAGCCTTTCGATAGAAGGATTGAGATCAGTTTTCCGAAAGTCAGGTCTTGTCTTGAACATTCGATTTCAGAAATAAAATCAAAACCGGCTCCTGTGAATATCTTTCTTAGGGATTCTCTTGTTATCTTTTTATCTTCATCTGAGGAACGGATGAGATATTGTCCATAAGCGGAATAAGGAATATCACTTCCTTTTGCTTCGATTTTTATGACCTTCAGGTTTTCTTTTGGGCCATCTAATAGAGTGATTGTCGGGAGGATGGATGGTTCGATGTTGAAAGAGATGGCTTGCGAAATTTGTCTTAATGTCGCATCAGATACTTCTTGCCCGATGACGTTTCCTTTGTTCGTGATTCCAAAATAAAGAAGGGCACGTTTATTCTTGTTTAGCATTGAAGCTATCGAACGAACGCCTTCTTTTAATTCGCCGGTTGTCTCTTTGAATTCAACAAATTCGCTTTCTTGGCCATAATCCTTCATAACGAGCTCCTTGCCTATGCCATTGGTATACCGGAAAATGTTTTAAAGTATAATTTAAAGTACAATTTATAGTTCACTTTTTGTGAATCGAATAAACTTTATCAGAAATGCAAATAGTTAACTAAATTTGGTTAAATTCCCTTCCCATCTTCTCTGAAATGCGCGATAACAGGTTAACCGAAAATGGTTAACGAACAACTGGAGATTCAACAATGGCTGAAAAATATAGTGTTCTGATGAAGGAAATTCGTTCATCGCATCATGAAATCATGTCTGATATGGCAAAGTGGCTCGATGTTTCTCTTCCCTTTGTCTCTGCGGTGGAAAATGGAAAGAAGAAGATTCCAGAGAATTGGCTAGAAAAAATAGCTGACCATTATTCTCTCTCTCACGAGGAAAAGAAAGCACTGGAAGAAGCGATTCAGGATGCCCAGCAGCAGATCAAAATCAACCTGACGATGGCAGGAGAACCGCAAAGGAAAATGGCCCTCCAATTCCAGAGATCCTTTGAGAATATCGATGATGAGAAGGCAGAGATGATTTATCAAATTCTAGGAGGAAAGGACTAATGGACTATCTCACAAAGTCGATTACACGCGAAGAAATCAGAAAATACGCAAAAATCTTTCGGAAATTTTTTGGCTATGATGAGAGGCATATGCTGACAAAGACGATTCATCTCGACCACATCGATAACGATTTTTGCCCGCATGTCCATATGGGGGATAACTATCACCATCAGAGCGGAACTGGTCGGATGCTGACGCAAGAAGAGTCGGCTGTTGTCGATACGGCAGGAAGAATCTATGAAGAATGGAGGAATAAGGAACATGCTCAGCGATGATTTTGCCTATGTATGGGAGAAGGAAAGAAAATGGGAAGACTGGTATGACGAGGAGATTGTGCATAATGAGATGTACAAGACTTTAGTCATCATCTACAAGGGAAGATTCTATCAGTATGGAGGGATTGGCAATCGAAAAGGACAATACTTTAATGGAAAACTTGTCTTGCCTGAATCCTATATCTTTTTCTCGTTTCCAAGTATGGATCAATGTGTTGAATGTTCTAAGAAAGCAGTCTGTTATGATTCCTTCAAGCAGGCCCTGGATGAAGCGGAGATTGTCCCTGGGAAGACATTGAAGGACATCTGGTATGATCCGGAAGGAGAATACTGGGATTTTCTTTAAGGCTTTTCTTTTGAGAGTCTTTGAGAAGAAAATGATTCAGTCTGATAGAGACAAAAAAGTTTTTCCATAAAATAGGGGAATCATCTTTTCAATGCCATTTCATTCTTTTATAATTTGACCATGTTTGTCAAATAGAAAAAGTAAGGAAAAGAAAATGAGAGAACTTCATTTGCATCTAGATGGTTCCTTGAGACCAGAGACGGTATTCGAACTTTATCAGGAAGAAAAGATTCCTTTGCCTTGCGAAGATTTTAATTCGATGAAAAAAATAATGACCATCTCTTCGGATGTGGAGAGTCTTGAAAAATATCTCCATGCCTTTCTTGTTCCTCTTCGTGTTCTTCAAAAAGAATCATCCCTGGAAAGAGTGGCGGAAGAACTTGTGGAAGATTTAGCCAAATCAGGGATTGAATATGCGGAAATCCGTTTTGCTCCCCAATATTCCACAAAGAACGGCTTGAGTCAAAGCAAAGTCGTCGATGCTGTGATAACCGGACTGAAGGAAGGCATGAGAAAGAACCCCTCGATCGAGGTCAAACTGCTTTTGTGCATGATGCGCGGTGGCAGTAAGGAAATGAATCGTGAAACTGTTGAAGTTGCTTATCGATATCTCGGAAATGCTGTCTGTGGAATCGATTTGGCTGGTGATGAGAATCTCTATCCCTGCTCCCTCTATGAGGATGAGTTTGCCCTCGCAAAAAGTTACAACATTCCTTTTACGATTCATGCCGGAGAATGTGGGACAATCGAAAATGTCAGAAATGCCATCAAGTATGGAGCAAGAAGACTCGGACATGGTGTTTCATTAGTCCAGGATAGAGAACTCATGCACGTTGTCAAGGAAGAAGGCATTCTCATCGAATGCTGTCTGACAAGCAATCTTCAGACAAAAGCTGTTCTAGATATCAGAAAACATCCTATCCGTCAACTTTTCGATTACGGCATTCGTGTCTGTCTAAATTCCGACAACATGACGGTGTCGGATACTTCTATCCAAAAGGAAAGAAACATCGCGAAGGAATTTCTCTCATTCACAGATGAAGAATTGTCTATTCTTGATCAATATAGCATCGAAGCCTCCTTCTAGAAGCACGGCTTCTTGAAAAGTGTTCTTTCTTGAGATAAAAATTGCTTTATTTTCTTTATCAATAAATGGTACCGATAAGGTGCCAAATTATATTCGGTTAGAGTTTGTCGGAATCAATCGTTATCTCAGATTTTTCTGTTTTGACAACGACTTTCACGTTGCCTTTTGCTTCCTTGTCGCTTTGAATCTGAATCTGAATCGGGATGGAACTTTTCTTGGATTTCAATTTTTCAGAATTCAATGTCTTCTTTTCTTTTGAATGATTGATCGCCCTGACTCCGTTTCTAATCATGAGGAAGATGGCAATGATGGCCACAGGGATGGAACCGATGAAGACAACGGCTCTTCTTAAGTCTTTGTCGAGTGGGTAGGCAAAGATGCCGATTATGCATTCAGCACCGAGAAATAAGAGGAACAGCAAGCCTGCAAAAAGGAAATAGAGAAATGGTTTTACATTCCGTGTCTCCTCTTTTTTGTATATCTGGATTTCTCCGTAGAGCGAGCTAAAGAGAATACATAATGGAAAAATATCATTGAAAATGATGTTGGGAATGGCATGTTCATCGATATCAGGATACTTGTAGGTGCCAAAGGTAATGAATGGCAAAGCGGTATAGGTGAGAATATAGAATGCCAGGAATGCAAAGAAAGTTCCGATTGAAAAAAGGATGTAATTCTTATATTTCGACTGATTGATTGTATTTCTGATGATATGTTTCATCTTAATTACTCAAGGTGTTCAATATAATGGAATACATTATAGTTTTTATTGTAGTGTCCGACAGTCTTTGATTTCGGCAATGTGTTATCGTAGGTGCAATTCGAGTCATCCTTTTTGATATCGTCCATTACATTCACTGGTTTACGGAACCACCCTGTAACCAACTTTTTTCAGCGGCGATATTCCAAATCTCGGTGGCAAAGGTGGAACAGTTGTAGCGAATCAGATTGTAATCATCATTCTTTTCATTGATTTTTTCATTTATCTTTGACAGCTTTTCAATCTTGACTGAGATTTCGATGTTCACAGCATTTGCCATATTTTCTTTGTAATTGTAGAAATAACATTCTTGATTGCAGTGAACCCCGGCATATTGCAATCCTCCTGATGATGAACCACTTGAACTCCCATTCGATGAATCGGCGCCGGATCCTTTGTTCCATAATCCAATGCTGACAGTGTTTGAAGGATGTAAAACGTAATTCCCAATTGTATAGGATGAATTCGTATTGTTGTAGAAAACGATAAAGGTATGGCCTGCACCGCTCTTAGTTTCGTTTGTTTTCAGATTTGTGAATTCTGTAAACGAATATAACTTCATTGTGAGTTGATTTGAAGGCGTAAAAGAGACTAGACAATTCAATAGGAGAGGGAGTAATGAAGCACGAATAAGTATGAGCTTTTTTTCTCGTAATTTAAAAAGCCTCTTTCCTTGATATGAGAATCACTCTTGCATCATATTTATTCAAGGATATAAGCTTTATTCCTACACAATATTTTCTTTTCGTGTAAAATTTTTTCTTATTTACCTAGTCGAGTGAAACCAAAAACGACCGATGTTTCAAATTGTTAAATTCATCGGTCGCCTTTCGTGATTTTAGTTTTTGTTGTCCGCAGAGAAGATGAGATGATTTCCATCGCTTGTGAGATGGACGCTCTTATAGATTTCTCCGGAGATGATCTTGGTTGCAATCGGCGTTTCGATATTCGACTGGACATAGCGTCTTATCGGTCTTGCGCCATAGACAGGGTCATAGGAATTCTTATGGATATATTCCACGGCTTTCTGATCATAGGTGAGTGCAATCTGCTTGGCTTCAAGACGGCTCTTGAGCTGATTGAGGAACTTTTCGACAATCTTATCGACCACTTCTTCACCTAATGAATTGAAGAGAACAATCTCATCGATTCGGTTGAGGAATTCCGGACGGAAGGATTTCTTCAAGAGATCCATGACCTGGTCCTGCTGCTTCTTTCCGTTGCCGGAGAGCAGATATTCGCTTCCGAGGTTGGAAGTCATGATGATGATGGTGTTGGTGAAATCGACCGTTCTTCCTTGTCCATCAGTGAGTCTTCCATCGTCGAGAACCTGGAGAAGGATATTGAAGACATCGCTGTGTGCCTTTTCGATTTCGTCGAAGAGGACAATCGAATAGGGCTTTCTTCGGACGGCTTCGGTGAGCTGTCCTCCTTCCTCATAGCCGACATAACCCGGTGCAGCACCGATGAGACGGCTGACGGATTCCTTTTCCATATATTCGGACATATCGATGCGGACAATCTGTTTTTCACTGTCGAAAAGCTGCTCAGCAAGTGCCTTGGCGACCTCAGTCTTTCCGACACCGGTCGGACCTAAGAAGAGGAAGCTGCCAATCGGTCGATTCTGATCGCTCAGTCCGGCTCTGGAACGGACGATGGCTTCTGAAATCTGCTTGAGGGCGACATCTTGTCCGATGACTCGATGTTCGAGTTCATCCTTCAGGGTGAGAATCTTTGCCGATTCGCTCTTGGTGAGCTTGCTCACCGGGATGCCAGTCTGGACTGAGATGACCTGTGCGACTGTTTCATCTGTGACCTTATCGGAAAGAAGAGAAGATTCCTTGGCATTCTTCTGTAGGACTGAAAGTTTTGCCTGCAACTCGGGGATATCTTTGTTCTGCAGTCTTGCAGCGGTATTGTAATCGGCATCCTGCATCGCTTTCTGTAAGTTGAGTTTAGCGATATCGAGTTGTTTCTTTATATCTTTCTGTTTTTCAGATTCACCTTTTTCAGTTTGCCATTGTGTGGAAAGGACATTCTTTTTCTCCTTGAGTTCGGAGATGTCTTTTTCCATTTCGGAGAGTCTCTTTTTGGCTGTCTCGGATTCATCCTTCTTTAGTGAGACGCGTTCGATTTCTAACTGCATGAGTTTTCTATTGACTTCATCGAGTTCCTCTGGCATCGTATCAATCTGCATTCGGACCTTGGCGCAGGCTTCATCGATGAGGTCGATCGCCTTATCGGGAAGATAACGGTCAGTGATGTATCTCTTGGAGAGGGTTACAGCGGCGATGATGGCATCATCGCTGATTTCGACGCCGTGATGCTGTTCATAACGATCCTTGATGCCGCGGAGAATGGCGATGGAATCATCGATCGATGGCTCATCCACCATGACTTTCTGCATACGACGGGCGAAGGCGGGATCCTTTTCGATATATTTCCGATACTCATTGAGCGTTGTTGCACCGATGCAGTGAAGTTCGCCTCTGGCGAGCATCGGCTTGAGGATGTTGGCTGCATCCAAAGAAGAATCGCCTCCGGCACCGGCACCGATGATGGTGTGGATTTCATCGATGAAGAGAATGATTCTTCCTTCCGAGGAAGCGACTTCCTTCATGACGGCCTTGAGCCTTTCTTCGAATTCGCCGCGGTATTTCGCACCGGCGATGAGTGAACCGACATCCAATTCCCAAACGGTCTTGTCTTTTAATGTCTCAGGCACGTCACCCTTGAAGATACGCCATGCGAGGCCTTCCACGACAGCGGTCTTGCCAACGCCCGGATCACCGATCAGGACAGGGTTATTCTTGCTTTTTCTTGACAAAATCTCCATGATTCTCCTGATTTCGTCATCTCTTCCGATGACGGGATCAATCTTGCCGGATGCGACATCCTTGACAAGGTCACGGCCGTATTTCTTCAAGGCTTCATATTGGACCTCAGGATTGTCGGATGTGACATGGTTGTTTCCACGGATCTGAAGGATGGCTTTCTTGAAGCTGTCCTTGCTGTAGTTTTCGATATTCTGCGTCAATTTCAGAACCAAGGAATGACGGGTGTCGAATTGGGCAAGAAGAAGATGCTCCACCGACATGTAGTCGTCCTTCATGTCCTTTTGGTATTTCGTGGCATTATAGAGGATGTTCTTGACATCGCTTGAGGAGTCGATATCGCCCTCACTGGTCGTCTTTACGGAATTGTGGATATAATCGTCGATCTGCTGGGAAACAGTCTTGACATCGATGTCGAGTCTTTTTAAGACGTTGACATACATACTGTCCTCCTGGTCATACAAGGCACGCAGCAATTCGGGTACGTCAAAACTTGGAAGATGATTATCTTTGCTGATCTGAATTCCTTTATTGATGGCGTCGATGACTCTGTTTGTATATTTTTGTTCTTCAGACATAATGCTTTCCTCCTTTTTATACGCAAATATTATACCACTAAATTTAGCACTTGCAATAGGAGAGTGCTAAAAATATTGTTTCTATTCCTTTGGGGAGAGAAAAATTTTATAATCATCCCTATGGAGGTATGCTATGCCGATTTGGTCTATCTTTGTTATTGCTTTTCTTTTTCTTGTTTTTTTCTATCTTGCCTCAGGACTGATTCTGACCTTTCTTCTCAACCAGAAAATCTTTGGTGTCCGGACAAAAGATCCATCTCATGGTGTCTATGTCCATTTTGAGGATTATCCGACTCTATGCCGGGTTCCCTATGAGACGGATTTTAAGGGAGAGAAAATACGAGGCTACTTATATAAGGATAAGGAAGTCGAGGGAAAAAAGGGATTCATTATCCTCAGCCATGGCATGTTCGGAAGCCATGTGCAGTACCTTGTGGATGTCTCTTATTTAACTAAGGCAGGATATGTGGTTTGCTGCTTTGATCAATATGGTGTCGGACTTTCTTCGGGAGATAAAATTGTCTCTCTGCCTCATGGAATCCTCGTGCTGGAAGCTGTCATTCAGGATATTGAGGAAAGAAATCTCCATCAGGGGCTTCCTCTGATTCTCTATGGTCATTCATGGGGTGCCTATTGTTCCTTAGGTGTCCTGAAGAACCATCCGGAAATCTCCAAAGCTGTCCTTCGAAGCGGTCCTTGCAAGCCTGGTCTTGCCGGACTGAGGATTCTTTATCATCAGAACAAGTTTCTCTATTATTTTCTTTTCCCTATTCTTCCATTTTGCTTGAAAGTTATTTCTTCTTCGAGTGCGACTGTTGACTGCACAAAAAAGATAAAAAAGAATACGTCGACAGAGATTCTTGTTGTCTATGCCCAAAATGATCCGATGGTGGATGAGAGGAATTCACAATATCGTTATTTCAAGAAACATCCACAGAGGAACGTTCATCTTCTTTTGACAGAAAAAGGACTTCACAATTCCATCATAACCGAGGAAAGCTATCATGCCTTTCTAGAGAAGGCAAAGGAATACCGTGAAATCGAATCCGTTGAGGATGAAACAGAAAAAGCCCGGAGAAAGGAAGAATTTTCATCTTCCTTGGACCGGGCAAAGATGGTCATTTATTCTGAAGAAGTGAAAGAAGGAATACTTGCCTTCTTGGCTTAGTACTTCAGGACGGCGTAGAGCTTCTTTCCACGCTTGATGAAGACATATCCGCCATCAAGGGCGTCCTTGCTGGAAATCTTGGCCTCAAGATCTGTGACTTTTTCGCCATTGACTTTGACGGCTCCGTTCTTGACAAATTCTCTTGCCTCACGCTTGCTTGAGGCAAGTTTTAAGTTGACAAGGCAATCAAGAAGTGGGATTTCCTCGCTGGCGTTTTCGACAACAAGGCCATCGGTCAGTTGGGCGAGCTCATTGCCGGAAAGTCCCTTGAAGGAATCGGTGAAGAGGGCAACGGACATCTTCAGGCAGGTCTCTGCGGCATCCTGTCCATGAAGCTGGCTGACAATGACACGGGCAAGTTCTTTCTGTCCGTTTCTGAGTTCTGGATGCTCGAGATGGTTCTTGACGATTTCATCGATTTCCTCAATCGGACGATCATCGAAGATATAGAGATATTTTCTCACGTCGGCGTCCGAGACATTCATGAAATACTGGTAGATATGGTAGGGGGTGGTCATGCTTGAATCGAGATACAGGGCACCGGATTCGGATTTTCCGAATTTCCTTCCCTGAGAATCGGTGATGAGACGGATGGTGAAGACTTCGCAGGGGACATCGCTTCCATCTTTTCTTCTAACGAAATCCAAAGCGGATGTCAGATTTCCCCACTGATCGCCGCCACCGATCTGGATATTGCAGCCTTCGGTTTCATACAGATGGGCAAAATCGCCGCTCTGAAGAATCATATAGGAGAATTCCGCATAGGAAATGCCGACTTCAAGACGGCTCTTGACGATGTCCTTGCTGAGCATATATCCGATCTGGAAATTCTTTCCATAATCTCTCAGATAAGTAATGACATCGGTTTTGCTCCACCAGTCGTAGTTGTTGATGATGATGCCTTTTTTCGGATCGGTCGTATCGATGTATTTCGATAATTGAGCCTTGATGGCATTTGCGTTTTCCAGGACTTGGTCGCGGGTAAGGAATTTTCTTTCGGATTTCTTTCCGCTCGGATCGCCGATCATTCCTGTTGCACCACCCAAAACGGCGATGACTCGATGTCCAGCCTTCTGCAATCTCTGGAGTGTGCGAATCATGATGAAGTTGCCCAACTGCAGGGATTTCGCACTTGGATCGAATCCGCAGTAGATGGTATGCGGTGTCGCTAATAATTCCTGAATTTTCTTTTCATCGGAAAAAGAATCGAGAAGTCCTCTTTTTTCCAAATCCGTCAAAATATCTGTCATAAAATGGCCTCCGTATAGTTGATAGCCTAATAAGTATATACCAGTTTTTCCCTTTTTTCTATGAAAAGAAGGGATCGGCACTCATTCTATGAGACCTGGAAGAAGAAAGAGGATGAGCAAGGGAAGAAAAAGAAGAATCAGTATGAGATAGGACGGGACATCGAATTCCTTTTTCTGATCTTCTTTTTCATATTCTTTCAATAGAGACAAAAATCTCCTGAGGTCCTCGGCATTCGTTTCTTCTTCGGAATGAAGGAAGCGGACAAGCTCATCCAAAAGAAGATTCTCTTTCCTGGAATTGGTGATTTTGAGATCAAGTGGGATATTTGGGTTTTCGATATAGTCAGAAAGATGGTCTTTCAGACTGGAAAGATGGATATTGTCATAGGCGTGTCTGAACCCTTGCCAATAGGAATTCAAGAGAAAGGAAAAATGATAGAAGGAAAAAAGAAAATCCAAAAGTTCCCTTTTTGCCTTTTCTGATTTCTTGCTTTCCTTCTCTTTTTCCATGCCTGGAAGAAAAAGAAAATAAAAGGCAAGGGAGAGGACGATGCACAAGGCAAAAAGAATCGTCTTCTTTGTTAGAAGGCTCAGCAAGATTCCAAGAATCGCAAAGGAGACAAGAAAGAGAAGAAGGACAGAAGAATTTTTTTCGTTTTTTCTTTTCGTCTTTTTTTCTTTTCTGGATATGAAATTCATTTCAGATTCTCCATTCTCTTATAGGCAAGAACATGATTCGACACATAAAGGAGGAAGAAAAGGAATATAGAAAGGATAAGGGGAAGAAAACTGGAAAACGGATTTGTCTTCTTGATGGCAAGAAAGAGAATCAAGAGAAATGGAAAGAGAAGAGAAAGGGCGATGCCGATTTTCTTTTCCTCTTCGATATTTTTCTTTTTCCTCTCGAGATGGTCGATTTCCTGGTTCAATGACTTCCTCAGTTCATGATAATTTAAAAGAAAAGCCTCGTTCTGTCGATCTTTTTCGAGGATGAAGTCGAAATACTTCTGATAGGAATACATCTTCAGTGAATTTTCATTGGATAGTTCCTCATAGGGAATGGTTTTCTGATAGGAAATGAGATATCGGCTGGAAGATTCATAGCTCGAGCGAATCGGCATGCTTTTTTCGATGCCTTTGATGAAGGAATCGAAGAAGCAATAGGATGCAAGCTTCTTCTCGACGGCCTCCTTGCTTTCTCCTTCTTTTTTCAGAAGATAGAGAACAAGAAGGGAAAGAATGAGAAAGAGACAGAGGGAAAGAATGAGATTTCCAAAGAGAAAATAGGATTCGAAGCAAAACGCAAAAAGAAAGAAGAATTCCATCTTGTTCCTTTTTGCGGTGTCTAAAAAAGAATTCATAAAAAGACCTCCTATAAGACTATTGTCGTCAAGGAGGTTGATTTTTCAGATTATTTGAGAATTTCAAGAAGAATTGAGTCCATCGTATAGAGATATTCCTTTTTGATGGAAAAGAAATCGTCTTTTATCTGGGTATATTCCCTGACCTTTTCGATTTCCTTTTGATAGGACAGAAGAAAATTCTTTTTAAAGCGTTCTTCGAATCGAGAAAGGGAAAAACCTTTGGCAAGCCTTAGATTGAGCATGAGGAATTCGAATTCCTCATCCTTCTTCGTGACTGTTTCCTCACTGCGATTGTATTGGCCTTGGACATAGTGCTGGATGGAACGGGTGTTTGTATATCTTCTGTTTTCCAGATATCCGCTGGCAGAGACGCCAGCTGCATAATAGTGTTCATCTTTCCAATAGGTGAGATTGTGTTTGCTTTCGTATCCAGGAAGAGAGAAATTGGAGACTTCATAACGGAAGAAGGAATGCTTCTCGAGTTCAGATAACAGAAAATCATACATGCGTCGATAGGTTTCTTCTCCAATCGGTGGCAATTTCTTTTGGTAGAGAAGAGTGCCTTCCTCAATCTGCAAGGAATAATAGGAGAGATGCTTTGGCTGAAGCGAAAAAGAGAAACGAATGTCTTCTTCCAAATCGGCCATCGTCATGTTCGGTAGGCCATAGATGAAATCGAGATTATAGTTTGTGAGCGATAGATCGTTGAGATTTTTCACGCATTCCTTCACATCGAAAAGAGTGTGATTGCGATTGAGAATCTTCAGTGTCGCCTCGTTTGCGCTCTGGACGCCAAGCGAAACGCGATTGATGCCATATTCGACAAGAGTTCTTATTTTTTCTCTCGTCAGGGATTCGGGATTGGCTTCCAAGGTGAATTCATCCAAAGAGTGGAAATGACTTTTCAGGTAACAGAGAAGAAAAGCGAGTTCCTCATTGGACAGACAGGAAGGGGTTCCGCCCCCGATATAGATGGTCTTGAGCGAATCATCGGGAATCTTCAAGGAATCGATTTCTTTTATGAGTGCCTCAAGATATATCTTGTGATCGAAGAAGGAAGAATACATCTTGGCGAAATCACAATAGGAGCAAATCCTGTCACAGAAGGGAATGTGGATATAGAGTGCCTTTGTCATATTAGTCTGTCAGAGAATCCTCTTCGAAGGAGAGTTCCGGTTTTTCTTCGCCGATGCTCGGCAACGGCGTATAGACAAATTTCTTTCCGATCAGAAGCTTCTTATAGAATCCGCGGTTTGCCAAATCTTCCATGCTCGTCCTTGCCGTCTCATAGACTGTATTCTCGCTCTTCTTGAAGTCTTCGATGGAATAATTGAGTCCAATCGTGCAGTGTCCGGCATAGAAATGAGCCTGTCTTTTCTTCAGGAATGGATAGATTTCCCTCAACTTTCGTGCTCGGGCTTCGATTGTTTCACTCGAATCATTTCGTGGGAAGGCAGGCAAGGCCAAATCTTCCTGGAATGACTTGACAGGAATATCATTTGGCTGAAGTCCTTCTATTTTCTTTTCAACACTCTCTTTCTTCAAATCGACATTCTCAATGAGAAGCTCGTTCAAGGATTCCTTGATTTGGCCGAGGGATTGGATTTCAAAGGGAATGAAACGGAGTAGGGTATAAGTCAGGTCGAGACTCTCTTCACTGATCTTGAGCTTCTCGAAGAAGGCTTTTGAGGAAGTGAAGCAGATGGATTCGAAGTCGAGGGAGAATCCGATGGTGGAAAGGTGATTCTGATAGAGGAAGGCCTTGGAAAGCAAGGCAGCCGTCTCTTCGTTGCAGTATTCGAATGGACGAACAGACAAGAAGAAATAGGGGATGGTCAGAGCCTTGAGGATATTGGGAATCTCCTCCTGCTTCAAAAAGGCGAGGAACTGATTCATCATCTCTGGAATCTTCTTTGTGGAGACGCACTTCAGGGAAGAAAGGACATCTTTGCTATCGTTTTTTCGATAGACGACATTTGGGTTCTCCTTGTTATCTCCTGAGAGGATTGCGTTGATTTTCTCGATGCTGTCCAAAGAAAGGCTTTCAAGTCTTAAAGCATAATTCAAGGCATCCAGATAGGCCTTCAGGGGATAGAAAAGGGAAGGGATATTTTCGATTTTTCCTTGGATGAGATTCCTCAGTGTGGAATCCTGTACGCCGATATGGTTCTTGTAGGCAAGGCGTGCAAGAAAGAAGGTCTTTCTCTGCAAGAAGAATTCCTTCTTTAGGTCATCCTTCAACTGACTATAGCGAATCAACTGCTCCATGCATTCTTCCTGGAAATGATATGCAAGGGAAGAAAAAGAACGGGTCAGACAGATTTTATAGGCCCAGTTCTGATCGTTCCGGATTTCGGTTTCAGCATCATAAAAGGAACGGTAGCGCAGGACCTTCTCGTAGATGGGGTCGATATTTTCGAGATTGTATCGGGCTTTGACTTCTTCTTTGGTGGCATAGACGGTTTCCGAGAAGTCGTATCCGATGTCGATTTCACTTTTTGGCATACCGCTATTATATAACATGAACGAAACAAAATACTAATTCTTTACTATTTTTTCATAAAAAAGAAGAGGACAAAAATTCCTCTTCTGTATGTGGATGGTGATAAGAATCAGTTGTAGCTGGAATCGTCCACCGTGAGCATGGCGATGAAGGCTTCCTGGGGAACCTGGACTTTTCCGAATTCCTTCATTCGCTTCTTTCCACGCTTCTGCTTTTCGAGAAGCTTCTTTTTTCGGGAAATATCGCCGCCGTAACACTTGGCAAGAACGTCTTTCCTTACGGCCTTGATATCGCTTCGGGCGATGACTTTCGAGGAAAGACAGGCCTGGACAGGGATTTCGAACTGCTGCTTTGGGATGACGTCCTTGAGTTTGTCGACGACAGCTCTTCCTCTTCGATAGGCATTGCCGGAGAAGACGATGGTCGTCAAGGCATCCACCGGCTCGCCGTTGAGCAATATATCCATTCTCACGACATCGCTGCTTTCATAGCCTGTGAGTTCATAGTCTAGTGAAGCATACCCCTGGGAAACGGATTTCAGTCGATCAAAGAAATCGAAGACGATTTCACTTAATGGCATCTTGTATTTCAACGTGACACGAGTCTCAT
This sequence comes from bacterium, assembly GCA_963612025.1. Lineage (GTDB taxonomy): Bacteria > Bacillota_I > Bacilli_A > RFN20 > CAG-288 > Enterosoma. The sequence continues at coordinate 19,825 of CAVDUB010000022.1, forward strand.
CGATGTAGTTCATGACATCGAAGATGCCGCGTCTGTTCTGGCAGAGGGTCATGACATTTCCGACGAATTCCTTCGGGACCATGATGTTGACATTGCTGAAGGGCTCCAAGGTTTCCTTGACTTTTGTTTTGTCTTTGGGAAATTCGGCCGGGTTTTGAATCATCTTGACGGTCCCATCGGTATAGTGGACTTCATAGACGACCGATGGGGCTGTTGCCATCAGATCGAGGTCGAATTCCTCTTCGAGTCTTTCCTGGACGACTTCCATATGGAGAAGACCTAAAAATCCGCAGCGGAATCCACTTCCCAAGGCGATGGATGTCTCTGGTTCATAGACCAGGGCAGCATCATTCAAAGAAAGCTTATCCAAGGCGGCATGGAGATTCTCAAAGTCTTTATTATCGCTTGGATAAAGACCGGCAAAGACCATCGGTTGGGTCTTTCTGAAACCTTTCATCGGTTCCTTGGCGGAAACAAGATTGTTGGTGATGGTATCACCGACTTGGACATCCTTTATGTTTTTGATCGAGGCAGCCAAATAGCCGACCTCACCGGCAGAAAGGGAATTCTTTCTCTGCTCCTTCGGCGTGCGGATTCCGATCTCCGTAACCTGATAGACATCGCCTGTCTGCATGAATCGAATCGAATCACCGACTTTCACGCTTCCTTCTACGACGCGGATAAGGGTGATGACGCCACGATAGGAATCGAACTTCGAATCGAAAATAAGTGCCTTCAATGGGGCGTTAATATCTCCGTTTGGCGAGGGAAGATCTTTGACGATATGCTCGAGAAGATCTTCGATTCCGATTCCGGTCTTTGCTGAGACGCTGATGACTTTGTCTGGATCGATGTCGAGTGTGTCGATCAATTCCAATTGGCAGCGTTCCACGTTTGCGCTTGGCAAATCAACTTTATTGACAACAGGAAGGATGGTCAATCCGTTATCGACAGCAAGATAGCCATTTGCCAGCGTCTGGGCCTGAACGCCCTGTGTCGCATCGACAATCAGGATGGCTCCTTCGCAGGCCGAAAGGGATCGGCTGACTTCATAGGTGAAATCAACGTGCCCAGGAGTGTCAATGAGATTGAAGAGATAGGTTTCGCCATCCTTTGCCTTATAGGTGACCGAGACTGCGTTGAGCTTGATGGTGATGCCTCTTTCTCTTTCGATGGCCATGTCATCCAAAAGCTGTGGCTGAAGGTCTCTAAGTTCGACAGCACCGGTCTTTTCCAGGATGCGGTCGCAAAGGGTTGATTTTCCATGGTCGATATGGGCAACGACACAGAAATTTCGAATGTGTTTTTGATCAAAGTTCATTGTTGTCTTTCTCCTTCCAAAATTGACGAAGTGTGGCTTTCACCTGGGAAGGTGAAACAACTCGGATGATATCAGGGTATACGTCCTTGAAGATTTTCTGATAAAGAGATTGGGAAAAGCGGGAATCGATATAGAGGATGAAGCCTTTGTCTTCATTCGTCCGGATGACTCTTCCTCCCGCCTGAAGGATCTTGTTGATTCCTGGATACGTATAGGCGTAATGGAAACCTTTTTGTCCGTTCTCATCCTCTGCGAAATAGTTCTTGAGATGATTTCTCTCAAATCCGATGGAGGGAAGTCCGGCTGAGATGATGATGGCGCCGATGAGGCGGTTTCCCACCAAATCGATGCCTTCTGAAAAAACGCCGCCCAAGACAAGAAGACCGATGGTCGTCTTGTTTGGATTCTCTTCGAATTTTGAAAGAAATTCGACTCTTTCCTGTTCCTTCATGCTTCTAGATTGTATCACGAGTGAGGTCTTCTCGAAATGGTCTTGCATGAAAAAACGCGAGAGCTGTTCGAGATAGTCGAAACTTGGACAGAAGATGAAATAGTTTCCCATCTTCTGCTCGATGGCATTCTTGCAGAGGGAATAGACTGAATAGAGGGTCTCGTTCCGGTCCTGATACCTTAAGGAGAGCCTTGTGTCGAGGAAGACTCTTCGGTTTTCTATCTGAAAAGGAGAACGGAGGAAGAGATGATTGTCCTCTTTGATTTCCCCGGCAAGAAGATCGATATAGTATTCCTTTGGAGATAGGGTTGCAGAAAAAAATGTCGTGGATGTGAAATAGTCTGTGCATTCCTCGATGATTTTTCTTGAATCGAGATTGCTGATTTTGATGGATGTGATTTCCTCTTTTTGATTGAGGTGGCAATAGATGAGATACTCCCCTTTATATTCCTCGGCGTTGCAATAGTTCGAAAGAATGTAGAAGGAATTGGCAAGGTAGAAGAAATTCAGCATGTTCTCATCGATGATGAGAGCATATTTCTTTAAGCAGGCTTTCATATCGACGAGGAAATCATCCAGAGACGAAACGATGTTGTCAGGTATCTTTTCCATGACATAGACATGTTCTTTCTTATCTTCATCGGTTGGATGATCCAATTCGATTTCCTTGATGGCTTTCTCAAGAGCCTTGACATCTTCTTTCAGGGAAGAGAATTCCATTCTTCCCAAAGAAGGAAGGACATCCTTTATGTCGCTGAGAAAGAATTCCAGAGAATACATGTCGCGGACTCTTTCAGGAAGATTGTGGCATTCGTCAATCAGAAGGGCAGTTTTTGTTCTTGCGACGCTTCCCTGCTCGAGAGCCATCCGATCACGGTAATCAAACACATAGGAATAATCCATGACGAGGATATCGCAGTATTCGGAAAGATCCAACTGAAACTGGTAGGGGCACATCGTATGGTGATAGCAGATATCTTCGATTCTGTTTCTTGTGAAGGAATCCTCGAGTTCGAGGGAGTCCAAGATGGCATCCATGAGCTTGTCATAGTAATGGCGTGCAAAGGGACATTCATCGGGATTGCAGCGCCCCTTCTTATCATTGAAGCAGATATTTTCCTTTGCGGTATATTCGATGGCTTTGCATTTGACGCCGAGATTTTGGAAGAGCTGTATTGTATCCATCGCAATCTTCTTGATGGAATTCTTGCTTGTCAGGTAATAGATTCGATCCAGTTTCTTCTCTCCGAATCTTTTGATTGATGGATAGAGGACGGAAATCGTCTTCCCACTTCCTGTGGGTGCTTCGATATAGACTTTTTCCTCTCTGTCATGCGCTTTTGTGACAAAATCCATCATCTCCTTCTGCCCGGGGCGGAATTCCGAGAAAGGGAATTTGAGTCCGATGGTGGAATAATCCCTTTCCGTTTTGAACCGCTGAAGTTTCTTTTCGAAACGGGTATAGCGAAGGATGAGGTCATTGACAAAGCGTTCGAGGTCCTCAAAAAGATAAGTTTTCCGAATCTGTTTTGTTTCATGAATGTTCTGCTGACGGATATAGGTGAGAAGGATTTCGATATGATCGAGTTTCTTGTCTAGGGCAAGAATATAGGCATAGAACATCGCTTGGCCGAGATGCCATTCTCCGTGGTCAGAGATGAATTCGTCTAATGGTGCAACGGTCGTCTTGATTTCTTCGACGAGCACTTCTTTTTTGTTTTCTGGCGATATATATACGCCATCGGCCTTTCCTGAGACACGGAAAATGAATTCGTCCTGGAGGAAGGTGTGGCTGAGAGGATATTCATCAATATAGCCATCCTGCTGGGCAGCCTGATAAAGGGCATGGAGCCTTGTTCCTTCCTGCATGGCAGATTGGTTAAAAATGCGCGTGTCAATATGACCGCGTCGAAGAAGGGTATCGACGATATCGTGAACGGATAGATTGATTATATACGCCATAGCAAACTATTTTATCACTCTTTTTTCTATGAAAAAAGAAAACAGAAGCCATTTCTTTGCTTAGCAGCCACAAAAAAAGAAGAGGCACAAGACCTCTTCTTTGATTCGACTAGATGGATTCGGCTTCTTCTGACGTTTTCTTGCTGCTCTTCTTTTTGATGTCGAAGAAGGAAGCGATGGAAAGAAGAATCATGCCGACAAAATAGAGAATGAAGCTTGGCGCACCGGCATTCATGGCACCGACCGCGTTCGGATTGGACTGGTCGAGCTTAGTGACCCACAAGGTTCCGATCAGGTAGGTTCTGTTCTTCAAAACAAAGAGGAAGCAGAGACCAAGTAGAATAACGGCAACAAGCATTGGGAGATAGCTGAGAAGATGGTTTTCATATTTTTCTCCTAAATAGAGGGAAGAAAGAATCAAGAGAATGGCAAGAATGGAGAAGGCAATCACCCAACCTAATTCGGGAATGCCATAGCCGACGTAGTTCGAAGAGACGATACTTAGAATTAGGCTGACGACAATCAAGACAACACTCGCCAAGCTAAGATAAGAAGGAATGGTGAGATTCTTCAGGAAATTTTTCATTGTCACTTATTCTCCTTTTTTCTTTTTCAGACAGACTGGAAGCGTTGAACCTAAGATGCCGAAGAGGACGCCGGCACCGGAAACGGCAATGATCGAGATATAGAGGGCTCTCCACCATGTCATGTTGTAGACCATTTCGGAATTCGAATCGACCATGTTCATGTAGTTGCTCTGTGTGAGAACATAGAGGTCGCAATGGACAGCATCCTTGATCTTCTGAAGGATGTTCTTGTCTTTCTTGATCTCCTCGATGTTCACACTGATCTTATCGATGGTGTTGGTGGAATCCCAAGAGGTGATGCCGGCATTGATTGCCTGGGCAAAGTAGTCCGTATCATCTTCCAAATCGGAGACGATATAGCCGCGATAACCCCATTCTCCGCGAAGGATTCCGCTGAGAAGTCCCTCATGGCAGGTGACTTCGCAGGGTCCGATTTTGGAGAAGGAAGTCATGACGCCCAAGAGTCCGACATCTTTTTCATCCGTATCGTATTTGGTTGCCTCAAAGGCAATCTGGAAGGCGCGAAGTTCGTTTTCTCTGGCTCTCTGTTCGGTGAGATAGGGGGAGACGCCGGCACGGTTGGTTTCCTGGTCGTTGAAGGCAAAATGCTTCGGAGCGGCAATCAGTCCTTTTTCGAGTGCGCCGATAGAATATTCCATGGCAAGGCATCCCGTCAAAACCGGATCTTCAGAATAATATTCGAGATTTCGTCCGTTGTATCCCGTACGATGGGTGTTCATGCTCGGGCCCCAAAGAATGGTCAAGCCGACAAATAAGGCGTCATTGCCCATCAATTCTCCCTGCGCATAGGCGAGTTCACTGTTGAACGTGGCAGCCATGACCGGAGCAGAGGGGAAGACTCTCATTTCGAAATTGGCATTCTCATCGGTCTCATCGATGTACCAGGATGGCTTATTCTCGCCGAAGTTGTTGTAGGAAAGTGTCTTGAAGGCACGGTCTCCAACACCATTCGGACCATTCTCCGTGAATTTTCCGGACAGGAATCCGACGCTATCCATCGCAAGGAAATCACGGTTTCCATGGAGAATGAAATTCATCGCTTCTTCCAAATCGAGCTGGTTGAGAAGCTTGTCCCAATCGGAATAGTCATAATCTGTACCCTTCAGGTCGGTGTATTTCATGTTGCCTTCCTGATTGAAGAGGATGGTGGAACTGTCTGCATCGTCCTTTAATTCGTACATTCCGCCATTGATGACTTTGATCATCTCCTCTGTGGCTTCAAGATCCTTATATTCGATAGGCCATGTGTCTTTCCAGTCGCTTCTGGAAAGATAGGTGACCGTATCCTTCTTCCAAGTATTCAAATCGGCATCAGCAAGCTGGTTCTTGACTTGGACACCGGCTTTTGTGACGTTGAAGGTATCTTCATCGACAGCGGCGATGTTGTAGTTGTATTTGTAGACCTGACTCGTTTTTCCGTTTTCGGTGATTCCGTTCTCACTCGTCATGGAATAGCCCTGGCTGGCAAGAACGTTGTTCAGAGCTTCGTGGGCACCATTTCCAAGTGCAAAATAGTAGTCGCCCTTATCGAGAATATAGGAGCCATTTCCATTCTTTGCCGAGGAATTATAGCTGGCAAGGTTCTGCATATCGACGGTGATTTTCAGTGTTTGGCTTTCCTTTGGTTCCAAGGTCTTCGTTTTATCGAAGGCTACGAGTTGGATTGCCGATTTCTCGACGCCGGAAGAAAGATAAGGTGCCTGTGCGTAAAGCTGAACGACATCCTTTCCGGCGGTTGAGCCGGTATTGGTGACTTTCACTGTGAATTCGAGGGTGAAATCATGAGCACCATGATGAACGCTCGGGGCAGAGATTTCCTGTGTGAAGGTCGTGTAGGATAAGCCATAGCCAAATCCATATGTAACTTCCTTTTTGTATTCCCAGTTTCCTTCATAGCTCGATCCGACAGAGCAGCGGGCATTTCCCTGGTTCAGAGCATAGTCGTAATAACGCGTTTCGTAATATTTATATCCGGTATAGATGCCTTCAGCTTCGACAACATAGGCTTTGGTGGATTTCAGCTGAGGATTCGTTCTCGTGATGAACTTGTCATCGCTATTCGTATAGGAATAGTCGCCATAGTTGACCATGGCTGGAGCGGATTGGGAATTCGAAGCGTAGATGTCGCTAAGATGGCCGGAAGGACTCACTGTTCCAGAGAGAATATCAGCAACACCTCTTGTCGCATAGCTTCCGCCGATGCCCATCCAAAGGATGCCATCGATTTTATCATCATTTTCCAAAGACTGGATTTCCATCGGGTTGATGGCATTGATGATGACGATGACCTTTTCACATTTTTCCTTGGCAAAGTCGATGATGGCCTGTTCATTTTTGGTGATCTGCATCGGATTGGCTGTGCCCATGGTCGGATTGACTTGATCTTTGTGCCAATCGAGACCTTCGCTGGCTGCACGTCCAAGAACGACGATGCCGACTTCGTTATAACTGGCAACACTGCTTTCGGCTTCGGGATTTTTTCCGTTGAGATCGGACAGGGTTGCCTCAAAGGAACTGAAGCCAGGCTGTCCGAAAAGATAAGGCGACTGAAGAGGATAATCATTTTCTAAGAGGACTCTCTTCTTCTGCATGTCGCTGACATAGCTGTCATAGGCCTCGGAGAGAACCGGATTGACGCTGAAACCAGCTTCTGTGAGAGCGTCCTTGAAGTGGACGGTCTGATTGTTTCCGGCTGAGGAAGAGCCGATGAAGGCGCCGGTGATCGTCGCCGAGGAACGGACACCGAAGAGAGAAACCTTCAACTTGTTTTCGCTCGATGTTTTCAATGGAAGAGCGTTCTTGCTGTTCTTTAGGAGAACCGTTCCTTCTCCAGCAATCTGTCTTGAAAGTTTCTCGTGGGCTTCGACCAAAGCCTTCGAATTTCCTTTTCCATCCTCCGTCAGGTATTCCTTGTCCGGAGTGAATGCGGAATAGAATTTTCCATCTCCTTTTTGCTTAAGAATAGAGGAGTGGGTGTTGAAGTAGCCATCAATGGCATCCTTGTTCGTTTCGAGGAGAGATGCTGCAGTGATTCCAAACATAAGCGTGGAAGTGAATGCAAATGTCAATCCTCGACAAATTCGAGTAAGTTTCACGTTTTTTGACCCCCTTTCGTGAATTTTGCGGGTAAATTGTATCACTTGTGAAAGCCTTTACACATTGCATAAATAGGCTTGTTGACATTTGTGAAATAGTCCTTTTCGGGAACTCTTTTTGAATTAAAAACGCAACATTGCCCCAAAAATTGTTAAACGTATTTGCACTATATGAATAGAAGCTTGTTCTTTTTCATCAAAGAAAAGATTCTCTTCCTTGCTCTATTGCATTTTTGATTGCATTGCAAAAACTACTCTCTTCTTCCTTTTACTGCTTCATTCTGAGAAAAATGATTCCGCTTCTTCTGATTTTGCTTGACAGATTCTTTATTCGGACAAGCGGCAACATGGCGATTGAACTATTGAATGCCTTATCCTGTTGTTCTCTATGATTTCGTCATTTATGGAATTGAACATCTTCCTACCATTCTTTTTTTTCCTTTTCTCCGTGTTTCTGATGTCAGAGACAAAACACGTTTCACGAGTTTATGGATGAGATGAAGATTAATGGGATAGGATGAAGTCGTCGAACCAAAAATCAAGAAAATTCATATCGCAATATGATTATTTCTTGGTGATAAAATAAGACTTCGAATGGATTCTTCACTTTTATTGACTTTCCTTTTTCATCGTGATAACATTATGCAGCATCAAGAGTTCATGAAGAAATCTTCATGACGCCAACCTGCAATTAGTTAAGGTGGCAACTATAGATAGATAGGATGCGGGAGCCTTCCAAACTAATTCAGAAGAAAATCGATGTCTGGCTCCATTTGTTTGGAGTTTTTTTTGTGCTAAGCCCTGAATATTTATCTATATATAAACTGAATGACACATGGAGGAAAATATATGATTGATGAATTTGTCTATGTTCCGAAGGGAACCTGTTCGAGAAAAATGATTTTGGAAATCGATTCGGACACATTGGAAATTAAGGATTTCACGGTTCAGGGAGGCTGCCCAGGAAATCTTTCCGGTATTCGCAGACTTGTCATCGGAATGAAAGCCGATGATGTCATGGAGAAACTCTCGGGAACGACCTGCGGCGTGAAGGAGACTTCCTGCCCTGATCAGCTGAGCAAGGCGCTGAAAGCCTATTTGGAAACGAAAGGAATCGAAAAATGAGCGATATCAAGAATTTATTTACATCGGAATCCGTTTCGGAAGGACATCCGGACAAGGTCTGCGATCGAATTTCCGATGCTGTTTTGGATGCTGCCCTCAAAGAGGACGAATTTTCGAGAACGGCTGTCGAAACTTTGGCCACAAGAGACCGCATTGTGATTTCGGGTGAAGTGACAACCAAAGCAAAGCTCGATTATGAAAAAATCGCACGCGATGTCGTCCGTGAAATCGGCTATACCTCTCCGGAACTCGGCATCGGTGCCGATGACATGGCCGTCGATGTCTATGTCCGTGAGCAGTCTCCGGATATCGCACAGGGTGTCGATGATTCCTTCGATTCCCATTCAATCGGAGCCGGCGATCAGGGAATTATGTTTGGCTATGCAACGGATGAAACGGAAAACTATATGCCGCTTCCTTTGGTGATGTCCCATAAGCTTGTCCGTTATGCGACGCATCTAAGAAAATCCGGTCAGCTCGATTTTGCAAGACCGGATATGAAAAGCCAAGTCACGGTCGACTATACCGATGAAAAAAATCCGAAAATCAATGCCATTGTCATGTCTGTTCAGCATGATGAAAAAATCGATATTCAGGATCTGAGAAATATTATTAAGGAAAAAGTCATTCTTCCGGTTGTGGAATCTTTTGGATTTCCTCTTGATGAAAATGCGCAGTTCTTTATCAATCCGACGGGGAAATTCGTCATTGGCGGCCCTCTTGGCGATACTGGACTGACCGGAAGAAAAATCATTGTTGACACTTATGGTGGCTCAGCTCCCCATGGAGGCGGTGCCTTCTCGGGAAAAGATCCGACCAAGGTTGATCGCAGCGCTGCCTATGCCGCTCGATATGCTGCGAAGAACGTTGTCGCAAGTGGCCTTTGCCATCGTTGTCTCATCCAGCTATCCTATGCTATCGGCGTTTCGGAACCGGTGAGCATTTCTTTGGAAACTTATGGAACGGAAACGGTCTCGAAGGACAAGATTCTAAAGGCTTTGGTCGAGGGAAAGGTTTTTGATTTCACACCCTATGGAATCATTTCCCATTTCTCTTTGAGAAAACCATCCTTCCGCTATCAGGATTTGTCTGCCTATGGCCATTTTGGGAGACCGGATTTGGATCTTCCGTTTGAGAAGCTCGATAAGGTCGAACTCTTGAAGAAACTCTGCTATTAAGAAAAATGAATAAAATCGATTTGGAAGAACAAAAGCAGACCCCCTTTCTTTCTGCTTTGATCGACTATGTAAATTCTTCGCCGGTTCCCTTTGATGTTCCGGGACATAAGCTCGGTTCATTTCAAACAGATCTTTTTCGTTTGATCGACAAGCCTTCCTTTCTCTATGATGCCAATGCTCCTATCGGATTGGATAATCTCTATAATGCGAAAGGCGTGCTCAAGCAGGCGGAAGTCTTGGCGAGCAAACTCTGTCATTCCTCCGCCTGCTTCTTTTCTGTCAATGGAACGACAGGCGGCATTCTTACGATGCTTGTTTCCTGCCTTTATTCGAAAGATAAAATCATTCTTCCGAGAAATGTCCATAAATCGATCGTCAATGGATTGATCATTTCTGGAACAATTCCGATTTTTGTCAACCCGGATATCGACGAGGATCTCGGCGTTGCCTGTGGCATGAGAAGCGAAGATGTCGTCAAGGCGATGGATGAGAATCCGACAGCCAAGGCTGTCTTTGTTATCAACCCAACCTATTTTGGAATTGCATCGGATCTAAAAACAATTGTCAAGGAAGCCCATAAGAGGAATATGATTGTCATCTGTGATGAAGCTCACGGTTCCAATTTTTATTTCTCTAATGAATTGCCTGTTTCCGCAATGGATGCAGGGGCCGATATCACAGCGATGAGTATGCACAAGAACTCTGGTTCATTGACGCAGACTTCCATGATTCTTCTCCAGGGGAATCGAGTTGACTACTATGAGGTGAAAAGAGCTTTTAGCATGTTTTCATCGACTTCTCCCAATCCGATTCTTTTAGCCAGTCTCGATGCTGCGAGAAAAGAGATGGCTCTCCATGGAAATGAAATCATTCATCAGAACCTTCTTCTTGCTAAATATGCCAGAGAAAAACTCAATGCCATCAAAGGCATCCATGTCTATGGCAAGGAATACATCCGGAAAAGGAACAATTCAGGAACATTCAATCTCGATGAGACGAAACTGGTTATCGATACAAGAGGCCTCAATCTTTATGGCTATGAAGTCTATAAGGAAATTCGAAAGCAATCGAATATCCAATTAGAGCTTGGAGAAGTCTCGGTTGTCTTGGCAATCATCTCTCCTGGAACGACAAAGGAACATGTTGATCGCCTGATTGAAGCTTTTTCCTTATTGTCGAAAAGATTCTACGATAAGAAAAAGAAAGCGGATATTCCTCATTATCATTATTCCTTCCCCCAGAATCTCGTCAGTCCTCGTGTTGCTTATGATGCGCCGCACAAGGTTGTGGATCTCAATGAATCCATCGGCGAACTTTCTGCGGAGACGGTGATGGCCTATCCTCCGGGCATTCCCCTTGTGATTCCGGGTGAAATCATCTCGCTTGACGCTGTCAAACTGATTGAATTCTATCAGAATGAAGGAGGAGAAGTCTTAAAAGATACCGAGCAGGGAAAAATCAAAATCGTTGATCGAAAGAATTGGTATCTGAGCGAAGATCTACCTTTCCCATCAAAATAAAAATGCGAAATGAAAGCGTTTTCTAAAATGCTGTGCGATTGAGTGAAAATAAATGAAATTTTACCCTGAAAGGGCTTTGTTTTACCCTTCGAATGGTCTATAATTGAGATAGGAACAGAAAGGAGAAACTACTATGAAATTCCAATTCGTTTGCAAAGATGTTGCGTTGACACCAGCCATGAAAGAAGCCTGTCAGGAAAAACTGAACAAGTTCGAACGTTATTTCCGCTCCGAGGATGTCAATTGCGTCGTCACAATTCTGATCCGCCCAAACAAGACAAAATCTGTCGAAATCGCCTTGGATGCCTTAAATGGCGTCTATCTCAGAGCGAAGGCCAAAGATGAGGACTTCTACAATGCCGTCGACATGGTTGTGGAAAAACTCGAAGGCCAGATGAGAAAAATGAAGACTCAGATTGCCAAATCCACAAAGAAAAATTCCGTCAGCGAGAACTTCTTCCTCGATCAGATCGAAGCGGATGCCGATGAGATGGAAAATATCGACATCGTGAGAAGAAAATCGCTTTCCTTGACACCGATGGATGAAGATGAGGCTCTTGCCAGAATGGATGCCTTGGGACATTCCTTCTTCATCTATCTGGATTCTTCGACCGGCTTGGTCAACGTCATCTATGAAAGAGAAGATCATGGATATGGCGTGATCGAGGTCGAAAAGTAAAAAATCGAATGATTGCCCCGGGAAAATATTCCTGGGGCAGTTTTTTTGCGTTATAATGGTTTCGATATGATTAAACTGATTGCAACAGACTTGGACGGAACATTGTTTTATCCTAAAAACCGAGTGACGGGCATTCCTTATTCGAATAAGGTGTTTTTGCGTCGCTATCTTGCCCAAGGCGGAAAACTTCTCTTAATCAGCGGAAGAAACCCGAAAATTCTCCCAAAAGTGGAAAAACAGCTTCATCATTCGGTCGATATGATTGGCTGCAATGGCGGGTACTATATTGATGAAGACAAAAAATTACACAATCCCATTCCGATGAATCGAGAGAAGTTGGTGGAACTTTTTGCCTACACCCATAAGCTTTTCGGAACATGGGTCTGGATGCTTTTTGATGAAAGCAACGCCTTGTATTCCAATACTTCGACAGTTCCAAACTGGATTGGGAAGGCCTTCAAGATTGGAAATCGATTCAACAATTTCTTTGCGGAGACTCTCATCGGCGATGATGCAGATTTTGTTTCTCGCCTCGCCAACCACGACAACTATAAGGTGATGATCGCCTTTGGCCTCAAACAGGATGGAAAAAATAAGGCGGAGCAGGCAGCGCCGGCTTTGAGAAGGAAATTCTCGGATTATTTCGAAGTGGCGGTTTCACTCAACGTCATCGAAATCACGGCCAAGGGTGTCAACAAGGGAAACGGACTTGTCAAATACTGCAAGGATAAGCATTATGATGTTTCCGAAGTTGCTGTCTGTGGGGATAGCGGGAATGATCTTTATATGTTTTCGAAGTTTCCCCATACATTTGCCATGGACCATTCCGCAGAACACTTCAAGTCTCAAGCCAACCATACAATCAAGAAAATCTCCGATCTCAAGCCTTTCTTGGAGGATGAATCCCTTTTGAGGAACGATGTCATTCGGGAGATCAACTACGAAAAAGCCTTGGATATATAATCTTTGTTTAGTATAATAATTTGGTGCGTGTGCGAATACAATGAGGTTTTTAATTTATGAATAATGAAGAAAAGAATGTGATGACCATCGTCACGATCGCCCGTGTGGTCGAATCTACCCTTTGGTATTGTCTTCCTCCAAGAAACGGCAATTTTTCAGTCGAAGAGAGAACGGGACGCTTTAAAGCCCTGACGGCCCTGACTGCTGAGGGATCTCCTTTTGCCATGAATTGTGATAACAATGGCGATGTCGGAAAAGAACTCAAGGAAAATATGCAGTATTTCATTGAGGACGTCTATGGGGAGAATGGAAGAATCGTCACTGTCGGACTTGACAATGTCGTGCGTGTCGAATCTTCTTTGATTCTCGAATTATATGACGATATCGTCAAGCTCAGAGGCTATCTCGAGTCCTTCCTTCGTGCTGCATTGGTCGAATTGAAGAACCGCGGAAACCTTGAGGACGATTTTGAGACGCTGGTGAAGACGGATATCCGTTATTTCCATTCCTTTGCCGGAAAGGTCGGCTGCATCCTGATTTCCAACAAGTTCCTCGAAATCAATCAGATGGCGAAGACACTGACAGAAAATTATATGAAGTCTCATAATGGAGCAAATCCGAACAACGATCCGGAATTCGATCTCCATAATGATCCGAGCTTCCGTATGCTGGAAAACGAATTCCATCAGATCAATTCGAATATCAATGCCGTCTTGAATTCCTATGGAACCGAGAAGGATCCAGATGAGGAATTCCGTTTTGCAAGAGAGAACGTCTATTCGGATTGCGATCTCTTCTCTGGAAAGAAACAGACGACGGATGTCAATGCATTCTTCAATGTCTTCACGTCTTATTTCGATAAAATTTTGGACAAGACACAATCGAGCCTGAACCAGATGTTTGCGGATTTTGGAAAGAAAATCCAGGAGCAGGCACCTGCGAAGGCTGAATAATCAGGAGGCTCTTTTATGGAAAATACTCAAAATAAGCCGAAAAGAAAAGTCTATCGTTCGGAAATTGTCTTATACAGCATTTTCGGCGCTATTTGGATTTTTGGATTTGTCTTCGCTTTGTTCGGTGTCCTTGCCTACAATGTCGGAAAGCTTTCCTTGAATCCTTTTTATACGATGCAGAAGAATTTTGCCTCCTTCTTCAAGATGGATGGCGTCATGGATTTCCGCCTTTGGGGAAGCCTTGTGATGATTGTTGCCATGATTGCCTTCCTTATTGCCATCTATGCCTATTCTTCCAAGGCTGCCAATGAAGAAGCGGCCAAGAGAAGAAAAGAAGAAAGACTCAAGATCCTCATGGATCTCGATCTTCAGACAAAGAAGGCGACCGAAGAATTCGATAAAGAAAATTCTGCGGCCAGTACTCCGGCCAATCAGTAATAAAATAAGCTATCCTCTGTTTTCTCTTCGTTTCGGAAAAGAAGACGGGATAGCTTTTTTGGTCTACAAATGATTTCTAGAAATGAAAAAGAACCGCCGAAGCGGTTCTGATTTGCTTTCTAAGGATGATAGAGAGATTAGGCAGCCTTTTTGGCAGCAGCCTTGGCAGCTTTTCTGGCAGCTTTGGCTTTTTCTTCCTTGGCTAACTTCTTTTCTCTTCTGACTCTCCATTCGTCAGCGAAGCCTCTGGCTTCATACTTTTTCTTTCCCATAGTATATACCTCGAAATTGCAATGCTTGTCTATTATAGCGAATTTCATTTCATTTTCAAGTCTTTCTTTTTCAACTTGTCAAAATCATTGCCTCCAGGAATAGTATTCTTCATCTTTTTTCGGGTCGACGGCATCTTCCCTGTTTTCTTCCTCTTCATAGAAGAATTGTCCCTCATATAAGGATAGAAAATCATATTCGTTCATTTTGATGGATTTGTGTTCGCCAAAAAGAAGTATGTTTTCTTCCTTATATAAAAGAAACTCTTTCTTTCCATTCGAGACGATAAAGAGCTGATAACCCGCCTTGAGATATCTTAGCGCTTCAGAAACATTCAGTTTTTGTTTTTCCATATGCTGAACATTATAATGTAATGGGGACGGGAAAAGAAAATGGAAAATGAAAAAGAATATATATCCTATATGAGGAAGATGATTGGGCATAAAAAGATGATTTCAGTTGGATTGGCGGCTGTATTGATTGACAAAGAAGGCCGCGTCCTTCTTGAAAAAAGAACGGATAATGGAAAATACTGTCTTCCGGGTGGAAGCATCAATTTCGATGAAACGGTCATAGAAGGCCTCGTCCGTGAAGTCTATGAGGAAACGGGTATCAAGATTGAGGATCCAAAGCTTTTTATGATTCTTTCCGGAAAGAAAGAAGAGTTCATCTATCCGAATGGGGATGTGACAGATTATGTCGACCTTATCTTCTATGCATATTTGAAAGAAGGACAGGTTGTCACGATGGGCCATGATGACGAATCAAGTGAAATCAAATTCTATTCTCTCGATCAACTCCCCAAAAAAGAAGAATTCCTTCGCGGAACGCTCGCGCCGCTTGAGAAAATAAAAAACAATGATTTCACCCTTGTCATCGATTAAGGACAGGACCTATTTATGGAAAAGAAAGAAATATCATTTCAGGAATATCAGAAACTTGCTCTTCGGACAATGAGCAAGCCAGCAAAGGAAAATCCACTTCTCAATGCGGCTCTTGGTCTTTCTGGAGAAACAGGAGAGGTTGCTGATTTGATCAAAAAATCGATGTTTCAGGGACATGAAATGGATAAAGAACATCTGAAAGAAGAACTGGGAGATGTCCTATGGTATCTTGCGGAAGCCTGTGAGGGACTGAATACGACACTTGAGGATATTGCCTTAGGGAATATTCGGAAACTCGAAAAAAGATTTCCGGATCATTCCTTCGATAAGGATAAATCGATTCATAGAGACTAGGAAAAGCCTCTGTAAGACGAGCAAATGAAATTTTTGTATAAATTTTCAAAAAAAGACTTGCAACGCGAAATAGGAAGTAGTATCATTAACAAGC
>CAVDUB010000023.1:0-34364 GCA_963612025.1 bacterium
CATCTTATTTGGCAGGAATCACATCCGGTGAGATATTGCAATCAAGCATCTATTCCGGAAGGTTTGTGGAAACATACATTATCAATGAGTTGCGGAAAAATTATATCAATAACGGCATTGAACCCCATTTCTATTATTATAGGGATAATAATCAAAATGAAATCGATCTGGTGATTCTTCATGATGGCAAACTTCATCGAGTCGAATGCAAGAGTGGTATGACATTCAATCTTTCTGCTGCCAAAGGTTTCAGGCAACTGGAAAAAACACAATATCAAATAGGGGCGAAGGCCATCATATGTAATACTGATACCCTTTATTCGCTTGGGGAAGATGTGTATGTTTTGCCGATAGCAGGAATTTGATGAGTTTGGTAAGCGTAAAGCAACCTGCCATTGTCAGATATATCTTTTACTTTAGTAAACGTTAATTCCCGTAATAATTCTATCTACATCACTTCTTTTTCTCCGTTTTGATGGTCTCTGGACAGGTAATCTTAGGCCAGCGTAGCGATTCTCTTTGTCTCGAGCGGAAGCGCCTCCGATGGATAGGCTTCCGCTTTTTGGTTTCTCAAGGCAAAAAGAAGCCTTTCCTGTGATATGTTGTCATCCTTGAATCTGTTCTGGATCTCCTGGGAGATGATCTGACAGATGAAGCTGACAAGGAGATGGCCGTTGATGGTCTCTTCGCTGTGGTTTCTGATTGGCTGAATATTCGTCTCGTTCTTGACAAGGTCATAGGACTGCTCGATTTTCTGTCTCAGATAATACTTCGGGAGAATGTCTTCCCTTGCATGCTTTGTCTTGGAGATGAGGATGAAGAACCTATCCGACTGCATCTCTTCATAGGCTCTTCCGTTTTCCGGGACATTCTTTCTCTCACCCATCCTGATGAGATCATATGCCTTCGATGTGCAGTCGATGCAGACATAGGCAAACAGCTTCGATTACTTGGTGGATAACACGCTGACTCAATGATGAATAGACTTCTCTCGAATCATTATGAGATGCCTTCAAGTCAAAATCATATCAGAAAAAAACTTGGCAAAATGAAAATTGAAAGCTTTGTTAAAGGCTTAAGGAAATAAAAAAATGGAATGGTCGATAATAAAATATCGCGATCATTTTTAGATACTCTCATGATGTAAACGATTCATTTCAGTACAAAAGAGGATGCTTCATATGAAAAGCCCTCCTATGGCTTCCGGAGGGGGACATGTTGTCATGCTAGCATGACAGCATGCGTTGTTCGACTCCTCAGTCCAATTAGAGGGGTTCAGTATACTAATGCCACCCGATCTAGGCCTCTAGTTATTTGCGGAAAGGAGAAAACTTCCTATCTGCAAAGAAAAAAGGTCTGACACATATTGTATCAAACCATTGCTTCTTAAATGGCGGAGCAGGGGAGATTTGAACTCCCGCTAGGTTATAAGCCTACTGACGGTTTTCAAGACCGTTCTCTTCAGCCGCTTGAGTACTGCTCCAGTTTTTTAATAAAAAATCCCAAGATGACTCTTGGGAGATTTATGCTTTGAATGGTGGGCACTACAGGGCTCGAACCTGTGACCTTCCGCACGTCAAGCGGATGCTCTCCCAGCTGAGCTAAATGCCCAAAGCGAGAGTAATTATAAAGAGGTTTTGACCTATTGTCAACTTATTTTTTTATTTCTTTTTGGAAATGCTGAAAATCTTGCCTTTTCTTTCTTTTCATTTGCTATATTATTAGCACTTATGAATAAACAGACAAAAATTCTGATTCTCATCTTTTCCCTTCTCTATGCTGGTATTTTTATTCCTTCGGTCATCTTTTTATGTCTCAGCATGTATGGAGAGATGATGTTCTTTCTTTTTCCATCTGTTTTTCTTGTCCCTATTTTTCTTACCTTCTATAAGATACCCAAAAAGACCAATCGGCATCCTTTTCTTCTTTTCCTTTCTTTCCTATTGAGATATCTTCTCGATATCGCTGCGATTGTTCTTCCTTCCCTACTTTGGTTCCTCATCCCAGAACTGAATGAAAGCGTATCCAACATTTTCAATTTGGTCCCCTTTTTTGAGGTGTTTTTGGTGTATAATATCGTTATTGTGTTCTACATCATCGATTCGAAGACACAAGCCTATGAAATGGATAAAAAACAATGAATTTTGAAAACGTACTCAACCCCAATTATGTCAAAATGATGTCGTTGGAATTCATCGTCAGCATGATCACGATGCTTCTTATCATCGCGCTTTCTTTTGTCATCTATTTCAAACAGAAAAAATATGGTCCCTTGGATAAACCGAAAGGGATTGTCAACCTTGCAGAAGGACTGATCGGGTGGGCAGATGAGAAGGTGAATGAAATCATGGACTGCCCAAGATGGTTTGGAAATTTCGCAGGTTATATCATTCCATTGTTCCTCTATATCTTCATTGGTTTCTTCATCGGTATGATGGGAATTCCGAATTTCATCGTCTTGGGAAGTGCAGCAGATGGATATATCATCAATGAGAGCAAACTATTCGTTCAGTTGCCCAATCCATTCACGAATCTTGCCTTCACTCTGTCGATTGGCTTCATCAGTGTTGTTTTGATCGAAGTCACGAAATTAAGAGCACAGAAATTCAGTTACTGGAAGCAGTTCGTCTTCACCTTCCCTCCTCTTGTTCCTTTATTGACGAATTTCTCTCCGATGATTTCTTTGAGCATCAGATTGTTCGGCAATTCCTTTGCCGGATATTGCATCATGACATTGCTCTACAATGCTCTTGCGAGCATCGGCGGAGGATTTGGGTTGATTGCCGGTCCGATCATTATGCCTTTTATGCATGCTTACTTTGACGCTTTTAGCGGATTTATACAGTCTTTGGTCTTCGTTATGATCACGATGATGGACATCGCACAGGAAGCACCATCAAACGAAGCTCAGAAGGAAATGGCTCAGGCTGTCACGCTCAAGGCATCAATGTAGGTTAAGCCAGTGAATCTAAAGGAGGCTTATTATGAATTTATTAAATCAGTTGGTTGTTTTGGCAGAAGGTGCCGCAGATAACGCCTATACGGCTCTCGGTTTCCTCTACCTCGGTGTTGGCATCATCCTTATCGGCATGTCTATGTCTTCCATTGCCGAAGGTTTGGTCTGTTCTTCCGCATTGAAGGGCATGGCTCGCAATCCAGAAGCATCCAAGACATTGCGCTCGAGCATGATCTTAGGCGTTTCTCTTTGCGAAACTGTCGCTATTTACGGTTTGGTCTTGGCCATTCTGTTGATCTTCGTTGCCAGCCCAAGCAGCATCGCCTAATCCGGAAAGGGACAAGATGAAGAAGAAGTTCAAGACTTCGCTCTTATTCATCGCTAGTTCATTGGTATTGACTTCCTGTGATACCTCCGGCATTACCGGTTCCATTTCTGGTGCCGTTGCCGATGCCTTGCCCAACCTTTGGATCACATTGACCCAACTCGGTGCCTTTTTGGTCATGGTTTTTATTTTCTTCAAGTTTGCCTTCAAGCCGATCAAGGAAAAACTGAAGGCAAGACAGGATGCCATCGAAAAGGATATTCAGGATGCCTCGAAAGCCAAGCAGGAAGCTCTGCAGGACAAGGAGACGGCACAGATGAATATCAAGACGAGCCGTATCCAGGCTCAACAGATTGTCGCTTCTGCTGCCAATGAAGCACAGATCAAGGCCGATGGCATCGTCAAGAAAGCCAATGAAGATGCAGATATGATCCGTGCCCAGGGCGAGAAAGATGCCATCGAAAGAAAGAAACAGATTGAGCGAGAAGCACACAATGTGATCGTCTCGACTGCTTTGGATGCATCCAAACAGATTTTGGGCCGTGAAATCGATGAAAAAGATAACGAAAAGGTTGTCAATGACTTCCTGAACGAGATGAAGAAGGAAGACTAACATATGAATCATTCTCTTTTGAAACATTATGCCCAGGCGTATTTCTCTCTAGGAAAAGAAAAGGGTAAGGTTGATATCCTTTCTCAGGATATGACTTTCTTTTCGCTTGTCTTCAAAAGAAATGAAGGGCTTATCAAGTTTCTTTCCTCTCCGATGATCACAAAGGAGTCGAAAGACGAAATTTTAGACAAGTATATCAAAGGGAATGTCGATATCATTTCCTATGGATTCCTCCAGGTTCTGATAAAGAAGAAGGCGATCGGCTCTTTTGATGAAATCAAGAAAGCCTTCGACCATCTCTACCATCAGGACAAGGGAATCCTCGAAGCGAGAATCTACACCCCATTCCATCTGTCTGAGGAAACAATCGAGAAACTCGAAGAGATCTTCTCTGGGAAGTATCATCAGCAGGTTTCTTTCCGACAGATCATCGATAAGAATGTCATTGCCGGTATGCGCATCTTCGTCAATGATACGCTCTATGACTATTCGATCGATACGAAACTGAACCAAATCAGACGAAAGCTGACCATCCAGAATTAGGAGGCAAATCATGGCAGATATTGATCAAATCAGCAATCTCATCAAAAAAGAGATCAGTGCTTACGAAAACAAAATTGAAACAAGCGATGTCGGAACTGTTGTCTCCGTTGGAGATGGCATTGCCACAATCTATGGCTTGGACAAGGCAATGTATGGCGAATTGCTCGAATTCCCCAATCATGTCTTTGGCATGGTCATGAACCTCAACGAGGATTCGGTCGGCTGTGTTCTTTTAGGAAAGGACACGTCTGTTTTTGAAGGCGATGCTGTCAAATTGACAGGAAAGGTCGTCTCCGTTCCAGTCGGCAATGCCCTTTTGGGAAGAGTCGTCAACGCCCTTGGCGAACCGATCGACGGAAATGGAGAAATTGTCGCGGATGATCACTATCCGATCGAAGCGCCTGCTCCGAGCATCATGAAGAGACAGTCAGTCAACCAACCTTTAGAGACTGGCATCAAGGCCATCGATTCCATGATTCCGATTGGAAAAGGCCAAAGAGAACTCATCATCGGCGACCGTCAGACAGGAAAGACAGCCCTGGCGATCGATACGATCATCAACCAGAAGGGAAAAGATGTCATCTGTATCTATTGCGCCATCGGTCAGAAGAATTCCACCATCGCACAGATTGTTTCCAAACTGAAGTCTTTCGATGCCTTCAGCTATACCATTATCGTCAATGCCTCGGCGAGTGAATCAGCGCCGATGCTCTATATCGCACCTTATGCTGCAACCAGCATGGGAGAATTCTTCGAGAAACAGGGAAAAGATGTCCTGATTGTCTATGATGATTTAAGTAAGCATGCCGTTTCCTATCGTGCCTTGTCTCTTCTTTTGAAGAGATCTCCGGGCCGTGAAGCTTATCCTGGCGATATTTTCTATCTCCATTCCAGACTTCTGGAACGCTCCTGCAAACTGAACAAGGAAAATGGCGGTGGTTCCATGACCGCTCTTCCGATTGTCGAAACACAGGCCGGTGATATCTCCGCCTATATTCCGACGAACGTCATCTCCATCACAGATGGTCAAATTTTCTTGACCACGGATTTGTTCAACCAAGGCCAAAGACCGGCTGTGGATTCGGGTCTCTCTGTCTCCCGTGTCGGCTCCTCCGCACAGATCAAGGCCATGAAGAAAGTCGCTTCCTCTTTGAAGATCGAATTGGCCAACTACAATGAAATGTTGGATTTCTCCAGATTCGGTTCGGACCTGGATAGCACGACAAAGGGAATCCTTCAGCATGGTTCCATCCTGATGGAAGTTCTCAAGCAGAAACAGTATTCGCCTCTTTCCATGGAAGATGAAGTTATCGAAATCTACATTGCCCAGTCGCATGAAATCGATCATCTCGAACTGAAACAGGTCAACGAGACATTGGAGAAGGTTTTATCCCATATCCATGCCAATCATGAAGAAGTCTACACGGCCATTCATGAGACAAAGCTTCTCAACGATGAGACGAAGGCTCTTATCGACGATTCTGTCAAAGCCGTTCTGGAAGGAATGAAGTAATGCCGGAATCTTTGGTCAACACAAAGCGACGAATCAATACGATCCGTTCCACGATGAAGATCACCAAGGCGATGAAACTCGTCGCCAGCGTGAAATATCAGCGATGGAAGAGGATGTATGATGAGAATACCGCTTATACCACCGAGATGCAGAATGCGCTGGAGAGAACTCTTTCCAGCATCGATTTTTCGGATGTCTCCAAGCCGGACCTTCTTTCTGGTTTTCCACAGTCGGAAAAGAATCTCTATATCATCGTGACATCCTCATTGGGCTTGTGTGGTGCTTATAATTACAACCTGTTCAAGGAAATCGATCCTCAGCTGAAGGAAGGCGATGAACTTTTCCTTCTTGGACAAAAGGGATTGGTTCATTATCAGAATAAGTCGTATAAGCTCTATACGGACTATCTGAATGTTCAGGAGAAATTCACCTATTCAGCCATTCGCAGGATGAGACATGAAATCATCCGTCTTTATCGAAAAGAGAAATATGCCAAGGTCGTTCTTGTTTATACGCAATATAAGAATTCCATCACTTTCACACCGGTCTTGGAGACGATTCTTCCTCTTTCCTATAAGGAGAAGGAATTGCCAAATGAAAGCGATAAGCCACTCTTCGAACCGGATGGAAAGGAAGTTCTTCTTACCCTCATTCCCCATTCGATCGACGCATCCCTGTACCATAAAATAATGGAATCGCAGCTTTCGGAATTGGCTTCGAGAAGAAATGCAATGGAAACAGCCACCGATTCCGCAAATAAGATTCAGGCGCAGCTTCAGTTGGATTACAATAAAGCCAGACAGACAGCCATTACGCAGGAAATCACAGAAATTGTTGCCGGTGCCAACGCCGGAAAAAAAGATGAATAAAGGAGGAAATCCCAATGAATGATGTAAATGAAGGTGTTATCGTCCAAGCCATCGGACCGGTTATCGATGTCCGTTTCAGCGAGAACAACATTCCTCCGCTTTTGATGGCTCTGAAAGTCACAACTGCCCAGGGAAAGGAACTCGTCCTGGAAGTTCTTCAGCATATCGGTGATGATACGGTGCGCTGCATCGCCATGGGTGCCACGGAAGGTATCCAGCGTGGACTGAAAGTCATCAATACGAATTCCCCGATTCAGGTTCCTGTCGGAAAGGAAGTTTTAGGAAGAATGTTCAATGTCCTTGGTCAGCCGATTGACGAAAAAGGCGAATTCAAGGCCAGTCAGACACATTCTATCTATAATGATCCGCCGAAGTTCCAAGATCAGTCTACCAAGGCTGAAATCTTTGAAACTGGAATCAAGGTCATCGATCTTCTCTGCCCTTATATCAAGGGCGGCAAAGTCGGTTTATTTGGTGGTGCCGGTGTCGGCAAGACCGTCTTGATTCAGGAATTGATGCATAATATCGCGACAGAGAAACACGGTATCTCCGTCTTCGCCGGTGTCGGCGAAAGAAGCCGTGAAGGAAATGACCTCTATTATGAAATGGAAGCCACCGGTGTTTTGCCGAATACGGCTTTGGTTTTCGGACAGATGAATGAGACGCCTGGCGTCCGTATGAGAGTCGGACTTTCCGGTCTGACCATGGCGGAATATTTCCGTGATGTCCAGCATCAGGATGTTCTTCTCTTTATTGACAATATTTACCGTTTCACCCAGGCGGGAAGCGAAGTTTCGGCCCTTTTGGGACGTATGCCTTCGGCTGTCGGCTACCAGCCGACTCTGGCCACTGAAATGGGTCAGCTTCAGGAAAGAATCGCTTCGACGAAGGATGGTTCCATCACTTCGATTCAGGCTGTCTATGTTCCAGCTGATGATTTGACCGATCCGGCTCCGGCGACGACCTTCTCCCATTTGGATGCCAAGACCGTCTTGGATCGTTCGATTGCGGCCTTGGGTCTCTATCCGGCTGTCGATCCGCTTGCTTCTTCTTCGAACTTCCTTGATCCGAATGTCGTCGGTCAGGAACACTATGATGTCGCCCGTCAGGTTCAGTCCATTCTGCAGAGATATAAAGATCTTCAGGATATCATCGCCATCTTAGGTATGGATGAACTCTCCGAAGAGGATAAATTAACAGTCAATCGTGCCAGAAAGATCCGTAACTTCCTCTCCCAGCCTTTCTTCGTTGCTGCGAAGTTCAATGGCTTTGACGGAAAGTTCGTCAAGGTGGAAGATACGATCAAGTCCTTCAGACGCATCCTTGATGGCGAAGGAGACAGCCTTCCGGAAGCCGCCTTCACCTATGTCGGCACCTTTGATGATGCCATCGAAAAGGCAAAAGCCCTCGAGAAGAAATAAATATGGCGGCCTCTCGTTTTAAATTGGAAATCATCGTTCCAGAGAAAGTCTACTTCTCAAAGGAAGTCGACTCCCTTTCTGTGACGACGACGAATGGTGTCATCACGATTCTTGCCCATCATACCGATTTGATTGGCAATCTTATGATCTCCCATATGACCATCAAGGAAAATGGGCATGTCAATGAATATGCCATTGGCGGTGGAGCCATCAACATCATCTCGAAGGAAAATAAAGTTGTTTTAATTCTCAATTCGATTGAATCCAAAGAAGAAATCGATATCGAAAGAGCGAAACTGGCTAAGGAAAATGCTCAGAAGAGATTGTCGGAAGCTTCTTTATCCTATCGGGATCAGCTCAAAGCAGAAATCAAGCTGAAGAGAGCACTCAATCGAATCGACCTTTTCCAGAAATCGTAATCAAAAAAGTCACCTTTGCGGGTGGCTTTTATTCTTTCTTCAGCTTCAGGAATGGAATCAGGATTCCAAATAGATAGAGAAGAAGGAATATTGGAAGGATGATGAAATAGATATTTTCGAATGTCAGGAATGGAACTGCAGAAAGTCCTTTATAGGCTTCATTCATCATGCCATATCCTTCGGGGAAGAAAGAAGAAGCAGTGATGAGATTTCCAAGAGGAAGGAAACAGATTGGATAAAGAAGAAGAGAAAGAAGAAAACCGAATCCATTTTCAAGAAGGTTAAGCAAAAGATAGGACGTCTTATATCCGCGATATTGATTGGATTCGTAGATGGATTTTATTTCCTTCAGTTTTGTCTTTGGAACATTGGCAGTGAAGAAGACAAAGAAGAGGTAGAAGAGGAAGGAGAAAGTGGATAAGGAAAAATAGAGAAGACTGTTTGTCCGATTCTCCTGATAAGGGATGATGTATGAAATCGAAGGATTCTCTACTTTTAGAATCGATAGGAGTTCTTTTTTTGAAAAATAAATCGAATATTCATTTTCTATCTTGGAGGAATGAAGAAGGAGGTCCTTGTAGGCGGAAAGAGAAAGAGTGACCTTGTTTCCTTCGCTTTGTAGAACAGGTATCTTTTCTTCGATGATTTCATTGTTTTGCAATAGATTTGACTGATTCGATTGGATATTCGCTTGAATCGAATATTCATTCCTGCTTTCTATGGATACGCTTCTTTCAGAAAGACGATAGGGACTTTTTACATATAAGGATTCTCCATTCGTTTCGATATCCGGCAAGGGAAGATAATGAAAAGAGTCTGCCGGAAGAAACCCTGTGTCATAGAGAAGGACATCACTGATGAATGAATTGCTGACAAATAGGATTTCTTCATGCATCAGTGAACTGTCGAGATAATTCCTTATAGGAAATTCCTCATCGGTGATTTCTTCGACCTTGTGAATGGTTGCGTCTCGATTTTTGATCCCATTTATTTCTGGATAGATACTTTTCTCATTTGGATTGTAATGAAGAAAGGAGTCCTCATCTTTTTGTGTTCCAATTAGAAGAAGCTTACGATAGTCATAGTTTCCATAATCAGCGTGCAATGTCAGTTTCTGGATTCCTTCTTTTTGAAGGAAATCGAACGAAAAAGGTGCCTTTTCCCCGGCATAAGTCTCAAAGATGTCATAGGGATTCTGTGCGATGGAAATCGTTTTGTTCTCACTTTGTGTTTTCGTATTGACATATGAACAGCCTAGAGAAAAGAAGATGAGCGTGAGGAGGGATAAAAGAGCCTTGAAAAGACCGTAGACATAATTTCTCTTTAAGAGATATTGACAACCGATTTTTATTTTCTTCTGGAAATCGATTGGTGAATGGACTGGATGTTTTATTTTGTTTTTTTCTGTTTTAGAGTCCAAATAATATTGTCCTTGATCAAATTCTATTTTTACTGAATATGGGATTTCTTTTGTGAACGCGTCATGGCTGATCAAGACGATGATTTTTTCCTTGGACTGTTCGATTAGGAAGTCGAGAAGTGCTTCTTTCGATTGCTTATCGAGCGGAGCAAAAGGTTCGTCAAGAAAATAGATGTCTCTTCCTTGGGATAATGAGAAAATGAGTTCGGCTTTCTTTCTTTCTCCTTGGCTTAGGGAATAGATTTTTTTGTCATCGAATGAAAAAGAGAGGATTTTCTGCAGTTTCTCTTTTTTATCTTTCTTGATCTGCTTATCTAAGAAAAGAATATTCTCGTTCAGACTGAGATAAGGAGATAAGATAATCGATGATCCGCAATAGGAATAGCGAATGTTTTTATCGTAAAGAACCTCTCCGCTGTCTGGAGAAATCTGAGAAGAGAGAATCTTGAGTAAGGTGGATTTCCCACATCCGCTTTTTCCCTGGATAAAGACAATACCTTTATCGACTGAAAAAGAAAGATGCTCAAAAAGAATTCGCCCATTATATTGCTTGGAAAGATTCCTGGCTTCTAAAATCATGCAATCTTGGCCTCATAAATCTGCTTGGACAAATCTTTTTTAACAAGGACTTTTTCAAGGAGAATCCAGAAGGAAATCACAAAAAAGAGAACATAGCTAAAAAGCATCAAAGGGCAGAATGGATTCTGAAGGAAAAAGGAGACACTTAAAGGAGAAAGGAGATTCCGATTGAGAATACAGTTTGCAATCTGAATGATTCCAAAGGAGAGAAGGTATCCTATCGATGCGGAGGCAAGGAAGGACAAAGAGAATGTCAGCAAGTTTTTCTTTGTCAATATGGTTCTTGATATTCCGAGGTATCGAAGAAGAAGATATTTTCTTTTGTTTCGATAATAGAAAGCAACGAAAAAAAGAACAAGGAAAGAAGCAAAAGCGCCAAGAAGAACATAGAAGAAAACGGAGTTGCTGATTTTTTCGAAAAGAGGAATGATCTCATTGCCATTCTGATCGACTAAAAGGAATGGGCAAAAACTGATTTCTGATTCATAGTAGTCTTGTGGAATTCTCTGACGATTATCTGAATTGTTCATGACGGCTATCAGTGAATCAGTATTTTCTGATGAAAAAGTGAAGAGGGATTCCTGCATGAAAGTGTAATGGAGTCGGAAAAAGCTGGATGCCCATGCCTGGTCATAATCGATATTCTGACATCTTTTCTCGAAATCACCTTTGTTTTCGCTTTTGTATGTGCCGACAATCGTGTAATTCTTATACGAATACTGGATGGTTGAAGAATCGAAGGATGCTCTGCATAGATCCGAGATGATGACTTCATTTTCGTTTCTCGGATATCGCCCATCGAGAAGTTCAATATTCTTCGAGAATTCCGCTTCTGAAGAAAGGGAATAAAGACCGGTTATGCATGCACCGGTTTTTTTGGGGTCATTGGAAATACAGTATATTGTTTTGGAAACGACGTGGAAATAGGTTCCTTCATAGGCGTTTTCCTCATCATTGACAAGAAAAATAGGTGATGAATTTAGGAAAGCGTCTTTTCTCAAATCAGAAATTCGGTCTTCGACCACGACTGTTCTGTCCCCGTCTTTTATCGATTTTTGTTCGAAAGAGGTCAGGATACTTCCTTTCAGGTTAATCAAAATACAGAAAAGAATGGTCATCAAGGAAAGGAAAAGGATGGATTTCTTTTCATTGACTCTCTTTGGAATCTGAATATTCTTTTTTTGCTCTTTGTCTATTTCATCTGCAAAGCTCTTGTTTGTTTTCACATCCAGTTTTCCTTCCTGAATGTGAATCTCGGTTGATTCTTTGATGAAATCGTCTGGAAGTGTGCTATGGCTGATGAATATGACGAGATGATCTTTACTCAGCTCAAGCATGCAATGATAGATGATATCTGCACTTTCCTTATCGAGGTTGGCTGTGATTTCATCACAAAGAATCACCTTTTTTGGTTCGAGCAGTTCACGTGCGATGCAGATTCTCTGCTTTTCTCCTGAGGAAAGACTGGAGGCCTTTTGGCTGATTTGGTCATGAAGTCCAAGCCGATCAAGGATTCTGATTGCTTCTTTTGTTTTCGACTTCGAAGAGAGAATGAGAGCATTCTCAAGTGCAGTTTCATCTTCAAAGACGATATTGTTCTGAGGCAAATAGGAGATTATATTACTTGCATAGGAGTCGATGTTTTTGGAATTGACTTCGCACTGGCTATAGATGAGACTTCCTTCATAGTCTTTGTCTCTTCCTCCAAGGATGGATAAGAGTGTGCTTTTTCCAGAACCATTTCCTCCAAGCAAAAGATAGAGGCCTTTTTCTGGAAAGGAAAAGGATAAGTTGTCTAGAATGATGCGGTTATCATATTTTTTGGTGAGGTTTCTTATTTCCAGCATATTCTAAAATCAGTAAAGACCATAGGAATCATTCAATGATGCGGTCGTATTTCTTTCCTGCTGCCAAAGATAACCACGCCATGCAATATCTGTCATTTGGATATCGACATCATATTTGAAGGAGTAGTCTTGATAACCATAGCCATCATTTTTCAGTTCGAACATATAGTAGGCATCTAACTGGAAACTCGATTCACATGGCTTATTAAATTGATAGTACCATTGTGCTTCTTGTTGAACAGAGGCGGATTGTTGGCTTGAGATCGATGGTTCTGTGCCATAGATTGTTGTTGTTTTTGTAAATGACAAGGTAAACCCACTTGATGTCGTTTCATCAATTGTTGTATTTCCAGCAAAATCGACACCGGATTTTATTTCATTGGACAACGTAACGGAAGATGAAAACCCACTTGTGACACTGTAGGTTAGTTTATCAGTATTGGAAACCGGCCATGATTTTATGAAGCGAAAAGATGAACTTCGTTTGCTACCATCTGAATACTGGTATGCTTTCAAATGAATGTATCCAGACCATAAATCGTAGTTCCAATCGAAATATTTATCTCCATTTCGATTTGCCTGTTTTCCGGGAGTGAAATTGCTTCTCACGTGGATGATATATAATCTTGAAACGTTTGTGAAATTCGAATAGTAAACATCTATATCGTAGTAAAAATAACCTGTTGGTTCTTTTGTCAATCTCTTATCGACAGATCCATAATTATATTGGAAACCTGCGATGGATGGATGGTCTGCATGAGTTTTCTTGATGGAAGTTGAGAATTGTTTTATTGATGGAGGAACTGATGGAATTTGAGAGGCGAATGGAAGAAAGGGTAAAGTTGTCAAAAAAATGTTTTTTAATTTCATTTTTTTAATTTCCTTTCTTAATAAGAATATTATTATTATATCACCTATAGAACCGCTTACAAGTGATATGTTAGTGACCTGAATCACTCTCCCTCTTTCCTGTTGTATCGATTACTGTATAGTATTCGAATGTTTTCACGTTGTATTTTTCTCTTGCTTCATCACTATAGGTTGGTTCCCAGTTGAAGACGATATAGGTGTTTCCCTCTGTCAGATTTTTGGGCAATGAAAAGACGTAGCTGCCAAAGGAGGAAATGGTCTCGAAGTCGGCGCCTGGATTTTTCTTGACGACTGTATCGATATATTTTCTTGTGTCATACTTCGTGTAATAGAGAACCAATGTGTAATTCGCTCGAGGAGAGATATAGGTCGTGTTGTGTTCGATGCTTTCTGAATAGAGCAGAGCTTCTTTGAAAGATGAATAGAAATTCACCTTGATTCTGTTTTGGTTCCAGTATCCGGCATAATAGGAATAGAAACAGACAAAGGATGAAAGATAGAGTGTTGCCAAGGAGGAGGAAAGCCCGATGCGGATTTCCTTCTTTTTGAAGAAGGAAAGAACAAGGAGAATGCCCTCAACGCCGAGAAAAATCAGAGGGAACCAGATGATATTGATTCGATTGATGTTGCTGCTGATGATGAAGAGCATCATGAGTGAGATAAGAAGCCAATCCTTGAGAAGGAAGGAATAGGCATCCTTGGTGACGGTCTTTGGATCTAGATCGCAAGTCAGTTTTTCTTTTCTGTCCCTGAAGAGATTTCGGAAGAGCCCAAGAACGGAGAAGGGGAGGGTGAAGATATAGAGTGTTCCAAAATAGGATGTGCTGTTCCATGGAAAGCCATCGTCCTGCTTCCATAAAAGGAGAAGGCCGTTCTTGAGATTCTTTATGCCATCCTTGAGGAACTGAGAGGAAAAGATAGATGTGACAGCATGGAAACGGTCGACGTTGAGCTTGGGGATGTCAAAAAAGAGCAGGTGGATGGTTTCTTTATCGAACATATTGATATAGAGGAAGAGAATGATGGGGATGCAGATGACGAAGAGCGTCATAAGGTATCCTAAGATCTGATACCAAGGGAAGATTTTCTTTATGAGAAGATAAACTAAGAAAATGAGAACAAAGAAGAAGAGGAAGAAATAGGATGTTCCATAACTATAGGAAGATAGCGCAAGTACGAAGGAGGAAAGATAGAATGCAAAATAGTTCTTCTTCCTTATGGCCAATAAAAGAAGAAGGACACCTAAAAGGACCATCTCGGGGAATAGGTTGCTTTCTAATGCCCATCGACTTTTCATGATGTGCCATGGATTGATGGCCAAGAAAGAAAGAGAAAGGCATCCGATCTTCTCATCTGTGAATGATTTTATGACATAATAGGTCAAAAATAAGGAAAGACAACCTGCAAGTGCCATCGGAAGTCTTAAGGCGATTTCCGGATTCGAAATTACCTTCAGAAATGGAATGCAGAAATAGGAATAGGCCGCATTCTGACCGCTTCCCCAGGAAATCAGATGAATAGGATAAGACATGCCATTTCGATCGATTCCATACGTCATGATGCTATAGGCTTCATATCCGGAACTCGCCTCATCCTGGTTGAGTCCACCCGGAAGAAGATCGAGACATAAGACTCTTGTGAGGCATCCAATGATCAGGAAGAAGGAAGCAATGAAGACAGGAATATTTTCTCTTAGGATAAAATCCTCCTTCTTTCTTCTTTTCTGGATATAGGAAACCAAAATCGGCAAGAATCCGAGGATGATCGATAAGATCAGCAGAATGGCATTGATCATAATAAAAGGATTCCTTAAATTTCTTCAAGTAAGGATATTATATACCACGATGGAATGACTTTTTATGGAATCATTTTTTATTTGAAAATTCAGAAAATGAATTTGCGATGATTTTTCTTTCTTGCAATAAATGAGTTGCTGCAATTCGTGACAAGAGAAAAGAAATCAGATTGGAATGACTTTGGAAGCGGAAAAGTTTTTTGATTTTCTTCTTTCTTAGGATACCCACTTGTATTATAATTTCTATACGTTATGAACATCTTGTTTTTCTTGATTCCAAAAAGCAAAATTGCCTACGTGGAAAAAAGCAATACACTCAGACAGGTTATTGAAAAACTGGACTATCACAAATACTCTGCAGTCCCCATTTTGGATGAAAACGGAAGGTATGTCGGCACTGTTTCGGAAGGCGACTTGTTTTGGTATATCAAGGAATATGGCGATCTGAATTACCATGTTTCCGAGGAAATCAATATCTTGTCTGTTCCGAGAAGAAGAGAATACAAAGCCATCCGCTATGATTCGAGTATGGATGAATTGCTTCAGCTTGCGATGGGTCAGAACTTTGTTCCTGTCTTGGATGATCATGATGTATTCATGGGAATTGTCACTCGAAAAGCAATTATTGAATACTTTACAGAAGCAGATACAAAGAAATGAAAAGGGGTACTGAAGTATGGAAAAGTATGTCTTCGTCACGGGCGGTGTGATTTCAGGATTGGGAAAGGGAATCACGGCTGCTTCCTTAGGTCGTCTTCTCAAGGCACGTGGCTATCATGTCACGATGCAGAAATTCGATCCTTATCTCAATGTGGATCCAGGAACGATGTCGCCGATCCAGCATGGTGAAGTTTTTGTCACCGATGATGGAACGGAAACCGACCTCGATTTGGGTCACTATGAAAGATTCATCGATGAGAAACTGAATCGTTTCTCCAATGTCACGACCGGAAAAGTCTATGAAACCGTCTTGGCTAAGGAAAGACATGGCGACTATGGCGGAGGAACTGTCCAAGTCATTCCCCATGTTACCAATGAAATCAAATCCAGATTCCATCGCAATGACAAAATCGATGAGACAGGCATCACCATCGTCGAAATCGGCGGTACCATCGGTGATATCGAATCTCAGCCGTTCTTCGAATCCATTCGACAGTTCAAGCACGAAGTCGGTGCAGAGAATGTCTGCATTGTCATCGTCTCTTTGATTCCTTATCTCAAGGCTAGCGAAGAACTCAAGTCCAAACCAACCCAGATGGCTGTCAAATCACTTCAGTCCATGGGTCTTCAGCCAGATATTGTCGTCTGCCGCAGCGAACATGAGATTCCCTCTTCGGTCATCGACAAGATTTCCCTTTTCTGTAATGTTCCGTCAAGTCATGTTCTTCCGAACCTCGACTGTGAAACCGTCTATGAGCTTCCTTTGATGTTCGAAAAGGAAAAATTGGCGGATGCCGTCTGTGAGACGCTTCATATCCCTGCTCCTGAACCGGATCTCAAGGTCTGGACGGATATGGTCCATACCATCAAGACGAGCAAGGACGTCATCAAGATTGCCTTGGTTGGAAAATATATGGCTCTTCATGATGCCTATATTTCCGTCAATGAGGCTTTGAAGGCGGCCGGCTGGTTCTATCATAAGAAAGTCGAAATCGAATTCGTCGAATCTGAATTGGTCAATGATGAAACAGCCAAGGTGATTTTCGGTGATGTCGATGGCATCCTTGTCCCCGGCGGATTCGGAAAGCGCGGCATCGAAGGAATGCTTTCAGCCATCAAGTATGCCCGTGAGAATAAGGTTCCCTATCTTGGCATCTGTTTAGGTATGCAGACAGCCATCATCGAATTTGCCAGAAATGTTCTTGGCTATGCCGATGCCAATTCCACGGAATTCGATCCGGAAAGCACACATCCTGTCATCGACCTTATGCCCGAGCAGAATGGCGTGAAGAATTTAGGCGGAACGATGCGTTTGGGTGCCTATCCCTGTGTTTTAGATGAAGATTCCATCCCCTATGCCCTCTATGGAACCAAAGATATCTCTGAACGTCATCGCCATCGCTATGAAGTGAACAATGACTACAGAGAGGAACTCAAGAGCCATGGCATGGTTCCAGTCGGCTTCTCTCCGGACAATCATATTGTCGAGATGGTCGAACTGAAGAATCATCCATTCTTCGTCGCCACCCAGGCTCATCCGGAATTCAAATCCAGACCGGATCATCCACATCCATTATTCGAAGGCCTGATTCATGCAGCCATCGAATATCAGAAGAATAAGTAAGAATTATGGGGCTTCCTTCTTGGAGCCCTTTTTCTTTGATTGGTTCAAAAAAACAAAAGAAACAGGTAAGAAGCGCTTTCATGAAAATAAAACTATTTTTTCTCTTTTTGGTTTGTATAATCATTTTGTAGTTGAAGTCACTATTCGTATAATTACCCAG
Source organism: bacterium (assembly GCA_963612025.1). Lineage (GTDB taxonomy): Bacteria > Bacillota_I > Bacilli_A > RFN20 > CAG-288 > Enterosoma. The sequence continues at coordinate 17,615 of CAVDUB010000023.1, forward strand.
ATTGGTGGGAAGTCTCTACGCTGTGGCCCGTAAGCCAGCACTACGAATAAATCTTAACTTCCATTTTTAATCGATTTAGATTTATTTTTGTATTGATTTCTCCTTATGAGGGTAGTGAAAGTTTCTTCGCTATACCTTTAAAGGAGAATTTTTATTTATGAAAAAAGGTCTTGTGAGTCTTGCCGTCGCTGGATTAGCTTTGGTTTCTGTTACGGGATGTCAGAACAACTCTTCTTCCATCAAAGTTGGTTTGATCACTCTTCACGATTCGAATTCCACCTATGACAAGAACTTCATCGATGCTTTCAACGCTGCCTGCAAGAAGATGAATGTCACAGCCGTCATCAAGAACAATATCGAAGAAGGCGAAGCTGCCTATACAGCCGCTGCCGATTTGGTTGACCAGGGATGCAAATTTGTCTTTGCTGATTCTTTCGGACATGAAGACTACATCCTCAAGGCTGCCAAGGAATTCACCAATGTCCAGTTCTCTCACGCCACGGGCACCAAGGCTCATACTGAGAAACTTTCCAACTTCCACAACGCCTTTGCTTCCATCTATCAGGGAAGATATCTTGCCGGCGTTGCCGCTGGACTCAAGCTTCAGAGCATGATTGCTGCGGATGCTTCCACCTCCAAGAAGATTGGCTATGTCGGTGCCTATCCATATGCTGAAGTCAAATCCGGTTTCACTTCCTATTATCTTGGTGTGAAATCCGTCGTCAGCGATGTCACCATGTCTGTCAAATATACAAACTCTTGGTATGATGAAACTGCTGAAAAGAATGCTGCTTATGCCTTGATCAACGATGGCTGCTCCATCATCTCCCAGCACGCCGATTCCTGGGGTGCGCCGACTGCCTGCGAAGACAAGTCTGTTCCGAACGTCACCTACAATGGATCGACAGAATCCAAGTGCCCGAATACCTATCTCATCTCCTCCAAGGTCAACTGGGAACCTTATTTCGAATATGCCATCGGCCAGGTGAAAGATTCCAAGGCTATCGACACCGACTGGTGCAAGGGCTTGGGCGATGATTTCGAAAGTGGTTCTGTCGCTTTGGCTGAACCAGGCGCAAAGGCTGCTGTTGAGGGCACCAAGGCGAAACTTGAAGCAGTTGCCAAGAAACTGAAAGATGGCTCTCTCAAAGTCTTCGATTGCTCCACCTTCACTGTCAATGGAGAACATCTCACCTCCTATAAGGCTGATGTCAACACCGATGCCAACTTTGAGAAGGATACCGAGGTCATCAAGACAGAAAATGGTGTTACCTATTTCGCTGAAAGCGAATTCCGTTCCGCTCCATACTTCGATATCGATATCGATGGTATCAGCGAAATGAAGTAATTGAGCCGATAAAAAAACGAATAGAAATCCAGGAGAGAATTTTTTCTCTCTTGGATTTTGCTGTTATAGGAGAATGATATGGAAAGCAAAAACGTCAAAATCCGAATGGAAAACATCACGAAGGCTTTCGGATCGAACATCGCCAATAAGGATGTGAATCTCGAAATCTATGATGGGGAAATTCTTTCTCTTCTTGGTGAAAATGGCAGTGGAAAAACAACACTGATGAACATGCTGTCTGGCATTTATTTCCAGGATGCAGGGAATATCTACGTCAATGGGAAAAAGGTGGTCATCCGATCTCCGAAAGATGCATTCAGTTATGGTATTGGCATGATTCACCAGCATTTCAAGCTGGTTGACGTCTTTACCTCCTTAGAGAATATTGTCTCGGGAATCAAGCCGACTCTCAGCAAGAAACAGAAACTGAAGAATCGAATTCATCATGTTCATGAAATCGATAAATCTTCCATCAAGGATGCAAGAGAAGTCGTCACGGGAATCTGCGATAAATATGGCTTCAAGCTGGATCTCGACAAGAAAGTCTATGATATGTCTGTCTCGGAAAAGCAGACACTTGAAATCGTAAAGGCTGTCTATCGTGGTGCGGAACTCTTGATTCTGGATGAACCGACGGCGGTTCTCACCCCTTTGGAGACAGAACATCTTTTCAATGTTTTAAGAAACATGAAGAAGGATGGAAAATCCATCATCATCATCACGCATAAGCTCAATGAAGTCATGGAAATCTCCGACCGTGTTGCTGTCTTGAGAAAAGGTGAATGCATCGGGTCTGTTCTGACTGCAGAAACGAATGAGAATCAACTGACGGAGATGATGGTCGGAAAGAAAATCGAACTGAACATTCATAGGGATGAGCCTGTTGATCCAAAAGACCGTTTGATTGTTGAAGGACTCAACTGCAAGAATGAGGACGGAAGACTTCTTCTGAACAATGTCTCTTTCACCGCACGAAGCGGTGAAATCCTTGGCATCGCCGGTATCTCCGGCTCCGGTCAGAAGGAAATCCTCGAATCCATCGCCGGTCTTGTGAAAGACCAGGGAGGAAAAATCACCTATATCAATCCGAAGAATGATGAAGTGGTGAATCTGCGAGATAAGACACCAAGTCAGATTCGTGACTTGGGCGTTCGACTCTCTTTCGTTCCTGAAGATCGACTTGGCATGGGCTTGGTCGGTTCGATGGACTTGGTCGATAATATGATGCTGCGTTCTTATAAAAAAGGAAAAACGCAGACTTTGGATCGAAAGCAGCCGAAGAAGCTTGCAGAGGATATCGTCGCTGAATTGGATGTGAAGACACCATCCATCTCGACACCGGTGAGAACGCTCTCTGGAGGAAACGTCCAGAAGGTTCTGGTCGGCAGAGAAATCTCTATGGCGCCAAAGGTATTGATGGTTGCCTATCCTGTCCGTGGATTGGATATCAATTCTTCCTATCTCATCTATAATCTTCTCAATGAGCAGAAGATGAAGGGCGTCGCCGTCATCTATGTCGGCGAAGACCTCGACGTCCTGATTGCCCTTTCCGATCGAATCGTCGTTTTAGGCGATGGCGAAGTGAGAGGAATTCTCGATGCAAGAAAGACGAATAAAATGGAAGTCGGCAAATTGATGACGAAAGAAAATTCATCTGAGGAGAAAGAAAATGGAAAATAAAATCTTCAAGAAAAGAGAACCCCGCTTCCATATTGTGAAAAGGACAGACATGCCGACATGGAAAAAGATTTCCTATCGTCTTGCTGCAGTCCTGGTCGGCCTTCTGATTGGATCCTTATTGCTTTTTGCCTTTACGAAAGCGAGTCCGGCCACGTTCGTCGTAGAGCTCTTCAATGGATGCTTTGGAACCAGTCGAAGACGTTGGATTCTATTCCGTGATATGGCTTTGCTTCTTATTGTTTCTCTCGGCCTTGTTCCTGCCTTCAAGATGAAGTTTTGGAATTTGGGTGGAAACGGTCAGATTCTGATGGGTGCCTTGGCTGCTGTTGCCTGCATGTACTTCATGGGAAAACAGGGCGTAGCGAACTGGATCATCATTCTGACGATGGTCTTTGCCAGTCTTCTTTCTGGTATGATCTGGGCTCTGATTCCTGCAATCTTCAAGGCATTCTTCAATACGAATGAATCCCTGTTCACTTTGATGATGAATTATGTTGCCTCTGGTTTGGTCTCTGTCTTCATCACGGCTGTGGTCAAGACGGGAACAGGTGTTCTTCCTTTGATCGAAACGGGAAACCTTCCAAAAATCTATAACGACTATATCTTATGTATCCTGGTTGCCGTCGTGATGTTTGGCTTTATGTTCTATTATCTGAATTTCGGCAAACATGGCTACGAACTCACCGTTGTCGGTGAATCGAAAAATACTGCCAAATATATCGGATTGAATGTCAATAAGGTCATCTTGAGAACCCTCGCTCTGAGCGGTGCCATCTGCGGCATTGTCGGATTGCTTCTGGCCGGTGCCATCAACCACTCGGTCACGACAGCCAGTGCGAACGATATGGGATTCACCGCCATCATGGCGACTTGGCTTGCCAAGTTCAATCCATTCATGATGATTCTGACCTGCTTTTTGATTACCTTCCTCGATCGTGGTACCGCACAGGTTCTCACCTCAATCGGCATCACCAACAGCTCGGTTTCGAAAATCATCATCGGACTTGTCTATTTTGCAGTCATTGCCGTCGAATTCTTCGTGAGTTATCAGATTGTTCCGACAAACAAGAAGAGTGTCACACACAGGGATGTTCTTCTAAAAGACCTCGAAACAATAACAGTCAGGGAGGGAAACTAGTATGGTATCGATTCTTCAGAGTGCGATTATCATCGCGACGATCTTCCTTTATGGCTGCTTGGGTGAGACATTGATGGAAAAGGCCGGGCATCTCAATTTGGGTATTCCTGGCATCATGTGTCTTGGCACGTTTGGCGGATGCTATGGCGTTTCCTTATATATGGCTGGCTATGCGAGTTCTCCTGAGAGTGCCAGATGGTTTGGACTCATCGTGATGGCGATTCTCTTCAGTGCTCTCTTTTCTCTGCTTGGCGGTTTGATTTACGCGTTTCTGACCGTCTCGCTGAAGTGCAACCAAAATGTCACCGGCTTGGCTTTGACGATCTTCGGTGCCGGTTTTGCCGATTTCTTCATGTCGCAGATCGATTCGACCTATTTTGCTTCCGCAAGCCGTATCATCAAGGCGAAGCTTCCTTTCGCTGATTCGATGATTGCTTCGAATAATGCCTTTGTCAGTGGCTTAGGCAGTGTCATCTTCGGTTATGGCATTTTAGTCTATCTTGCCATTGTTGCCGCCATTGTTTTAGCCATCGTCTTGAAGAGAACCAGAGTCGGTCTTTCCTTGAGAACCGTGGGCGAGAGCCCGGCGACAGCGGATGCAGCGGGTATCAATGTCTCTCTCTATAAATATTCTGCCATTCTCATCGGATCGGTTTTGGCGGGTCTTGGTGGATTGACGCACATCATGCAGAATACGGGCGGAACCTGGGAGAATTCGACGACAATCCAGAGCTTCGGATGGCTATCGATTGCCCTTGTCATCTTCTGTATCTGGAAGCCGATTCTGGCTATCGGCGGATCGCTCATCTTCGGATTTCTCTTCATTCTTCCTTCCTATGTCGGAGGCATCACGTCTGTCGAAATGAAGCTGATGTCGGTCGGCCCCTATATTGTCACAATCATCGTCTTGATCATCACGAGCATTGTCGGCAAGAAGAGTGTTCAGCCGCCTTCTTCACTTGGCTTATCCTATTTCCGAGAAGAAAGATAGAAAAATCAGACTGCCTGTTTCCTTGTCGAGTCAAGGAGTAGGCAGTCTTTTTCAGTTGTTTAGGAATTCGTAAATGATCACCAGTGGGAATATATTATATATCTGTCTATTTTTTGTTTGCCTATGTCTTTTTCTTCCGAGGCCGCTTTCTCCTCGATGAACTGCTTCGGAATCATCGACATGTGCCCGCATTCCACGCATTTTCAGATCGGAAACGGGTCGTCGCTGAATTCCCGGCATCCGATGGCCTTTTGAGTTGGTCTCTATAGTCCGAGTGCAGAAAATACTTTCTCATGCATTTCGATTATCATGAAAGACCAAAAAAGGCGAGCAACAGCCCCACCCGATGATCAATCATCTGTTTTGTTCTGCCGATAGAAAAAATTATCTTTTTCCGTAATTTTTACTTCTTCATAGTCCATATAACTATGAAGGGGAAGAAAGAATGGAATCCAAGAAGAAGGAGATGCCCGAAATCGAAGTGCCGTTGATGACAAAAGAAGAGACAAAGGAGGAGATGAAGAAGACCTGCCTGATGTCGGATATCGTCATGAACTATGCGTTCAATGGGAATACGAAGCTGACCCAGTTCATCCTACGTATCCTCTTGGGGAAAAAAGACATCGATGTCGTCCGTGTAAGGACTCAGGAACAGATTTCCCTCATGGACTCGGATGCCCATTTCATTATCCTGGATATTCATGCCGTCGATACTGAGGATACCCACTATGATATCGAGATGCAGAGAATCCATACAAAAGACCTGCCCCAGAGAGGAAGCGTCTATGCTGGACATCTTCTCAGCCGGTATTACAGGAAGGGAAGAAAGGACTATACGAAAATACCTAAGGTCTATATCCTGTTCCTCATCGACGACTGCAAGTTCCCTCAGGATAAGCTCTACGACCGTTACCGTATCACCAGGGAAGAGACGAACGAGGAAATGGACAAATCTCCGGAGACCTACCTCTTTAACATGAAATACAGGGGAGAAAAGACTCAGTTCATGAATCTTTTTGCAGACATCGCGGAGTGTGAAGACGAGAAGATCAAGTATGGCGAAGTCAAGGAGGTTATGGTACAATATCACCAAATCAATGGGGGAACGAACGATATGATCAATCATCCACTCGAGAATGCGACGAGAAGAGGCGTGGAATACGGAATGAAGAAAGGAATGGAGAAAGGAATGGAGAAGGGAAAGATAGAAGCGAATGAACAAGTCTGCCTAACCCTTCTGAGAGATGGACTCTATTCAGAGGACAAGATTGCCGAGCTTCTTCATATGTCCCTTTCGAAGGTTCGAAAACTGAAAAAGGCGATGCAGGACTGAAAGATTTTCTCTTATTCTGAGTGAAATTCTGATTGAGACACCTTTATCTGAACTCGTTTATAGTTTTTTTGGCCGCCTTTTGGCGGCTTTTCTGCAACTATTTTTTCTAGGGATTGAAAGGCTCTATTGTATAATAAAAACAAGAAATGGGCAGGTGGATTTTATGGCAGTATATCAGTTCTATCGGAATCTTCTATCGAAGGACGGACAAAGGAAATACGACGAACTTCTTTCTCTTCTTTCCACGGATGAGAAAAAAATAAAATTATCCGTATCCTCATTTGAGAGTGGACAGAAGATTGTCGATGTTCTCCGAAATGATCATCCAGAGATTTTCTATCTTACGGGTCAGTCTTTATTTTTCCAGGTCGGTTTCCAGAAGGCCCTCATTCTGGAAAGAGAAATCCCTGCTGAGGAATCCAAAAGAATGCTTTTCCAGATGCAAAGCCGCATCAGGCAGGCTTTCATTCCGATACGAAATCTTCCTTCTGCCTATAAGAAAATTCTCTATGTCCATGACTGGTTTCTGAAAAATGTTCGTTATGATGTTTCATCGCCTCGGACACATTCCATTTTGGGTCCTCTTTTAGACGAGAAGGGATGTTGCCAAGGAATCTCCTTGGCAGCCAAGATGATTTTCGACTATCTGAACATTCCTTCCTTCATCCTTTTTGGAAAAGGCATGCGTGTTCCTTCTGTGATGGAAAACCATGCCTGGAATGTCGTCAAGATTGATCAGGATTATTATCATCTTGATATCACTTTCGATTTGTCTGGCAAGACACATGCCTATCTCAACGTGACAGACAAAGAGGTGAAAAGGACGCATCAGTATCAGGAAGTGCCTGGAATCTGCTGTAATCAGAGAGAATGGAACTATCATACTCAGAATCGATGTGTTTTTCCTTCCATCGAAGAAGCCGAGAGGTTTGTTTCGAATCATGTCTTTTCTCTTGAAAAGCCATTGGAAGTGAAAATCGATTGCCTTGACAACCAGGATGATTCACAAAGGCTCTTGCGGGCGATTCGAAGAAACGGCGCTTCTTTTACTTCGTCGGAATGTCTGAAGTCACTCTGTTTTCCTGTTTATCTGATTTCGGTGAAATAAAAAACGCACTGCAGAACAGTGCGGAAAAATTCGAGAACGATATTTTTACTTGCAAAGGAAGAGATGATTGAAGAGCAAGATCCAGATCAAGTCGACCCAGCCGAAGATGAATCCGAACAAACTTAAGATGAGACCTAAGATGTTCTCGGTGGTTGCCTTCTCAAGGACAGCTGTGATACGAACATAGAGTTCGACGATCCAGTTGACAAAAGGAATGAGAAGAAGGATGATCTGAACGAGTCTAGACTGCTTGTTAAACCAAGTCATGTGAAATACCTCCACGTATTCCGAAAGATTATATAGCAAGAAGAGATGATTTCATAGATTATTTTTTAAATGTTTCCGGTTTCTTTATTCTATTCTATTATTTCTTTTGTTTCTTCGCTTTGATGGGAAGATTTGTATTCCAGACTTCTCTTTTTGAGTATCTTCGGCGTGATGATGAGATACGCCACGAGAGAGACAAATCCACTGACGATGTCGGCAATCGGTTCGGCTAAAAAGCAGTGGGAAGCATCCTTGGTGACAAGAGGAAGAAGGACGATGGCGGGAAGAAGGAGAATCACTTTTCGATTCATGGAGAGCCAGATGGAATATTTTGCCTGTCCCATGCCTGTCAGGCCATCGACATAGACATACTGGAAGGCAAGAGGAATGATTCCATACATATACCAGCGGATATATTTCACGGCACCGGAGATGACTTCCGGTTCGTTTTGGCTTCCGACAAAGATTTCCGTGAATGGCTTGCTCAGGACAAAGGAAAGGCCAAAGGCTGCGATACAGAAGGCAAGCGCGAACACAGTGAGCTGCTTTTCTGCCTTCTTGATGAGATCGACTCTTCCTGCTCCATAGTCATAGCCTAATAAGGGCTGGGTTCCGCTGCTGATTCCCAAAAGCGGACCGGTGATCAGGGATTCGAATGCACAGACGATCGTCGCTACTTCGATATAGTAGTCGCCCTTTTCTCCTCCATATTGCTTGAGCATGCTGTTGAGAAGAATGACAATGACGCTGTCTGTCGCCATGATGATGAAAGGAGAGAATCCCAGCTTGAAGATGCTTTTCATCGTTCTTATGTCATATTGTCCAAAAGAGAGCTTGATTCGGCTTCCTTTCATGAGGAAAAGGATTGCTAAACAGAAAGAAAGGAACTGGCATGTGATGGTGGCAATTGCAGCCCCACGGATTCCTAAATTGAATGCATACATGAATAAAGGATCCAATCCGACATTCAGAATGCAGGCGGAGGTCGTCGTGATCATCGCCTTGAGGGATTCGCCCTGTGCAGAGAGAAATTGGTTGAGTCCCAGGGAAAGAACAGAGAAGAAGGTTCCCATCAGATAGATGACAAGATAGTCTCTGGCATATGGATAAGAAGCTTCTGAGGCTCCGAATCCATAGAGCATCGGCTTCATGACGCTATAGAAGACAATCATCAGGAGAGCGCTCAGGATAATCAGAAGAAGAAACGCGTTGGAAAGAATCTTCTGCGCTTTCTTTTCGTTTTTCTCTCCAAGAGAAATCGAAAAAAGCGGAGCGCCGCCAAGCCCGATCAGAAAAGCGAAAGAGGAGATGAATGTGGCGATGGGAGAGACAACGCCGATTCCGACTAGGGCCAGACTTCCGTTCTCAGGCATATTGGACACATAGATTCGATCGACGATGTTATATAAGACAGATACGAGCTGGGCAAGCATCGCCGGCAAGGCCAATTTCAGGATGAGAGACCATGTGTTTTCGCTTCCGAGATTTATCTTTTTCATAACTCGCATTATTGTATTGCTTTCCGTGCAAAGAAAAAAGAACTTTCCGAAGCAAAAGCGCTTTTGATGGAAAGTTCTTCTTTTCGATTATTCAGTTCTCAAAGCGACAACCGGATCCTTCTTGGCAGCGCCTCTGGCCGGGATGAAGCCCGCGATGGTCGTCAGAAGGAAGGAGATGACGATGATGATGAGGGCCATATACCATGGAAGTGCGGCGATGGATGTAATCTGGGCGAAGTTGGCATGGATGATGAGGTTGAGGATGGTTTGGAGGATATAGGTGACGATGATGCCGAAGATGCCGCTGAGAAGTCCGATGACGAAGGTTTCGGCATTGAAGAGATGAGAGATATCCTTCTTTCTTCCGCCCAAGGCTCGGATGATGCCGATTTCCTTGACACGCTCCATGACGGAGACATAGGTGATGATGGCAATCATGACCGTCGAAACGACAAGGCTGAGGGCCGTAAAGGCAATCAAGGAGACAGAGACGATATCGATGATCGTGTTGATGATGGAGATGACGACGGCGAGATTGTCCGTGTATTTGATTTCCTCACGATTTTCAGGGCTGACTTCGGTGCCTGAAATGGTCAGGGTCGTTTCCTTATTGTTCCATTTATCGAGGTAGTCGGTGACGAGATATTTGTCATCGAAGGAATTCGGATAGAAGGAAATGGATTTCGGAAGATGGATTCCACCCATAGCTCTTAAGGATAAGGAGGCACTTGTCACATTGGTCGAAGAACTGTCTCCTCCTCCCATGTATTGGCTGAAGAGAGACATCAGTCCTTGCATGGAGGAAGTCGAGCCGACCAAGGATCTTCCCTGCATGCTTTCGCCATCGACATTATAGTCAAAGTCATAATAGATGCCTGTGGTGATTGAGACACCTCCGGTGACTAAGGTTGTCGAGGAATAAGAGGGATTGTTTTCCTCTTCTTTAGCCGTTGAGCGGATAAAGGATGTGAGTTCGGAATCCGTATTGTCTTTCATGTATTTTTGTGTGAAGGCAGGGGTGTAGTAGAATCCGGAGGAAAGAGTCGAATATTGTCTTCCCTCTTTCGGCTTGAGGATACCAGCGACCTTCAGCTTCATGCCTTTGTTCTCGCTCTTCCAGGAATCCTGTTCGCTGTAGCTATAGTAGAATGGACGTCCTTTGTCGGGATTGATGGCAAGCTGGGTCATGCCGGCATTTGGATCGTAGTTTTCATTTTTGGTGAACACGACATCATTGGGATAATAGGTGAAATTCTTGTTGACGAGATCCTCGATGGCAAACTGCTTCGTCTTCTGATAAAGGGCGTCATCATATTTGCTATCTGGATTTCCATTCTCATCGGTATTGAACTTGTAGATGATATTCATGAATTCATCCTGGGAGAAATAGCCTAAGAGCGTCAGCATGAAGTCTGTGAGTTCCTCGTTGGAGGAAAGAACGATGTTGATTTCATCTTCCTTGGTGGCAACATGCCCATTGACAAGGTCATATTGTTCAAGAAGGTAGCCTTCACTATTGATCGACTGGGAGAAAGTTGAGGAATAACTCTTGATGGTCGATGCATAGGCTTCGTATCCATTATCAGCCAATTTCTTTTCGAGAACGGCGGATGCAATTGCCGTGATTCCAGAAAGAGAGAAGACATTATTCTCATTTCCATTGATTTCATCATCGGTATATATGTTGTTGGATGGATCGATGCCATAGCGATAGACGACATCCTTGTAGTATTCCTTTGGCATTGCCTCGATATAGTCGATATATTCCTGGGTAATGTTATTTTCGATCATCGTCTTTCCCATGGATTTAGCCGACTCAATCAGTCTCTGGGTCAGGAAGTCGACATTGATGTAGCCATCCTGTGTTGCTTCCTTGACGGCGCTTGCCTGAGAGGAGTTGGTCATCTCATTGGCGATGGTGGACAAGTCGAAGGTGGATTCAGAGACCTGAATCGGATTGCCCGAGAGCATCTCATCCTGCATATCGACGATATAGTTTGTGACGCCGCTGCGGATGGATAAGACAGCCGAGACGCCGACGATGCCGATTGAGGCAGCGATGATCGTCAGGACGGTTCTCTTGCTTTTCGAGATGAGGTTTTTGGCTGAGAGCTTGAAGGCGGTCCACCAACTCATCTTGGCTTTTTCTTTTTCCTGCTTGGCTCTTTCCTTTTCGGATAAGGAATCGCTTGTTTCTCTTTCCTTGCATTCCTCTTCGATGGAATAGGGATTGGAATCATCAACGAGTTCTCCGTCGAGAAGCTTGACGATTCTTGTGGAATATTGGTAAGCCAGATTGGGATTATGGGTGACCATGATGACGAGCTTGTCTTTGCTGATCTCCTTGATGAGCTCCATGATCTGGACGGATGTCTGGCTATCAAGGGCACCAGTGGGTTCATCGGCAAGAAGGATGTCAGGTTCATTGACCAAGGCTCGAGCGATGGCGACTCTCTGGCATTGTCCGCCGGAGAGCTGGTTTGGCATCTTTTTATAAAGACCTTTGAGTCCGACCTTATCGAGTGCCTCTTTTGCTTTTTTGGCTCTTTCCTCTTTCCCGATGCCGGAAATCGTCAAGGCCAACTCGACATTTTCCTGGATATTTTCATGAGGAATCAGATTGTAGGACTGGAAGATGAAACCGATTCTGTGGTTACGATAGATATCCCAGTCATGATCCACGAAATCCTTGGTCGATCTTCCTTCGATGACAAGATCGCCGGATGTATAGTGGTCAAGTCCGCCTAGGATATTCAAAAGCGTGGTCTTTCCGCATCCGGATGGACCGAGGATCGAAACGAATTCATTCTTTCTGAAGTTGAGATTGATTCCCTTGAGTGCATGGACAGCACTGTCTTTCATCAGATAGTCTTTTTTGATGTTTTCTAGTCTGAGCATAGATGAGCCTCCTTTTCGATTTCACAGATTTTCTTCAACGTGGATTTGAATTGCTCCATTTCCTCGATGCCGACTTCTTCATAGGCTTTTTCGATTTTCACAAGGAGACAAGAGATTCCTTTTTGGCAGATTTCCTCTCCCTGGGGCGTTAGAGAGACATTGATGATTCTCTTATCCTCTTTGGATGGGGTTCTCTTGATCTGCTTTTTTTCTTCGAGTGCCTTGAGCAGGGCGGCTGTTCTCGATGTCTTCATCTGAAGCTTCTTGGTGATTTCCCCGCTGGTGAGACTTTGGTAGCGGGACAAGAGACCGAGAAGCGCGAGTTCCGAGCAGTTCTTTGGGAGCATTTTAGTGGAAAAATCGAGGCATTGGAGATCGAAAAGATCCTGTAGGAATTGTTTGGATAAAGCGGAAATGTCATTCATATTTTTTCTTCCTGTTTTTTGTTTCATATCAGTATTATCTAATACTGTGAGAATTATAGAGACCATCGATTTCATTGTCAATCAAAATCATTGGAATGATTTCACTTTTCTTAGGAAAAAGAGTAAACTATTCCTAGCTTATGAACAAAGATTATTTCGGCATTGATCTGGGGAGCGAAAATACCTGCATCTATTCTTCATCGAGCGAAAGCACAATCTATTCGGAACCGACCTGCATTGCGGTGGACCGCTTCAGCAGGGAAGTTTTCAAAATCGGCTTTTTGGCAAGCAGAATTGCAGGAAAGACACCCTACAACTATGAAATCATCTATCCGGTGAGAAATGGACTCGTTGTGGATGATGAAGCCTGTTTTCTTTTTCTCTCCTCTGTTTTGAAATCCTTGAACATCGAAAAGAGAAGAAAGATGCCGGCCTTTGTCTTCTCCGTTCCCTCAAACTGTTCGAAAGTCAATCGAAAGGTTCTTATCGATATCGCAACGAAACTCGGTGCCAAGGAGATTTATATCGAATCCCAGGCACGGCTTGCAGCCTTGGGCGCTGGAAAGAATGTCTTTTCTCCCACGGCGACACTGATCTGTCATATCGGAAGCGGAATCTCGGATATTGCCTGTCTTTCCTTGGGTGAGGTCGTCGCCAGTGCGACATCCTATGTTGCTGGTGATGCTTTCGATGAAGCAATCAGGCGATATATGATCCAGAATCAGCATGTGGCGATCGGTCTGCACAGCGCGGAATATCTGAAGATGAAGATTGGAAGCCTCGGAACGATTCCGGAGAACAGACTGGCCGAAGTCAAGGGAAGAGATACTATCACGTCCCTTCCGACGGGCAGCGTAGTCTCCTCTGGTGAAATCAGAAACTGCCTTCTTCCCTTAGCCAATATCATCGGACTGAAGATTACGGATGTCATCGCGTCTCTTCCACCGGAACTGGCTGCTGATTTATCCAGAAACGGAATGTATCTATCTGGAGGCGGCTCTCTTCTTGCTGGATGCAAGGACTACTTCCAGCATCTTCTTTCGATTCCTGTCCGTATGGTGGAAAATCCACTTGAGATCATCAATGAAGGATTCAAGGCGTATAAGAATATCATCGATAAAAAATAGGGGGTATTGAATATATGGTTACATTATTGGATTTGAAGAAGGCGAAGATGAATGCTTTAAAGAACAAGGATGTGAACGCACAATCCGTCCTTGGTGTCGTAATCGGATACTATCAGAAGATGGAATCCGACAAGAGAATGAAGAATCAGGAAATGACAGACGCCGATATGGTTTCGCTTCTCAGCAAGGTCGTCAAGGAATTGGAAGAAGAGAAGGCTATGTATGCTTCTGCCAATAAGGAAGAGGAAGCCAAGAATTCCCAGGCCCAGATTGAGATCATTAAGGCCTATCTTCCAAAGATGATGAGCGAAGAGGAAATCCGTGAAGTCATTTCTTCCTTGGAAGACAAGTCGATGAAGAATGTCATGATGACATTCAAAAAAGAATATGCCGGCAAGGCCGATATGTCCCTTGTTTCCAAGATTGCCAAAGAAATTCATTGATATTCCTTTATTCGGTTTGACAAGTGGGTATGAAAAATCGTAAACTATTACACGCTTGTCACCACTGGGGAAATAGTTAAGTGGTATAACTACGGTCTCCAAAACCGTTGTCGAGAGTTCGATTCTTTCTTTCCCCGCCATCAAGAAATTATAGGATTGATATAAAAAATATCAGTCCTTTTTTTATGAAAGAATTTCGAGTGCTGATACTCCCAGTTTTCTTGCGTTTCATTCATTCACTTGCCTATTTGACTCACCATGACTCACTTTGTTCACAAATCTTCTTTTTTATAGAATTCTATATTTTTGTCGATTAGAAAAGACAAATTCCTTTAGTTGTCTTTTCTTATTCCCTAATCTTGTCACTTAATTCGTTCATAAAATTACAAATTTACTATTTCTATTACATTTTACTTGCAATCACGTTTTATATGTTGCATAATGTAATCACAACGGGACACACCTATGCTTAATGTAACATAAAAGGAGGTTTCCATTATGAAACTGAGAAACAAATTACTCCTCTCTTTATTAGTCACGACGGGTATGACAGGAAATATTGCGATGAGCATGAAGAAGAGCAATAGTGCTAGTTCGATTGCTCAACCTGCTGTCATGATGTGTAATTCCACAGATGAATTGACGACCGAAGGAAAACAGCGTCTAAGTGCAGAACCGACGGATCAGTCTCTCGTCGATAACTTCATCAATATGATTATTTCGAAAGGTGGAGAAGCGATTACCAGTGGCCTTTCCGTATATGGCAAGTGCGTTGTCCTCAATCTTTTGAAGGAATGTGGATTGGATTTCAGAGATGCGACAACAAAGACATTGGAAAAAATCCAAGGACAGTTGAACATCATCGAACAAAAAGTCGATGCGATCGTATCGAAACAGGAACAATATCATTCAGAAGATATTCTCAATAATGTTCTCTCGTCTTTCATCACAATGAATATCAGATATATGGATTATATCTCTGGAAACATGGCTTATCTTGCGAGACTGGAAAACGAAGGGGAATTGACCGAAGAAGAGATTGAAGCGGAAAGAATCGCATCTTATCATGATGGCATCGATAAATTGTTATTCGATGGCTCTCCATTCGCATCAGAGGTTGCCCTCTTGGCAAGTCGGGTACTGGAACCGAATCCATCCGATAATAGAAAAGACATTTTCTATTATTATGACCATACCATGGGTCTTTACGATAAATGGGACATTCAGCGCTATAAGAACATCAAGAACTTCATCGCTTATTTGGATGGCACATTGATCTTGATGTCTAACTTGGCAAAATTCCAGATGTATTATCTTGCGAAAGATGCAACGGAAGGCATGAAGATTACCTATGCGAATAAGATAAAGACGATGGCGGACAATGTAAATGCCGTCAATAGATTCTTCGCTGAAAAACTCGAATCCATGAGGGAGATTCAATATAACTGGAATGATGGAAAAAATAGATACATCCCAACGGGTCATTTCTACGCAACAAGAATGTGTACATTGACCTACAACCTCGACGATAGAGGCTGGGGTGATTCGAGACAGGCCTTGGTCTTAGACTATTATAACGACGATGGCAAACGCGGACTTCATCAGGTATCCTACTGTTATCAACCGGATCAGGACATCGTCGAAGCTGTCGCGAATGATTTCAGAGAATTTGCAGGGGATTACTGCACGCCGGCCTATACCATCCAGGATTACTTATCCAATGCAGGCTTCTGGGCAAAGAACTCTGATCTGTTCGACAAAGCAGATGGCTTATTCATGGGCGATATGTATGTCGATAAACACGGTTTCATGCATGATGATTATGATTATTCCTTCCGATATTATGATCGATGGGGTGTCCATAGAAGAAGAAATGCCTATGAAGTCGCTTCCTATCATACATGGTATGGCGGAATCGATCATACGGAATTCAGAGGAACAGATGATAACTACTATCTGTGCTTCACACAAACCTATTATGGAAACTATTGGACTTTAAACGGACAATATAAACAGGTCTATATGAATGACAGAAAATTCACCGTCAATGATGCTGTCTACTATAGAGTGAGCTACAAGGACTTTATCTCTGGTAAACCGGGTCCAGTCGGAGTTCATGAATGGTGGTAAAATAGATATTAATAAAATGGCTGATTCCTAGCTAGGGATTAGCCTTTTCTTTGTGTGACCAAAAAATAGAATCAATAAATGCAAACAAAGAGAATATTTAAGTTTCTAAGATAAAATTCATCTTCCAATCTTAATGAAGAGATAAAAATTTCCTAGCCCAGCAATATTTATCCTCAGTACATAATAAAAGAAATACTTCCATCAAAAAAAGACTCCCTCAATGAAGAGAGAGCCATCTCAAGGTTGGAAGGGATGCTTATTCCGACAACGAATTACCCACATTCACATTACCCTTCCCCTAGACAAGAAGTGCCCTATTGATTCACTCCACAGATAGCCTAGGTCCTTTAAAAAGAAAGTTTA
>CAVDUB010000024.1:0-30961 GCA_963612025.1 bacterium
ATTGTATCGGACATAATTTACTGAAATGGGGCGGATAGTGGGGATCGAACCCATGAATGAGCGGTTCACAGCCGCTTGTGTTAACCTCTTCACCATATCCGCCATATAGATACTGGCTGTTTCCAGCCAGTATTGAACAAATTTTGATTAAAGCTTTCTGTTGTAGAATTCAATAACCTGAGCTTCATCGACTTCGCTGGAGAGTTCGCTTCTTTCCGGAAGTCTGGTATAGGTTCCTTCGACCTTGTTGCTGTCAACTGTGACATAAGCTGGGATAGCTGGCTTTGTGTTGATGGCTTCGAGGACAACCTTTAAGGACTTGGAAGAATCCTTGAAGGAGATGACATTATTGACAGAGACGATGTAGGAAGGAATATCGACTTTCTTTCCATTGACCGTGACATGGCCATGAGTGACAAGCTGACGAGCCTGACGTCTTGTTGTGGCAAAACCCATACGATAGACAAGATTGTCTAATCTGGATTCCAACAACTGTAATAAGGATAAGCCAGTGGATTTGGTCTTATCGGCCTTGGCAATTGTGAAGAAGCGTCTGAACTGCTTCTCAGACATGCCATAGGTGAAACGAAGCTTCTGCTTTTCAGTGAGCTGTTCGCCATATTCCGTCTTCTTCTTCGGACGTCCATCACCATGGACACCAGGAACGGACTGACGCTTGGCAAGTTCCTTGCCATTTCCTAAAACGGAGTAACCTAATCTTCTGGACTGTCTCCAGACTGGACCTGTGTAACGCATTTTCAATTCTCCTTTCGTTACAATCGCAATAACGCTAAAGGCGTAAGTTCATTTATCCCGGATGAGCGTTGTTCACCTTTATAGCGAGGCTACTTTCAAAAGCGTCATCAGACGGATAACTACTTGCGTGCTACGCAATGCGAAAAATAATATACCAAATCAGCAGAGTGGAAGCAAGAAAAAAATGAAAAATCTTCATTACTTTATGGTTCTGGCAAGAAACAATACTCTTTTCTCTCATTTCGTCCTATACTACTTTTCGGAATTCGAGGACTCATATATGGAAATGAAAGAAAACTACAAACGGATTATCTCAGCTTTTTTGGCCATGCTCTTTCTGATGATGGTCTATGGACTTGCCAAGAGCATCATCTTCCTTGATTATGCCATGGGCTATTATGGCGAAAATCAGGAATTCTGCCGGCTTCTTTTATCGAATGATAAATTCATCATCGGATTTACGAGCGGCGGACTTGTCTTATGCATCTTCTATGCCCTGTGCGATTTTTTCTCTTTCAAAAAGAAAGATTTTCTGCAATTCATCTGCTCGATACTCCTCTTGCTGATAGCCACCTATCTCTTCATACTCGTGGTTGGGGTAAGAAAACAGGCCTTCTCTTTGGATGGCTATTCAACGAACAGTGCATTTAGCCTTTATACGGAATATCGCAGTTTCTCCCTGATGATCATCTTTTCGGAATTTCTTCTTTCTCTTCAGGCTCTCTTCCGTTCTATTTATACCGCCTATCAGAAAAGGAAAAAGACGAAGAACTGATGGAAAATCTTCAAGAAAAAGAGGTGTCATCTTTCTAAAAAAAGAAAAAAGAATTATAATTTATTGCCTATATGGAAGGAGACGAGAAAACATGGGTTATGATTTTAAGAATATAGAAGAAAAATGGGAAAAGGTCTGGGAGGAGAACAAGACATACAAAACAGATTGCCACGACTTCTCCAAGCCGAAATTTTATGTGTTGGATATGTTTCCCTATCCGTCTGCCGTCGGACTTCACGTCGGCCATGTTGAAGGCTATACGGCAACGGATGCGCTCAGCCGTATGAAGAGATCGCAGGGATACAATGTCCTTCATCCGATCGGCTATGACGCCTTTGGCCTTCCCGCCGAGCAATTCGCCATCAAGAACAACCAGGATCCTTCAATCTATACCAATCAGAATATCGATAATTTCCGCAGACAGCTCAAGCGACTTGGCTTTTCCTATGATTGGGACCGTGAAATCAAGACCACGGATCCGGATTATTACAAATGGACCCAGTTCATCTTCCTGAAGATGTATGAAAAAGGATTGGCCTATGAAGACTATCGCCTTGTCAACTACTGCCCGGCCTTGGGCACTGTCTTGGCCAATGAGGAAGTCATCGATGGCAAAAGCGAACGCGGTGGCTATCCGGTCGAAAGAAAGCCGATGAGACAATGGGTCTTAAAAATCACTGCCTATGCGGACAAACTTTTGGATGGATTGAACACCATCAACTGGCCGGCAAGCACTCTGACCATGCAGAAGAACTGGATTGGCAAGAGCAAAGGAACGGTTGTTTCTTTTGACGTTGTCGATCACGAAGAAAAAATCGAGGTCTTCACGACGCGTGCAGATACGCTGTTTGGCTGTACCTATGTTGTTTTGGCTCCGGAACATCCTTTGGTCGGAAAATTGACTGCCGATGAACAAAAGAAGGATGTCGAAGAATATCTTAAGAAAGTTGCCAGCAAGTCCGACCTGGAAAGAACGGACGGCTCTAAGGAGAAGACGGGTGTCTATCTTGGATCTTGTGCCATCAATCCGATCAACGGAAGAAAAGTGAAAATCTATATTGGAGACTATGTCCTGGCAACCTATGGAAGCGGCGCCGTCATGGCGGTCCCGACGCATGATCAGAGAGATTATGATTTTGCCAAGAAGCACGATATCGAAATGATCCAGGTCATCGAGGGAGACTGCTCTGCATCTGCCTATGAAGGCGATGGAAAGCATATCAACTCTTCTTTTGCCGATGGCATGAACAATGAAGAAGCCAAAAAGGCCATCACGGAAAAACTTATCGAATTGGGCAAGGGGCGCTATCAGGTCAACTATAAGCTGCGCGACTGGCTTTTCTCCCGTCAGAGATACTGGGGCGAACCTATCCCGATCATCCACATGGATGATGGGACGACTTCTCCTGTCAAATATGAAGATCTTCCGCTTCGTCTCCCTGTCTTGGAAGACTATAAGCCGACTGGCGATGGAAGGCCGCCGCTCAGCAAGGCGACATCGTGGCTGAATGTCGATGTGGATGGAAAACATGGACTGAGAGAAACCAACACCATGCCGCAATGGGCTGGCTCAAGCTGGTATTATGCCCGCTATATCGACCCACATAACAAGGATGCCATCGGCGATAAGAAACTGTTGGATCATTGGCTGCCGGTGGATGTCTATGTCGGCGGTGCCGAACATGCTGTCCTTCATCTTCTCTATGCAAGATTCTGGCATAAATTCCTCCACGATGAGGGGATTTTCTCCTCGGATGAGCCATTCAAGAAGCTCTATCATCAAGGTCTGATTTTGGGAAGCGACGGACAGAAGATGTCCAAATCGCTTGGAAACACGGTCTCTCCGGATGATGTCATCCGCGATTATGGAGCCGACAGTCTCCGTTTCTATGAGATGTTTAAGGGACCGGTTGATCAGTCCATGCCTTGGAGCCCGGATGGCCCGAAGGCAGCCAAGACCTTCCTTGACCGCGTGTATCGTCTCTACACGGATGAAAACTACAAGTCCATCTGGACAAAAGAAGACAATCCAGAGCTGGATTTCATCTATAATGCCACCATCAAGAAATGTACGAATGATTATGAAATCCTGCATTTCAATACTGGTTTGAGCCAGATCATGGTTCTGGTCAACGAACTCTATAAGGCGAAATCTCTTCCGGAAAATATTCTCTTGGGATTGGCTCAGCTCCTTGCTCCTGTCGTTCCGCATTTTGCCCAGGAACTCTATTCCCTGTTAGGCTATGAAGGATTGATCGATTTTGTCAAGTGGCCGAGCGTTGATCAGAGTGCCATCGACAGCAAGCCGGTGACCTATGCCATTCAGGTCAATGGAAAACTCAAGGGAACCATCGACTTCAAGAAAGATGCCAACGAAGAGGAACTTGAGGAACTCAAGAAACTCTCCCTTTCCTTGGAAAAGGTTTCCGCGGCTATCTCAGGCAAGGAAATCAAAAAGATGATCGTTGTGAAGAACAAGATTGTCTCCATCGTCATTAAATAATGAAAGACAATATCCTATTCTGTCTGAACGAAGATGGACATCTTCTCTTGAGGATGTCAAGGAACTGCTCTCTAACATTCTGAAAATGAATCCAAAAGAAGTTGCCTTGGAGGCAAGACACGAAGAACAGAATCGAGATGAACCATTCATCGATCATTCCTTTGATTTGCCCTTGCCTCCTGAGGATAAGGAATGTGTTCTCATCTGCTTTCCTTGTAGGATGATCTGAATTCCTATATCTTTCGTGTCGATCAAAGAGACATCTTCATGATTTGTTTTCTAAGTGATACGAAATTTATCATGGTCAAAAAGGAAAACGGCGAAATCACCCTCGATGAGGAAGCGAAATTCATTTCTCTCATCCTGCCTCTTCTTCATACTCCGGAATACCATATCAAGACTCTATAAAAGCCAGGTTATCCTGGCTTTTATTGGTTATGACAATTTTGATTATACAAAGAAATCGCCAAAGAAAAAGCCCTCATTTCATAATGAAAATGAAGGCAATTCAATTTAATCAGCCAAGGTTCCAAATGGATCCCACGGAGGCAGAAGCTTCGGCTTTGTTTCCAATGCGGCAAGTTCCTTGTCACAGAGATATTTCTTCTTGATTGCAACCTGATAGACAAAGGAATCAAACCAGCTGTCAGACATGACGAAATAGCCCTTCTTTCCGATATCGTCGCCCCAGGAATTCTCAATCTTGTAGCGATTGGGCTTTCCATCGATCAGATTCACGCCTGTGATGACCATGGCATGATTCATCGCCGAATTGGAGAAATCAAGCATGTCAGCCTTATCGAACTTGAAATCGATATCGAACATCGAGGAATAGTCAAAGCTTTCATCATCCCAGACACCGGACGTTCTGTTTCCATAATAGGAGACATCCGAACCGAACCAGACAAGGTCTTTGTCTGACAACTGTGCAATGACAAGTTCCTTGATTCTCTCGAGCGGAAGGTTGAGGTGCGTGATTGGTTTTCCATTGATCACATTGCCGACCAATTCGATATTGTAGGTCTGATAATATTCCTTGTCTTTCGTCGGAGCGTGAATGATCGAAACATATTCATCTATCTCATCGCCGACATATTTCTCGAAGAAGGAAAGCGGCGTCAGATTCTTCTCGATATGGTATTCTCCCTTTTCATCGACATATTCGAAATCGAAAGACTTGGGTGGAAGTCCACAGCAATTCGTCAAAAGCGCATAGATCTTTTCCATATATTCGGTCTTGAGTTCTTCCATCTTCTCATAGCCGATCTTGTCTTCATGCATCTTGGTGACTTCGCAGGCAAATTTGCGAACGAAGGAATTCAAGAGCGAGGAAGAAAGATGGGTGTTCTCGGACTGACTTGTCTCTGGATAGACGCTCTTCGGGACGATGCCATATTTCTTGACAAGGGAAACATACATATCCCATTGTCCGCCGTCGGAAACGCCGGAAAGCAGGAAAGACATTTTTCGATCGTCATGGACTCTTCCCTGATTGACCAGAATGATGATGTTTTCGAGATAATAGTTGTATTTTTCTAGCTTATCGAAGTAGGAAATGTAATTCTGGGAAATTTCGAACTGATCCTTCACGTGAATCTTCTTATTGATGATCTCACGGAGAATGGTCGAAGCAGAGAAAATCCAGCAGCGGCCCGACCGTCTCTGGTTGCTCACGGGAAGCGTCTTATTGTCGATAGAAAAAGTGAAGGAAGCATTTTCAGGAACATCCTTGCTTGTGGCAATCACATTCATGTCGGCACTGGATAAGGCATGGCGGAGAATCGTGTTTTCTTTCTTCGATATGTAACCTTTTTCCATCTCGTCCAAATCAGCAAATTTTATTTCTTCATTCATGATTTTATTCTCCTTATTTCATCATCGCCCAGAGGGTATCGAAGGGATCGACATTCTCAAGAGCGGATTTCTGATAGGCATCGACGATTTCCGGATTGACGAATTCCTTCTTGACGAAGACCTGGTAGACATATTCGTCAAACCATTTGTCCGACATGACATAGTATCCATCTTTTCCATTCTCCTTGCCCCAGGAATTTTCCACTTTCCAACGATTCGGCTTATCCTCTGTCGTCAGGTTGACACCCGTGAAGGTCATGGCATGATTGCAGAAAGAAGAACGGTAATTCATTCGACTGGCTTTGTCCATATGATTCTCGAGCAGGAAAAGCTCATCCTGAAGAAGAATGCCATCGACAAGATAGCCTTCCTTTCTTAAAGACTGACTTGAGACATCTGCAGCAAACCAGACAGGCATGTTCGCCTTCAGGGAAGCGATGACGCTCTTCTTCATTTCCTCAAGAGGGACGTTGAAGAAGATGATGGGAGAACCGCCGACGACATTGTTGACCAAATCGCAGGTGTATCTTGTCAATGGCTTCATGTGTGCAAGTGGGGCATCACACAAAGGAAGATAATCCTCGAGGTCTTCCTTTATATATTCATCATAGAATTCCTTCGGCGTCATTCTTTTTAGACGGACATAATGATTGTCCTTATCCACATATTCATATTCGAAGGACGAGACGGGGCTTCCCAACGAGATTGTCAGAATTCGATAAACTGAAGAAAGAACTTCCTTCTTCTTATCGCTGATTTCCTTTTCATCCTTTCCATCCTTGACCATGCTTCTTAGATCCATCATCGCCTGGCTGAGGAAAGAGACAAGGACGTTATTGAGTTCGCCGGTGTCCGAAGAGACAGCGTGATCTGGCATTTCCTCAAGCGGAACGACACCATATTTCTTGACAAGATTGCTGAACATCACAAAATGTCCGCCATCTTGGATAGTCGAATCGAGAAGGAAGACATTGTTTCTCGACTTCACATCTTCTGAAGCGTATTGGATTGCTTTTTCTAGGAAAAAGTTCGCTTTTTCCAACTTGTCATAGAATTGCAAGTATGCCTGGGAAAGTTCAAAATTCTTCACATTCAGTTTCTTGAAGAGAATCGTGCGGATGACATTGAGTCCGGAAAACATCCAGCAGCGTCCGGATCTTTTCTGGTTCGTCACATTTCCGCTTTCGACATCGATCGAAAAGGCAAATTTCATTTCTCTTTCCATTTCGATGGAAGTCGAAGAGCCAAGAATGCCATTCTTCATGACCGTCGCTTTCTTCAGGTTTAGGTCTAAGACCTTCTTAAGATCGTTTTCAAAGGAAGAGATTTCTTCCGAGGTGATTTTTTGTTCCATTGATTTATCCTCTTATTCGCATAGGATAAGTTTACCACAAAACGTAGTTAGTTACTACTAATTAAGTGAAGATTCAGGCTCTTTTCTTTCCTACAATTAAGAAAGCGATTACATAGACAAGGCTCTGCGGAAATGAAAAGAGAACCTGCATTTTTTGGTATAATGGAAAAGCTATGATATTTTTGGATTACGCAAGCAATTATCCTGTCAAAAAGGAAGTCCTGGACGAATTTGTCCGGGTGGAATCAACCTACTTCGGGAATGCGAATTCCTTGCATCCTCTTGGAAAAAAGAGCCATGATTTTCTCATGGATATCGACCAGAAGATGCACGATCTCCTTCATTTGAGTGATGAATACGAAATCATTCATACATCGAGTGCGACCGAAAGCAACAATCTGGTCATCAAGGGACTCTATGAAAGCCATGGTGGGTATTCCTCTTGTTTTTTCTCGAGTGAATTTGAACATTCCAGCGTGAATTCCACACTGGCCTATTTGAAAGACAAAGGATGCGAAATTGCCTTGATCAAAACGAAGCCGGATGGAAAAATCGATACAGAGGATCTGAAAAGCAAACTCGAAAAAGTACCGCTGCTGACATGTCTAAGCAAAGTCGAAAGCGAAGCCGGTGCCATCCAGGATGAAAAAGAAGTTCTCTCTCTCCTCCATAAGAAGGAGGATTCCTATCTTCTCTTGGATGCCACCCAGGCGATGGGAAAATTTCCGATTGATTTTGAAGATCAGGATTTCGTCAGCTTTGCACCGCACAAATTCGGAGGCATCATCGGAACCGGCGTTCTGATCAAAAAGAAAAGCATCCCGTTGATTCCTCTTCTTCATGGTGGGAAATCACTCTCCCTCTATCGTTCCTCGACACCTGCAATCGGCTTGATCGCATCGACGTACGTGGCCTTGAAACTCGCCTTGGAACAGCAGGATGAGAATTATCATATCGTCAAAGAAAGACAAAATCAGATCCTTGAGGGAATCAAGGAATTCAAGGATGTCCGAATCAATTCGAATCTGGAAAACCCTTATATCCTGAATCTTTCCTTGGGAAACGAAAATGCACAGAAAATCGTTTCTTATCTTTCTGAGAAAGGAATCTGTGTTTCCCAAAAATCCGCCTGCAGCATACTCAATACCCCATCGAAAGTCATCAACAGCATCTATCATGATAAAAAACGTGCGCTTTCTTCTTTCCGCATTTCCCTTTCGGAAAAGGTCACGAAGGAAGATATTGGCGCACTCATCACTTGTTTAGGAGAATATGAAAATGGAAGATACAGAAGATAAAAAGAAAAACAAACGAGTCTTAAGCAAATCCGAAGAAATCGAAAGAAGTCTCATCACCACCTACAAATACCGTATCTGGAGAAAATTCACCAAGGCCAACATCATCTACGATCTCATCCATGAGAATGACAAGATCTGCTGCTGCATCTCAGGCGGAAAGGATAGCATGCTGATGGCTCTTCTTTTCAAGCACCTGCAGAAATATTCGGAATTCCCCTTCGAAGTGGAATATCTCGTGATGAATCCCGGATACAATGAAATCAATTTCCAGATTATCAAGAATAATCTGAAACTATTGGAGATTCCTGCACATATCGTCTATACGGATATATTTGACATTGCAAATTCCACCGATCACAAACCCTGCTACCTCTGTGCAAAAATGCGCAGAGGAGCCCTCTATCGCATTGCCAAGGATTTGGGCTGCAATAAGATTGCCCTCGGTCATCATTATGATGATGTCATTGAGACCACTTTGATGAACATGCTCAATGCCGGCAGTTTCCAGACGATGCTTCCAAAGCTTCATTCCGACCACTATGAAGGCATGGAAGTCATCCGCCCGATGTACCTTATTCGCGAAAAGGATATTCTCGATTTCAAGCGATACAATCATCTCACCTTCATCCAATGTGCCTGTCGATTCACCGAGAACTGTTCCATCTGCGACAACGGTTCTGGGGGAAGCCAACGTGCGAGAACCAAACAGCTGATTGCCCAATTGGTCAAGGATTATTCGCCCGTGGTCGAAAAGAATATCTTCATGGCCGCAGGAAATGTGAATCTGGATATGGTTTTAGGTTACAAGGAAGAAGGAAGGGAACATTCCTTCTTGGATGATTATGATGAGAAATCCAAAAAAATGGATGAATCCATCAAAAAATCCGGAATTGAAACAGAAAGCCTTGAAAAGGCCAAGAAGGAACATCGAGAATTGAGGATGGACGATTCTTTTCTTCCATCAAAAAAGGATAACTAATCAGGCCTGCAATTTGCTATAATCGTTCTATGAAAAAATCGCTCTTTTTCTTGCTTCTACCGTTTCTTTCTCTCTCCTGTTCTTCCTCTGTCGTCTATAAGACGCTCGAGGAAGATAAGAAGACGCTTTTTTCTGTTGAGGAAAAGGATTATGTCTCCATCGATGAGTCTTTCTCATCGTCCTATTCCTCGACGAAAAGGGAGGACGGGTATGAAATCGAATTTGTCTTGGGGGATGTCAAGACTTCCTTTTCGAAGGTCCGCATCCTTTTGACCAACGACAAGGAGCATGCCTATTTCCTCGGATATGCCGAAAAAGAATACAATTTGGTGCCAAAATCCGAAAAAAAGGATGAATCAAGGAATATATATTATGGGGTGAAGATTCATTTTCTCTCTGAAAAGGAAGTTGATCATTTGAGCGTTCTTTTCCAATCTGTCGAGAAGACAATCTGTTATCTATTATAAAAAAACGAGAGGTAAACAAAAATTTATGGATATCAATCAAGTCATTGCTGATGAACTCAAGCTGAACAGACAGGGTGTCGATAACGCGATCCAACTTTTGGATGAAGGAAATAGCGTTCCTTTCATCGCACGATATCGAAAGGAAGTCACTTTCGGACTGACAGACGAGAACCTCCGCGATCTGGAAGAAAAACTCCTTTCCTATCGCAATCTCGAAGATCGAAAAAAGACCGTCTTCAAATCCCTCGATGATCAGAACATTCTTGATGAAGACCTCAGAAAGAAAATATCCGAGGCGATGACGCTTTCGGCTGTCGAGGATCTCTATCGTCCCTACAAGCCAAAGAAGCTGACCCGCGCAAGCAAGGCCATTAAGGCAGGTCTCAAGCCGCTGAGCGAATATCTCAAGACTGACAAGACGGGCAATCTCAAAGAGGAAGCCAAAAAATATATTTGCGAAGAGTTCAAGGATGAGGAGGCCTGCATCCAGGGAGCCTATGACATTATCGCCGAGGAAATCAGCGACAATCCGAACTATCGTATCTTTATCAAGGACTTGGCCAAGAAGAAGGGACTTTTGACCTCTCAGAAAATCGAAGGCGTCGAGGATATGACCTATGACAACTACATGAACTACTCCAAACGTATCTCTGATCTGAAATCGTATCATATTCTGGCTATCAACCGCGGCGTCAACAAGAAAGTCCTCACGATGAAATTTGTCTTTGATGATGAGACGATTCTCAATCACATCAAATTGTTTGAGATTCCATCCAAGACTCCCTATCGCGAGGGTTTTGAGGCCATGGTCTTGGATAGCTATCAGAGACTCATCTATAAGAGCGTCAGCAATGATATTTTCTCCGAATTGATGGAAAAAGCTTCCGACCAGGCTATCGAGGAATTCAAGATTTCCTTAAAAGCCACGCTTCTTTATCCGCCATTGAAGAATAAGAGAGTCTTAGGCTTCGATCCCGGTTTTACCCATGGATGCAAACTTGCCTTTATCGATGAAAACGGCACATTGCTGGACACCAAAGTCCTTGCGGATCCCTTCCACTCGAAACTCAATTACCAGAAAGCCCTGAACGAACTTCATTCGGGCATCATCAAGAATGGATGCTATATGATTGCCCTTGGAAATGGAACGGCAAGCCGCGAATCCGAAAAACTTCTCTCCGAATTGAAGAAGACTTATTTTGACCTAAAGGATGTCAATGTCGTGATTGTCTCCGAATCCGGCGCTTCCATCTGGTCTGCCACAAAAGACGCCCAGAAGGAATTCCCGAACCTCGAACCGAATCTGAGAAGTGCCGTTTCCATCGCAAGAAGACTTCAGGATCCTCTTGCTGAACTTGTCAAGATTCCACCGGAAAGCATCGGGGTCGGACAATATCAGTACGATATCGAGCAGAAGAAGCTTTCCCTGGCTTTGCAGGGTGTTGTCGAAGACTGCGTCAATGCCATCGGCGTCAACCTCAATACAGCCAGCCGAGCCTTGCTTAGCTATATCGCCGGCATCTCAGAAAAAGTTGCCCAGAGCATTGTGACCTATCGTGAGACAAACGGGGCCTTCAAGACAAGGAAGGAACTTCTCAAGGTCGCCGGACTCGGTCCGAAGGCCTTTGAAAACTGCGCCGGCTTCCTTCGCATTCCCAATGGAAAAGAAATGCTCGACGATACAGCCATCCATCCGGAATCCTATCCCATTGCCTATGAGATTCTCAAAGAAGTCAAAGGGGATGACCTTGCTTCCACAAAGGAAAATCTCAAGAAACTCAATGAAGAAGAGATTGCCAAACTCGCCGAGAAATTGTCGGTCGGCATTCCCACATTGACGGATATCATCCATGAATGGATTGCCCCATCGAGAGATCCTCGAGAAGAATTCAAGACAGCCAAGCTCATGGAAGGCGTGAATGACATCAAAGACCTCAGCGTAGGCATGGTTCTTGAGGGAACGATAAGAAACGTCGTCGAATTCGGGTTCTTCGTGGATATCGGCGTCGAAATCAACGGACTCGTCCACATCACCGAAATCAGCGACAAGAGAGTCAACAATGTCCATCAATATGGAAAGCCTGGCGATATCATCAAGGTGAAGGTCAAAGAAGTCGACCTTGCACGCAAGCGAATTTCCCTGACTATGAAAGGAGTCAAACAGAACTGATATGAATTATTACACAACACTCAATTCCAGCAAAGGATCCCTCAACATCGCAGATTACATCTTCAATCAAATCGCCTTGGAAACCTTGCAGGATCTCGAAAAACATGAACTCAAGGGTGCCATCTCTCTGAGCGGAGACAAGAAGAGAAAGAATGTCGAAACCATCATTGACAAGAACAAGGTGACCGTGAACATCTATTTTTCGGCCATGCGGAATTCCGATGTCCAGAAATCCGTCAACCTCATCCAGACATCGGTCTATGAATCTTTAAACGAACTGACCGAAATCTCCTCTATCAAGGTCAACGTCGCCGTCGTCAGCTTTGTGGACAGCAAGTGATATGGATAAGGAAAAGCAATATATTTCTGATCGAAAGAAGTATGGCTATATCGCCTCGCTTCCGATTTTTATTGCCATCGTCCATCTATTCTTCACTCTTTTCTTCATGACGATTATCAATTACCATGAGGATACCCAGCTTTTTTCGAACCTCTACACGCTTGGCGAGATGTATTCCATCTCGATTTTCTCGGCCCTCTTGATTGGCCTGAACCCTTCCCTGTCCATCATGAAATCCCTGCCGGGACTCTTTGGGGTCGTTCTTGGCTTGGCCATGATTTTCCTATCGACTTCCGCGGTCAAGGGAAAAAAGAAAGCCTATTTTCTTTCCCTCGGCGTCTATGGAATCGATACTCTGTTCTGTTTTGTCAATCTCATCCTTTCCTTGACCTTGAAAGGAAATGTCCATCTGATGGTCTATGATTATATCTTTATGTTTGTCTTGCACTTCCTCTTTCTTGCCATCTATGTCTATGGAATCTATTTGATCAGAAGAATCAACAGCTATGAAAAAGAAATGCTTGCCAAGCAGAATGAAATTCATATCGAGAAAGGAAACGAAGAATGAAAAACTATACACGAAAAGACGAAAGAGTCAAAACCATGCAATCGTTCTACCAGGTTTTTCTGAACCTGGAAAACAAGCAGGATATCGATGCGACGGAAGTCATCAATGCGACGTTCGGTGTGAAGAACATCCATGATGTTCCGATGTTTTCCAAGGCGATTTACGCCTATGGGCTTGAACATATCGAAGAATTGGAAGCGGAGATTTCCAAACATTTGGTCGGTTGGACCTTTGCTCGATTGGATGATGTTGCAAAAGCCATCCTTGTCGCCGGCTGTGCCGAAGGGCTCTATGTCAAATTGGCTCCAAGAAAAGTCGTCATCAACGAATGGGTGAATATTGCCAAGGACTTTCTGAAACTCAACGATCACAAATTCGTCAATGCTGTTCTGGACAAGGTGATTCTCCCTTACGATTTTTCATCAAACGAATAAATGATTCAGGCACTCTCTGTGGGAGAACTTTCCAATATTCTCAAAGCTTGTTTTGAGAATCCGAAATTCTCCTCTCTTCCCGTCTATGGCGAGGTCTTATCCATCCGGGGAGGGAAATTTACCTATATCGAAATCGGTGACCAAGGAAAGGGTGAAATCTCTTCTCCTATTTTGAAATGCGCTTTTTCGAGCTTTGATCATTTTAATATCGATCTGAATTCCATCAAGCAGGGCGATGTCATCCTCGTGGAAGGAAAACTCAGCTATTATCCACATGGCTCTTCGATTACCTTATGGGGAAAGAGAGTCGAGATATTAAAGACACAGGAAGGAAAAAATCTCCTAGAAAAGAAAAAGACGTTGGAAAAGTTGGATAAATTAGGCTATCTGGATCCGAAAAGGAAAAGACCGATACCGAAATACTGCAGGAGAGTTGCGATTCTCACAGCTGAAACTGGCGCTGCCTATCAGGATATCCTGAAGACACTTCATGACCGGTTCCCAGTCGACAGCGTTCTTTTTCCTTGCATCGTGCAGGGAAGCGAAGCGCCCAAAAGCATTCTCTCTGCACTAGAGAAAGCGACAAAAGGGGATTTTGACTGCATCCTTTTAGGACGCGGAGGAGGAAGCAAGAGCGATTTATCCTGCTATGATGATGAAAAACTCTCTCTTGCCATCGCCAAAAGTCCGATTCCGATCATCACCTGCATCGGACATACCATCGACACTTCGATTGCTGACCGGGTCTCGGATAAAAGCTGCATCACGCCAACGGAAGCCGCAAGTGAAATCAATCCATCCCTAACGGATGTCAATAAGAAAAAAGGGGACTATCTTAAAAGCCTCAACGAGAAAATGAAGAAAATTCTTGAGGCAAAGGAGTATGCCCTTTCTTCCTTTGAGGAGAAACTTGAATATCTTTCTTTGGATAACCGTGTGAAAATGGCTCGTGAACGGCTCGAAAAGAAGAAAAAGGAAGCGCGTCTACTTTATGAAAAGAGAATCACGAAGGAGGTCTCTTCCCTAAAGGAAAGAGAACATCAATTCACAAGCTTGATGTCTACTTATGTCCAAAAGAAGAAATTAACCCTTGTATCCTATCTTGAAAAAATCAACTCCCATTCACCGCTTCTCTTGAAGGAAAAAGGATATGCACAGATTTATCTCGACGGACAGAAAGTGAAGAGCATCTTAGACCTGAATAAGGATGATGTCGTCACAATCACCTATCCGGATGGAAGAAGGATGGCGAAGATCTTAGGAGAAAAAGAAAATGGCAGAAAAGAAAACAAAGAATGACGAACTCAAGAAGATGAGCTATCAGGATTTAGAGAAAGAAGCCGATCATGTCTTAGAGGAACTTTCCAAAGAGGATCTTCCCTTGGATGACGCAAGCCGAATCTACGACTATGGAAAGAAGGTTTATCAGGAGATGGAAAACCGTTTGGCTGAACTTGAAAAGAACGTCTCCGATACCGTTTCAAGAGGATAAAAATGAAGGAAGAAAAGAAAGATTTCCATGCTTTGGGTAAGATGTCGAAGGAAGAACTTCGTGTTCTTTCCTCAGATATAAGAGCAGATATTCTCTCTGCATGCCTTTCCAATGGCGGACATCTTTCGAGCAATCTCGGAGCGGTCGAACTGACCCTCTCCCTCTTGAAGAATCTTCCTCCGGATGAAAACGATATTCTCTTTGATGTTGGGCATCAGGCCTATTGCTACAAAATGATGACCGGAAGGGATATCAAGGAAATCCGAAAGACAGATGGCGTCTCTCCCTTCAATCTGAGAGAGGAAAGCCCCTATGATGTCTATTCGAACGGTCACGCCGGGGACTGTCTTTCGACGGCAATCGGCATAGCCAAAGCAAAGCTTTTAAGCCAGGACGAGTCCTACACGATCGCCTTTGTCGGGGACGCCTCAATCGAAAATGGCATCAGCTACGAGGCGCTTGATTTCCTTGCTTCCCATAAGGAACTCAAAAGATTGATTGTCATACTCAATGACAACGGCATGGCCATCAGCAAGAATAATGGACCTTTGAGCAAGAAATTCAATCATCTGAGAAATTCCCGTTTCTATTTCAGGACATCTTCCAAACTTGGTCGAAAGATGGAGAAACATAAATGGACATGGAAGATGTTCCTCAAGATGCGTTCCATCAAAGACCACCTGAAGGGATTTCTTCTCTCAAGCACCCTGTTCGAGGCTTTGGGACTGAAATATATCGGTCCATATGATGGACATGATTTCTCAAGTTTGGATTTAGGCTTTGAAAAAGCCAAGTTCCTGGCTGCAAAGCAGCCTGTCATCCTTCATTTTCTGACTCGGAAAGGATATGGCTATCCGCAGGCAATGAAGGATGAGAAAGGCGATTTTCACGGCGTCGGAAAGAATTTCGACCAGAAAACCTATGATGAAAAAAATCTAACCTTTACTTCCCTCAAGCAGTCCTTGATCTATGGACCGATGAAACAGGACGAGAAGATTATCATCCTCACGCCTGCCATGGAAAAAGGAAGCGGATTGGAGCTCCTCTTCGAGGATTTCCCTTCCCGCTGCATCGACACGGGAATCAGCGAGGAGCATGCCCTGGTCATGGCATCGGGCTTGGCGATAAAGGGTTATAAACCGATTTTGGATATCTATGCGACCTTCCTTCAGAGAGACTATGATGAAATCATCGAAAACGTTTCAAGAAATCATATTCCTCTTCTTTTCTTTGTCGAGAGAGCCGGAATTGTCGGAGAGGATGGCTCTTCCCATCAAGGAATCTACGATGTCGGCATGGTCAAGAATATTCCAGGAAGAAAAGTTTGGATGCCTTTTGATGCCAACTCCCTGCAGCTTCTTCTCTTGGACTACGAGAAGAATCCGTCCGGTCCGACTTTCATTCGATTTCCGAAGGGGAATCCCGTTTTTCATGTTCCCCCTTATACTCTTGAACACGGCGTCTGTTTTTTTAACAGAGCCAAAAACAAGAAGCTCTTCATCGGGATCTCTTGCATGGGATATGAGCTGTTGACCTTGTTGGATGAGACATATGACAAGATGATCATGGTCGACCTTCTCATGGAAGAAGAAGATCTTGACTTCCTTGACTTGACTCAATATGAAACAATCTATTTTTATGATGGCTATCAGACAAGAGACGGTACTGAGTGTCATCTTGAATGCTACCTTCTTTCCCACCATTTCAAAGGCCAGTTTGTTCCTTTTGCCTTTGAAAGAAAGTTCATTCGCTTTGGACAGATCGATGACATCCTGAAAAGCGAAGGAATGGATGTCTCGAGCGTCTATGAAAAGATCAGAAAGAATGAGGAGGCAAAAAAATGATTTTGGAATTGCATATTTCCAATTTTGCAACCATCGAAGAGACAAGTCTTTTCTTTGATCAGAAAAGCACGGCCTTAATCGGCGAGACCGGAGCCGGAAAATCCCTCATCGTGAATTCTCTTTTGCTTCTGACAGGCGCTAGAAGCGATTTTTCGCTTCTCCGCGATCCAGAGAAAAAAGCGAGTGTGAGCGCCTTGTTCCAGGTCGAGAAATCTTTTCTTGATCGTCATAAGGAAATCCTCGATTATGTCAACGAAGATCAGACCATCCTTCTGAAGAGAGTCCTGAACAAAGACAAGACAAGCCGCTTTTTCCTCAATGGGGAAGTCGTCAATCTCAATACGATCCGACTCGTCACAAGCCACCTTCTCGATATCCATTCCCAGAATGCGAAAAGCGACCTGTTAGATGAAAACAAGCAATATCTTTATGTCGATTATTCTTCAAAAAAGATTTCTCACCTTAAAAATGAATATCTTGACGCCTATCAGGATTACCTCAGGAAGAAAGAAGAATATGAAGATTTTCTTTCCTCGAACAAGGAACTCGATCTGGATTATCTCCAATTTCAGATTGCTGAAATCGAAAAATATCATCTTGAGGAGAATGAAATCGAAGATCTCAATGCCCGTTTTGAATCCCTGAAGGGACTTGATCGCGTTCGCGAAAAATATGAGACGCTGATCGAAAATATGAACACATCCGGGAATTCTTTTTCGGATAGCCTTTCGCTTATTAGCCGAGGACTCCGTTCCCTGTTCGATTCTCCTTTGAAGGAAAAAGCGGAAAAATGCTATGGTGACCTTCTTTCTTTCCAAAATGATTTTAAGGACCTTGAAAGCCAATATGATGATCTGAGCATCGATCCTGTGGAAATCGACAAAATAAACGAACGTCTTTTCTCCCTGAAAGGGCTGATGCGTAAATATGGCTCAACGACAAAAGAAATCCTTGATAAATACTCTGACTATAAGAAAAAATTGGATGATTGTCTTTCTTTTGATGAGAAAAAGAAGGATTTCGAACAGGAAGTTCTAAATAAGAAGCAGATTGCCCTAAAGAAAGCGGATCTTCTCTCTCAGGAAAGAAAAGAAGCCGCAGCGGCCCTTGAAAAGAAAATCCAGCAGGAGATGGCAAGCCTGGGCCTGAGAAAAGGGGGGTTCTTTATTCATCTATCAAAGAAGGATGAACTCTCGATCGAAGGTCAAGACAGGGTTGTCTTCTATGTCAAACTCAATGAGGGACTTGAGGAAAGTCCTCTCTCCAAGGCAGCCTCCGGCGGTGAGGCAAGCCGACTGATGCTTGCGCTTAAGATTGTCTTGAATTCCCTCGACCCCTATGATCTTCTCGTCTTAGACGAAATCGATACGGGCATCGATGGGAAAGCCGCATACCTGGTCGGAAAGAGAATCCAGTCCCTTGCCAAGGACAGTTCTCTTCTTGTCATTTCCCATCTTCCTCAGGTTGTCTCTTCCTGTCAGGGCGCCATTCTGATTGAAAAGAAAACAATCGGGAATTCAACCTATACCAGCACAATGCCGCTTGACGAAAAAGGAATGATTCAGCAGATTGCAAAGATGCTCTCCCTAGAGAAAGTCTCACAGACGATGGTCGAATCGGCAGAAGAACTCTATCATGAGTTCCACAATGAAAAATGAAGCGGATCTGCCATATTGACCTGAATGCTTTTTTCTGCCAATGCGAGATTCTCCTCGACCCGAGTCTAAAAGGAAAGGCGATAGCCGTTGGGAATTTTGCCAAAAGAGGCGTCATCTCCACATCGAGCTATGAGGCAAGAAAAAAGGGCGTCTATTCCGCCATGAGCTGCTATGAAGCCAAAAACATCTGTCCTGAACTGATTCTTGTCACTCCTCATTTTGGCCTCTATGAAGAAAAATCAAACCAGTTCTTTTCCTATCTTCAAAATCGGTTTCCTGTTTTGGAAAAGGCGAGCATCGATGAATGCTATATCGATCTGACAGAGGCTCTTTCATCCTCAAATAATAGGAATGATGAGAATGATTTTCTTTTCGATCTCCAGATGGATTTATTCAGACATACGTCCCTGAAATGCTCGATTGGCCTCTCCTACAACAAATTTCTTGCCAAGATGGCTTCCGACATGAAAAAGCCGCTTGGCATCACGATCATCCATCCAGGCGACATCGAAAAGATGATCCATCCCCTTCCGATTTCCTCCTTTTTCGGAATCGGAAAAAAGACGGCCCCCCTTTTGATGGAAAATGGCATTCAGACAATCGGCGATTTGGCCAACAGCGAAGATGAAAGAGTCAAAAAAATCTTAGGGTCCTCATTCCGTTTCTTTAAAAACGAAGCCAATGGAATTGGGGATGATTTTGTCGACTGTTCCTCTTTTGATCCAAAAAGCATCTCCTCGGAGCGGACATTTCTTGACGACGTCACTTCCTATGAAGAGATTTCTGCGATGATTCTCAACTGCACGAAGGAAGCTGTTCAAGAACTGAAAAAGTACCACAAGGAAGCCCTAACCATTTCACTGAAACTGCGGAATGCCCAATTTGTCACGAAAAGCAAAAGAATGACCTTGGTCCATCCGAGCGATGACCAGGCAACGCTTTATTCTTCTTTCATGAAGATCTTCGATTCCTTCTATCATGATGAACCGCTCCGCTTGATCGGCGTGAGTATTGAAAAAGTCAGAGAAAGAGAGAAAAAAGAAAAAGAGAAGATCATCACGGACATCAATGCGAAACTGAAAAAAGGTGGACGGGTTTTTGCGATGGAGGATCTGAAAAAATGACACTCGTTGAAGCCAAGGAAGAATTTCTCACCTATCTTATGACCGAAAAAGGGGATACAGGAAAAACCTTGGAAAGCTATAAGGTCGATTTGGACCAATTCATCCGATTTGTTGGAAAAAGAGATGCTTGTGAGCTCACGGGAAATGACCTGGGAGATTTTCTTTCCTTTTTATCCGGCAAAGGCTATAAAAACAATACCCTCATCCGAAAATCGATGACCGTGAAAGGCTTCTATAAGTTCCTGAAAAACGAAGGGGAAATCCGTCTCGTCTTATCCGATCTTCTGACGCCGAAAAAAGAGCAGCGGCTTCCCGATGTCCTCTCTTCCGAGGAGATTCAAAGACTCTTTGACGCCATCGATCAAAAAGACTATAAAGGAAGACTTGATTTCACCCTCTGTCTGATCTGTTTCAGCTGCGGACTTCGTGTCAGCGAACTCATCAGCCTGAGGAAAGACAAAATAAACCCCGAAAGCGGCCAAATCAGGCTCTTGGGCAAGAGAAGCAAGGAAAGAATCGTCCCCATCTCAAATGAAGCCCTAGAAGGCCTGTTTTCGTATTTGAAAGAAAGAGACAAAATCAAAACGAAATCAAAAAATCTCTTTGTGCATCAAAATGGGAAGGAAGTCTCAAGGCAATACTTCTTTTTGGAAATCAAGAAATATGCCAAGGATGCGAAAATAAAAAAGAATGTCTCGCCCCATACCCTCCGCCACAGCTATGCGACTTTGCTTTTGGAAAATGGGGCACAGTTAAAGGAAATCAAGGAACTCTTGGGCCACGAGGATATCTCCACGACCCAGATTTACACCCATATCTCAAAAAAGAAGGAAGAGGAAGAATACCGTCAGGCGATGAGACGACAATGAGGATGAAAAAAGCGTATAATTGAGAAGAAGAGGAGAAAAAACAAAATGAAATTCAAAAGAATCTTTGCCATCGTGATGGATTCCGTAGGAATCGGAAGTTTAGAGGATGCCAGCCATTTCTTCAATGACGGCCATAATGATGTCGGAAGCAATACATGGCTTCATATCTCAGAGAAGATGAACGGAATCCATGTTCCCACAATCAATTCGCTTGGCATAAACGATCTTTGTCCCATTGTCGGGACATATAAGGTCAGCCATCCGCATTCCTATGTCATGACGATGAAAGAAAAATCAAAAGGAAAGGATACCCTGACCGGACACTGGGAAATGATGGGAATCCTGACAACGGAACCCTTGGTCACCTTCACTGAACATGGATTTCCAAAGGAACTGATCGACCAGCTCGAAAAGGAAAGCGGTGTCTCCTTTTTAGGGAACTATTCCAGCTCCGGAACCGTCATCCTGGATGAACTCGGCGAAGAATCGATCAAGGAAAAAAAGATGATTTTATATACCTCGGCCGATTCCGTCTTGCAGATTGCGGCCAATATGGATGTCTTTTCATTGGAAAAACTCTACGAAACCTGTGAAATCGCCCGCCAAATTACCATGAAGAAGGAATGGAAGGTCGGAAGAGTCATTGCACGTCCTTTCATCGGCACGAAGAAAGGCGCCTTCACAAGAACGACGGATCGAAGAGACTATTCCGTCTCGCCTGAGGGAAAGACAGCCTTGATCGACCTTCTTGAGAATGGATATACCATCCACGCCATCGGCAAGATCCACGATATCTTCGCAGGACAGGGGATGAGCGATAGTGTCCATATCGATTCGAATCATGATGGCATGCTCAAGACCATTGATGCTGCAAAGAAGGATTTCACCGGTCTCTGTTTTGTCAATCTGGCTGATTTTGACGTCCTCTACGGACATCGAAGAAATCCGATCGGCTATGGAAAATGCATCGAGGAATTTGATGCGGACCTTCAACACCTTATTGACAATCTCAAAGAAGACGATCTTTTATTGATCACTGCCGATCATGGAAACGACCCGACATTCTATGGAACCGATCATACCAGAGAAAGAGTTCCTCTTCTCTGCTATAGCAAAATCTATCAGAAAGGAACACGGCTTGGTGAACGGGCGACATTTGCCGATATGGGAAAGACGATTCTGAAAAATTTCAATGTCGAACCTTCCAAGAACGAAATTGGAGAACCAATCGACGAATTGTTGGATGAAAAATGATTAGTATTAAAATAGTACTAATTAGATACTAAATTCTAATTAAATGGTGTTTTCAAAGGAAGACGCCATTTTTTTGTTTCAAAAGAAACATTAGTATTTAATTAGTACTAATAAATGACTAAATGCATAAAATCATACAGTAGACTCACTTTCTTTTTTCTTTATTAACATAATAAACATTATACGAAGTAGCCTATATCACCAAAAACCATAATAAAGTAGAACCTCATACAGGTCCCTCTGGAGATCGTTTGTTCATTCAACAATATACTAATTTAGTACTAATTCCTAAATGCAACTAAAATTGCAAATAAGACACTCCACTTTACTAGTCTTTTATATTTGTTTTTAGTGCTTTTTTAGTACTAAAATATGACTAATTTTTCTTTCTTTTTTTCTTTTATATCGAAAAACTAAAAATAGTACCAAACTGGTACTATTTATATACTATTCTATTTCATCAGCCATGCAACCAATTCGCCGGCACGATAGGAAGCCTGGGATAGGTTGTTTTCATATTCGTTTTTATTGCCATCCTCGTTGGATGTGTCATCCGATATGGTTCGGATGATCAGAAAAGGAATTTTTGCCAGATAGGCAACCTGAGAAACAGCAGCGGATTCCATATCGACAGCAAGAGGATGGTCGAACTTTGTCAGATGCTCTTTGGAAAGATTCTCCTTTGTAATGAAGGAATCGCCGGAGAGAATCAATCCTTCCATCAATCGATCGGATGGAAAGGACATCAGTTTCTTTACTCCGTCTTCATCAGCGGCATAATATTTTGGACACTGTGCCATCTGACCATATTCATATCCAAAGGCTGTGACGTCGACATCATGATAGGCTGTCTTTGAAGCAATCAGGGTCATGAAGGGTTTAAGGCTTGGATCTATGGACCCGGCCACTCCGACATTGACGATTTCATCCACAGGGTGCTTCGCAAGGAAATATCCCAATTGATAGGCCATCGATACTTTTCCAATGCCGCCCTTCATGGCATAGAAAGCCACATTGTCATCCTCATGATAGAAAAGATTCTCTTCGATTTTCTTTATGTCCTGAAAAGACTTGAAGAGGCCTTCAAGCTCTTCATCCATTGCCGTCACGACAAGATAAGTCTTTTTCATTCCTGGAAACCATCCATTTGAGAGGCCGGTTTTTTGCGTTTTCGATAGACAGGTTCCTCTTCGACCTTGACGACCTTGTGCGGGCAAGAAGCATAAAGCGAATCCAAGTCGACTCTCTTTCTTTCTTCCTTGGTGAAGAGATGAATGACGACATCTTTTGCATCCAAAAGAATCCAATTGGAATCGTTTTTGCCTTCGGTATGTTCCAGTTCCTTGTAGTTGTCATAGATGGAATCCTTGGCCGTCTGAATCAGAGCCTTGAGTCTTCTTTCGTTCGATGCGGAAGCGACGATGTAATAGGAAACAAAAGGCGTATTGTTTCTGACGTCATAGATGACGACATCCTCACCATAATTCCAGCTTAAATCGCTGGCAATATGGATGACTCTTTGGGATGTGATTGTTCCCTTGTCTTGAATAAAATTTGATTTTGAAGTTGTTTTTTTAAGCATTTTTATCTCCTTTGACATATTCTTCGTACATGTCCCTGCTCAAGGCAGTGTTCATGAATTCAATGTTGTTCTTTGTAAAATATTCCTTTTGGTCCTGAAGCAGATGGACAAATCCGCTCTCAAGGTCTTTATACATTGCATGGCGATTCTTCTTTGTAGGGAAGACTCTTTTCGGCTCGCATTTATCGGCAGCGTAGACAAGTTTTTCCAAATCATCCATCTCTTTTTTTCCGGTGCAATGAAAACGGATTGCTGAAAGAACATCTTCATTCTCGATATGGAATTTTTCTTTTGCCAAATAGGATCCGACAAATTGATGCAAGGCAAATTCAGGGCAGGGCACAAATTCTTTGAAGTGTGTTTCGACAATCTTCTTCTGCTCCTCAAGAGGGAGGTCTTTTCCACAGTCATGGAAGATTCCAGCCTGGAAGGCAATCTCTGGCTCAATCCCCTTTGAGGGATTGTGCTTTGCGATTTCATAGGCCGTCAAAGCGACCGATAGGGAATGATTGTATCGACTTTCCTTCATCAATGAGGCAATCTCCTTTGTGAAATAAAGCCGATGCTCTCCAATATATCTCAAGACATTCTTTGTCGTATAAAGCTGCTGTCCGGAGCGAATCATGGAAGAGGAAATCGAAAAGGGAAAGAGATTCAGATAACGGATGAGAAAACGATTTTCAATCTCTTTTGGAAGCGGAGCGTTTCGTTTCACCAATACAAATGTCGAAAGATAGGCAATCTTGTCAAAATTCTTTTCTTTGAGCAGATGAGGAAATTCGTCCTCGCCAAGCAGAACATAGATCCGGCTTTCCGGATTGGCTCTTTTATAGTACGAAACGACATCTGAAAAGGCAGGGAAGCGAAGACAGGCATTGGATACAGAAATAGAGTCGCTTTCCAATCCATAGTCATGAAACGCAAGTCGAATCATCTTCGTCCGATCCTCAAAAGAAGCATAGCTATCCTCCTTCACAGGAAGGAAGAGGACCTTTTCGGCATTGAGAAGATTGTAGCTGGACAAAGCAATCATCAGATGGACAATGTGAATTGGCGAGAAATGCCCTGGAAACAAAACGATGGATTTCTTCATATCAGAGCTTGACGCTGACTTCCTCGATATCGACGACAACCCCACTCGGAGCATAGACATCGAATTCCTGATCTGCGCCATTGAATTCGATGAATCCAAAACCATAGACATTGATGCGGTTCGTCACATTTTCAATGGCCTTGAGATGCGTTTTTGTAAGATTGGAAATCGAAGTGAAGCGTTCGCTTCTCGTATCAAGACTTTCGTTCTTGCAGATGGAAGCATATAATTCGTCAGCCTTATTGATCTTGGCTCTCTGGATGGAAAGATCATTTGATTTGAAGAAAGTGAAAGTTGTCTTTTCACCCTTGAGAAAATCAAAGCGGCAGAGATTCGAAAGGAGGAAGGACTGTTCAGCCTTGGCCTGATAGCTTTCAGGTCGAATCTCATTTCTCGGAAGAACATATTTGATGATTTTTCCTTCCAATTTGGAAATGATCGAGGAGGAATTGTAGATACCTGGCGTATCATACATATTCGATTCTTCATCCAAAGGAATCGAGATGACATCGAGTGTCGTGCCTGGATAAGGACTTGTTGTGATGACTCGATTTGTCTTATTCGAGTAGGCCATGAGGAGGGAATTGATCAAAGAGGATTTTCCGACCTGATACGCACCGATGAAATAGACATTCTTTCCATCGCGGTACTTGTTGATACACTCAATCAAGGCAGGAATGTTGCTCGACTTGCTTGAGGAAGCAGAGGTGATGAGGATGTCTAAAGGATGGATGTTCTGTTTCTCGAGAAGTTTCTTTGTCCGATTGAGGATGTATTCATCGGAATAACTCTTGGGAAGAAGATCTCTCTTATTGATGACAATGAGAACTTTCTTTGGAAGATAGCTTCCGATTCCATCCAAGATAGAGGCATTGATGGAAAAGGCATTGAAAACATACACAGCCAGGGCATTCTCTTCCTTGGCATCATCCAAAATGGTGATATAGTCGACATTGATATCCTTGGATTCACGGTATTGTGAATAATGTCTCAATTTATAGCATCTTTCACAAAGCGTTTCTTCTTCTGAATCCAATTTGTTTGCCGGAATATAGCCGGCATCATTCGGATCACTGGACTGAAGAATTGCCCCACATCCATAGCAGCGCTTGACA
The DNA here is from genome assembly GCA_963612025.1 of bacterium. Taxonomy (GTDB): domain Bacteria; phylum Bacillota_I; class Bacilli_A; order RFN20; family CAG-288; genus Enterosoma. The sequence goes on from CAVDUB010000024.1 coordinate 25,530, forward strand.
CGGATTTCAGCGGTCAGGCCGCTCTCTTTGGTTTTCTTGAAGAACATCATTCATTTTCCTTTCCGATAGCGATTCCGAGCAATCCTTTTTCTTTCCAGGATGCTCGGACTTTGCTATCCAATCTGCGAACGAACCTTGTGAAGAACTGGTCTTTCTGAACTAAGGGCTCAGTAAGAATCAGCCTTCCATGAAGCTTCTTGACATAGATTCGATCTGTGAAGATCTGATCTCCGACAAAAAGAAGCTCCGAGACATCATACCCAAGTCCTTTCAGGAATTTGAGGATTTTTCCTTTTCTGTGCTTCTTTGCCGAAGCAAGATAGGGAACGCCAAGTTTTTCGCAATAGGGTTTGACCCTTTTTTTCTTATTGTTCGAAATGACAATGAGAGAAATATTTTTTTCTTCGAGCCTCTTTTTGAGTTCGAAGGCTTCCTTTCTGGGCGTTTTCTCATAGGCTGAGTCGAGCGTGTTGTCCAAATCGACGACAAGAGCCCGGACAGGATATTCGTCAAAGAAGGAATCTTCGAGAACGTAGACGCTTTTTGCGTGAGCAAATACTCTCTGTTTTTTCATTTCTTGTAATAGTATATCAAAAAATCACTTCTTTGAAGAATCTCTTTCGAAGAGATCGAAGAGGGAAAGCTGTGTATCGGCATCGTCACTGTCGGCCTTCGTCACTTCGATCTTCGCTGGACGTGGCTGTTCGACAATTGTATTCTCATCGATGACTTCGCCTCTGGAATCATAGCCGATGAGATCGAACTTACCGAGGTTCGGAATATTCTCTCTCAATTCGGAATTCGTCTCGACAGGCGAGAGATTGTTGATGTCGATGGCAACCATGCTATCAAGCGTGGTGACACAGACATAATTTGGCTGGCCTTTGACTTTCTCGATTTTAGAGACATTGACAATTTTCCAAGGATTTTTCTTGAGAACCTTGATGAGGCTGGTCTTGGCAGAAAGACGCTCCGTGCATTCAATCTTCGAGGTTGAAATCAAGCGAGCAGCCCTCTTGTTTCCCAAGACAAGAAGCTGAGCCACTTCCTTGGAATGCAACGCGATAATGCTGACAAGAGGTGCGTTTTCGATACCGGATGCGATGGCCTTGACGCCCATTGCCATGGTGGAGACGATTGGAACATCCCCTTCGTTGAATCTCGAGCATCGTCCAAGCTCATCGACGACAATCAAGTCCGAATTTCCTCCCGAGATGCAGACGTCCACAAGTCGATCATCCTTGTTGAGCATCTTGCAGGCTCTGAGCGGTTTCTTTGTCAGGGAAGTCTGCTCGAAGTCCTTCAATGCCGTGCGCTTCAGCTTATTGGCCTTCGTCAAGAGACAGACATAGAGGCCTTGTCTGAATTCATTGATTTCAAAGGCCTTGACAATCTTCTCATTCGGCTGAAGCTTTGTGAGATTGTTCAAATGCTTTCCTTCTTCTTTCCACTTCATATCGGAGAGAAGATGGGCAGGAATATAGGCATAATTCCCTAAGCTTGTGAAAAGAAGAATGCCTGTATGTGTGTCGACAAGATGAGAGAAGACTAAGTGGTCTCCAGGCTTCATCTTCGGAAGAGTCAGAGGATCATTTTCATCCTTGTTGGCCTTGACGCTGGCCTGATAGGATTTGAGCGATGTTCTCTTGGCATAGCCATCACTCGTGATGGCAGCCATGACATCTTCTTTGGCAATCAATTTCGTCTGATCGACACTCTCGAAGGTCAGTTTCTCATCAAGAATCTCAGTCTTTCTTTTAACGGCAAAATTCTTTCTGACTTCCTGAAGCGTCGTGATGATGGTATCATCCAACTTATTGACATCGTTGAGAATCGCATTAATTCTTTCGATATCCTTTTCCAGTTCATCTTTTTCAGCACGAAGAGCAAGGATATCCGTATTTGATAGACGATATAAAGGCATCATGGCAATGGCTTCCGATTGTCTTTCAGTAAACTGATAGTCATTCTGAAGCATCTTCTTGACGCCTTCCTTGCCGTTGCACTTTCGAATCTTGTCAATCAGCTCGTTGAGGATGGAATAGGCCTTGACATAACCATTTATGATTTCAAGACGGTCCTGATCGCTCTTGAGATCGTACTTGTACGCAAGTGTGGAGACTTCTCTCTGGTGGTTGACAAAGGCATCGATCAGTTCCATCAAGGACATGCATTTTGGATGTCCTTTATCGATGGCAAGGAAATTGCAGGAAATCGTCGTCTTCAAGGCTCCCTTGCTCATCAGATAATTGTAAATATCGTAAGGGGAAGCATTCTCTTTGATCTTAATGACAATCTTGACATCATCCTTGGCCGATTCATCAATGATTTCTTCGATATTGTCAAGATGATCGCTATCTTTTCTCTTGTTCAGGCTGGAAACGAAATCGATTTTCACTAACCCGTATGGAATTTCAGTGATGACGATTTCGTTTTCGCCTTCGTCGATATGCGATTTACAATAGAGATAGAAATTGGCTCTACCCGTTTCATAAAGTGAATGAAGAGTATTTTTGTCGTCGATGAGACCGCCTGTCGGGAAATCCGGTCCTTGGACATACTTCATCAAATCATCCAAAGTCGCCGTATTGTGCTTGATGCGATAGATTGTGGCATCGATGATTTCGGAAAGGTTGTGTGGAGGAATATAGGTTGATGAGCCGACAGCGATGCCGCTTGTTCCATTGACCAAGAGGTTTGGATAGCGGGCAGGAAGGACAACCGGTTCAAGGTTCTTGTCATCGAATGTCGGAACCATCTTGACGGTGTCTTTATCGATGTCGCGGACAAGATATTCGCTCAATTTGGATAATCTGGCTTCTGTATAACGATAGGCGGCAGCTGGATCATCATCGATGGATCCATTGTTTCCCTGGAAGTCGATCAGAGGCGCTTCCATCTTCCAGCTCTGGGACATATGAACCAAAGCATCATAAATGGATGAATCCCCATGCGGATGATAGTGACCCATGACATGGCCGACAATCGTGGCTGATTTGACAGTGGGCTTTGAATAGACCTGCCCTTGATCGAACATATCAAAGATGATACGTCTTTGAACGGGTTTTAAGCCATCACGTGCGTCTGGAATGGCACGATCCGTGATGACTTCCTTTGCATAGCGGTTGAACGCCTGAATGAGAACATCCGAAAGAGGGGAATCGACGATGTTTTCTGTGTAGCGAATGGGTTCTTTCTTACTTTTCATTCTTCTTTTCCACCTCCATTGTAAATGTATCCGTCGTATTGAAATCGATGTTGTTTTCGATCCAATCTTTTCTTCGGTCCGAGTCTTTTCCTAAGAAGATGTTCACCTTGTCATGGGAATCTTCATCATCAATGATATTGACCTTCAAAAGCTTTCTGTGTTCGATATCCATTGTCGTCAAAGACAATTGCGAATAATTCATCTCACCGAGACCTTTGTAGCGGTTGACTTTGTATCCAGGGCCGATTTTCTTTTGGGCTTCCGCAAGTTCTTTTTCATCGTAGCAATAGATTTCCTTCCCTTTGCCGTTGTAGACTCGATAAAGCGGAGGACAGGCGATATAGACATGACCTGTCTGAATCAAAGGCTTCATATGATTGTAGAAAAAGGTAAGAAGGAGAGACTGGATATGGCTTCCGTCATCATCGGCATCGGTCATGATGATGATTTTCCCATAATGGATATTTTTAACGTTGAAATCGTTGTTGAATCCGGCGCCGATTGTTGAAATCAAAGTTGCGATTTCCAAGTTGCCCAAAAGAATTTTTTCATCTTCGACATCCGTCGTATTCTTTGGCTTTCCTCTCAGAGGAAGAATAGCCTGATGCGCAGGATTTCTTCCCTTTTTGGCAGAACCGCCGGCAGAGTCTCCTTCGACGATGAAGAGTTCATTCTGCATATAATCCTTGCTGGAGCAGGGCGTGAGTTTCTTGGAAATTTCCACGCCGGACATCTTTGAATTGGCAAGTTCTCTTTCCTTCTTACGATCGGCTTCCGTCTTATCGCGGATACGCATTTCCTCGACCGTCTTCTTGACGACATTCTCGGCTTCATCTTTATGTTCTTCAAGATAATATGCAAGTTGATTCTCGATGATCGAATCGACGCTGTTGAGAGCCTCCTTCGTGCCGAGTTTTCCTTTCGTCTGTCCCTCAAATTGAAGAAGATGCTCAGGAACCCAACAGGAAAGAATGCAGACAAGCCCTTCTCTCAAGCAATCGCCATCCAAAGTCTGGTTGGCTCTCGTCAGGGAATGAGCAGTGGCATATTGATTATAGATTGTTGTGACAGCCTTTTTGAATCCTGTCACATGATAGCCGCCATCTCCTGTTCTCACACCATTCGCAAAAGAGATGATTTTTTCGCTGTAGTCATTCTTAAGGAAGCCGAAGACAACTTCCAGACGAATCCCGTTGTCCGTTCCCTCAAAGCGCATCGGTTTGGTAAGAAGTTCCTTATCGACAGTGTGACGATTGAAATATTCTCTCAATCCGTCATTATAGAAGAAGTCCTGTTTCCTTCCGGTTCTTTCATCAAAAAGATGGAAAGTCACGCCTTTTGTCAGACAGGCCTGATCATCCAGATGCTGGGCAATGCGATCGAAATTGAAAGTGATGTCATCAAAGATTTCGCTGTCTGGGAAAAAACGGACATTGGTGCCCCTCTTCGTCGTCTTTCCCAATTCCTTGATACCGGAAAACTTGCTTCCACCTGCTTCGAATCGAGCGAAATGATCGACTCCATCGCGATAGGAATGCACCTCCATCCATTTCGAGAGTGCGTTGGTGACACTTGCGCCGACACCATGAAGACCGCCGGCCGATTTGTAGTTGCTCTCATCGAATTTGCCACCGCCATGGAGGGTCTGGTAGACAATCTGAAAGCCATTCATCTTTTCTTTTTCGTTATAGTCGCAGGGAACGCCTCTGCCCTGGTCCTCGACTTCCAAGGAACCATCGGAATGGATAGTGATAAAAATATTTTTTCCGTGCCCTTCATTGGCTTCGTCAACGGCATTGTCGACAATCTCCCACACCAAATGGTGAAGACCGAGAGTCGATGTCGAGCCGATATACATGCCAGGTCGTTCCCTGACTGGTTCAAGACCATGAAGAATCGCTAAGGATGATGCATTGTAATTTGAGCCCATATAAAAAACCTCGTTCTTTCATTTTACCGATTTTCACGAGAAAAATAAAGGATAAAAAGCGGATTGGAACGACACTTTCTTCATCCGATGAAAGATTGAGGTTTTCCCTGCTTTCTTCATCCAATTCAGAAGTGAGATTTCCTTTCGTCTCAAAGAGATTCATCCTTTCATATCCTCTTGCAAAGTCCTCCTTTTGGATGATTTATCTTGCCTGGAAAGACACAGCACTTTATAATCTAACCTGACTTTGGTAACAAACCCTAATCTGAAGTGTTAAGGTCGACGTTCTCCAGG
>CAVDUB010000025.1:0-30188 GCA_963612025.1 bacterium
ACCATGTCAAATTTGACCCAAGCTGAACGGCACTCCCTGAAAAGAGGCCGTTTTTGTTGAATTCCTTTAAATTTTTGGAGAGGGAAATTGAGCGATGTCACGGAAAATCATCATATAGTTTAAGAATTGCATCATGGCAGATTTCCTCCAATTGTGCTTCAGTGAGGTCACAGTTTTTCTTGCATGATTTTGATTTGGATTGTTTATTCTCACATTGGTAGAAGGTGAAAGTGTGAGTAAAATAATTTCGAGATTGAGATTTTAATTGATACCATCCACTGCAAAGAGAGCACTTGATCATGAAAGAGAAGAGGCAATGCTGAACAAAGTCGTATCTCCCGGAAGACATCATTTCTTGAGTCATCTCCCATGTTCTTTTAGGAATGATAGTTTCATGATTAGAAAACTTTGCCTACGGTTTTTCGGGTGGAAAAGTCTCATCGATCAGCGATCCACTTTTCCGCTATCTAAGTGCTGTCTTATGCCTATTGGCTATCGAATATATCATGAGAAAGAAGACGCCGATGGACATTATCCCCTTGCCTTTGGTTGGCTTGATTTCTTCTTGCTTTATCCGTAGTTAATCGAAAATTTAGCACTATATTTTGAAATTTGTGGAAATGAGAATCTGAAGAAAAAAAACAGATCTTAATTTTCCGATTCGTTTGTTTCTTCCTTTCTTGTTTTAGCTTTCTTCTCTCCGAGGAAGAAGAGATTCACACCTAGAAAATAAATGCCTGGAAGGATGAAGAGAAGAAGATCGATGTAATTCGATGAAAAGATGGCAAGAATGATGCAAGAGATGAACAAAGAAAAAACACCAAACCGAAAATAAAGTAAAAGGATAGGATTGCCATTCTTCTTTCTTAGAATAAAGAAGGTCGAAAAAGAAATGAAAAGAGAAAAAAGAGAGAGGAGAAATCGAAAGAAATAGCGGATGAAGCCATTCATCTGATTTTCATAGAGAAGCCAATCTCCGCTCATCAGGTTTCTTGCCTCGATCACAAGGAAGAAAAGTGAAAAGAGGAAAATGACAAGAGCCGATAGATAAGAGATGATTGTTCCAGTTTTTTTCATTCTGCATTCCTCTTATAGATGGCTTCACATAAATCGCTCGTCACGAAATCGCTGACTAGAATTCCGACATTCTTTTTGCCGACAAGCATTTGAGAAACCCACGAATTGATTTCCTTGGCGCAGGTTCCTGAATAGTCCGGAGGAAAAGAGTCGACAAAATAGCAGGATGTGAAATTGAAGGTCAATGTCGAAGTATGTTCCATGCTGTAGTCGAGACATTCGGAAATCTGTTTTTTCTTTTTCTCGATATCCTTGACTTTGTAATAATCCTGGACATGGAGATTGATTTCAGGAATATCAAAGGTGTTGAGATGATCGACATCTTCCTGTTCATTCCATCCTGTATAGGCAGGCAAGCCGATCGTATTGTCCTTATATCGTGAAATCAGATAGATTTTGCCTCTGAGGGAGCCAAGAGATTGAGGCAATTCTCTTTCGAGATTCCACAAAGAAGAATAGGTCGACAATTCCCTTTTCAGCGTGGCATCAAAAGATGATTTGCTCGATTTAGCCTCGCTTTCCTTCTTAATGGAAACAAGAAGACCTTCAGAAGGGTGTTCAACCAAAAAAGTCTTAAAGTCCTCTAAAACAGATGAAAAATCCATTTTCTGATCCAGAAAGCCATGGACAACTTCCATATCATCGTAGCTTTGCCTCAGGCGGATATCGAAATAACGAACACCGGCCTTCAGTTGTCCCAGAATGGATAAATCCTGACATTTCCCGGAAAGATCCCCGATGGAATGCAAAGCACCCGAATCATGAGAACCTGGAATGGATAGATTTGTCAAAGAAACATCATCCTCTATGTTCTTCATCCACTCGCTTCCCCTGTCGGTGGAGGAATTCATGCTGAGAGGAAACATGGCAAAAAACGAGAGAAGACAGACAAGAGAAAGGATGCAGGATAAGACAAGGATATGTTTTTTTCTTTTCATGCATTTAATTTATCAAGAAAACGAACATGAAATCAAGATGAAATGTTTACCTATGATTCATTGAATAAACTTTCGATTCTCCTCAAGACAATGTCCCGATGAAAAAGCAACACTCGAGTTATCGAATCGGTCTAAAACTCCAACAATGAAAAAGGGATCTTCATGTCGCACCCATATCTAGATGGCGGCAGAAACATTTTTTCGATGTCTTACTTTTGAAGGAAGTCGTCCATCGCTTTCACTTTCCATTTCATCTTAATATGTAACAGTTGTTCATAAAATATTCACGCTTCGAAAGAATTGTTTCTGTATTTGTGCTCACGATACATATTTTTACGAAAACCGGATGAGTGATTGACAAGTCCAATGCGACTCCCTAAAATATTTGACGTGTTTTTTTATTTTGTAAGGAGTTAAAGGAAATGAAAAAGCAAAGACAAACCTATAAAATCATCGCTGCGACAAGTCTTGCACTCTTTTCATTATCTGCTGTTTTTATCGCCTCAGCCGCATGGTTCACGGCCTCAAGGAAGGCTGATTCGAATGGCGATGGATTTGAAGTGACAGCCTATGATGGTCTTGTAAAGAAAATTACGGCCCATCCTTTTCTGAAGACGGATGAAAACAATGGAAGAATCTATGATAAGACAGCTTCCTTGACCTACACGGTCGATCAAAAAACTGGAAGTGTTTCCTTGGATGATACGACAGAGAAATCTCTTGGAATCTATGATAGCTTAGAACAGCAGACAACCTTTTCACTGCTCTATGTCATCACGTTGGATGCCTCTGTTGCAAAGACAAGAGAAAATAGCATTCGTATCGTTCCCTCGACAGCGACCTCAGAGGAAGAATCCTTATTGAAAACAGATCTGAAGAAGAAGGACAATCCGATGAGCTCGATCATCACATTTTCCTATGATTCGAATCAGGATATTTCGGATGGCTATACTCTCTCTTCAATCGATTCCCATGAAGAATTTCTTTCGCCCAATTCTTCTTCGCCTTATAAGAAGGCCCTCGTTGGGCTTTCTCTTTCGCCCGATGCCATCACCGGCAATACGGAAAACGAATATTATTGCTTCATCTATCTTTCCTATGAAATCAGCAACATCGAATATATCTATTCGAGAAATCTTGGGAATTCCGTTTTGGATGAAATCGACACATCATCCTTAGACAGTGGTTCCATCACATATAAACAGGACTGGATTCTATCGATATCATGAAAAAGTTCAAGAAAATAATCAATTTAGCAATGTTTGGTCTCTTCGCCTTTGTGTGCTTTTCGATCGATGATGGGACATTCTCCTGGTTTACAAACAATGCAAGAGTCACAAAAGGCGTTTTTGGCGAGTCCGCCAGCGCCTATTTTGCGGGGTGGTTGGAACAAAGGAAAATCCTTATCTACTGACGAATCGAAGACATTTCTATAACCTCGCTTGGCTCCAATATCTTGGATATTTCAATGAAGAGACAGAGGGAGCCATAACGAAGCAATATTATTTCAGTCTCAGCAATGATATTGACTGCAATGGGCTTGCCCTTCCGCCGATAGGCACAACCAAATATCCATTTATCGGTAATTTTGATGGTCAAAACCATACCATTTCGAATTATACAATCACAGATAACTACAATACACTTCACAACACATCCCACCCGAGCATCATTGACGATGCATCAAAGGGATACCATACCTCAGGAGCAGAGACCATCAATTATTGTTCCATCGTGGGAACCTTCGGTGTCATAGGGTCTTATAATAACATTCCTTCAGCAACCTATTTTTCGACAATCCCATCGTTAGGAAATCTGTATTTGGATGAAGTGACAATCTCCACAAAGTCAACCCAGGTTTTAGTCGGTGCCATAGCCGGGTATGTCAATGCCCCAATTGACAACTGCGGTGTCCATTATGTGAAGTTCGATATTTCCGGAAACACCAAGAAAATTGATTCATTTAATCACCTCTCTGATTATGCCCTGATCGGATCCTATAACAAGGAGAAATATACATGGGATGGAGATGAGAGCGGCGACAACGGATATGGAACAAGTACGGATATCAAAGAGTTATCTACAATCTCAGACGGAGACATTAAAAATTCTCATGCCTATCCTTTTCGGTGGGAATCAGAAGATGTAGTTACCCATGATGGTGGCTCACAGAACATGACATTTTATAATGGGACAGATACGGGCACAGGAGAAGTCTCTTATGTCACAACAACCTTAACAGCCAGTACCAAAAATAACAACATCGGTTATTTTGTTGGATCGGATTTGAAGAGTGCAGCAAATAAAAAGGCAAACTATGAGAATTTTTATTATCCAAATACTGATACCGAGTCATACAACTTACCTTATACGGATAAGGATGGAATAATTCATCCAGCCCCATCGCAGAAAATAAAGAATTATTTAGCTGAAAATGGCACTTATTTATTAAGAATAAGTTCGAACAGCTTTATTACAAAAAGCGAAGGACTTACAAACAATGACAGTTATTGCCTCATTGAAAACGCCCAGATTGGTTTATGGAAAGGAACTGCCCTTCTTCCGACAAGATCGATTTGGCTTGCTCCGATTATGGCAGGAAGTTTTAAGTTTGTCCTCTTTAATCCTGATAATAAAAAAGAAATGGCATTCTCAATAAAGCAATTGACAAGATCGACTCCTGGTCATTATGACACCTACTTTACCTCGTATAAGGAAGTCAAAAAATACGAACACCTGCTTTCAGGAAAAGCTTATTATTTTGAGTATGAGATAACAAAAGAAGATATCAACGCAGGACATGAATATGTCATTGTCTGTGATGATACGGCTACGGCACCCTATTTTGCCTATCTCGATCTCGGTTCTGATGGTTCTGACTCCCCGACACAGAACGCCTTGAATTTCGACTTTGTTATCAAGGAAGCACTCGACGGCAAAGAGGAACTTCAGAAGATCAAAACCTATGATTCCGAAAGCAAAAAATATGTTGCAAACAGCAGTTTTACTCCATCCTATCTTTCCTTTGCCATAAGTGAAACATCATCCTCTAGTGCGATTTTCGCATTTCGAAGACTCATCGATAACAGTGGAGGCGTCCTCTATTATTCCTCCTTGGGAAGCGCCTATTTAACACCATGTGGCAGCGGAACAAAGAAAGAAGTATCGTCTTCAGATTGCAATTCATAACGGATGTTCATAGAGATTTTATGATTCGTCCTGCAAGTTTGACAAGATGGCTGTTTCGTTCAGATTCAGGAATTACACCCAAATGAGTATTGCAAGACAAATGCTTTAGAACCATCTACCTCGATGGAAGCGAATAAGTTATCAGGGATAAGGTATTCCATCGCCGAAAGAATACAAAAATTGATAGAAGTCCCCATTGCGCCGTTTTATGCTATGATCTGAAGTCATAAACGACATAATGGACACATCCATCTTGCGCTTTTCGACAGAAATATTTTTTCTTGGTGATGACGTCCCACAGCGAACACTATGAGCAAATACACCTAGTTTACGCAGTTCCTAAGAAAGAGCATTTTGTTTGTTATTTTTCAGAGTCATTTTGCTCTCTTAACGCCTCTCTTACTTTCATAAGGGTATACCCGAGCAAGTTCCTTCCACGCCATTTTGTCCGATCAAAACGGTTTGGATTTTTCATCGACAGCCCGATGGCCCAAATCTCGTCTTTCATGGCACATTCAGCTAAAACAGAGTCGCCCGTATCGAATAATTGCTTTTTCAGATCGTCATTTTGTGAAAATTTCGCCATCAAGCCGTCAAAAACAATCTTTTCGCGAATTTCGTTCCAAATGCTGTCATCATAATTGGAAACAGCTCGACCAAGCGACTTTATAACGGCAACGTCATTCGTCTCCATAATTCGAGCGGCAATCACAGTATCATGGAAGCAAAGAGCCTTTTGATACATCATATATTGTTCCACGGAAGAAAACTCTACACCTTCAAGAACAAAACGGGAAAGAGACCAGTTGCTTAAAAAGCCGTTCTCTTCATTCGGGTTGTGGAAACAAACAAGATTCATTGTACTTCGCCAACCTTTTTTACGGCTAATTCAAGGTCCAAATCATGTAAACCGCTATATGCCTTCTTCAAAAAGTCGACCGAAATCTTTTTTACAAGGTCTCTGCTCGGAATATTATAATACCACTGATAATAGGCATAAAATTCGCCTATCCATTCAGGGAAAAAGCCCTTGATTGGCAGGCCCTTTTTCGGCGTATAGCCGTCAATTTTGGTGAAGTATTCCCACAACGCTTTAAAATCCATCGTGTTTACGTAGGCTTGACTTTCGTCAATGGCTTTGCGCGTGCTACTGGCCATATAACGATTTATAAAATCTTCCGTATCGCAATCGGGATAAGAAGCCGAAACAAAATCAAAGAGTTTTCCCTGATTCTCCACCACATCCGATAAATATTCTTCTGCGTATGCTCTCATATATCACTCCTAAAAAGTGTACTGAACACCTTTTCAACCTTATTTTCATCTGAATCGACAAGGTTTCGCATGTTTTCACGTGATTCTATGTCTCGTTTATTGTATTTTCCGTTAAACTCGGAATAATCGACGGAAGTAACGGAATCGGGAATCTCTTCCAACCTTTCATACGCCTTCTCGGTCTTGATACAATACTGTATTCCCAAACCTCCTAGAGATAACAATTTTTCAAGAATATCCACGTCGATATTGTCGCGTACAAATTCTTTTGCTATAAAGAAATAGGACGCGTTTGCACGCCAACCTTTAATCACGTCGAATTCGCTTGTGTCAATGCCGTATTTATCGATAAATTTCTTTGCAAGAACGCGATATCGCTTGGAATCTGCCGCATCTCTGTGTTTCATAAGTTCCGCGAGCCAGGAAAGCACGTTCATTTTCTCAAAATCAAGAATTTTAAGTCCTTCTGTGTCGAATTTATATTTATGAAGCCAACCGTTATGGTCGTTAGGGCGACAGACAGCCCACTCTTTGGCAAGTTCCATATTATCGGAAAGGTAAAAACCTTTTCCGTAATCGTGTTTTTCATTGCCTAACCCGAAAGTGGGAACAACAACCTTATCTGGGGTGCCGTGAAATAAAATAATGACTGCCATTTTACATGTCCTCCGAGCAAAACTTCTTCTTAAGCAAAGCTTCTTTCTTGTTTATTCATCTTCTTTAACTCGCCTTGCCTGCTTGTGTAATCATCATACCGTTTTTCTTCATCCTTCCATGTCAATATCATTTTCTCTACAGATCTGTGCGATTTTACGTTTAACTTTCATCGTGGGCTCAAAAACATTATTTTCCCATCTGCACACTGTTGTCAGAGAAACGCCTAACATATCAGCAAATTCGGTCTGTGTTAAAAACAGTTTTTCTCTTATTCTTTTACATAGTCTGGCAAAATCCATAACAACCTCCAAACTCACGAACCTGACTTATCACTCGTTTAACATTTTTTTGTCATTTTATCGAACGGTTTTTCATTTGTCAATAGGGATTTACCAATAATCGGAATCCAATTCTTTCGTGATGTCCTTAAAGAATCATCCCACTCTTTTATGATGCTCAACCTTATCTTTTTGAGATTTTATAGTACGATTTCATTTTCAGGCTGATTTGTAGGCCTCAATCATTTTCCTTATATCATCTTTCTTCATTCCAAACGACTCGAGGATTTTTGTCTGTCTGTTTGTCAGCTGGCAGCTGAGCAGATGGCTCCTGGAGCCGTTTTTCTTATACCCCTCTATCTTCGAAAGCTCATCGAGGCATACCTTGACCGTATAGGATTTCGACTCGCCGTATTTTGCTCTCAGCACCCTTGCTTTGTCGGCCAGGACGGACTCCATTATGAAAGCAATAGACCGGCTAGTGCTGTGTGTCGCAGGATTCCTCCCTGACCATGTCGGATGCAAGATTAAGCATGAGGTCTGCGTATTCATGGTCTATCTCTGATGGTTCCCTGTCCAGTGCGAACGCATTCGCCAGGCAGATGAAAAGGGAATTGTCGAAAATGATTCTCTGAAGGAGACAATAGGGGCCGAAGGAGAGTGAGGCCGACTGGGAAGGAGTCTGGGGCAGTTCCGCCTCTTGAGGAAGGGCCTGAAATAGTTCCCATTCGGAATGAACTGTTCCTTGTTCACCTTGCCGACCTTGCCGACGGCAATCGGCTTCGGCCTGTCCTTAATCTTCTCCCTGCAGTCGCATGACTTTCCGTCTTGGAAATAGACATAACCCTTGGCTGTCACATAGAAGTTTTTGCCCGGAATCTTCCTTGGTTTTTCGTTCTTTGAATCGGCCATGATTGCCTTCTTGTTTCGCGCAACATTGGAGCACGAAACAACGGATTTTTCAACATCGAAAAAGACCTATTTTCCCGAAGATTCATCGGAAGAGCAGGCCTTTGCAGTCAAATGATGCTATAAAATGTCAAAAAGATACGGTGCTCAAAAAGAAAATCAAGCAAATAAGAACAGAAATTTCAGATGATGCTCGTCCGATCTCGTCCTTTCTATGCACAGTTTGGTGCCTAAATCATTCCGAATACTTTACGAGGTCTCCATCCATTTTACAAAAATAGCCTCGCCTTTTAGGCGAGGTTATTGAAGATGGTCTCACAGGTCGTGAGATATTCTTTCGATTTCGGTTCGAGCATATAGACTTTCTCTGTTCCATAGAGAGGATTGAGATAATAAGGATACCTTTCTAGGAATTCTTTCAGGGGAAGGCTTTTTTTGTCGTCCTCATAATAGTTTTCTCCCTTGGATGCATTCTCCTCAAAGAGAGAAACCACACTTTTCAGGCAGGGTGAATAGCCGATGGTATTGGCATTCTGATAAGCATTCTCACTCTCGAGCATGAAATCGATGAAGCAGTTTGCCAACGTGTAGTTCTGACATGTCGTCGGAATGACCATCGAATCGAAGAACGCCGCCGTCGTGGAGGGAACATAGACATCAAAGGAAATATCCGGATTGTCATTCTGAGAATAGACAAGATACAATGTATCGAAGAAATCACCTAACTGTGTATAGCAGAAATCGAGGCTTCCATTGGCGACATTTCTCTTCAGGGAATCATTTCCAAACTGATCAAAGGCGATGTCCTTCAAAGCCTTGATGCAGTCCTTCTTGATTTCATCTGAAAGGTCCCCTTCTTTTTTTCCATCATAGGATGTGATATTCGGATCCAAGTCCTTCGATAGAAGATAACTCGATAAGATCCATCTTGCGGTATCATACATGCCGATATTGACCTTTTCAGAAAAGAGACTTCGATCATAAAGGCTTGCAAAGCCGTTTTCCTTCAAGACGGGGCCGACATCGGCCTTCTTCTTGGAATAGATCAGAGAATAGCTTCCCCAGAAATACGGCATGAAATAGGAATTGAATTCCTTGTTTTCGCCATTGACCATATAGGTTTTCATCAAAGATGAAAGTCCTTCGGAGAAGATGGTCTGATAGGAAGAAAGATTCAGATAGTCCTTGTTGTTGACGTCCAGTTCTTTCAGATAGCCTTCATTGTAGAGCTGATGGACCGTATAGTCTCCCGGTATGGCGACGTCATAACTCGTCGTCTCGGATGTGATCTTCTGATACATCGCCTCGGAGGACGTGACATCCTCCTCGATGACCTGGCAATGATATTTTTCCTCGAATTTCTTGACGAGATCCTTATCGATATATTCGCCCCAATTGAGAAGGTAGAGGGTGGTGCTCGGCGTGGAGAGAATCACGACAGCGAATGTCGTGAAACAGAGAAGAAAAGACAAAGCCACAATGAGTATCTTTTTCATTTATGGGCTCCTTTCTTTTTGCTATTCTTGAACGAAAAGAGGAAAACAAGAAGGAGAGTCAAGAAGGTCAATAAGGCATTGAAAGCATAACTTCCAGCGGAGAAGTTCTTCTTTGTATAGGAGGAATAGACATAGTTGGAGAAATTCGAGAATCCGTTTCCCTGGGTATAGAAGGAAATGACAAAATCGTCGATGGATAAGGTAAAGGCAATGAGTGCACCGGTGAGAATGGCCGTCGACAGGGAGGGAATGATGACCTTGAAGAGGGCCTTAAGTGGAGAACATCCCAAATCGCGTGCCGCCTCATAAAGGGATTCGTCCGTCTGTTCGAGTTTGGGAAGAATCATCATGATGACATAGGGAATGGTGAAGAAGATATGGGCAACAAGCATGCTTGTGAAGCCAAAAATGGACGGGAAGATCGGCTTGAGCAAGGAAAAGATGATCATGATGGAGATACCCGTGACGATTTCGGAATTCAGCATCGGAATCTCGTTTAAAAAATCCATCACCTTTCTTGCCTTCTTGTCGAGGGCATTGATGCCAATCGAGGCAAAAAGGCCGATGATCGTCGAGAGGAAGGTCGCCCAGAAGGAGACCAGGAGTGAATCGAGAATGGACGTATAGAGTTGGCGGTTGGTGAAGATCTCCTTATAGTTGGCGAAGGTGAATCCGCCCCAGCTCAGTGGTGTGATGGAGTTGGCGCTCTGATTAAACGACTGATAGATGATGATGAAGATCGGGACATACATGATGGAGAAGACAAAAAGGACAAACAAAACCTTGAAGAAAGCAATCAGGTTCTTTTTCCATGGACTTTTTTCTAGCATGATTCCTTCCTCCCTTTCTTCTTATGCTGCGATATTTCGAAAAACAGCGTGATAAGAATGATGATGAGACTCAAAAGAATGCTGAGAAGCGATCCGAAATTGTAGTTGTTCTTCTCAAAGACAGATTGGATGAGGTTTCCGATAAGGCGGATTTTCCCCTGTCCAATCGTCTGCGGAATGGCAAATCCGGTCGCCGCAGGAAGAAAGACCATGATGACCCCACTCCAGACGCCATTCAAGGACAAAGGAAGTGTCACCTTGAAGAATGTCTTCACAGGTGTGACGCCTAAATCCTTGCTTGCTTCGATCAAGGAACGGTCCATTTTCTCCAAAACGGTATAAATCGGAAAAATCATGAAAGGAAGATACGTCGTCACCGTGACGAGAATGACAGCCTGATAGCTTCCCACGAGGTCCAATGCCTTGAAGGCATCCGTGGAGAAAAGACGAAGCCAGGAAACAATGCGGAGCATCGAGTTCGACCACATCGGAAGAATCAAAAGAAGAAGGACGAGCATCTTGTTCTTGATCTTCGAGAAAGAAAGGAAATAGGCAACAGGATACCCCAATAGAATACAGATGACCACGGTCAGGAAAGCCACAAGAAGGGAATTTCCAATCGCCTTGAGAATGGAAATATCATGTAGACGCGTGTAACTTTCCACACTCGCCATAGCCGAAGAGAAATCCATTCCGTTTGTCGACATGAAAGTCAGGACAAGCATCACAAGAAGAGGAAAGACGACAAGGAAGACAAGCCATACAAAGTAGGGTATGGCAAAAGGTTTGAATCTTTTCATTTCTGTTCCTCGATTAAGGCTCTGTTCTTTCTTCGCATCTCCTGAATGAAGTCAGGCTGTTCCTCATCCTTGACTTTCATCAGGTGGATTTCATAGAAATCGACTTTCAGTCCGACGATATCGCCGACCTCGACATTCTGATAATCCTGGACCATGATGGTCTTTCCCTCACAATCGATCCAAAGGTCGAACGTCACACCGGTAAAGGCGGATTTGAGGACTTTTCCTTTTAGAATGCATGAATCGACATCCTCCAAGACGAGATCGAAATCCTCCGGTCGGATGACGGCATCGACGACTTCTCCTGGGATAAAGGTCGTGATATAGGTTCTGAACTGTTCACCAAGGAAGGAGACCTTCTGATTGCCTAGATAGGTTCCCTCGAGAATATTCGGATTTTCATAGTTGGCAAGGAATTTTGCCTTGTTCTCATTGATGGATTCGACATAGATGTTACCAGGGGCGATGGTCAAAGGAATCTCGCTTCCCACTTCAATCTTGTCTTCCGATTCCATCTTGATAATCTTGTCCTTGATCTGGACGTCGAGGAGGTATTTGTTCTCGCCATAAGTCGATTTGAGAACTTTTCCGATCAGTTTGGCGACATCCATGGAGCAGATATCGAAATCCTCTCTCTCCACGATGACATAGATTGTCTCCCCCGGCTTGAGGTCCAAAGCCGATACCTTGAATGTCTTATTGAGGATATTGAGTCTTCGGATATCGCTATAGACGCCGCGGAAGATATTTGCCTCGCCGATGAAAGAGGCGACAAAAGTGTTCACCGGAGCATTGTAGATATCCTCCGGTCTTCCAAGCTGCTGAATCTTGCCGCCATTCATAACGACAACGGTATCCGACATGACCATGGCTTCTTCCTGGTCGTGGGTGACAAAAATGAAGGTGATGCCTAATTTTCTCTGCAGTTCCCTCAGCTCAAGACGCATGCTTTTTCTCAGTTTCAGGTCGAGTGCAGAAAGAGGTTCATCAAGAAGAAGGATACGAGGCTTATTGACGATGGCCCTCGCAATGGCAATACGCTGCATCTGGCCACCGGAAAGAGACGAAATCTCTCTTTCTTCATATCCATCAAGATTGACCAATTTCAAAGCCTTGATGACCTCATCGTGGATGACGTTTTCCTTGAATTTTCTGTCGCTGATTTCCTCAACCATCTTAAAGTAACAATCCTGCGAGGAAATATGTTCCATAATCTTCTTTATGGCAAGAGAATATTTCTCCTGGGAATCCAAAAGAGAGGAATCCACAGAGAAGGAAAATTCCTGGCTCAACGAAAGAAGGTCGTCTTTTGCCTGAGAGAGAGTTTTGAAGTGTTTTTCCTTCTCGAGAGTTTTCCATTTCTTTTCGGCCTTGAGAAAACGACTCTGCTCAGAAAAATGCTCGATGACGTATTTCTTGACATCTTTTGGTTTTTCAATAAATGTCAGCTTATGGACAAGGGCATTGATTTCCTCTTCGTCAAAGCCATACTTCTCCATCATGTTCATCGTCCCGATATCATAGACATTCGAATAGATGTTGTTTCTCAGACCGAATGCGATGTTGTCGTAGATGTCAAGATGCGGAAACAAGGCATATTTCTGAAAGACGGTGTTGATCGGCCTTTTATGGGAAGGAAGACTCGAAATATCGATTCCGTCGAGAAGAAGCTGTCCTTCCTGCATCGTCTCAAAGCCCGCAATGATGCGAAGAGTGGTCGTCTTTCCACAGCCGGATGGTCCAAGAAAAGTGACGAATTCATTCTCATTGATGGAAAGATTCAGATCATCTAGAATCACATTGTCGCCATAGGATTTTCTTATCCCCTTCAACTCCAGAATCTTACGTGCCATGATTATTCCTCCTTAGGAAAACACGATGTTGAAATTTGACGAAATAGATTATAGGGCCAAAGAAAAAATATACAATGTTTTTTTCATTTTTTCAGAAAAAAAAGAAACAAGACAAGACTGCCTCATTTCTTATTGCCGAGATGGAAATCACTCCTCTCCAAGAGCTCATAGACATGGACCATGCTGAGGTAGAGAAGAATTTCATTTTCAGACCAGACTTTTTCTCTTTCGGACTCAAGAAGAAGGACAGAGGGGTGTGTTGTCCGGATTTTAAAGACCACAAAGGATTTTATTTTCCTTGCATCCATCAAAGGAAGAAAGCCCATTGGATCTGCTTTGCTCAAAATAGAGCGGTAATAAATCGAAAAATTCTCATTTTCCTCAAAGCGATAGGCCTCAAGACCCAGCTTAGGCAAGGATATATTCTTATGATTCTTTTCGATATAGAGAGGTATTTTTTCCTCTTGCGTTAAAAGATAGACTCCTTTTTCAGAAAAATAGTTTCCAAGCATATGGGCAATCATGCTCATCGCCTCGATCTTCTCATGAGCCAGGAACATATCATAGATATAGTCGACAAGTCCATGGATCGTCAAGGCGGATTTCTTCTTATGGACATCGATGAGACCATGAAGGTTCCGATTGTAAATGATGAAACAATTCTTTCCTTTCATCTTTCCTCTATACAGAGCCTTGTCCGCATCGTCGATGAGAGCATCCAATGTCTTACCATCGATCGGATAACGGGAGATGCCCATCGTCAAAGAAAGAGGATAGGAGGAAGTGAATTCCTCATCAAGATAAGGAACCTTCATCTTGCGGACAGCTTCCGACATGTCTCGCGCCTGATTCCAGACATCCTCATACGTGGCTAGGTTTGGAAAGAGAGCAACGAATTCATCTCCTCCATAGCGGAAAAGAAGTCCTTTGTCGCCTAAAACCTTCTTCAGGACCTCACAGGTATCCTTCAAAAGCTTGTCACCGATAAGATGCCCTTTGATATCATTCACTTTCTTGAAGTTATCGAAATCGATGAAATAGAGGGTGAAGAGCGTGTTCTTCTCAATAAGATGAGTCGCATATTTAAAGAGATAATCCTTATTGATAACCCCGGTCAGGCTATCATAGACATGTTCTATCCGATGATCAGAAAAGAAAGGATCCGCTTGGTAATTCATGAAATCATTGTATCGCTTTCATAAAAAAAAGAAAAGTCAGCCAAGACTTATCATCGTCGATTTAGCCTCAAAGCACAAAAAGTTGGTTTTCATATCCTTTCCTATCTTTTTCATTTCACTATTTTTATAGGATAAAGAAAAAATGTTTCTTTCTAAGACAAAAAAGGGGTTTTGCGTTCTTCACATAAAAAATAGGAAACCCCACAGGGAGGTCTCCTATTGTTTTCGATTCGATCGATTTATAGCCTACTCGTTTTTTCCCTCTTCCTTCTCGATTTTCATGAAGCAGGAAACGATGCTGACAAGAAGAAGAATGCCAAAGAAAATCAGAAAGAGGAGAAGATAGTTTGAAATCTGGATGGCTTTTTCCTGCGTATTGGAAAAGAAGAAGACATTCGTCGCGATGTCCGCCCATGGATAGCAGGCCATCGAGAGAATCTGCCCGAACCCGCAAGCCTGAAGAATGCTTGCAATCGGTCGAACGGGTTCATAAAAGAAGAGGGAGACAAAGCCAACTGCAACGGAGAGAAGATTGAATAAGAAGATAAGCCAGGAATAATCCGAGAAGGATATATTCGTCATGATGGCTTTATCCATGCTGAAATAGACAATAGAGAGAACAAGCAGAAGAGCAAGACTCGCGCCTTGGAGATAGAATCCGAGCGGTCTATTTTTGATCGCAAAACGCTTCATTTCACTTTGCCTCCTTTTTCTTATGGAAATAGGTGAAGAAAACATATCCGCCTAAACTTAGAAGCGTCAGGCATCCTAAGGAGATTTCAAGAGCATAGATTGCAATCTGCCACCAGGGTGTGATGTCCTTGACTTGCGTATCGGACTGAAGCGAAAAGGTAAGATTGCTTCTGCTCATTGCATAGAAATAGTTCTTTGCTGCAGCCTGTGCTTTCTTCCAGATGTTTCCATCCTTATTTTTGATGAGAAGATTCTTCACTTCCTGGGAACGATCTGGATCATTGTCAAAGACAGTCGTTCCGGCATCGATGGCATCGGCCGTGAAAAGATAGCTCGTCGCATCCTTGCTCGAATCCGTGATGGAAATTCCCTTGAATCCCCATTCGTTTCTCAAAAGCTGTGTCATCAAGGCAGAATAGCAAGCCGTCGAGATGACGCCAAGACGATTATAGGAAGACATATTTCCCAACGATCCGCCAGAAGAGGACAAAGCGCCTTCGAAACAGCGCGCTTCATTCTGACGCAGAGCCTGTTCGGTCATGAAGGTCGCAACGCCATGGCGATTCGTTTCCTGGTCATTGCCGACAAAGTGCTTGAACATCGAAATGAGATGTCCTTCGCTGAGTCCATTGGCTTCGGCCATGCTGAGAACATAGGAGATGGTGGAGTCCTCGGAAAAATATTCGAAATTTCGTCCGCCATAGGGCGTGCGATGAAGGTTTGCACCGCCTCCGAAGACGCCGCAGAAGCCTGTTCTATGAATCGCATCCTCGCTGAGGAAGATTCCTCTTTCTTTCAGAAGAGCCTGATTCCAGGTGCTGGCTGCAAGATTCTCCGAAGGATGAAGAATTCCGCCGCCCTGCAATCCGTCTGGGCCGTCGCCTTGCGTTCCCTTGGGGAAATTGAGGTCTTCGATCGCCTTGTTTCCATGGCTATCGCCAAAGATATTTGCCAATTCCGTTGGCGTAAGCTGGCTGACGAATGCTTCCCATTTCTCATTGTCCGAATAATCGACATCCTTCATATCGACAAACATCGTGGTTTTTTCCTGATTGAACTTCAGATCCGAAACCGATGGGCTGTCGCTTGGCTTCTCATAGAGAGAGGAAGTGGCCGTCATATATTTACGGATCGTTCCCGTCGGATCGTCATCGGCCTTCAAGTCGGTCACGGCACTTGGGAAAGTCTCCCAGTTCTCTCTTGTCAAATAGGTCACGCGGTCTTTTTCATAGTAGTTCAAATCGATCTGATCGAACTGGTTGGAAACGACTTCCCCTGTATAGGGGCTTGTGGCATAGGTCTGATTGTCATAATGGTCGAGTCTGATGGTCTTCGCCAAAGAGGGATTTCCTGTCACGGATTTTCCTTCTTCATCGAATAATGATGTGACGCCCTGACTTGATAAAACATTGTTCAAGGCATCATGGGCGTTCTCTCCGAGAGAGAAGACATAATCGCCCTCATCGAAGACATAACAGCCTTTCTTGGACGTGTCCTTTCCATTGGTCGCCGTCTCATCATAGGTGGCAAAGATGTAGTCAGAGACTTCGATCTGTGTTTCAATTGTCGCACCCGACTCGATATCCTCTGTCTTGGCGAAACCGACAAGCTGGATGGCACTCTTTTGGGCATTTCCGCTCGTATAGGGAAGAGAAACATAGAGTTCGACGACATCCTTCGCTTTGAAGGATCCGGTGTTCTTGATCGACACAGTCGCCTTGACCTTATGATTTTCCATATCCCATTCCAGGGAAGAAATCTTTTCTTCGAACGTCGTATAGCTCAATCCATATCCAAAGGGATAGGTCATCTCCTTGGCATAATCCCAATTTCCACTCGAAGCGAAGCATCCTTTTGAGGAACGGGCATTGTTCTTGTTGAGAACCTGGTCATGATATCTTGTCTCATAATACTTATAGCCGACATAGATTCCTTCCTGATAGACAAGGTATTCACAATGATACATATCATTGGGAAGATCGGAAAACTTGAAATCGCCAAAATTCTGCATGGCAGGAGAGGAAAGGGAATTGGCTGCATAGGTATCAACCAGTGCCCCGCTTGGGGAAACTTCGCCCTTGATCATCTTGGCGACAGACTTCATTCCGCTTTCGCCAGGATATCCGATCCAGAGGCAGCTATCGACATTGTAGTCTTTCAGCCATTCGAGTTCCATGGCATATCCGGTGTTGAGAAGAACAATGATCTTCTTGAATCCACCATTCTTGACCTTCTCCATGATGGCCTTTTCCGATTCATGGAAAGAAAGTTCCCTCACGCCATAGCTATCCTCGACATCCATATCATTCTGTTCTCCGCCGAAGCGCGCAAACATAACGATGGCGACATCGTTGTAATTCGTCCAATCCGCAGGATCATAGATTGCGGCATCGACCTCGGCGATATCATGGTTTTTCTGGTCTTTGGCATTCTTCTTTGTCTTTTCCAAAACGGTCGGATTGACTTCGTAGCCTTCGTCCTTCAAAGCCTCTTCGAGAGAGTAGCCGGAATTCGCCGGACCGCCCGACCCGCCATGATAGACACTCTTGACGGTGGCATTTCCAAAGAGGGTGATTTTTTTCTCATCTGCCTTCAAGGGAAGGGCATTGTTCTCGTTTCTTAATAGGACGCTTCCTTCCTGCTGGACCTTCTGGAAATGAACTTCTTCATCCTTAGAAAGTTCCTCCACGGAAGCATATTTGCTTCCGCTTGTGGCATCATTGAATTTGATGTGGAAAAAGGAATTGATGTCTCCCGTGCGGGAGAAGGCCAAGACAGACATGAAGGTCGTCACAGAGAGGACAGAGCCGAATGTGGCTGTCAACCCTTTAAAAAGTCGTGACTTATTCATAGAGGATTCCTATTAAGCAAGAGCGACATATTCCATGCTCGAAGTGCCGATGGAGCAGTTGAATGTCATGGCTTTGATGTTATGGGCTTCGAGGAACTCGGCGCCGGTCTCATATTTCTTGGTGACGCTGGTCTGTTTTCCATCGACGAGGGTCGTCACGTTGTCCGAAACCTTTTCCTTCATCTCGGAAGTCCAATTCGAACTGTCGGCATAATAGGTCGCGTCATTGAAGGCGACAATGCGCGTTGGAACAGAGGCTGTGACAATCAAGGATTCCTCATCGAGCTCATCAGTCTTGCTTGTGTAGGTGCCATAATATTTGTTGATGTAATTGGTTCTCTCATTTCCCTGGGCGGCATTTCCCTCTTCCGGAAGAATGACAGCGGAGAATGTCGAGGAAGAATAACTGAAGCAATAGGTGTTGTCCGAAAAGAGTTCGAGCGTTTCGAAGCTGAACGTGGTGAGATAATAGTTGTAGGTTGGTCTCATATTGGAATAATCGAGTTTGGCATTCGATGTGAAGGCATGGACAACCGTTGCGCTTTCCTGTTTTGTGGAATTCTTGTCTTCATTTGCCTGAGAGGAATTTCCTCCGCAGGATGCAAGGCTGACAAGAGAGAGAGCTAGAACGATCAATCTTCTTTTTTTCATAATGTGGAAACCTCCTTTATTTGTTTTCCGAATATAGGATAAAAGGATAAAATCTCTTTTTGGTAAGGCTTACATAAATTGTCTTTTCCGGTACAAAATCTGTTGAGATGAAAAAGGGCTTCCAAAGGCAAATTTACCTTGGAAAGCCCCTAATTTATGAAATTTCGATTGTATATTCTCCTTCTTGGAGAGAGACTTCCCGACTCTGATGAGCGCTTCCATTGACAAGGATGGTCTCTCCGAATTCCTCATCAAGAATCAGTTTTCCTTTTCCCTTGGGAAGGCTCAGATGGATCGAAGTGACGCCCTCCTTCTTCACAAGTGAATAAGAGATGTTTCCATTCTTGGTATAGACCTGGCTTTCGAGCGAGGAAAGATTCTTATAGGGCTTGATTTCGTATTCGCTATAGCCTTCCTTGAGGGATCGGATGCCGGAAAAATACTTTCCAAGGACAATCAGAGCACCGCCAGACCATCCGTGATTGATTGTTCCATCCACGCTGTCGCTTGACCAGGATTCCCAAAGGGTGGAAATATCCGCCTTGATCATGCCATCATACCGAGAGAGCATCCTCTCCTTGGCTTCGTCAAGGTATCCCATTTCGCATAAGGCTTCCAAGACAAAGCGTTCCATATAGGGAGAGGCATACGTATTTTCCGTCAAGACTTTTTTCATGAGCGGATAATCCTCTTCCTTGCAAAGCCCGGCGAGAACAGCAAGCGCATTTCCTCTGTCCTCGATGGAATGCCGATAGCTTTCCTTTCCATCTTTTCCTTCAACGAGGGAGGCAAAGCCGACATTCTCGACATAGAATTCCGAATAGAAATGATTCTTGATTGATTCATATCGTCCTTCAAGGAATGTCTTTTCTTCCTCGGAAAGGACATTGAGATCTTCGCCAAGCAAAAGCACTCTTTTTAAGGCATAGGCATACCAAGCATTTTCCATGACCAGCGAATCGGCATTCTCTCCCCAGTCGACCCAGGGGAAAGAGCCGTCGCGGTATTCGACAAGACCGGAAGAAAGCATGTTCCAGAGGCGGAGGTACTCGACAAAGATCGGATAGACCTTCTTCATGGTATCCCTATCGCCCGACTGGAGATAATAGTCGTAGGCTGTGACAAGGAAAGCGAGGTTTTGCATCGGGATCTCGTTGATGACGCCAGAGGGTGTTCTTGTGGGAATGACATGGCTCTCATCCACCCATCCCAAGAGGGAGAGATAGGTCTTTTTTGCCAGTCGGAATCCATCTTCATCCAAAGCATACATCGTTTCGGCAATCTGGTTTGCCGCATCGCCGGTATAGGGGGATCTTTCTCTTTCCGGGCAGTCCATATAGGTATCACGCATACAGATATCCAGGGTATTTCCAGCCTTGTCAAAGAGGGTATTGAGATTTTTGTCATCCGAAACGAATTTCCCTACACGGGAGGAATGGTATCTTGTTCGAATGTATCCTACATTGAGGACCTTGACTCCTTTGGGAACTTCCATGATGAACTGATACCCGCTTCTCCAATAATGCTGCAGATAGCTTTGCTTTCCTTCCGAGGCGATATAATCATCGACAAAAGATTCGAGATTCTGCGTTGTCCTTGTGTTCGTGTAATAGACGATGTGGCTTCCTTCGGGCGCTTCAATTTCGAAATAGGGGAGGAATTGCATATTCTCCTCCAAAGCGAAAGTGAAGGTCGTATCCGAAGTCAGAGTCTCATTGAGTTTGCCTTCGATAAGACTCATCTTCGTTATCGTCGAATCAAAATCGAAGGGAGGAACATCGCTGAAATAGGTTTCGCCATAGGGAAGATAACCGGGTTTGGCAACGACAATAGCATTCTCCCAGGAAGAATCGTCAAAATCTTCCTTCATGAAATCCTCTTTTTCTCTTGCATCGAAATAGATGTCTCTTTCCGCAAGATAGGAATTCATGTCATGGTAGGGGTAATCATCCTTCAGGGCGGAAAGATTCTTATAGGCATTCAGCTTCTTGGCCTTCACAGAGGCATCCGAAGAGATTGTGATGTCATCCATGACAAGATCAAAAAGAAGTCCGCCTCTTTGGCTATCCACGGAGGAATTGCCGCTTCTTCCGAAGTAGTCGAGTTCAAAGGCGAGTGTATTCCAACCCGTCTTGAGATAGGAAAGAATGTCATAATCCTGATAGTAGCTATCGACTCTTGTGGCCCCTCTCTTCAGAGAGCCGTCGACAATGGCGAGTTTTCCATTGACATAGAGCGTGATTTTGCTATCTCCGGTCAAAGAGAGAATGGCTTTTTCAGGGAGTGCATTCAATTGGAATTTCTTTCGAAAGGCAACATACGTGTCCTTAGGATTTTTGCTGGTATAGTAAATATATTTTCCTTTCCAATCGGTTTTCTTCAAGTCGGAGAGAGAAGAGACATAGGGCAAACAACTCGTATCGGCTTTTTCTGTCTCCTCTTCTGTCGATGACGATGAGGTGGAATCAGAAAAAGAAATCGGTGTTGTCTCTGTGCTTTCTTCTTTTGAAGAAAGAGAATTTGAACTGCCATTGCACGACGCAAGAAGAAGGAGAGAAAGAAGGACTGAAAATGATTTTCCTTTGTTCATAAGCGGAATCCTTTCTGTCATTTTTTGACTTGAAATAAACTAGCATAGCGCTTACAATGAAACAGAAAGCAGACCAAAACCTGTCTTTTGAAAAGCATAAATTGCAAAAATATTATGAAATTAATCAACACAAGAATCATCGAAGATGAAACCGAGCAGCAAGAAGAAATCATTCGTTTTCTCAATGAATTTTCTCAGGAGACAAAGGAATGCATCTTTAAAATAAAAAGTTATTCTTCCCCGCTTGAATTCCTTGAGGAATACCAGAATGAGGCGGAATTGATTTTTCTCGACATCCGCATGCCGGGAATCAACGGCATGGATGTCGCAAAGGAAATCCGAAAAAAGGATTCCCTTGTCACAATCGTCTTCATCACATCCTTGCAGCAATATGCCATCAATGGATATGAGGTCAATGCAGAAGACTACATTCTTAAACCAATTCATTATCCTGAATTCAAGATGAAGCTTTTTCGAATCATCAAAAGCGTCTCATCGAAAGATGGAAGCTATATGACGATCATTCTCAATAGTGGAATCGTCAAGATCCCCTATTCCAGCATCGTCTTTGTCGAGACCTCTTTCCACAATGTTCTCATCCATGATTATGATGGTGCGACCCATAAGAAACACATCTCGATGAAGGAGGCCGAGGAAGAACTCAGCGCACCCAATTTTCTGAGAATCAATTCTTCCTATTTGGTCAATCTCGACTATTGCAGGGAAATCGACCATGATTCGATGATTCTTTTTGATGGAACCTCTTTGAAGATATCTCGGCCAAGGATAACGGATGTCATTGGGGCTTTTGCCCGATACAAGAAAAAATAGCCTATGTTCTTTTTAACGATTCTATTTCTGATCATACCGAGCATGTCGAAGCAATATTATACGAGTATCTATTTGATCGATATGATCAAATACTTCTACTATACGGTGCTTTTTTCAAGACCCCTGAAAAAGAAGAAATATACGCCCCTTTTTGTCGGGCTCTACTTTATCTGTTGGGTCTTGCTTGGTTTCTTATTTGGGTATTTAAGAATGCTTTCCGAAAATCACATCGCCATGCAGATGTCCCTGACTTTTTCTTTTTATCTCTTCTCTCTTCTTCTTAGCTATCTCTGCTACGATGAAAGAAAGACATTGAAGCCCTTCTATTGCTGGATCACGGGTTTGGCTGTCAAGGAACTTGTCTCAGCCCTGTTTGTCTTTGTGGAGTTTGCCATGAACATCAATCCGAGGACCGCCATCCCCCAATTTGTCGAAAACGAATATCTGAATGCTATCATCTATGACCTGTTCCATTTTCTTCCTGGCACGCTGATTTATTTCTTCTTCCGAAAGAAATTCCATCTGACGACAGACAAGATCATCACGAGGAATGTCTGCATCATGTCGGCCATCATCCTCGTCGACCTTGTCATGACCTATTCATTCATCATCAAGAGGTCTCAGGAAAGCCTCTTTCTCTTCGGCTGCTGCTGTGCCCAGGAAATCATCATCGCCATTTTCTTCCTGATTGTCCGAACGGGAACCCTCAACAATTCCAACTACCGTGATGAGATCCGCGTCATGGACCAGGTTCTTCATAATGAGCAGAAGCAATATGAGGCACTGAAAGAGAATATCGAACTTGTGAATATCAAGGCCCATGATATCAAGCATCAGCTGGAGAAATATCAGGACAGGCTGACAGAAAACGAAATCCGAAACATCACGAAAGTCATCTCCGATTATGACAAGCAGATCAAGACGGGAAACCCGGTTGTCGATACCGTCGTCTATTCGTCCAGTCTGAAATGCGATAAAGAGAGGATTCGCTTCACGGCTCTTGTGGACGGCCAACTTTTCTCCACCTATCCATCCAACGAGATCTATTATCTTCTCTCGAACATCATGAACAATGCCATCGAGGCCGTCAAGGAAGTCGAGGACACAGGAAAAAGGATCATCTCCCTCAACATCAAGAAGAAAGGGGAAAATATCCTGATTGAGGAAAGCAACTATTTCACAGGGAGTCGAACCATCGTCAATGGGAATATCGAAACGAACAAGGAAGACACTCTTCATCACGGCTATGGGCTAAAATCCATCCGCTTCATCGTCAATCAGAATCAGGGAAGCATGTCAATGCACACCGTGGAGAATGTCTTCTTCCTGAATATCCTTCTTCCTCTCAACCCAAAGAAATAAAGAATGTGAGACATTTTTTGAACCGGCCAAGACAAAATATGTCAAGGCCGGTTTTTCCGCTGTGCTTTCTTTTATTTTTATTCCAAGAGGGAAAGTAAAATGAAAATAGGAATACAGCAGCTGCAGATTGGAAAGACATTGACGAATGAAAAAAAGGCAACGGATTCCATTTCGATTCTGAAAAAAGCAGGGTTCGAATATATAGAGCTCAATGGTTTCATGATTCGAAAGAATCCATGGATTGTGAAGATTTTGACAAACCTAAGTGGAATGCCCATCAAGCGCTCCGACCATCTGAATTGGAAAAAGATACTCGATGAGAAACATCTCTGTGTCTCTTCGATCCATGAGGATATCAAGACGCTTGAGACGAATCGAAAGCTGGTCATCAAAGAGACAAAAGAATATCAGACAAATTATGTCGTCTTGACGGGAAACTACAATTTCGACTATGCCGATGAAAGAAACATCGACCTTTTCTCAGAGCGGCTGAATGAGATTGGAAGGAACCTGAAGAAAGAAAATATCCAATTTCTATATCATAATCACAACGCGGAATTCGTGCATGTCAATCAGGCGGAACTCTGCTATGACCGCCTGATCAAGAAGACGGATCCTGAATTCGTCGCCTTCGAGTTCGATTCCTATTGGCCAAGCATCTCAGGAGTGGATGCCCTAGCCTATATGAGAAGGCTCGGTCCAAGAATCCGCATCCATCATATCTGCGACAACGGGCTTTCTCGAACAAAAAAATTCATCACGCCAATCATCAAGATGAAGCAGATCGAACTTGGAAAAGGATGTCTCAATTTAAAGGAAATGATCCGATTCGATGAAGAAAACAAAGTCGATTTCATCATTCTTGAGCAGCATAAAAATCATATCCATGACAATCCTCTCGAATCGGCTTCTTTAAGCATGGACTATATTAAGCATGTGCTGAAGAAAGATTGATGAAAGCTCACAAGACAAAGAAACCCCTTACAGATTTTGCATCCATCCTGACAGTTTTTGGTAACGAAAAAGAGAAATCATGTTCTCTAAATTAAAGTAGGAGTCAGGAAAGGAGAACAACTATGTTCAAAAAGAAGCATACAAAATTATGGGTAAGCGTCCTATCCGTCAGTGGAGCGATTTCGCTTATCTCTCTTGCGGCGTGGGTGGCCTCGCCAACCTACAAGCAGGCTTTGGATGTCGCATGGAACGTCAAGACATCGGAAACAATCACTCTCGATGATGACGAAAACACCGATACCGAGTACATCAAATCTTCCTATGCAAGCGACGAAGAACTCAAAAAGGATGAACAGGAACTCTGTTCGAATCTCGAAAAGGAAGGAGCCGTCCTTTTAAAGAATGAAAACAACACTCTTCCGCTGAGCAAGAGCACGAAGTTTTCCATGTTTTCCACCTCGAGCGTCGATCCTGTCTATGGCGGAACCGGCTCAGGGCAGGTCAATATCAACGATGCGACGACTCTCAGGAAGGCCTTGAATGACCATTTCGCAACCAAATGCACGAATACCACTCTCTATAATCATTACAAGAATGATTTATCAGATTATCGCAGAGTCAATGCAGCAACGACAGGCGGAAAGATTGATGAATACAAGATCAATGAGGCCCCTTGGAGCAAGGTCATCACCCCCGAAGTCGAAAGTTCCTTTGCGGAATATGGAGATGTGGCACTCGTCGTCTTGGCTCGAAGCGGAGGCGAGGGAAACGACCTTCCGATGAGCGAGTGCTCGGATGGCTATAACGGCGACTATCTCCATCTCAATCAGAATGAGATGGATATGCTATCCGGACTGAAAGCCTACAAGGACAAGGGCGTCTTCAAGAAGATCGTCGTTCTTCTCAACGGCTCGAACATGATTCAGCTCGACTTCCTGACGAAGGATACCTATTCGATTGACGCCGCCTTATGGATTGGCGATCCAGGCACGACAGGCATGGATGGTGTCGGTGCGATCCTCTCGGGAGATGTCTGCCCGAGCGGCCGACTCTCAGAGACCTTCCTCAACAATACGAAATCCTCCCCGGCTGCCATCAACTTCGGACTTCATGCCTATACGAATTCCTCCTCAGGAACAGGCGAATACAAGACAAGCTGGGTTCAATACAACCAGATGGGCGGAACGGATGAATGCAATGAGAATTACATCGTCTACCAGGAAGGCATCTATATCGGATACAAGTATTATGAGACCCGATACGAAGACTATGTCACAAAAAAGGGCAATCCCGGAGAATACAAGTATAGGGACGATGTCGCCT
Organism: bacterium; assembly: GCA_963612025.1. Lineage (GTDB taxonomy): Bacteria > Bacillota_I > Bacilli_A > RFN20 > CAG-288 > Enterosoma. The sequence continues at coordinate 25,736 of CAVDUB010000025.1, forward strand.
ACCCCTTCGGCTATGGACAATCCTATACGACATTCAGCTATTCGGATTTCACGATGGAGGAAAAGGGATCGAATCTCGATTTCCATGTGAAAGTGACGAATACAGGAGAGGTCGAAGGGAAGAATTCTGTGGAAATTTATGTGCAGGCACCCTATTCGCACGAGGACAAAAATGCCGTCGAGAAGGCCTCCATCCAATTGGCCGGATTTGGCAAGACAAAATCCCTGAAGAAGGGAGAATGCGAAGAAATTGAAATCTCCATCAAGAAGAAAGACTTCGCTTCCTACGATTCGGAGAATGAAAAAACATTCATTCTCGACAAGGGAACCTATTCCTTTGCCATCGGCGATGGCGCTCATGATTGTTTAAACAACATCCTTGCCAAAAAAGGCTATACAACAGAGAACACATCCGGAAGAATGGATAAAGATGGAAACAAGGATTATGTCCTGACATGGAATCTTAATGAAAAGGATACAACGACGGCTTCCATAAGCGAAGAGACAGGCTATAAGATCACCAATCAGTTCGACCATGCCGACTTGAACAAATACGAGGGAACAAAAGACACCCAAGCAATCACCTATCTCACAAGAAAAGACTGGACTGGCACGATGCCAAAAGACTATGTGAAGCTCTCCATCAACGAAACCATGTGGAAAGATGGCCTTTCTGCCAATAAGGACGATCGAAAGAACATCGTCAAGAAGATGAAAGAGAAATACTATTCCGACATCACGGAGCTTCCAAAGACATCCCAGCAGAATGGCTTGAGCGCTGTCATGTTCCGCGAAAGAGAAGATGTGGATGAAAAGACGACCTCCGCCAAGGATTGGGATTCGCTTGTTTCCCAGGCCAGCTTTGATGAAATGCATAACCTCATCGCCAATGGTTTCCATAAGACCCAGATGGTCGAATCCATCGGCCTACCGGAGACCAACAACGAAAACGGTCCGCAAGGCTATACAAAATCATTGACTTCCGGAGCTTCGGGCATGGGCTATACAAGCGAAGACATCATGGCCAGCACAAGAAACCTCTCTCTTGTCAGCAACATGGGAAAGGATATCGGAGAAGACTGCAGAAGAGCTGCCTCCACCGGTGAAAAGAAAGTCATGACAGCCGGCATCTATGGTCCGGCATGCAATATCCATCGAACGCCTTATTGCGGAAGAAATTTCGAATACTATTCCGAGGATTCCATCCTCACGGCCAAGACCGTCGAACCCGAAGTCAAAGCCATCGAATCCACTGGCGTCTTCGTCATGACCAAGCATTTTGCCCTCAATGACCAGGAAAGCGGGCGCTATGGCATCTCCACCTGGGCCAATGAGCAGTCGATTCGTGAAATCTATCTCCGTGGCTTCGAAGGAAGCATCTTAGGCGGAGGAAGCGGCGTGATGACCTCCTTCAACCGTCTTGGTGTGACCTGGGCAGGAGCAGACTATAGCTTAATGACCACCGTCTTGAGAAAGGAATGGGGAATGAAGGGCATGGCCGTCACCGATTGTTCGGTCTTTGCCGGCTTCATGGACATCACCATGGGCGTTCTTGCCGGCCAGGATATCTGGGATGGAAGCGGCAGCGCTGGCACTCTCAAAGGGTATGAAAACGACCCGGCGGTTGTCCATTGCATGCAGAAAGCGACGAAACATATCGTCTATTCGATCTCGCATTCCATCGCGATGAATGGCATAAAGGAAAATACGAAGTTCGTCTCCATCACCTCCTGGTGGCTTGTTCTTCTCATCGTCCTCACCTTCGTCTTCCTTGCCATCGCCATCGCTTCGACCGTCATGCTTCTTCTTGAAAAGAAACATGTCAAAAAAGAATAGATAATCAATCGACCCCCTGGATGGTTCTCTAGAGATTCTCTTCCCATAAAGAGAATCTCAATAAATAAAAAGGAAAACAAAAAAATGAAAATCAAATTTGTGAAGACGTTTGCTCTCTCTCTTCTTGCGATTGCAAGCCTTGCCGCCTGCAGCAATGGAACAAAGGACTCTTCTTCGAAGGCAACAGATACGACAAGCCAGACCACGCAGAATCAGAATAGCAATTCCACGACGAAAAACGACCAGGCTGAACATACACTTGTCCATCAGTATTATGGACAGGATACCGAATACGCCAACTATGGCTTTGCCTATACCTACTATCTGAATATCTATGCCGATGGACAGCTTGACGGCTATGGCTATCGCTTCTATTCCCTCGACACCACCCAGGCCAGCCAGAACAGCAACTTCAAGCAGTGGTTCACTGGAAAATGGGCAAAGAGCAAGGATGACAACGATGAAGAATGTCTTCGTCTCGTTGTAAAGTATGTCGATGGTTTGACCTCCATGGCAGGCCAGGCCATGAGCGGCACCTATAACTATGAAGTCTATGAACAGAATGGAAAACTGACCAAGATTGACAACTTCAACGTCCCGCTCGGCATGTCTGGAAGAACAGTCACCTTGAAGTACAATGATTCTTCGACCGGTTTCTTCACTTCGCAGGATGATTTCATCAGCAAGACGGTTTACAAGTTTGTCGAACCGGAAAGCTACGCCGCCTTATTTGAGGATACAGCCAACAAAGACCGTCTCTATCTCTATAGCGACAACACCGGAGACTATTATGGCGCTGCCACCAATCCGAAGGATTCCAAAATCGGCTATTATCCAAAGCAGGAAATCACATGGTCCTATAGCGATGGAAAACTCTACATCACGGTCGACAAGAAGAGAGAAGTCACAATCGAAGACAAAAAGGGAACCCTCGCATGGGAAGAAACCCTTCAGGGAGACTACAAGAATCAGCACAACTTCGTCTGCAATGATATTTCTTCCTTGACAGGCAAGGAAAGCGGAAAGGAGGATTCTTCCGCCACCTATAGCGCGAACACGCTCTATTTCACCTATGATTATATGCCTTCCTATCATCTTTCGGCAACATTCCATGCGGATCAGGCTGTCTGGACAACAGCCTTGGGAAGTGCAGTGACATCCACCTACACGAATCAAGAAAGCACGGATACGCTTCTTTCATTCACCAATGACGATTCCTCTTCCAATGCCACCTTTGTCTTAGCCAAGAATGGAACCTTCGCCTTCAATGTCTCTCTTGCCGGAAACGCGATCTCGAAGACAGGAACCTTCACTTGGGGAAACTATAAGTTCACCTTCACGACAACCGATGGTTCAGTCGAAACAGTCAGCACGACAATCTATACTGGAAAATAAATTTTTCTCTCCAATAGAAACTTATTTTAAAAAGACTGCTCGAAAGGGCAGCCTTTTTTGAATGTATGAAACAAAGCGGATGAAGCAATCTCTCGAAATAAAATAAAGATAGATTACTCCGAAGCATTCTTGATCGTCAGGGTGACATTCACGCCATTGATGGTGATTGTGTACGTGTTTTTTCCTGTATTTTTGACAATGACGGTCGCTTTTCTATCCGTTTCAGAAGAAGTCAGAGTCAATGTATATCCATTGATGACAAAGCGATAATATCCCGTATCTGCATCGGCTGATGAGGATATGCTTCCAGACGACTCGACAGCAAGCGTATAGATTTCCGTGTCCCCATTCTCATCCTCAAGAAGGAATTCATAGACAAGAAGAGTCGAAGATGTATCGACTGTGATATCCGTTGGATTCTCGATCTTTTTCCCATCGTTGTCATAGACAGTGTATTCATCTTGCATCTCACCTTTGTTTCCATCAGCATCGATGACATAATATTTTCCTTTCGTAGAGGAAGAACCATCGAAGCCTTTGACTTTGTCTAACTGATAGACCTGAGTCGTGCCATCGTTCAGGACGTAATCATAATAGGTTATACGCGATGTTTTCTTCGATACGCTGCTCAATGGAGTCGCATCTGCTGTCAAATCATTGATGGTGAGATTCAGGGAATCCTTTTTGTAATCACAAGAGATTGTGGCCGTATTTGTATACGTCACTTTTGCTGTCGAGGAAGTCTCATTGCTTTCTCGATCAAATGTGATTACGCTTCCTGAAGAAGAGGTGATGTCCTCAATCAGAATGCAGTAGGAATTCACATCCTCTGTTCCTGAGGAAGAACCTGCATTGATAATGGAGATGCCAAGAGCATATTTATAAGTCGACCTTGTCTCCTTGACCAGTTCTGTCACTGTCGTTCTATTGACGACCTGTGCATTGGCGCCGATATCTAGATAAATCAAATAGGCGCCATTGGCTCCAGAGACAGATCCGAGAGCATATTCTCCTGCATTAACTGGAATTTCAAAATAATAAGCTACATTGTCAGCAATTGAGTTTTGTTTTTCAATCCACGATGTTTTAAAAATCGAGGTTAATCCTGAAGTTGAAGCCGAACTAGTCCCATCCTCGTATTCGTAAACATAATCATCTTTTGAATTACCAGAAGAATAAATTGTTTTAATTTTATCTAAGCTTTTAATATTAGATACATTACC
>CAVDUB010000026.1:0-29581 GCA_963612025.1 bacterium
AGACATAAGGATGACACTTTGATCATGATTCTATTGACAAGGCTTATCTAATTTTTAATGGAAATCTTTTTCATCGAACTTACTCCCTGTTAGCAATCAAATTCACAGGAGGACAAGATTTATGAAACAGGCCACAAGAAAAGAAAATGCATTCAATCTCACCAGCAAGAGAATCGAATCATTCTCCAAGAAAAGCGTCGAGGAAATCTTAAAGGAGTTCCATGTCGATCCTTTATCCGGACTAAGAGATGAACAGATCGAAGAATCCTTTCAGAAATATGGCTCCAATGCCCTTAAAAAAACCAAAAAAGATTCAAAATTCGTCAAATTCATCAAATCATTTCTCACTTTATTCAATCTCATCCTATTTGTCATCGCCCTTTTGAATGGATTCATTTCCTATTATTTTCCCGAATCCGAAAATGATAAGAGCACCTTCTATGTCACGCCGCTCATCATCCTTTTCATCATCTTTATCTCTTCCCTGATCAGTTATCGGGAAAATCTGAAATCTGAACGTTCCGCATCCTGTCTGAAAGACCTCTCCACTACCACCTCGACCGTCATCCGAAACGGAAAGAAAGTCGAAATCTGCAATGATAACCTCGTCATAGGAGATATTGTCTGTTTTTCCTCTGGAGACATGGTTCCAGCCGAAATTCGTATCCTGCAGGCAAGAGATCTCTATGTCTATCAATCGAGTCTGACAGGAGAAAACATACCCGTCGAAAAGAAAGTCACATGTTCTAACCAAGAAAATCACAGCCCATTTGACTTGGAGAACATACTCTTCAACGGCTCAAGCATCGCATCCGGAAATGGAACGGGAATCGTCTTTGCCATTTCAAGCCAGACCATCTTCGGTCAGCTCAATGACAAAGTTATACAGACAAAGCAAAACATCGCCTTTCAGTCTGGAATCCATTCCATCACAAAATTGCTTCTCATCCTGATTGGCATTCTCGTTCCGATCATCTTCCTGATTGATGGATTTGACTTCCATTGGGAAAACGGACTCTTCGTCGTCGGAAACTATACTTCCTATTCAAATTGGGTCAATGCCTTCGTCTTCTCTATCTCCGTCGCCATCTGTCTGATTCCATCTTTGCTTCCGATGCAAATCGCATCCAATCTCGCAAAAGGGGCGCTCAACATGTCCAAGAAAGATGTCATTGTCAAGGATATCAACACGATTTTCAACTTTGGAAGCATGGATGTGCTCTGCACGGACAAGACCGGAACGTTGACAGAAAATTCTTCCACGCTGAGCGAGTACTTTGATATCGAATCGAACTCATCCATCAAAATTCTTCGTCTTGCTTACCTCAACAGCTATTTCCAGACAGGTATCAAATCAATCATCGACCAGTCCATCATCCAGTGTGCCTCTTCCAATCAGACTGTCTCTGGGGTGGTGAAAGAAGGAATCTCCATGTTGGATGAAATTCCTTTTGACTTCAACAGAAAAAGGCTCACCGTTCTTCTTAAAGATCGACACGGAAAGAACTTTCTCGTCTCTAAGGGGGCTGTCGATAGCATGTTGGAAGTCATCTCCTATGTCAAAACATCATCCGGCATCCGCGATATTACCAAAGAAGACATTCAGAAAATCCGGAATATGTCTAAAGATGACTCATCCAAAGGAAAAAGAACACTGATATTAGCTACAAAAGATGTTTCTGTCAATCAAATTCAAAAAGAAGACGAATGCGCTCTGACTTTCATCGGATTTCTTTCTTTTGAAGATACGCCAAAAAAACAGGCAAAGATAGCCATCGAGTCTCTAAAGGAATATGGCGTAAATGTCAAAATTCTCACCGGAGATTCCTTGGATAGTTCCCTTGCCATTACAAGGGCTCTGAAGATGCATGAAATCAATGCCCTCTCCGGATTTGAAATCTCAGAGATGGATGATTCTATGCTTCAAAAAGAAGTCGAGACGCACAATCTTTTTGTGAAGCTGACACCACAGGATAAAGAAAGAATCGTCATAGCATTAAAGAAAAACAAGCACATTGTCGGGTTCATGGGCGATGGCATCAATGATGCAGCCGCTCTCAAGAGTGCGGATATTGGCATTTCCTTCAAAGACGCAACGGATATCGCAAAGCAGGCAAGCGATATCATCATGATGAAGAATGACCTTTCCGTCTTGAAAGACGGCATCATCGAAGGAAGAAAATCCTATCTAAATATGATGAAATACGTCAAAGGACAGACTTCATCGAATTTCGGCAATATGATTTCCCAATCCATCGGCGCCATATGGCTTCCATTCGCACCCTTGAAAGCTGTCCATATCATTCTTTTGGATATCATCAGCGATATTTCCTGCTCCATGATTCCCTTCGACAATGTCGACGAAAAGGATATCCGACAGCCTCTGAACTTTTCTCTTTCTCAGATACGAGGCTTCATGTTCTTATTCGGGCCGCTTTCCAGCCTCGTCGATATGACGTCCTTCGCCCTGCTTCTTTATGTCATCTGCCCCTTCATGCTGAATGCAAATGGGATTCCCTTTACAAGCTATGAAAATCTCGACAATGCAAACAAGATTCTCTTTCTGGCCATCTTCCAAAGTGGATTCTTCATCGAGTCTTTGATTACACAGAATGTCGTCTTTACTTTCCTTCGTTCAGACAAGATTCCTCTTTTCCAATCAAGACCTTCCATCACTCTCTTCTTAGGAATCATCGTCTCCTGTCTGGTCGGTTTCTTTGTTGTCTATGTCCCAGGAGTCAACGAATCGCTCGACCTTGTCAGCATCACGCCCTATTTCATTCTGATTCTTCTTGCAGAAGTCCTAGCATATGGAATAATGACTCAATTTGCAAAAAAAACTACATCAAAAAATATCGACGACTTCTTTAGAACCAACATAAACATTTTCAGCTCAATTTTGAAATTTACTTTTTTGTAAAAGCAAAAACAACATCATCAATCTTCTCATAGGCTGAAAGAATATCTCCACTTCCTACGGTCTTCTCTTTTGTGGAGAGAAGAGCCGCCTCATGGACAACACGATCAGCAAGCCGAATGCAATCTTCCGTCTTCAGTTTTTTCTCTCCATAGGCAAGAATGCCTGCAAGATACCCCGCCAAGCCATCTCCGCTTCCCGCCTTTGCGAGCGAAGGCGTACTCGGATAAGAATCCAATGGGAAGCATTCGCCTTTCTGATTGACAAAAAGAGAACGATTGGACTTCAATAAAATGTTGCAGGAATGACTCCGAGCATAGTCCTTGGCATAGGGAAGATAATCTTCTGGATTCCTGGAATGAGACTGGACTTCAAAAAGTTGGCTTGCTTCTCCAAGATGCGGTGTCAAAAAAATGGTTGGCCTCTTATTCTTATAGTCGGCCAGCCGAGAAAAGATCTTGATTCCCGTGGCATCCAGGATCAAATTCTTTGAATAATTCGATAAAAGGATGGACAAGACCTTTTCGTTTTCCACGCAATCACGAATTCCATTGCCGAACAGAATTGCCGAATAATCATGGCAGATTCTTTTAAGATGTTCTTCATCGTAAAAAAGAAAATCACCATCTTGGTCTGTCGGCTCAAAGATATTCGTCAGAATGCTTTTTGTAGCCGCAATTCCATAGATGGAAGAAGGAACCCCGAGAGAGACAAAGCCGACGCCCGACTTGGAAGCAAAAAAAGAAGAAATCAAAGGAGCATTCGGATAGTTCCTTGACCCACCTAAAATCAGAACTTTTCCAAAATCGTTCTTGATTGAATCATCTTCTCGATCACAATAAAGACGAACAAGATTCTCTCCAAATCCCATGAAATCTATCCCATTCCTTTCAGTTTCTTCATCGTCGACTTGTATGTTTTTTTGTAAGTTGTCTCTGGGCATGACTTTCTGCAATCCAATCGAATTTGCTTTTTCAGCGCACGTGAAACCGTCATCTTCTTAAGAAATTCAGGGTTCTGTAAGGATAAAAAAGCATGGAATTTCTCGAGGCAGAGAAGATGCGGATGAAGCCAGTCCTTGCTTGAGGCCATCGTCGAAGAAGCATGTTGACGATAAGAATAATTCGGCTTCGCCATGAAAAGGACATGATTGGCCTCATAAAGAGCATGGTATAGGAAAAGCATATCCTCATACATCTTCATATCGCAGTCAAAGAAAAGATGATTTTGAAGAAGAAATTCTCTCTTGAAAATTCCGCCCCAGCAATATCCGCGATAGAAATCGCATCGACGATAAAAAGAAAGAAGAGCATCCTTTCCTCTTCCATCAAAATGGACATTCTTTGCCTTTTTCACTTCACCGGAAGAACGAAGAAATTCATATCCAGAGAAGACAATTTGCAGAGATTCATCTTCCTTTGCTTTCTTATACAAAGAAGAAAGGAAGCATGGCTTTAAAATATCATCGCCATCCACGAAGGAAACATATTCCCCAATGGAATGTAGAATTCCAAGATTCCTGGCAAAGGAAATCCCTTTGTTCTCATCATAATGGAACCAATCGATTTTGTCCGGATATCTTTCCTGATAGATTCTGCAGATTTCATCGCTTCCATCATCGCTTCCTGTTTCCAATAGAATGATGCGGAAAGGTTCGCTAAAGTCCTGCTGAAGAACGCTCTGGATACATTCCTCAAGATAATCTTTGACACGATAAACCGGGATGACAATTGATAGAACTGTTTTATGCATACGAATATTTTAGTAAATAGAAAAATAGAACAAAAGAACTTTTAACTATTCCTTATGACTTTCACCGATAAATTCCTTGAATTCATTGACGAGATTTCTCACCATGGTATAAACCGTAGAATAGGGCTCTTGAACAATTTCACAAATTTGTTGGACAGAATAATTATTCAGATAGAGAGTGAAAATTTCTTTTTTCCGCATCGAAAGTTTGCTGATGTACTCCTTAAGATCAATGCTGGTCGCTCGATTCCGAAACACATTTTCCTCATTGTTCGAATCAGAAAGAAGAGCAATCGCTTCGACATAGGAAACCCTTTTCCCTAAAATTTCCGACTCTCTTTGATAACGGACCGTTTCTTTCCATCCCATCCAGGTCATATTTTTCTTGTACATCTTGCGGAAAAGATGAAGGAAGTCTCCTTTTTTTGGATCATAAATCGCAATTGCCTTTTTCAGAAGAACCAACATGCGGAAATAGCAGTCATCGAAATCCAGATTGGGATTTCGATTGCAAAAGGAAGCGACCATTTTCCGAATATTCACAGCCATACGGCAAACCAATTCTCCAAATGCCGCCGGATCGTATTTTGCCTGTGTCACCAACTCGACAAAGGACATAGAATCATAGATATAGGATTCGGGCGGTGTGAATTCTCTGTCGTCTTTTTCAAAGAGCAGTTCATCATAAAGATGCGTTATCCATTTAGGGCTTTCAACAGAATAAATTTTTGCATTCAAAATCTATATACCTCCTCAAAGAATTGAAAGAAAAAGAATAAAATTATCAAGAATGTTTTCTACGATACGAATTGATTTCACTCAGAAAAACAGCGCAGGCGATCGATGCATTGAGTGCCTTGACCTTTCCCGGGAGCGGAATGCTCGCCACAAAATCAGAATGTTCTCTGACCAAACGGGAAACACCAAATCCTTCAGAACCAATCACGAGAACGATTTTCCCCTTATAATTAATCTGATCATAAACATCTTTTCCTTCTCCGGCACTGCTGACGACCCAATATCCTTCTTTCTTCAGCGTCTCAAGCGTCTGAGAAAGGTTCGTGACCTGGACAATCGGGACAACTTCCTCGCCACCGGTGGCAATCTTCGAAACAGTTCCTGTGACAGGAACCTGTCGATTCTTTCCAATGATGATTCCATCCACATCAAAAGCACAGCTGGAACGGATTATCGAACCAAAATTAACTGGATCCTCCAATCCATCAAGCATGACAATCGTCGAATCCGATTTCTCTTTGACAAGGGAAAGAAGCTCATCAAGAGGTGTGTACTGAAATTCCATCAAAGAGGCCACGACACCCTGATGATTGGCATTATCAACCATGTGGGAAAGCTGACCATTGTTTGTCATTTTGACAGGAACTCCCTTCTTTTGGGCCAAAGAGAGAATTTCTTTGTCAGGGTGCTCGGAATTCAAGAAAATGTGCACAATTTTTCTTTTTCCAGTCAAAGCATTTTTCACGGGTATTTTCCCATACACAAGATTCGTATTATCCATCATGATGATCTCCTTAGAAAGACCTGAAATAAGACTACCAATATTAATAATTGCAAAATCAAATCAAACTTCAAGCCTAATTTTATCTCACAAAGAAAAATATACCAAATTGTTAGCTAAATTGCTTTATTTCCTTTAAATGTTTTTTCTATCCTTCATAAAAAAACAGAAAGAAGTTCACCTTTCATTTTTTCCATTGTGAGGACGATATGCCTTATAATAATATCATGCCTTATCAATTGAATACGAATTCAGAATATTCCTTCTATCGCTCAAGTCTTCGCATCGAACAATATGCCCAAAGAGCCGCCATGCTCGGATATGACGGAATCGCTGTTTCGGATGAAAATCTCTACGCTTATCCAAGCCTCGCTGAGCAATGTCGGAAATACAATCTGAAACCCATATTCGGATATCAGTTTTCTCTTTCTTCATCCAACGGTCTCTGTTATCTTTCCAGCCTTTATGTGCTAAATGAAAAAGGATATGAAAACCTTTGCCTTCTTCTAAGCAAAAACAAAAAAGAATTCTCTCTCGAGGAACTCCAGCCTTACCATGAAGGCCTCGTCCTTATTTTAAATACCGATATAACGTATTTCGACGAAGCATTCTTAAATGAAAATGCCCGAGATTTCCTTGCTATGGACAAAATATTTCATGATTGCTTTTATTTTGGAATCAGTCTTTCCTCTTCCATCGAAAGGCAAAATGCAGAAACGCTTTACCAATTCATAAAGGAAAGAGGATACCAGTCAATTGCCTTCCCCCATGTGGAATATCTGAAAAAAGAAGATGCCCTGCAGACAACTCTTCTAAGATACGCCAAGGAAGAACAGAAAGACATTGAAATCGAAGCGATAAAAAAAGATGGCCCCTATTTTCTTTTGTCACCAAAAGCCCTCGCATCCCTTTATCGAGAAGAAGATGTCCAGCAGGCCGAAAATCTCGGGAAGAAAATTCAATTCGAATTCTTTACAAAAAGAGGACAGCTGATTCAGTTTCCAAACGAAGATGAAGTCCTGAGAGAAAAAGCCACAGAAGGCTTAAAAGAAAAGCTTTCCACTCCTATCATCAGCCAAGAATACCAAGACCGCCTTTCTTATGAACTTTCTGTCATAGCGAAAATGCATTTCTCGAGTTATTTTCTTCTCGTGGAAGACTATGTCTCCTTTGCGCATCAATCCAACATAAAAGTCGGTCCTGGAAGAGGATCGGCTGGCGGATCACTCGTCGCTTTTTCTCTCGGAATCACTTCCATCGACCCGCTCCGCTTTCATCTAACATTCGAAAGATTTCTCAATCCTGAACGTGTGACAATGCCGGATATCGATATCGACTTCGAGGATGAGAGAAGAAATGAGATTGTCGTCTATCTCAAGCAGAAATATGGTGAGGAAAGAGTGTCCGATATCATCACGTTTGTACGACTTAAACCAAAATCCGTTCTCAATCTTTTAGGCCCTGTCTTGAATGTCAGTCCGAATCATCTCAAAAAACTCACCCAGGCAATTTCTGACAAAGCCAGCACTTTCACGCAAGCGAAAAATGATCCCTTCAAAGGGCGACGCTTCCTTTCCTTATATAACGACCCATATTATAAGAAAATCTGTGACCTTGCCGAATGTCTTTTAGGACTTCCCATCAACACATCCATCCATGCGCCAGGTGTCATCCTCTCCGAAAGAGCGATTTATAAATCTTGTCCAATGAAGCAAGGAAAAACAGGAACGGTCGCCTATGAATATCCATTTATGGAACAATTAGGCTTCTTGAAGGTCGATATTCTTGCACTCAACAATCTGACATTCATCAAAAAAATCGAAGAAAGAATCATCGCAAATCACAAGAGCATTCCCAACATTCTCTCCGACTTGGAAAACAAGGAAGTCTATGCGACGCTGAATCAGCTTTTTCTTGTCGATATTTTCCAATTGGAATCCTATGGCATGCGAAAGACAATTCGAACCCTCAAGCCAAATAATTTTTCTGATTTGGCGAGTGCGATTGCTCTCTTCCGCCCTGGTCCGATGGACTATATTCCCGAATTCGCAAGAAGAAAAGAAAATCCATCTCTTATCAAATATAAATCGCCTCTTTTGAAGCCCATCTTAGAGGAAACCTATGGTATCATGGTCTATCAGGAACAGATTATGGAAGCAGTGAAAGCCTTGGCAGGCTTTTCCTTATCCGAGGCAGACCTTTTTAGAAGAGCGATTTCCAAAAAGCAAGCATCCAAAATGGAAGCCTACCATACAAGATTTATTCAAGGTTGTGAAAAGAATTCCATTAGCAATGAAACTGCAGAAGACATCTTCAAGGATATTGAAAAATTTGCTGAATACGGATTCAATAAAGCCCACGCATACAGTTACGCTCTCATCACTTATACACTTCTTTATTACAAAACTTTTTTCAAAGAGGAATTCTATCTCTGTGCTCTCGAACAGGAAAATCTCAGCTCACCAAAAATGGACTTGCTTCTCCAAGAACTGAATCAGAGCGGAATCCGGCTCAAGAATCCGAATGTTTCCCTTTCCGACGACTATGAATATCAATTCGTCGGAAAACAGATTTATCCGCCATTGAAGTCTGTTTGCCAAAGCGACACGCTTCTTTCCTTAATTGTATCCGAAAGGGCAAAGAATCCCTTTTCCTCTTTCTATGATTTTCTCTTTCGAACCCAGAACATCATTCTTGAGAAAGAACAGAAAATCATTCTGAAAATGATTGATGCTGGCTGCTTCGATGATTTCTCCAAGTCCCGACTCGGCATGAAGAATCGACTCTCCACCTATCTCAATTTCGCCCATTTCGGCATGGACGAAACACAAATCCCACCGATACGGGATGATGGTGAAGATATCGGAGAAATGCTCTATCTTGAGAAAATGGCATTAGGAAGAATCCTCTCCTGCCGAATGAACCAAATCTATTTCATGGAAGGGTATGAGACATTTCTCATCAGCGATACATCTCTCTTGGAAATCAGTCATCTCGTTCAAATCGAAAGCGAAGGGAAAACCTATCGTCTTTCTGTCAACTCAGATAAGGGTTTCGAAAAATACGATTTTCTTCTGATTCAGGCGGATTTTTCAAGAAAAGAAAACTACATTCATCCAGAAAGGATGATCAACAAAAAAAGAAAGGTAGTCAAACATGAATAAAACCTATATCGTCGACGGAAATTCACTTCTTTTCCGCTCCTACTACTCCACTGCATACACCGGAAATCTGATGCAGACAAAAGAAGGCATTCCCGTCAATGCCATCTTCGCGTTCCACAATCTCATAAAAAAAATCAAAGCCCAGCTCAAGAAAAACGATCACCTTTTCATTTCCTTCGATACAGGAAAGCCCACTTTCCGAAAACAGGAATTCGAAGAATACAAAGCACAGAGATCGCCCGCACCCCAGGAACTCGTCGCACAGATGCCCATCGCCCGAGAAATGCTTGAGAGCATGGACATCTATTGGAAAGAATTGGAAGGTTATGAGGGAGACGATCTGGCAGGATCCATGGCAAAGCACGCAAGCGAAAAGGGCGACATGGTCGTTCTTTTTACATCCGACAAAGATTTCCTTCAGCTTTTGGATCTCTCAGAAAACATCCATATTTGTTTCCTGAAGAAAGGGTTGAGCGAAACAATCGATTATACAAAAGCAAATCTTCACGAACTCTTCGGACTGAATCCGAATCAGATTACCGATTTTAAGGGAATCGCCGGAGATCCGAGCGACAACTACAAAGGAATCAAAGGTGTCGGCGAAAAAACAACCATGAAGCTTCTCAATGAATATGGAGACTTGTCCCATATCCTTGACTACTGCAGAAGCAATCCGTCTTCCAAAGTCTGTCAAAAGATCCTTGCCGGAGAAAAAGAAGCCTGCTTCTTTAAGAAACTTGCAACCATCGAAACGACACTCGATATGGCAAGCGACTATGAAAAATCACTCTACAATCCATATCACAAGTCCAAGCTTTCGAAGTTCTACCACAAATACCAACTCTCTCAATTCGAAAGAGCCATCGACCGCATGCCCGATATCATCGATGATGAGAATAACCAACTTTCTTTATTCTCCTCCGATGAAGCTTTCCCCGAAGAACCGATCCAAAAGAAAAGAGAAATTCATCAAATCCATCGCTTTGATGAAATCAAGGAAGATATTCTTTCCATGACCTATGATTCCTCAAGCGACAATGAAAACACATCAAAGCTCTATTCCTTTGTCTTTTCCACAAAGGATAAGACTTATATCCTACAAACGGAGGATGCAAAAAAGGATGATTCATTCAAAGCCTTCCTCACAATGGAGAAGAAGCTCTCCGTCTATGACTTGAAAGGTCTTTTAGTCCTTCTTCACCGCGAACAGTTTGAAGCCATCAAGGGAGTCGATTTTGATTTGTTTTTGGCAACCTATCTTCTTGATCCCGACTGCGGACAAAAAAGAGAAGATATCTTCAACAGTTATGAGATTTCCTATGACACAAAAGAAAATATATCCTATCAGATGTGTGGACTTGTTGCTGATATCAGTGAAAATGTAAAAGAAAAAATCTCAAAAAATGAAGAAAGCAATCTTTTGAAGAATGTCGAAATCCCTTTGGCAAACCTTCTTGCGAATATGGAAATCGAAGGATTCCCAATCGACAGGAAGACTCTCGAGGATATCAACGACGAATACTCCAAAGTCCTCTCTGCCCTCGAAAAGGAAATCTATGAAATTGCCGGAAAAACATTCAACATCAATTCACCAAAGCAGCTCGAAACGATTCTATTCACGGATCTGCATCTAGAAAGAAACAAAGGTGAAAAAGGAACATCCATCGAAGTCCTGAAAGCACATATCCATGATAGCCCAATCATCGAAAAAATCATCACATACCGTCTCTATTCCAAACTGGTCAACGGCTATACCACGGCGCTTCCACAACATATACAAGAAGATCAGAAAATCCACGCTCTCTATAATCAGGCTTTGACCGCCACAGGAAGACTCTCGATGTCAGAGCCGAACCTTCAGAATATTGCCATCCGAAACGAAGAAGGGAAAAGCATCCGCAAAGCCTTCTTCTATCCGAATCATGAATTCTATCTTCTGTCTTTGGATTACTCGCAGATTGAACTGAGAATGCTCGCACATGTTGCCAATATCCATGCTCTTCAGGAAATCTTCAAGGAAGGAAACGATATCCATGCCTCAACAGCCAGTCGCGTGTTTCACGTGCCTTTGAATGAAGTGACACCGGAGATGCGAAGAAAAGCCAAGGCCGTGAATTTTGGAATCGTCTATGGCATTTCCGCCTATGGACTCGCCAACCAGCTTTCCATTTCCTCAAAGGAAGCCAAAGAACTGATCGAACAATTCAAGACAGCCTTTGTCGGAATTGAAGAATTCCAGAAAGACTGCATCGAGAAAGCCAGGAAGAACGGCTATGTAACTACAATTCTCAACCGAAGAAGATACCTAAAGGACATCAATTCGACAAATCATGCTTTGCGGAGCTTTTCTGAGCGTGCCGCCACAAATTCCGTCATCCAGGGAAGTGCCGCCGATCTTATGAAGGTTTCTATGATCAAATGCCAGGAAGTCTTGAAAGACTACAAGACAAAAATCATTCTTCAGATTCACGATGAATTGATTTTCAAGGTTCCAAAAGAAGAGCTCGAGATCATCACACCGCTTTTGAAGTCCACCATGGACCATGCCATGACTCTGTCGGTTCCGCTTGAAGTCGATGGGAATGCCGCTTTCACCTGGTACGAGGCACACTGATATGCCTGAACTTCCCGAAGTCGAAACCATCAAACGCGTTCTTGAAAAAGAACTCGTCGGAAAAGTCTTTTCCACCCCGATTCTCTATGTGGAAAAAGCCCTTCAGACTGCCAAAGAGGATTTTTCTTCCCTGAACGGAAAAAAAATCCTCTCCCTTTCAAGAGAAGGAAAATATCTTCTGATTCATTTGAGTGAAGGAAGATATCTTCTATTCCATCTCCGTATGGAAGGAAAACTTTATATTGTTCAAAAAGAAGCAAAAAGCGAGAAGCATCTCTCGGCCTTTTTCCCTTTCAAAGACGAAGAGAAAGGTCTTGCCTTTTATGACACAAGAAAGTTCGGCATCATCGAATATCTCCACGAAAAAGAAAAGGGACCATTGAGCTGTATTGGAAAAGAACCATTTGACATCCATCAAGATGAACTCTATGAAAAATATAGCCATTCTCATAGAGTATTAAAAGAATTGCTTCTTGATCAAAATCTCATGTCTGGAATCGGAAATATATACGCAAACGAAATACTTTTTGATGCTAAGTTATCCCCATTCCTTCCCGGATGTTCCTTGAGTGAAGAGCAATGCGCATCCCTTTTGATTTCTTCGAGAAAAATACTTTCCTTGGCCATTGAAAAAAACGGTTCCACCATCCGAAGTTATCATGCAAAGGAGGGTCAGTCCGGGGACTTTCAAAATCTTCTCAAAGTCTATTCAAGGAAAGGTCAACCCTGCGA
This sequence comes from bacterium, assembly GCA_963612025.1. Classification (GTDB taxonomy): domain Bacteria; phylum Bacillota_I; class Bacilli_A; order RFN20; family CAG-288; genus Enterosoma. The sequence goes on from CAVDUB010000026.1 coordinate 12,699, forward strand.
AATCTGTCATCATAAGATTGAAAAAAGAAATGTCGCACAAAGAGGAACCGAATATTGTCCTTATTGTCAGAAAACTGGATTAGATATTGCCATCACAGGGAAAATAGCCAGCGGAAAGTCTCTTGCCGCCTCCTATTTCAGGGAAGAGGGATTTCTCTCTTTTTCGGCAGATGAAGAAATTCACAAGATGTACCATGATCCATCCTTCCTAAAAGAACTCAAGCATCTTTTTCCCACATTATTCACACCAACGCTCGATAAGAAAGTCATCACGGAAAAACTCAAAAACGACAGGGCATTCAAAAAGAAATATCTGACCTTCCTCTATAAAAGACTCCGAAAAAAGATAAATGACTTCACGATTCAGAACAATGGAAAAAACAAAATCTTTGAAATGCCTGTTCTCTTTGACGCGAAAATGGACGATCTATTTCCAATCATCATCGGCGTCGAAACCAAGAAACAGAAAGAACATCTGCTCGAAAGAGGCGAAGATCCAAGCCGCGTCTTCTTCAACAGCATGAATTCCTATGACGATCATAAAGACAGGCTCGACTATATTCTCCATACAGATGGAGAAAAAAGCGAACTCAAAAAACAGGTTCTCGATGTCATAAAGAAAATCACGAAACCGTTATTTTGAATGATAGACATCCTTCTTGACGATATACGGATTTTCGATATGAGCTTTTTGAGCGATCTTTCTTAATTGTCGATTCTCCCTCCTAGAGGAATAGTAGGTGCGATGAAGTTTTTTATCTTCCTTATCCCTTTGAACTTCCAGTTCCATCATTTTGGAAAGTTCCTCGGCTTTGTCCTTTACGGCAAAGCCTTTTGAGAATTCGATGTATTTTGGAGAAAGCATCTTTTTGTATTCCGGATTTTCAATAAAAAATTCAATTCGTTCACATAAAGATTGCGCATCTCCAGCCTCAAAAAGACAATGCTCATCCAACGAAAAGAAGCGCGTTGCCGTATAGGGAGAATTCGAGATGACGGGAACAGCCCCACAGCTGAATGCCTCAATGCAGGCGATGGCTTCGCTTTCCACATCCGAAGAATGAACATATAAGTCTGCCCAGTTGAGAATCTTTCGAAGTTCTTCCTGGCTGACAAATTTAATCTGCAGCGGGTTCTTCAGATGTTTCTTGCCCATGAGAAGATAAGTCTTCTCTTTGGGTCCTTTTCCACAGAGAATCAGCTGGATTCTGCTATTGTATTTGCTTTTTCCAATCGCCTTGATAATGAGATCCTGTCTTTTCTCTCCAGAGAGCCTTCCCACCATGACGATGACATATTTATCCTGATATTCTTTCGGCTTTTCCGTTTCTATGACGTGCATGAAAGGACTCACGCCATTGGATATGGCATGAATATCGCCTCTATAATGATGGTCAAGCATTTCCTTCTTCATTGTCAGACTTGGAGTATGGATGGTGCGTAAATAGCGGTAGAGCCATTTGCGGAACAATGAATAGACAAAGGCGTTGACTCCTTTGGCTTTGCCTAAATGGATGGTATATGTGATATTCTCTGGTTGTAGATGATAGGCTCCTGTCACGGGAATTGACATGACTTTAGCAACCTTGCGGACCATATTCTCTAACGGAAACGGAAACATCAAATGAACGATATCGCTCCCCTTGATGAATGCGGCAATCTCAGATGGTGTCGTCTTTCCGAAGGTGAATCCCTGGGATTCAATCAGCCATTCAAAGCCATAAACGACCGCCTTCTTGCAACGCAAAAGCTTCACTCCGTGAAGAGATTCTTCTTTGACATCGTCTGGGACATACGCAATGACTCTCACCTCATGGCCTAATGCCATAAGGTTTTCTGCAGTTCGCATTGCCGTCACGGTTGTCCCATTGTTTTTTACGCCATAAAGATCAACAACCAACGTAATAACCATATCTCAGTCTTCTTTCTTCAATAGCCATAGAGGCTTGATTTCAAAATCAGTCTTCTTCAATGGAAGAGAATTCGGCAGCTTCAAGGAATACTCATTCAGTAGCATCTTTTTCGCTTCATCATGGGCATATTTCTGATCACCAATCAACGTATAATGCAAAGAAACCAAAGCCAGACGAATTTGATTCTGTCTTCCAGTTTCAATTTGTATATCCAAGGCCGTTCCGATATCAAGATGATTGCTCGTCCTGACGTAGGTAATCGCATCCAGTCCTTTTTTTGGATCATCGGTGACAAAAACGCGTCCGCTTCTTTTGTCAAAGAAAAGATATTGAACAACCTTTCTGGAAAGTCCCAAAGGAAGTTTCTCCCGTACAACAGCTTCATACTTTCTTTCCACAGTGCGGTCTTCAAAGGCTTTCTGTATTTTTTCTTTCAGCTCATAGGATTTGGCAAAAAGGACAATTCCAGACGTGTCCTTGTCTAGGCGGTGGACAATATAAATTTTTTGCCTATGGAGGTTACAGTATTCACGGACATAGTGATAGAGATTATGTTCTTTGTCCTTATCCGTTCCGATCGTGAGCATACCGGATTTCTTCTTGACAGCGATAATATCTTTATCCTGATAAAGGATTTCAAAAGGAAGTGTTTTTTTCATAGCAGTAGTATTCTAAGTTAGTTTTCCTTAATAGTAAAATGTTATCTTCTTGAACAATTCATCTCAAGATGCTTCTTCGCATAGAAAAAAGAGGAAATCTCAGTTATAATAGTTTCTATTTGGAGGTCATAATTATGGATTGGTGGATCTATGTTGTCGTCTTCGGCGGATTGATTCTTGTTTATCTTTGTTCCGCATGGATCATACATATGCTGATGAAGAGTGCCCAAAAGAAAGCACAAGCACTTTTCGAGCAAATCATCCCGAAGGAAAAAGAAAGATATGATGTGATTCTGAAGGCAAAAAAGACAATGGAAGAGGATGGCCGATTCCTTCCGAAAAATATGGTTGAATCTACTTTGGAAGTCGAAAAGGAATTCGGAAAGATTCCTGCCGACGTAGCCAAAATAAAGGGCATGAACGATTTTCTCATTATCTATTATTGTAAATACATCAAAGAAAAGAAACTTTTGGGGAAATACGCTTCCATCGATCAAGAACTGAATGCCAATCTCTACACAGATTCCAACGACCGTCATTCTCCCTACTACACATACAATAAAGCTGTCTTGAAGTACAATTCCTATCTGAATATGGGTTTCCTAAATCCATTCAAGGGGAATGCGCAAAGATATCCGACCCTTTGATTTACCAAAAAAAAAACAAAAGAGGCATCAAAGACTGAAGAGTCTTCTTGCCTCTTTTTTCTGTTGGCTTAACAATCGATAGTGGATAAATCAAAGGTCGAAAGGTAGTCAAAGATTTCCTTGGAAACATCCTTCAAGGTGTCGCCATCCAGTGGATTTCGAATCGAAGCCTTCTTGAGAAGTTCACGGAAAGGATATTGTCCTCCCAATCGATCAAAGGCGATGTATTTCTCGAAAGCTTTTTTGAAATCTTCTCTCGACTCCGCAAAGAATTCCAAAGAGACAACCTGAGCGATGGTATAGTCTAGATAATAGAGCGGATTTTCAAAGATGTGTGCCTGTCTTTCCCAAAAGCCGCCTGAGGCAAGGAATTCGTTATCCTTATATTCGCGATAAGGAAGATATTCCAATTCAATCTTTCTCCAATAGGCTTTTCTTTCCTGATGGCTCCATTCTGGATGCTCATAACATCGTGTCTGGAAATCATCGACAATGCACCCATAGGGAATGAATGTGATGGCTTCGCAAAGATGCTGATAAAGATATTTTTGTGTATCTTCCTTGAAGAAAAGATGCATCCAGGGATAGGTCAGGAATTCCATCGACATCGAATGCATTTCTGCACATTCCATGCCTGGGGTTCGATAAGCTGGAACGGTTGTCGTTTCTGCGCCGAGGAATCCCTGCAAAGCATGACCGAATTCATGTGTCAAGACATCAACATCTCCACTTGTTCCATTGAAATTGGAGAAAATGATAGAGGTCTTCAACCCGGGAATATAGTCCATGTATCCTCCACCGGCCTTATTTTTCTTTGCAAGAATGTCCATGCATCCATGATCAATCATGAAATTAAAATATTTGCTCGCTAGCGGTGAAAGTTCCTGATACATTTGTTTTGCAGAGTCAATCAGATCATCCGCACTTCCCTTCGGTGTCGGATTTCCAGTCTTATAAAAAATGTTGTAATCCGAACTTCTTGTATCTTCTTTATAGCCCAAACGATCCTTTTGCTGTCTTCGAATCTCATTGGAAAGAGGAACGATGTATTTTAAAATCTTCTTTCGATATTCTTCGGCATCCTTTGGAAACCAATCCAGTCTTCCCATCCTGTCATAGCCGAGCTGAACAAAATTCTCATAGCCCAATTTCTTTGCGATTCTTGTTCTCGTCTGTACCATTGAGGAATAGATGGCTCCGATTTTTTCATCATTGTCCTTATAGAAATCCATACACTTCTTCGAGGCGGCGATTCTTGTCTCACGGTCGAGAGAGGTTGTGAATTTGCCCATTTGCGAGAGCGAATAGACATTTCCCTCAAATTCAATCTGCGCGGAGGAAGTCAGACGGATATATTCCGAAACCTCTTTGTTCTCTTCGACCAAATCAGGAATGATTTCTTTGGAGAAAGTCTTCAGGGAAAGCTCAATCTGACGGAAATAAAGCGTTCCAAATTCCGCTTCCAGTTCTTTTCGATAGTTGCTGGAATAAATATGTTGGCTCACCTTGTTGATGCTTTCCTCAATCAAAGGAAGAATTTCATCAAGAAGGTCCTGCAAGGATGAATATCTTTCATCCGCTGTGTTGATGGTATGATGGAAATTCACCAGGGAGATGATTGTCGAAAGATCATCCTGTTTCTCAAAAAAGCATTTCACTCCCTCGATAGCTTCTTTCGGAGAGGAAGCGGACGTAATCTTCTCATCGACAGAAGCGAATTCCTTGATGATGTCCTCTTTTTCCGGCGTCTGAATTTCCACATCCTTCAGTTTGTCAAACGTTCCATTGAAATGCTGCATCACTTATTCCCCTTTCATAGCCTTCTTCAGGTCTGTTTTCGTCACATGATAGATTTTTGTAAATTTTTCAGTCAGATAGTCAACATAAGCCTTGGCGGAAAACTCCTCCCCAGTCAGAGCTTTGATCCATTCTTTTGTATCCAGAAGAGGAGCCTTAGAAAAGACATTGTCTCTCAGCCAGGAAAGAACAACATCCATCTTTCCAGCCTTGACGGTCTTGGAAAAATCGATCGCCTCATCCATTTTTTTGAAATACATGACATTCATGGCATTTCCCATCGCATAGGTTGGGAAATAGCCAAATCCGCTGCTCCAATGGACATCCTGGAGAATGCCATGCGCGTCATCCTTGACATCGATTCCGAAATAGTCATGATACATCTGATTCCATTTTTTGTTGAGCGTATCATAGTCGGCATTTCCCGACATGATTTCTTTTTCGAGTTTGTATCGGATGATGATATGAAGCGTATAAGTCAATTCATCCGCCTCCGTCCTCAGTGCATTATTCTCATCAATATAGTTGACGCCTTCATAGAAATCCTTTTCCGTCACATCAGACAATTCTTCTTTGAACAATTCATGAAAGTATGGATAAATTGCATGAATATATTCCTTGCTTCGCCCGATAACATTTTCATAAAGTCGAGAAACAGATTCATGCTTTGCCATACTCAAGGAACTTTCTCCAATATGATAAGTAAAGACCTCTTTTGGAATGTTCTGGCCAAAGAGCGCATGTCCGCCTTCATGGATGACGGAATACATATTCGAAATAAAATTATCCTCAAAATATTTCGTCGTCACGCGGACGTCGTCCTTGCCAAGCTGGGCAGTGAATGGATGCTCCGTCGTTGAAAGCGAACCACGGTCGAAATCAAAGCCATTGAACTTCAGAAGGTAGCGAGAAAATTCTTCCTGCTTTGCAAGAGGAATCTTTCGATTCAGAAAGTCATGTCTTGGTGTATATTTACTCTTTCGAATGGCTCTGTAGAGAGGAACGATTCCTTTTTCGAGTTCATCAAAAAAGATATCCAAATCTTTGGTTGTGAAGCCATATTCATAATCGGAAAGCAATACATCATAGGCGTTTTCTGCTGTCGAGAAACGGGCTTCCACCAATTTTCTTTCCATTTGGGCAATCTGCTTGAGCGTGTCCTTGAATTCTTCATAAGAATTTTCTTCCTTGGCCTTCAGCCACGTAATATAGGCTTTGCTGAAGAGGACGTTGGCCTCATGATCCAATTTCGGAGAGATGCCTTTTTGCTGTTCGAGTTCACGATGCAAAAGGATGATGAGTCTTTTCGACCACACATCAAGCGAATCGAAATCGGTCGTATGCAGCTTATGTATAGCAAAAATATAGTCCGGATTTTTCTTCATCTTGAAAATTTCAGACTGCAATGTTGAAATGTTGTCCGCGTCTGATTCCATTCCGCCTTTGGGAGCAGCCGTCTCCATATCATAACTGAGAACACTGCAGATATGTTCCTTGGCTTCTCTTTCAGAAAGCATCGAAAACAACTGTTCCAAATCTCTTCGAATAGCACCCATAGGTATCTCCTCTATTAAAAAATGACTTCCCTATTATAATTTTTCTTTCTTCAAGATAGAAGATTAGAAAACAAGAAAGCGGAGAGAAACATTTCACGATTCTTCAATTTTCAGCCCTTTTTTGTTATTCTAGCCTCAAAGAAGGCTATTCCAAAGAGGAATTTCCACACAAGAGAAATTCTTTCACTCGATTTTCTTGACAATATGATAAAATACATAAATGAATTCATTAAAAACGAGGTAAAGAAATGTCAAAAAACGTGTTCACTCTCGACTTCTATGGGAAGACATTAACCGTAGAAACCGGAGAAATCGCAAAGCAGGCTGATGGCTCTGTCTTTGTGCGCTTCAACGACACAGCGGTTTTATGTGCTGCCTGTGGAGCAAAAGAAGCAAAATTAGGTCAGGATTTCTTCCCGCTCACCATCAATTATTTCGAAAGACAGTATGCCGCAGGAAAGATTCCGGGAAGCTTCCTTAGAAGAGAAGGAAGACAGTCCACAAGAGAAACTTTGATTTCCCGTCTGATCGACCGTCCAATCCGTCCGATGTTCCCTGAAGGATATGTCAACGAAACCCAGGTCACATGCACTGTCATGAGTGCTGATCCGACCGCCTGCCCGGATATGGCCGGCATGTTCGGAGCTTCCTTGGCTTTGTGCATTTCTGATATTCCATTCGAAGGTCCGATTGCCGGTGTCCATGTTGGAAGAATCAATGGACAATTCGTTATCGATCCGACTGAAGATGAAATGAAATTGTCCGATATCAACCTTTCTGTCGCCGGTACCGATGTGGCCATCAACATGGTCGAAGCAGGTGCCCAGGAAGTCAGCGAAGATGATATGCTCGATGCCCTGAAAGTCGGCTTTGAAGCCATCCAGAAGCTTTGCGCATTCCAAAAAGAAATTGTCAGCAAAGTCGGAAAAGAAAAACGTCCGCTCAACATCTATCACATCGATGAAGCCTTCAAGAACAAGTGTCTCAATTACATCAGCGAAGGCCAGAGCGAAACCCAGCAGGTGAGAATCACCAAGGCTGTTTCCATCTTCGATAAGCTCGAAAGACAAAATACCATTGATGCCCTTGAGAAAGAAGTCATCGACCTCGTCGATAAGGCCAACTTCCTCACCGGCGAAAAATATGAAACCATGCAGGCACACGACTTGGCCGTCAACGAAGCCAAAGAAGTGCTTGAACAGGTTGTCCGCGATGAAGTCAGACGTCTTATCACCGTCGACAAAGTCCGTCCGGATGGAAGAAAAGTCGATGAAATCCGTCCTCTTGACGCTCAGGTTCATCTTCTTCCAAGAGCTCACGGCTCTGCTCTTTTCACCCGTGGACAGACCCAGGTCATGTCCTCTTGTACATTAGGAGATCTCGATGAAGCCCAGTTATTGGACAACATCACAGGTGAAACGTCCAAGAGATGGATGCATCACTACAACTTCCCGCCTTTCTCTGTCGGTGAATTGGGCAGAATGGGCACACCAGGAAGAAGAGAAATCGGCCATGGCAACCTTGGCGAACGTGCTTTAAGTTATGTCATTCCGGATGAAGAAGAATTCCCATACACAATTCGCTGCGTCGCTGATGTCTGCGAATCCAATGGTTCTTCCTCTCAGGCCTCTATCTGTGCCTCTTGTATGGCTTTGATGGATGCGGGTGTCCCGATCAAGGCTCCTGTCTCCGGCATCGCCATGGGCCTTATCACCTCGGGACCTCTCGATGGAAATCATCCTTATACGATTCTTACCGATATCCAGGGTATGGAAGACCATCTCGGCGATATGGACTTCAAAGTCGCCGGCACGCCCAACGGCATCACCGCACTTCAGATGGATATCAAGATTCGTGGTATCACATTCGACGTCTTAAGAGAAGCCCTCTATCAGGCAAAGCCGGCTCGAAAGCAGATTCTCGATGTCATGCTCGCTGCCATCCCTGAACCGAGACAGGAATTGTCCGAATATGCCTTAAAGATGAAGAGATTCAATATCAAGCCTGACAAGATCAGAGAAGTCATCGGATCTCAGGGAAAAGTCATCAATGGCATCATCGATGAATGCAACAAGGAAGTCAAGATCAACATCAATGACGATGGCAGAGTCATCATCTATTCCGTCAAGAAAGAGATGATTGAAAAAGCCTATGATCTTGTCATGGATATCGCTCGCGAAGTCAACGTCGGCGATGTCTTCGATGCCAAGGTCGTCCGCGTCGAGACCTATGGTGCCTTTGTCCGTCTCTATGGAAGCACCGATGCTCTTTGCCACATCTCCAAGCTCGGATGGAATCGCGTCGAAAAAGTCGAGGATGTCTGCAAACTTGGCGATACCATCAAAGTCATCGTCACAGGTGTGGATGCACAGGGCCGAATCGATGTTTCCCATCGCGAAGTTCTTCCAAAACCGGAAGGCTATGTCGAAAGACCTGAACGTCCAGCCGGAAAGAAACCTTTCCATCATTCCCATTAGTTTTAATAGGGCTCCTCGGAGCCCTTTTTTCATCTTGCTATTTTTGCTATAATTGACAAAATGAAAAGCAAAACCAGTTTCTCGCTCGTCTTTTTCTTCACCCTTCTCATGCCGTTATCGTCTTGCAACAATGCCTATACAGGAAAAATCATTTTCGAATTGGAAGGCGGCAGTTTCTTAGACGAATCTTTTTCGACGACCTATTTAGTCGGCGAGGCTGGAACGCCGGTTAGACAAGAGATTCCAAACCCCGTCAAAGAAGGCTATTTCTTCGTCGGATGGAGAGAAAAGAAAAAGGATGGTTCCTATCGCATTATCAACAAAAAACTCTCCGAAAACGGTCAGTCCTATTACTATTACCCCTATGGCAACGATACGTTCTATGCCTATTTCGAACCATTGGTCACCATTCAGTTCGAACTCGGGGAAGAAGGAAAAAACTGCAAACTCGTCGCTCCAAAATATGAAAGCGAAAATTTTTCCATCAATACTTTAAGTGGTTACGCCTCAAAAGAAATTGCATCCGTCGATTATCTTCCGGGAGTCGACACGTTTTCATCCCACCTCAATTTCCAATATTGGTATTCGAAATATCCTCTTTCTTCGAGCAAGGATGAAAACAATACGACCCACTATCAGCTTGACACAACCAAGGAAGAGGGCGTCTATCAATTCGACACAGCGTTTCAAAATGGCATGGAATTCCTATTAGATAAAACAATTACATTGTATCCATATTTCATCCCTGATCCGACTATAACAATCCATTTCAATATTGATGGAATGGAAGATTATTCCTTCCAAGCGAAAGACTCCGTCGAAGAAGAATTGGAAACCGTTTTGAAAGTGAATTTTGGATTTGATTATACGATTGATAGCGATGCCTACTACTATCCTTCCGATACGAAAAAGAAGAGATTCAAGGGATTCTACAAAAACAAGGAACTGACTCAGTTCTTCTCTCTTGACTCTCCGATATCCAGTTCAGACCTTGATCTCTATATCAAATGGGATAACAAGATTCAGATCACCCTGGATTACCAGGGCGGACAAGTCAATTCCATGGAAAGCGAAGTCATCGAGGCCTATTATTCCGATGATCTCTTGGGAACCGAGTTCCTCAAGGCACACACGCCGACAAAAGAAAACCATTCATTTCGATATTTCACCCTTGATGAAAAGGAATTCAACTTCCAATCCGATAGACTTCCATCGAAGGATATTACATTGACGGCAGTCTATGAAGAATATCCTAGACTGAACCTTCACTATGATTTCCCAAGCAATTTTCTAGGAGAAATCTATACGGACGAAGAATATCTCCTTGAACCTAAAAAGGATTTTTCATCAATCCTTGATGCATTCAAGAATAAAGTCGACGAAGAATCTTTGTGTTTTACATATTTCTACACATACGACGCCTCGAATAGGAAAAGCGAATTCTTCGATACGGTAATGCCAGAAACCAACCTCGATATCTATTGCAGATTTGATTATCGCTCAAAAGCAATTATCCACACATATCTCAACTCCTCATCCATCTATAGTGAAGAAGCAAGTCTTTCTTTGCAAGCCTATTTCGATCAAAGCAGCATTTCAGAAAAAGATTTTCCGACGCTACATGATTCCTATACAAATGGCGAGGACGTCTATCTCTACGACGGTCTGTTCTCCGACTCTTCCTTGACGCAGAAAACAGCCTTTCCATTCTCACTGGCTTCAAACCATGAGAATATCAACACACTCAATCTTTACCGAAAGATGACGAAATCCATCGTCCTCACTTTCTTCTATGAAGGCGAAACCTCTTCCGACAAGAAACTCCATGTCATTCCAAACGGCAGACTGGATGACTATCTCGACCAAATCAAGGCATTGATTGGAAACTTCACTTCATTGACTCTCTCAGATGGCAGCGTTCTTTCTTCTCTGCTTCCAAATGTGGATACGAACGTTTACGTCAATGGACATACCTGACAATTCGATTCAGAAAATGAAAAGTCGGCAAAGAAAGCGGTCCATTGTTTGAAATAATTTTATTTATATATATAATATATAAGCGTTTATTTTTTGTGCAATTTTAGAGGTCATCATCATGAGTTTAACCACAGGAATCGTTGGCTTACCCAACGTTGGCAAGTCAACTTTATTCAATGCCATCACGAACGGAAATGTGCTGGCAGAAAACTATCCTTTTGCGACCATTGAACCCAACACAGGTGTCGTCGAAGTCAACGATCCGAGAGTCGACAAATTAGTCGAAATTTTTCATCCGAAGAAAACTGTCCATGCAACTTTCGAATTCACCGATATCGCCGGCTTGGTCAAAGGTGCATCCAAAGGCGAGGGCTTAGGCAACCAATTTTTAGGAAACATTCGCAATACGGATGCCATCATTCACGTTGTGCGATGTTTTGAAAATCCGGAAATCATTTCCTACAACGGAAGGCCTGTCGACCCTGTCAGCGATGCAATGGAAATCAATCTCGAACTCATCCTTTCGGATATCGATGTCTTGAAAAAAAGACTCGAGAAAGTTGAAAGAAAAGCCTTGACAACCAAGGATAAAAACGGGCTGACTGAAGTCTCTTGTCTCCACAAGCTCATTTCCGGCATGGAAAACGAAAAGATGGCTTCCGATATCGAACTTTCCTTCGACGAAAAGGCCTTTTTGAAGGATTTCAATCTGATTACAGCCAAACCCATCATCTATGTTGGCAACGTCGATGAAGAAAGCTATGCCAATCCAATGGCCAACAAATACTACAAAGCCTTATCCGATTTCGCCGCAGAGCATCATGCGGAATGTATTCCAGTCTCTGCCCTCATCGAGGAAGAACTCTCAAAGGTCTCCTATGAAGATCGTCAAGACTATCTTTCCTCACTTGGAACGACGATGACCGGACTTGATAAAATCACTATGGCTGCCTATCACATCCTTGGACTGAGAACTTTCTTCACTGGTGGTGAAGACGAGGTGCGTGCCTGGACTTTCCATGAGGGCATGAGCGCTCCTGAATGCGCCGGCGTCATCCATACGGATTTCCAGAAATTCTTCCTGAAAGCCGAAGTCTATTCCTATGATGACTTGATAACCTATGGAAGCGAACTCCAGGTCAAGGAAGCCGGAAAAATGATGACTGTCGGAAAGGATTATATCGTGAAGGATGGTGACATTCTTTTCATCCGCTCCGCTGCCAAGAAAAAATAAAACTATGGATATACGAACTGGATTTGGCTACGACATCCATGCCCTTGAGGAAATCAAGGATTCCTCTCTCCTTCTAGGAAAAGTCGCTGTGGAAGCCGATTTGCACATCAAAGCTCATTCGGATGGGGATGTCCTTCTTCATTCCCTTTCCAACGCGATTCTTTCTGCACTTGGCAAGGAAGACATCGGTTATTATTTCCCGGACAACAAAAAAGAAACAGAACAACTCGATTCCCTTCTCATTCTTCAGTTTGCTCTTGGCGAAATGAAGAAAGAAGGCTATTCGATCAGCAATGTGGTGGTCGACATTCTTCTTCAAAAACCAAAGCTTCTCCCCTACAGAACAAAAATAAAAGAGAACCTATCCGATTTTTTATCGATTCCTGTCGAAAGAATCGGCTTGTCCTGCAATACCGGCGAGCATCTCGATGCTGTCGGAAAAAGCCAGGCTATTATCGTCTACAGCCAGGTTCTTCTTATAAAAGAATAGAGGTACATATATGGATATCAAAGAAAATATTGCGGAAATCATCCTCAAAGTTCTCTCAGAACTCGGGATTGATGCGAAAAAAGAGGAAATTACCCTAACTCCCTCTGACAACCGTGATCATGGCGATTATGCCAGCAACATCGCCTTCAAAAAAGCCAAAGCGGCCCATCTTGCCCCACTTGCCTTGGCAGAGCAGATTGCCAGCAAATTCTCTCTCGAAGGCGTTGAGAAAGTCGAAGCCGTCAAGCCCGGATTTTTAAACTTCTTCCTCAAAGCAGATTCCTTAGGCCAAGTCATCAAGAAAATCATCGAAGAAAAGGAACATTATGGTGACCTTTCCATCGGAAAAGGAAAAAAGGTCAATATCGAATATGTTTCTGCCAACCCGACAGGAACCTTGCATCTTGGTCATGCAAGAGGTGCTGCCATCGGCGATTGCCTTGCCCGTCTTTATAAAAAAGCCGGCTATGACGTCACAAGAGAATATTATGTCAATGATGCCGGAAGCCAAATGGATCATCTTGCCGAATCCTTAATGGTTCGCTATCTCGAAGAATTCGATATTCACACCTATGCCATGCCTGAAGACGGCTATCATGGCCCGGAAATCATCCGTTTAGCCAAGGAACTCAGAGAAAAGGTTTCTGATGCCTATATAACAAATCCCGAAAGTCATCTTGACGACTTCAAGAAGTTCGGTGGCGAAAGACTCCTCGATGCCATCAAGCAGGATCTTCATGAATTCAGAGTTGATCAGGACGTCTACACATCTGAAAAAGCCATTCGCGACCGAGGCGATGTCTCTGCTGTCCTCGAACAGCTCAAGCCCTATTGCTATACCGAAGAAGGTGCCTTATGGCTCGATACAAAGAAGGATGGCGATGACAAAAACCGTGTTCTCGTCAAGTCGGATGGTTCCTATACCTACCTTCTTCCGGATATCGCTTATCATAACGATAAATTCAATCGTGGATATGATCTTCTCATCGATCTGTTCGGTGCGGACCACCATGGATATATCGCAAGAATCAAGTCATCGCAGAAAGACCTTGGACACAATCCCGATCACCTGAATGTCCTTCTCATCCAAATGGTTCGTCTCTTCAAAGATGGCGAGGAATACAAGATGAGCAAGAGAACTGGCAACGCCATCTCCATGAAAGAACTCGTGGAAGAATGCGGGGTTGATTCCATACGCTATTTCTTTGTCTCGAGAAGTGCGTCCAGCCATCTTGATTTCGATATCAACTTGGCCAACACTCTTGGAAGCGAAAATCCAGTCTATTATGCCCAATATACCCACGCCCGTCTCTGCGGTATCCTAAACAACGGAAAAGACTTCTTCCCGCTTGATTACGAATCCGATCTCTTATCGAGCGACAGCGAAAAGAATCTTCTCCTCCTTCTCAAGGATTATGAAAATGTCGTTTCTGCCGCTGTAAACGAAAACGAACCCTATAAGATTACCAACTACATCCATAGTTTAAGTCAGAGTGTCAACGAATTCTATTCCAAGTGCCGTGTCATCGATGACGCGAACAAGACTCTGACGAAGGAAAGACTCGGATTAGTCGAAGCCTGCAAAGATGTCTTAGCCAATGCGCTGGATCTCATCGCGGTCTCTGCACCGGAAAGAATGGTTTCCAGCGACAAAAAAGATTGATTGCCTCTTGCTATTTTCCATGCTGTAGTTTAATGTGAATTGTGTAATATCAAAACGAAAGAAAAAAGGAGAAATTCCATTATGTCAAAAACATCATTAGTCCAAGCCGCTTACGAGAAGCTGAATAGCCGCTATGAAGCGGAAGGAAACAATTTCAAGCCCGTCGCCTTTGCCGAACTTCTTCAGGAAGTCGGTGCCGAAATCGGTCTGACCGATGAAGACGAACTCATGGACCGTGCTTCCCGTTTCTATACGGACCTCACTTTGGATGGCCGCTTTGTCATCAAGGAGAACAACACCTGGGCCTTGCGTGAACACGAAAAATTCGAAGACATCCATATCGACATGAACGAAGTCTATTCCTTAGATGAATATAAGGATGAGGAAGAAGAAAGTCCAAAGATCACCGATGAAGATGGTGAAGAAATCGACGAAGAAGAAAGAACGTCTGTGTCGGATGATCAGGAAGAAGAACTTGGCGAAGAATCCGATAGCGATATCGATTCTGTTGCCGCTGATAAGGAATACGAAGAAAACAACTAATTGAAAAAGCCCAAGAAATTGGGCTTTTTATCACATAAGGAGAAAATGAATGTCTTATTTTGAAAAAGAAATCGAAGAAGTCTTTTCGAAAATCGAACAGGCTGACAGTCTTGTTCTATTCGGTCACGCCAACCCCGATGGCGACTGCATCGGATCTGTCTTAGGCCTTCGCAACGCCCTTCGCGCTCTCTTTCCGGAAAAGAAAGTCTATGGCCTGGGAAGCCATCCTTCCTTCATCTCCTTCGTCGAAAAGAGTGACATCGTCGACGAGAAAACCATCCGCGAATCTTTATGCGTGATTCTCGATCTTTCGGGCCTGGCGCGTGTCGAGGATGAGAGAATCCGTCTCAGCAACAACATTGTCTGCATCGACCATCATGAAAAAAGCGAACCCTTTGACTATCCTATCATCCGGGATACTTCGGCCCCATCTGCAACCTATGTCATCAGCAAATGCCTTCTTTCCCGCTATCATAGAATCCCAAAGGAAGCAGCCACCTATCTTTTCTTAGGTCTGATAACCGATTCCGATCGGTTTCACTTCTATTCTGATCCGGAGACCTTCGAAATTGCCAAGATATTAGTCGAGAGCGGAGCCGATATACACTTTGTCTATGACAACCTCTATGTTCAATCAGAAAGAAACCTTCGCTTCAAGTCCTTCGTCTATAGCCATTTCCGTTTCTCGGGCAAGGTCAGCTATTTTCTCGTCCGAAAAGAAGACTATGAACAATATGGCATGAGTGAACAGGAAGCTGGAAGCCAGGTCAATCTGATATCCTTACTGGAAAATCATCCAATGTGGGTTGAATTCTGCGAACTCGGAAACGGAAAAATCCGTACCGAGCTGAGAAGCAACGGAAAATACAATGTCCAGAAAGTCGCCGTCCAATTCAAGGGAGGCGGACATATTCCAGCGTCGGGATGTCAATTGGATTCGTTTGATCAGGTCGACGATGTGCTAGAAGCCCTCAATAAGGCCGAAGAGGTGAAATAATGGATAAAGTCATAAACGCCATGATTGAAGCCTGCCAAAAGGCAAGCAAAGAGGTCATGCGCATCTATAAACAGGGTTTCCATGTCATCCAAAAGGAAGATCTTTCCCCTGTGACGGAAGCCGATCTCGCTTCCAACAAGATCATCAGGGAGATACTCTCCCCCTTTCAGGAAATCGGATGGCTCAGCGAAGAAGATCAAGATGACGAAAGCAGATTGGAAAAGGAATATCTCTTCATCATTGATCCATTGGACGGGACTCAGGATTTCGTCAACCACGATGATGAATTCGGAATCAATATTGCACTCGTGAAAGACCATCGCCCAATTGCAAGCGTCGTTGGAATACCAGCCAAAAATGCCTATAGCTACGCAATCAAGGATAAGGGTGCCTATTACGTCCAAGAAGGAAAAGAAGAAAGGCTGCATGTCTCCTCAAGAAAAGAGAACCTCATTATGGTGCAGTCAAAGACACACAATCTCGAAAGCGAAGAAGCCATCATCAAAAAGAATATAGGAAGAATCAGCCAGGTCCTTTACCTCGGCGCTTCGACAAAAGCTGTCAGTATTGCCAAGGGAGAAGCCGACTGTTCCATCCGATTCACCGATAAGACAAAGGAATGGGATACATGTGCTCCAGAACTCATTGTTTTGGAAGCAGGAGGTCTCTTCCTCGATTCGAAACTCAAACCATTTACATACAATCGAAAAGACGTTTATAATCATGATGGATATTGCATGTTCAATCGAATCGAGAATACTGATTTGCTTCAGTAAGCAAACTCAAACACACACATTAAAAGGCTGTCCGCCGCATGGGAGGAATCCATGGGGAGGGCAGCCTGTTTTTTTATAAAGGGAATGAAATAACGATTCGGACGGAAATCCACGAAAAAAGCGGCTGCAGCTATCTTCCCCGCGAGGGTATTGT
>CAVDUB010000027.1:0-29138 GCA_963612025.1 bacterium
AAAGTCATATGCAATACCTATCAAGAGTATAAAATTCATACCATTAAATTATACGCTAGCTCGTAAACAAGTTCAATTAATCACCATGTTAAATTTCGTAAAAACACATCCCATATTCAATACGATGGCATGCAAAGGTCATTTTATGAAATCAATTTCTGTCTGTGCTCTTTTTATATCAGATTCAAACCGACTTCTATAAAAGTCTCTTTTGCATCGAGAAAAAAGACTCGAAAACGGCTCATAGAGAGAAAAAGTCATCTCAAACGGGAACCCGAAAATAACAGATGAAAAAGTCGTCGATAGAATTCATCTAGGACATCGATCGTTTTTCACTGATTTTGGATATCCATGCGATAGCAAGAAGGTGTCATTCCACATCTTTTTTTGAACACGCGGTTAAAATAATTGATGTTTCCCATGCCGACCTGAACAGCGATGCTTCGGATCGTATCATCCGTTGTCACCAAAAGATGTTTTGCTCTCTGAATACGATAATTGATGAGATAATCAAATGGAGTCGTCTGAATTGAAAAGTGAAAACAGCGCAGCGCCTCGCTTTCACTCACATTGCAGGAAGAGGCGATATCTTTAAGGCTGATCTGCTCTTGATAATATTCCATGATGTACTGAATCATGATGCGGGCTCGAGAAATCGATTTCTTATTTTTATCCTGCACTTTTTGAGAAAAGGATGTTGCATATTTCTCAAAAAAAGAACGCCATAAGGAAAGAACCGAAATCTGGATATCCAAAAGGTCTCTCTTCTCTTTCTGTGCTTTTTCAAAGATATCCGAAAGAAGAGTGATGATTTTCTCGTCTTTCTCTTTCTGAAACACAATAAAGTTGCAAGAAGAAAGGAGAACCGGCTCGACATAAGCCGAATAAAGATCAGAATCCTGTTTGGCGATGAAATCCTTCGAAAAGAGAATATTCGGTATCTCCATATCAGCTTCGCTCTTATAACGATGAAGCGCCTTGCCATTGACAAAAAGAGCGTCTCCTTTTTTCAAAAGGAACGTCTCAGATTCAATTGAGCATTCAATATTTCCATCTTTGGCATAGACCCATTCAAATTCATCATGCCAATGCCAGTCGATCAGATGGCCATTCATGAAATTCATCCAATCGTCATAAAATTCAAAAGGATAGGATTTCTTGCCATGTTGTTTGACTTCCCTGAAAGTCTCATCTGTTTTTATGATTGTCGTTTCCATATCTTTTCTTTTTTGGTTTGGCTATATTGTACCATCTTCTGGCGAAATAGAAAAAGCCATCCCATTTTCTATGTGTTATTATACCATTGTTTTTCATACTGAGAGGTCTATACATGAAAAAAAACGATGCAAAAAAAACAATGGCTGCCTGCTTTATTGGATATATCGTCCAGGCCATCGTAAACAATTTTGTCCCTCTTCTTTTTGTCACATTGGAAAGCCAGTACCAAATTCCATTATCGAAAATCACCCTTCTCATCACGATGAATTTCCTCATTCAGCTCTTCATCGATTTGCTCTCGGCCCACTTCATCGACAAAATCGGATATAGGGCATCGATTCTTCTTGCGCATGTTTTCTCCGTTATCGGGCTTTCTTCTCTTACTTTCCTGCCTGAAATTTTGCCGGATCCATTCATCGGCATTCTTCTTTCGGTTATGATCTATGCCATCGGCGGAGGCCTTATCGAAGTCCTTCTCTCTCCGATTGTTGAGGCCTGTCCAAGCGAAAACAAGGAAAAGGCAATGAGCCTTCTCCATTCCTTCTATTGCTGGGGACATGTCGGCGTCGTTCTTCTATCCACCGCTTTCTTCTCTCTCTTCTCCACAGCGAACTGGAAAATATTGGCCCTTCTTTGGGCATGCATTCCTCTTTTCAATCTTGTTCTCTTCTGTTTTGTCCCAATCTATCCATTAAACGAAGACGGAGAGAAAGGCTGTGGGTTCAAACAGCTCCTCAAAATGCCTGCCTTCTGGCTTCTAATTATCATGATGCTCTGTTCCGGAGCAAGCGAACAGGCCGTCAGCCAATGGGCCTCCACCTTTGCTGAACAAGGTCTCGGCGTCTCAAAGACAATCGGCGACCTGGCTGGTCCGATGGCGTTTGCCTTCCTGATGGGGATATCAAGACTCATCTATGGAAAATTCGGTGAACATATGAATCTGAATATCTGCATGATCGGAAGCACCCTTCTGTGTATTGTCTCCTATCTCGTCATTGGGCTCGTCAAGAATCCGATTCTCTCTCTGATTGGCTGTGCTGTCTGTGGATTTTCTGTCGGAATACTCTGGCCCGGAACCTTCAGCAAAGCCTCATCGGAAATCAAGAACGGGGGAACTGCCCTTTTCGCCTTTTTGGCGCTGGCTGGAGATCTTGGCGGAACAAGCGGTC
Source organism: bacterium (assembly GCA_963612025.1). GTDB lineage: Bacteria > Bacillota_I > Bacilli_A > RFN20 > CAG-288 > Enterosoma. Next base: position 2,388 of record CAVDUB010000027.1, read on the forward strand.
CGACTCTTGCCGGATTTGTTGCCGAAGCAAGCGGAAACAATCTTCACTACGGAGTCTTATCCGCAATCTTCTTCCCCTGTCTTCTTTTCATCAGTCTTCTTTTCGTGGTTAAAAAGAAAAAGAATGAGAATATCACGCTGAAAGAATAATTTTTTACGTATCATTTTCAGACTCAGGCAAATCAAGCAAAAGCCGAGTCGGATTCACTGCCAATTCATATATCGGACGAACATCGAAACTCGAACACATGCAAAAAAAGCAAGAAATCGGAGATCTCTTCCCGTCATTCTTGCCTTTCCCTTATCATCCTATTCTAATCAATCAGCCAATCCACCAAGTCGATTTCTTCATCAAGATAAGTCAGGGGTGGAACAGAAAAGTGATCGGCTCCATCAAAGATGGTGATTTTGGCATCCCCACCCGCTTCCTTCAGTGCATCAATGAATTCCATCGATGAAGAAGGGGGGACAATCGTATCTGCGGATCCGACAAAAGCCCAAACAGGAAGATTCTTCAGTTTTTCAACAGAGTCATCCGCAAGTTGGATGCTTCCTGAAAGCGGTGCAATCTTTTTGAAAAGAGTCGAATAAGAAAGGGCAAGACTCCACGTGCCTGTGCCACCCATGCTATGTCCAGTCAGGGAGATATTCTTTTCGTTGATTTTGAATTTTGAGATAGTGACTTTGATCAATTCATAGACAGCAGCAGCTCCATTAGACCAACCTTTCTGAGTGGAAGGAAGCTGGGGAATGACGACATAAGAAGGAACATCACCAAGTTGGCCTTCCTTTAGATACTTTGGAAATCCATCCGCTGAGGTGATCAGTTCAAGATCATTTCCTTTTCCGCTTCCACCATGAAGATAGACAATCAAAGGCATATTCTCTGTTGCATTGGCCGGCGTATAGAGCCAATATTTCATTTGGCCAAGAGAAGTCGTCTGAAGAGAACAGGCCGTAAAAGTCGACGGCGTTTTTTCCTGTTCTGATTGAGAAACACTTTTCAATGAAGTCTCCGAACTTTCTTTTGCAGTCGAGATTGTTTCTGTCGACATTGAAGACGTGCTTGGTTCCGTTTCAGACGATACCTGTTGGCGGCATCCGCTGATGGACAAAAGGGCTAGAAACATTAAAAGCATCTTTTTTTGATTTCGGATCATAAAAACTCTCCTTTCTCATCGCTATCTTAATATCGCGGTGATTTTAATTCTATCTTTCCTTATCAGTTCCACACTTAATTTTCCTTTGTGGTTCTCGCACACGGCCTTGGCGATGGAAAAACCAATTCCAAAGCCTTTGATCTTATCGGAAGTATCGACTCGGTAGAATCTTCCAGATAGTTTTTGGATTTTCTCCTCATCGAGTCCAACAGCATCATTCTCTGTATCGATTCTGACACCGTGACCTTCACGAGCAACGGCAAGATGGATATTTCCTATCGGCGTGCTATATTTGAAGGCATTATCCAAAAGAAGTGTCAGCAATTCACGAATCGCTTTTTCATCTCCGCAATAGGAAATGCCTTCCTGAATGGAAACATCAAACGATTTTTTCGAATTCTCAGCAACAGCACGGAACGAACCAATGACATCCTCCGCGACATCCGATAGAGGGAAAACAATCCTCTTCACCTTTTCATCCTGTTCTTCCGCACGGGCAAGATAGACAAGCCGATATGTCAGTTCACTCATCTGCTTTGTCTGCTTGAGAATATCGCTAAGCCATTCATTTTCCCCAATTTCCGATTCAAGAATCTGTGCATCCGCATTGATGACCGTCAAGGGCGTCTTCAGTCCATGGCTGGCCGAAGTAATGAATTCTTTCTGCTTCTCGCGATTCTTCACGAGAGGTGAAACAACAAGTCCGGAAACAGCCGCAAGAAGAATCGTCATCAATCCAATGCCAGAAAGAGAAATCAGAATCAGTGTCCGTGCATTGCTCTTGAAAGACTCAAGGGCAACGCTTCGAGAAAGAAAAGTAATTTTAATGCTTCCAGTCTGTTGACGGACGAGATACCGATAATTGTCAAGATAACCTTTCTCATTTTTCTTTGCAATCACCTTCTTGGCCATATCCATGGCGATAGGACGTGTCACAAGAGATGTATGTTCAAGATCATATTGGAACATCCTTGTCTCAGTATCGAAAGTCACCTTGAAATACCTTGCATCGTCGTTCTCCGGAGAAACTTCAAGACTTTTGATAATCGAATCCGCCTGAAGAGTCATCTGTGTGTAATTCCTAGTGATGCTAAAAGCAACAATTGAAGATTGAAGAAGAAGCAAGGCAAGGAAGGAAAGAAGGACAAACCGCAGTTGAAGCCTGCGTTTCAGTTTGTTTTTCATTCTCCCACCTCGAGAATGTATCCTGCACCACGTCTTGTCTCAATGCGAATGTTCGCACCGATTGCCTCGAGTTTACGGCGAAGATAGGAGATATAGGTCCAAACAGTGTTTTCTTCCGCACGGCTATCGAAATCCCAAATGTTTTCCAAAAAGTGTGAGGGGGAAAGCACCTTTTCCGGATTGGACATCAATAACAGCATCATCTGATATTCCTTGTTGGCCAACCGATAATTTCCACCCGGTGCCGCAAGCTCGAAAGATTGTGTGTTCAACGTAACGTTTCCAACTTTCAGAACATTGCCGAACTGAACTTCTTGTTTTCTTGTCAGAACACGAAGACGGGCAAGAAGCTCACGCATATCGAAAGGCTTTGTCAGATAATCATTTGCACCAGCATCGAGTCCAAAGACTTTATCCTCAATCTCGGATTTCGCAGTTAGAAGAAGGACCGGGGTCTGATTGTGTTTGGCTCTGATTTCCAAAAGCACGCTGAGACCATCCATCACAGGCATCATCACATCGAGAATCGCAGCATCATAATCGCCACTTTCCAGATAAGCAAGTGCATCTCCACCGTTTAAGACTCCATCCACCGAATAATTGTTTTTCTGAAGAATCGACGTCAATGCCCTAAGAAGCGAACAATCATCCTCGGCAATCAGTATTTTCATTTCTTATCCTTTCCACCTGGACGGCCACTCTTTTATCTGCAAATTTATTTTACAGTGCCAACCTCAATCCAAGTTCAAATCCATTAAGAGAAATTTCGTTTTCCACCATGATGTGGATAGATAAATGTTACCATAAAAAGCAGAGTATCCTTATCTATATGCCAAAATACAGTCTTCGGTTCCATAAGAAAAGTCAAAAGACTGACTGCGGCTTTTTCGAATTTCGAATCATGATTCAATAATTAAAGGACTTAGCCTTAAGAAAAGTCGAAAGCGAAATGCATCAATGCTTGAGAGTTTCTACAATGCCGAAGGTACATTGATGCTTTTCGATAGGCTTTGAAGATCATGATGAATAACTCAGGAACCTCTGTAGACTGCAAATCGACAAACATGATCGAGAAAACGAATCAAGAAACGTTCTCAAAATCGATTGGTTCCTTACACATCGAAGTAAAACATTTGTCAATGGTGATGCCTTTAAGAGTCTATACTTTCGATTCATCTTTGATAGCGAGAATCAGAAAACTTCCCAAATTTTATTTTAATCAAACGTTGTCTAAATTGAGCAACGATTTATTAAGATAAAAACATTTTTTTAAAAATAAAAAAGTTTGTATATTTTTTATGTAGCCATATTCATAGACAAAAATATCTAATTCGGCTATACTAAGGTAAATTTATGGCTATTTTGCCATCAATAGAAAGGAAAAATCATGAAAAAACATACAATGATTCTAACTCTTGCCATGCTTGGCACCTTGGCAGCATGCAACCATACAAATATCTCTTCAAGTTCTTCGACATCGTCTTCCACCTCATCCTCTTCCTCATCCTCCTCATCGGCAGTCTTGCCACCAAGCATCGACAAGGATGACTTCTCCTACCTCATCGGAGATTATTATGCCTTGAATTCCCGATTGACCATTTCCGAAAAAAGTTTGGTCTTGAATACAGATACCGAATTGAAACTTACACCGACAAGTGTCGAAGAAACCACCATGGAATACGAAGAGGATGAAGAAACCAAGAGCTATGACACATTGAAGATTGCGTTTTCTTCCGATTTCAACGACCAGGATTATCAAGCCTATGTCAACTTCCAGGATGGATTGTTGCATCTCGAGAGTCTTGATTCGGAGGACAAACCAACCACAATCGGAACCTATATGCCTGCAATCAAGGAATTCTCCGGTTCCTATTCCGCCTATGGAGATTCAAGCACAAGCAACATGTATGTTCTCTTCAGCGGAGAATTCGATGAAAAAAGAGGCGTTTTCCCCTCCACACATAAATACTCCTATTCAATGAGCGATGAGCAGTCATGGTATATCAAATCCAATTTCGTTCAAATCAATGATAAGGTCTATAAGCAGATCGAGGAATTCGACGAAGATGCCTATGGTTATGGAAAGAACATCATCTATAAGGACACATCCAAGGGAAAGATTTATGTCTTTTCAAGTACAAGCATCGATTATGACTATTTCGAATATGTGAGCGATATCGGCTCATTGCAGAATCTCTCCCTCTTCGACGGAGAAAAAGAAATTCTTTTGAATCTCAACATCGAAGAGAAGACCATCACATTTGGCGATCTGACAGGAACCTATGTCTCAAAAATCGACTCTGAGGGTTTGAAAGTCGAAGCCACAATGAATGGAAAAGTCTATACTTTCTCATTCGGAGAAAGATATCTCACACTCCATCATGAAAACAAGGACGACATCTATCCTTTCAATACCATCGATGAACTCTATGGTTCATATTCCGATGGGACAAACTCCTTCAGCATCGAAGAACAGTGGGACGAAAACTACGACTCTATCGATCCGAAAGTCATGCTTAACAGCGAAGTCGTCGAGTATAAGTTCGTCACGGCGAACAAACGAAAATCCATTCAATTCACAAAGGATGGGAAAACTTACACTCTTTCTCCTGATAAGAAAGATTCTTCCATCCGTCTTGAGGTCAATCAGACGATTTCCTATCCAATCAACATCGCGAAATACAAAGAATACTATACCAATACCTTTATCGCCCATGAAAAGGATGGAAACAAAGCCCTGAAAGTAAACGATGATCTTTCCTTTGTCTATCAGGAAGAATCCGGCGAGGCGACCTTTGCCTACGACCATGGCGATAAATATCCAATTTTGTTGCTGACGACATCGACAAACAAAGCTTATTCCCTAAATCTTGCCCAGGCAGATATCGGATATTTCATTCTTATGGATGGAGGGAATATGACAACCCTCTACTCCGAGACTGCTTTAAAATCCGCCTATGGAGATTATTCCTCCAATGGAGAAAACAGTTTCGTCTTCGATGCCTATCATTTGACTATCGACGGAAAGACATCGAACTACACATTTGCCCCTTCTTATAACGAAGCCAGCGGTCTTTTCCTCTTCGGCATCGAGAACGAAAACAAAGAAACCTATGTCTCGAATCTCAATGGGACCTTCATCTCCAAGGATGGCATGTCTTACGTAAAGAAAAGCCTCTATGAGGAAATTGCAGGAACCTATCAGGCCTATGGAAAATACGGCATTGAGAACATCAAATTTACCAAAGAAGGAAAACTCTACCTCGACACTGTCAATCAAGCCGGCACCGGTTTGGAAAAAGATGTGGAATTCACCTATACCATCTATACAAACTTTGAAAACAAGGCCGTCATCCTCTTCACCCATCGCAATGTCACTTTGACCATTTCCTTCAAGGATCATCATGTCACGATTGCAAATCTAGATTACTACAATAGCAATCTTGTCCGCGCTTGGGGAACCTATTCCGATGAGGGAAACGAAAAAACTCTCTATGTCCAGGATGACAAAATCTATCTCGACGGAGAAAGTCTTTCGGTCAATTCCATCGAATATGATAATGAGAAAACAATCTATCACACTTCCAGTTACACCGTGATCTATTATTCTTCGACAGACAACTTCACATTGGACAGCGATTCTTCCTCCCTCAAGTTGGAAAGAAAACTCTCCTACACCGATATGGACAAATTTGTTGGCAGCTACACCATCAATAATTCCGAAGTCAAAGTCGCAAAGAATAGCATGTTAGGCTATGATGTGACCGTCTCCGGCTTCCCATTGTTCTCGCCCTATACCATCACAAGACACAACGGAAAGCTCGCCTTGACCTTCTCTGATTCAAGCGGAAAATATTTCCTCATGCTCGATGAAACAACAAACGAGATCACAACTGACTTCGAAGCTTCTTCCATCCCGGTCCCGCCACCGCTTCCAACTCATTTCTAAGTATTTCCATAGCCAACCAAGCCTTTTGCTCGGTTGGCTTTTCATATGAAAATCAAATCCACACCGAAGATAGAAAAAAGTGATAGGATATAGAAAGCACGGAGAAAAAATGCAAGAAAACGCCCAAAAGATTGTCGCTTCACTGAAGAACCTCATCGATAAGAACGGACCATCCTACCTTTTTGACAAACCCTATGACGTCTATTTGGAACTGACGAAAGAAGAGAAAGAGAATCAGAAAATCGCAGCTGCCATTCTTCACCTTCTTGTCTCTGTGACCAAAAAGGAACTGATGGAGAAGATCAAGGATGATAATCTAACAAAATTCATCCAGACCGAATGCTCGCTCAATAAGAAGATGGCTGACCTTCTCAGGGAAATCCTTCTCACCCTCTATTCAAGAGACAATCAAAACGAATGGAAGAAGAACGAACAATCTGGATACAATGAATTCCTCAACGAGGATTTCATCATCCATTGGAATGGATTCGCTATCTGGAATCCAGGAGAAGGAACAAGGGACTGCAAATACGAAAGCGAAATCACACTCACGCCGACAAAGGAAATCAAAAAGAACAAGGATCTCTCTATCATGCTCAAGAAGAACCCCTTCCTGACCAAAAAGGAGATTCATGATTTCTTTGAAGAAGGACTGATTGCCGTACTTGATGATGATTTTGAGGAATACTGCACCTCAGATGACTATTATGAACCTTGTGTCGAGGATTATTGCGGAAACCTGGAATACACAATCAAAGACTGGTGCAAGGAAAATGGATTCACCTATAAATCCGAAGAATGCATCGACCGTGAATTAGGCGACTATGAACCAAGATACCGTCGTGGATGGTACTAAATCGAATCGAGGAACGAATATGATTATTCAGACAATCGGAGAAAAAACAAACCCTGCCATTCTCTTTTTCCATGCCATGGGCGTCAATGGCGAAAGCAGCATGCCCATCTGTCAATATCTCAAGGAAAAATATTACTGCATCTTACCGACTTCCACTGTCTATTGCGAGAAGCAAAAATACAAAAGCAAGCAAGATGAAATCAGACAGGTTGAGGAATTCCTCGACAAAGAAGGGATTCAGACAATCTGCATGATCGTCGCCTCTTCCATCGGAGCCGACCTAGCCGTCGCATATCTTTCCAAGACAGAAAGAAAAGTCGAACATGTCTTTATAGATGGTGGACAATTCGCCCAGATCAATCGATTCCTCAGAATCATCCTGTCTCCTATTCTGTATTTCGCCATCAAATCTCTTTACTGGACAAAGGGGAACTCACTCAAAAAAATTCTCTGGTGTGATGATGAGGCAATCAAGCCTTATTTCATCATGGCCGGAAAGAATCTAAGATATCGCAACCTCCGTCGACAGCTCAAGGACAGTCTTGTCAAGAAACCTTTCCCTGTTCTTTCTGAACAAATACAGAAAATCACCTATTTCGAATTCGGAAGCATCGAGGATCATTTCAAATATCGAGACGCTGTCAAAAAAGCCTATCCGAAAGGAAATTACCCTATCTTTGAAGGCTATAATCACATGCAATTCCAGATCAAGGATCCCAAAGGCTTTGCTCATATGCTTCTTTCCATCATCGAAGAGAATAGATTGCCACCCCTTCCATTCATCACAATAGACAAGTAACACAGTTTCTCTTCTCAAGCCTCATCGGAGCTCATCATCGACCTCAATCAGTTCGTATGCCGTCCATTTGCCATCACGCAGTTCCTTAGCGGCTTTTCTGACATGAGTCCTATTGCTTTCAAAAAAACCGGATCGGATGACTGTATAATTTCAAAAGGAATACTGTTCTCACGGAGGACTGCTTATACAAACATATTGATGGCATCCGAGGTGTTGATTCCAGCATTGGAACAAATCCTCTCAAATTCACTTTTATCGGAAGAATCAATGCGAGCAGTCATCGTCATCATTGCAATAGAGTTCTTCTCCTTTCTCTTTTCGGCTAGCTTATTTTATAGCCGCCTTGGATACGAATAACAATAAACCCTATACAATTCGCTTCCGCATAAATAAAAAAGGAATACAGATACACCAATGAATAAACGGAGCAAGAGATTCTTATTCATCCAATTTATACTGCTTGCGATTTCTATCCTGATCATAAAATTTCTTCTTTTAATCGAGGATGAGAAAGTATGGTTCTTTTTGCTCATTTCTCCACACTTTCTTCCATTCTGTTTATCGATCAAACATATTATCCAATGAGATAAGATGCAGATGTTCATCTTTCATACTTAATAGACTTTCTTCGAACCCACATTTCGAAATGATGTAATAATCGATTCTTTTCATGGAAGAAAACATCTTGATCGATGTGCTGATCATTCGTTTATAGTCGATGACAAGGAGAGAATCCCCATCCCTGGCGATGTCATCGATTTCGATGGAGCGATTCAGTTGCAATTTCTCAATGATGAAATTCCTTATCGGATAATAGATTCCACCAAGCATTCCCTTGCCTGACAATCCCTCTATATAGGAAATGGAAATATCTTCAAAGCCATATGCAATGAAAGAATGGATTTCATTTTTGAGTCTTTCGAAAAGGACTTCACCATTTCCCGCTTCGATTTTTTCAATATTCTTTAGCAGGAACTGATAATAGAAATCGCAACACAGGATCTTCGATAGAATAGTTGACATTCCTTGATGAATGATAAATCTCGTTTTTGATGACGGTCTTGGCATTGAGAAGCGTCTTCATGTATTTGTTGATTTTTATGACATCTTCCTTCATCCATCGGCTCAGTTCAGAAAGACCTTTCCTCTTCCCTGATAGAGTGAGATGGAATTATAGAAGTTCTGTTCCGTCGATTATCCCGAATTCAGCATAATCGAGGAAGCAATGTTGCAAGTTGTTTGCGACAAACAGAAGAGGTAGCCTCTTCTGTTTGTCTGTGGAATGTGCAAAGCCTGCACCCATGCTGACGACCGTCATCAAGACGGCCGAGACGAACGGGCTGTATCCGGATGAATATCTGGCCTATGTCTTCTCCCATTTCTCTGATGGAAATAAGAAGGATCTTCTCCCCTGGTCAGAGGAGAAAAGGCGCAACCCGAAGATTCGGATCGACAAAAATGAGTCAAAATTGACTTGGCGCCATGTCAAATTTGACCAAAACTGAACGGTACTCCCTGAAAAGAGGGAGTTTTCATTGAATTCCTTTAATTTTTTGGAGAGGGAAATTGAGCGATGTCACTGATCACGGGTGTTTTGGAAAAACTTTAAGATAACTGTGGCTATGAATACTATAATTTTATCAATCAAGCTTACAGTCCATCGCATCACTTCTATGGGATACGAAAAGCATCGTCGATACTGAAAATGCAAAAATTCACTTAAAAAAGTGTCAAGCACGAAGAAAAACTCCTTAGAAAAAATGCCAAAGTATCTCTAAAATTCCCTTGAAAAAGTGTTTTATGATATAATCATTCAAACACGGAAAGGAGTTTTTCACATGCTGAAAAGAAAAATAGAGCAAGAACTGATCACCTGGAAAAATACACCAAACCATACTCCCTTAATCATAAAAGGATGCCGCCAATGTGGAAAAACCTTTTCTGTCCGTGATTTCGCAAAGAAATATTATAAGCATGAGGTCTATCTCAATTTCTACATAAATCCAACCTACGCTTCGATTTTTGATGGTTCACTTGAAATCGACCATCTCATCATGATGATGTCAGCCTTGCTTTGTCCAGATGCCATCTTTGAACCTAGAAAAACAATCCTGATTCTCGATGAAATACAGGAATGTCCAGAGGCCAGGACAGCTTTGAAGTTCTTCCGGGAGGACGGAAGATTCGATGTGATTGGAACCGGGTCGCTTCTTGGTGTCAAAGGCTATGGAAAACAACCGAAATCCATTCCCGTTGGATCCGAAACAGTCCTGGAGATGCACCCTCTGGATTTCGAAGAATTCCTATGGGCAAATGACATTTCTTCTTCTGCCATCGATTTTCTCAAGAACTGCTTTGAAAAGGAAATCCCTGTTCCAGAAGCACTCCATCAGAAAATGCGTGACTTGATCCTGCAATACACCGTGGTCGGTGGCATGCCAGAAGCAGTCGAGACATTCATCAATACAAAACAGATGAATCAGGTTTTATTCATTCAGAGAAATATCGTTACTTCCTATGAGGAGGATATGGTGAAATATGCTTCCAATCATGATAAGGCAATCATAAAGGAATGCTTCGAATCCATTCCGAAACAGTTTAGCAAAGAAAACAAGAAATTCCAGTATTCCGCTGTGCAAAAAGGGGGTCGGGCATCGAAATTCCAAGGAAGCCTACAATGGATCGAAGATGCCGGCATCATTGTTCGCTGCTATAATCTGGAAATACCTGAACTTCCGTTGGATGGCAACGCCATACAGGATGTCTTCAAGGTCTATATGCAGGATACCGGTCTTTTCATAAGCATGCTGGAAGATGGAACCCAATTCGATATCCTTCAAGGAAATCTTTATGCCTATAAAGGGGCAATCTTTGAAAACCTCATGGCCGATATTTTCGCTAAAATGGGAAGAAGACTCTACTACTTCCATAAGGATTCCGGCCTGGAGATCGATTTTATCATCCGTCATAAAGGAGAAGCAACATTGGTCGAAGTGAAAGCCAAGACTGGAGATGCGAAGAGTACAAAAACAATCCTTTCCCATCCCGAAAAATATCATGTCAGAAAAGCAATCAAGCTTGGTGACTACAACGTCCGAAGAAATGAAAAAATACTGACATTGCCTCTCTATATGGGATTCCTGCTGACTGAATTCTAAAAATAAGAGCCTGTCTTATATGCAAGAAAGACTCAACTCATTATATTGAAAACATAGGGGACGAAGTCCTTATCTTACTCACAGTCGAGAACGAGCACCGAACCAATTTCGCAACAAAAAATTCGAACAAATAGACTCATGTCAAACTATATAAAAATTATTCAACCTCATTCTTTTCAGTCGGATTGGCAACAACGAATGATTTGTATACGAAAACATTCTACCCAATCGCTGTGAGTGGTATAGCACAGACATTTTCATCGATTTTATAAATAGATTGTCGTATTGCAGACAATAAAAGAAAGACCAATCTCATAATTCGATTCCTTCAATTGGCAGAATCCTTTTCTATCCTCTTTGGAGAATTCCACACCCGTCTTGCACCTGTGATCCAGTTCACCGGTTTTACTTTTCAGGCTTTTAATGATTTGTTCTTTGTATCATATCTTTCTCCTTCATCATTTATAATTTAGTATTTTTCCATTTCAACTGGAAATTGGCATAAATCTTCTTTTCACATACCAAGAAAAAAGAGAGGTTCCATTCAAAAGTGTTATACTCTTGTTATATAACATAGAGAAAGGAGATAAGAATGATCCTATACAAGAACACCAAGCAGGGCTTCTTTGAAGATATCAAAAACAATCTAATCGCCGATAAAATCGAAGAAGAATTCCATAACCATCATCTCTCCCACAACAACATCGCCGAATATCGTGCCTGGACAAATTCTCTCCCCTTCATGCGAAATGCCCTCGATGATGATGAAATCGACAAGGACTGCACCGTCGCCATCGAATACCAGATTCCCCTGACTTCCAAGAGAGTCGATTTCCTGATTGCAGGAAAAGACAAAGACAACCATTCCAACATCATTGTTGTCGAACTCAAACAGTGGGAAGATTCAGAAACGACAGATCGTAACTATCTCGTCAGGGCCTATACCGGAGGTGGATACAGACTTGTCACCCATCCTTCCTATCAGGCCTACTCCTACGCCAATATCATCTCGAACTTCAATGAAGACATCCTCCTCAGCCGAATTTCTCTTTACCCCTGCTCTTATCTTCACAACTACGAAGAAAGAAACCGTGATCATATCGACAATGATTTCTATCAGAATGCCATCGAATTATCGCCGATCTTCCTGAAGAGAGATGCAGAGAAATTCCGGAATTTCATCAAAAAATACATCGTCAAGAAAGGTGGAGATGACCTTCTTCTGAAAATCGAAAACGGAAAACTCAAGCCTTCGAAATCCTTGCAGGATAGCATCGCCTCCATGATGAAGGGAAACGAGGAATTTTGTCTCATCGATGAACAGATGGTCGTCTATCAGACGATCAAGGAAAAAGTCCTATCCATCCTGAAGAAAAATAAAGAAGAAGAAGAAACGCCAAAGAAATACACCTTCATCATCCAGGGTGGCCCTGGAACAGGAAAATCCGTTCTGGCCATCAAACTGCTTGCGGATCTCATCCGGGAAGGCTATTCGGCAAACTATGTCACAAAGAACCACACCCCGAGAGATGTCTATTTCGAAAAGCTGAAGCAGGACAACTATAAGCAGTCGTATATCAAGAACCTCTTCAAAAGTTCCGGTTCCTTCATCGACTGCAAGAAAGATATCTTCGATTGCCTTTTAGTCGATGAAGCTCATCGTCTGAACATGAAATCGGGCATCTACCAGAACAAAGGCGAAAACCAGGCAAAGGAAATCATCCATGCCAGCAAAGTCTCTGTCTTCTTCATCGATGAAGCACAGGTCGTCGCCGCTAACGATGTCGGAAGCATCGACTTCATCGCGGAATGCGCAAAGGAAGAAGGAAGCGAAGTCATATCAGGACAGGATTATATCCTCGTCTCCCAATTCCGATGTGATGGCTCGGATGGCTATATTGCCTTCTTGGATAACCTTCTTGGCATAAGAGAAACAGCGAATCCGGATTTTAACTTCGCTTATGATTTTCGTCTCTATTCCAATCCTTCCAAGATGAGAGAAGATCTAAAGGTCTACAATGAAAGAAACAACAAATCGAGAATGTTGGCTGGCTATTGCTATGACTGGATCAGTCAGAAAGACGAAAGTCTTTATGACATCTGCCTTGAGAACGATTTCCGTGCAAGATGGAATCTCAACTCGACAAATACTTGGGCGATCGACAAGGATTCCTTTTCAGAAGTCGGTTGCATCCATACTTGCCAGGGACTTGAATTCGAATATGTCGGTGTCATCATCGGAAAAGACCTCATCTATAAGGATGGAAAAGTCGAGACGGATTACACAAAAAGAAGCAAGAATGATCGAGCTATGTTTGGAATAAAGAAAACAAAAAACTATGCTCTAGCCGACAAAATCATCCGAAACACATATCGTGTCCTTCTTTCCCGTGGACAAAAGGGATGCTTTGTCTATGCAGAAGATAAAGACTTGCTCGAATATATTTCCAAGATGACTGGAAAGCAAATCATTTCCTAGAATCGCCTTCCAACTTATAAAACAGAAGAATGATTGCCTATTTTTTTCGGATATGTTTCATGACCGATAAATCACATGGAAGTTCCTTGTTTGTCATATAGCCAAAACTGATAGGATAGATTTCTTTTCCATCTTCCTCAATCACCCAGCAATCCTCAATAGTCCCTTCATCGAGCACCAAAAAAGTATAAACTCTCCCCTGGTTTTTCGTATACTGGCATTGAGCAACATGATAGAGTGTCGGATCATTGTCTTCCTCGATCAGAGGATAATCAAACTGGACTTCCATCTTGTCTGCCCTGATGACAAGAAGAACTTTCGATTCAAGTGAGAACGTATAGCATTTCTTCTCGGAATCATAACGGATGTCATCACATTTTGTCTTTTCATGGATATCCAAAAGGACATCGCCTTCAAATTTCATCTTGACGAACTTCGTCAGTATGCAGTTCTTTTGTCGGGCATCTGTGATGATGTTTTCATAATCGAATGCAATCTGCAATTCATTCCCTTTTCTCTCAATCGTGAATTCCCCATAAACCTGCGTCGTCTTTGTGAAATTGTACATGTCATCCGAGAGTTCGTTTCTGTGTTTCTTATACCATTCTTCGATGCTTTTCAGCAATCCTCTCTTCACACTGGAATCGAATTGGCCGTTTCGAAGCTGAATGGCCATCAAAGCTTCCAAGTAACACCGGATTTCCATGTTTAATTGACTTTCTGCACAGAAAGGAGCCAATCGCAATGCAACATCTGCAAAATTGGAATCATAGGGATTTTGAAGAAATTCTTCACGGGTCGGCCAATAGAGATTGCCATAACAATGGAAAGCCGCATCTTCGTTTTTCTTCACACCATACCCATTCTTATACATATCGCCTAACTTATAGGTCGCTTCAACATTTCCGCTGATGGCGGCCATTGTGAAGTAGGATAAGGCTTTCTCATATTCGGGAACACCATGGTTGACTCTTCCATAATAATAGATATAGCCAAGGGTATTGCTATAGCTGGGTCTGAAATATTTATCCAAAAGAACCAATAAGCACTGCTCAGATGCCTTGAAGTCCTGTCCGATGAAATGATTGCCGCAATAGCATGCATAGGCTTTGGTCTCCAAGCCGTAAGGATTCTTCATCTCACAGAGACGATCAAGCAAGGTGAGATAAATTTTCTTTCTTTCCTCATCGACTTTCGCATCCGCCCGGTCTAATTTAGACACAATGCTGATCATGACATAGAGTGGCAAATCTCTTTCAAGAAGAGGCTTCTTTTCCTCCTTGATATAGAGGTCGATTTCCTTAAGTGCGTCATCCAATTTCTTATCCATAGAATCATCGGAATTTCCAAAGTGTTCACGAATATCATACGTTGTGTATCGGATATCCGAATTATCGAAAGAATCACAATGATCAAAGAAATTCCGATAGGATTTCGTATCTGAGAAAGTTCTCCAAACAAAATCGAAAAGTTTCTTATTGAATCCCTTTGGATCATATTTATCCTTAATCATCAAAAAATATTTTTTGAGGTCTTCGGCCTTTAAAGACAAAGGTGCATCCATATAGATGACAGCAAAATCATCTGTGACCTTAATCGGATCCATGCCCGTCATATAATGAAGAAGATCATCCTTGTTCCAGATAGCCACATCATCCGGATTTGAAATCGACGATTTCATCAGACTCTGAAGCAATTCATCTGCCGATTGCATCGAAGTCGAAAACAAAGCAAACTGCGAAAATGAAAAATGATTCGTAATAAAATCGATTCCCTCTTTTGTGAAATAGACATGCGATCTATATTTCAGAATCCGGGATAGTTTCTCAATCGTATCGAGATCCTTCTCCTGAAGAAGAATCTTTGTTGGGTATTCCTTCGAGTAGACGCCAAGTATATTTTTCATCGTATGCTTCCTTTCCTTTTTCATCTATTCTATCTTTTCTTCATAAAGAATGCACCATCATTCTTATCATCTCGAAGAATGATGGAAAGCAATTCTAGACTGGATCATAGAAATCGGCATGTAAGTTTTTTTCTTTCCAATAAAAAATCCCTAGAAATTTATTTTCTCTAGGGATTGTTTCTTATTTGCTGTTACGATGACGGACATAGAAAGAAAGAACATCGATATCGCTCGGATGGACATTAGTGATTCTTCCTGCCTGTCCGAGAGTCGAAGGACGAATCAGGGCAAGTTTCTCTCTGGCCTCAAGGGAAATTCCATCAATATGTCGATAATCAAGGTCCTCTGGAAGAGGAAGATCCTCGTAGGATTTTCTTCTTTCGGCTTCCTTTCTTTCCTGAAGGATATAACCTTCATATTTGACCATAGTCTCGCATTTGAATGCCTCCATTTCATCCAGTTCAGGAAGAAGAGGGCAGTTTTGCCTAAGTCCGGCATAGGTGACGTTCTGTCTTCGAAGGGAATTCTTTAAATTTTCATTTCCGTTCGGCTTAGGAAATCCTAAAGACATGATGTAATTCTGCAAGGGCTCACTCGAGGCAATCTGAATCGTTTCCAAGAGGGCTATGGTCTCTCTGACCTTGTCATTATGACCTTTCAGCCTTAAATAACGTTCTTCTGAGTTGAGTCCGACTTCATAGCCATATTTGGCTAAGCGATCATCGGCATTGTCACTTCGGGTGAGAAGTCGGAATTCGCTGCGGCTGGAAAGAAGTCGATAGGGTTCTTTTGTTCCCTTGGAAACAAGATCATCGATCATGATTCCGATATAGGCTTCATCTCTTTTCAGAATGAGCGGTTCCTTCTTCTGTAGGTATAAACCGGCATTGATTCCTGCCATCAGCCCTAAGGCGGCTGCTTCCTCATAGCCGGAGGTGGAAGCAATCTGTCCACAGACATAAAGTCCTGGATAATTCTTCACCTGAAGGGAATGCTCAAGCTGAGAAGGCTCGATGGCATCATATTCGATAGCATAGGCGTATTTCAGGAATTTTGCATGCTCAAGTCCGACGATGGAATGGACAATTTCTTCCTGCACCTCAACAGGCATGGACGTGGACAGGCCATCGACGTAGATGGATTTGAAATGAAGCGATTCCGGTTCCAGAAAAAGCTGATGACGATTTTTGGAAGCGAAGCGGACAACCTTGTCCTCAATCGAGGGGCAGTATCTCGGTCCCACACCTTCGACCACGCCGCCATACATCGCCGATTCAGAAAGATGTTCACGGATGATCTGGTGCGTCTTCTCATTGGTATAGGTTAGATAGCAGGGAATCATATCCTCCTGCTTCATGAAGCGGGTCGTATCATAGGAAAAGGCAAAATGACCTTCCTGGCCAAGTTCGGGCTTGAGGATAGAAAAATCGATGCTGTCGGGATCAAGACGAGGCGGAGTGCCTGTCTTCAATCTGAGAAGCTGAACGCCGAGGTCTGCAATGGATTTGGAAAGACCGTGGCTTGGCTTTTCCCCATCCGGTCCCTCATCCTTGATGACATGTCCACGGAGGATTCTTGCCTCCATATGGGTACCGGTGGCCAAGATGATTGCAGAAGTGGAGATAAACCCATTTTTCTCCATCTGGACACCTTTGATGACATGGTCTTCAATCACGAGGGATTTCACTTCATCCTCGAGGATATCGAGATTGGGGAGTGTCAGCAGATAATCTTGCACATTCTTGGGATACCCGATTTTGTCTTCCTGGGCACGAAGGCATCTTACACCTGGGCCTTTGGATGTATTGAGTTCCTTGATCTGGAGGAGAGAACCTTCCATATCAGCCATCTTTCCCATGATGCCGCCAAGAGCATCAATCTCGCGGACAACGATTCCCTTTGCCGATCCGCCGATATGGGGATTGCAGGGCATATTGCTGACCATCTTGAAGTTCAGACAGACCAATAAAGTCCGGAAACCCATCTTGCTTGTCGCATAACAGGCTTCCGTTCCGGCATGGCCGCCGCCGATGACGATGACATCGTATTGTTTCTGTATCTTGTTGAGCATTTAACCAATTGATCCTGACATATCCATCTTGATGAGCTGATTGAGCTCGACAGCATATTCCATCGGCAGTTCCTTGCTGAAGGGTTCGAGGAATCCCATGACAATCATCTGTGTCGCCTGGCTCTTGTTCAAGCCGCGGCTCATCAGATAGAAAAGCTGATCCTCGTTGATCTTGCTGACACTCGCCTCGTGTTCCAGATAGGAATTTGCATTGTCGACCTCATTATGGGGAATCGTATCCGAATAGGAATGATCATCGATAATCAAAGTATCACATTCCTCATGCGCTTTGGAATTGAGGGCCGTCTTTGAGATTTTGATCTGTCCACGGAAATTCGCCGTTCCACCATCTTTGGAAATCGATTTCGAGATGATGGTGCTGGAAGTATCCTTTCCAAGATGAATCATCTTTGCACCTGTATCCTGGAACTGTCCCTTGGAAGCCACAGCGACCGAGATGGTCGAGCCTTTGGCACGGTCTCCTTTCAGGACACAGCAGGGATATTTCATGCAGAGCTTCGAGCCGATATTCCCGTCGACCCATTCCATGAGTCCATCTTCCTCAACGATGGCTCTCTGAGTGACGAGATTCAGAATGGAATTCGACCAGTTCTGAATCGTCGTATAGCGCATTTTAGCTCTCTTGCCGACAAAGATTTCGACGATGGCCGCATGGAGCGATTCCTCAGAATACATCGGTGCGGTACAGCCTTCGACATAATTGAGTTCTGCGTCATCATCGACGATGATGAGCGTTCTTTCAAACTGACCGGATCTCTTGTTGTTGATTCTGAAATAAGATTGCAGAGGCTTATCCAGTTTGACTCCTTTTGGAACATAAATGAAACTTCCACCCGACCAGACAGCACTATTCAGTGCGGCATATTTGTTGTCCTGGGGCGGAACAAGCTTTCCAAAATATTTTTTGACGATCTCTGGGTATTCTCTCAGTCCGGAATCCATATCGAGGAAGACCACGCCTTTGTCGTTGACTTCCTTAAGCATATTCGAATAGACAGCTTCCGACTCATATTGAGTGGTGACACCCGAAAGGAACTTCTGTTCAGCTTCTGGAATGCCAAGCTTGGAGAATGTATCTTTGACAGTGGAGGGAACTTCTTCCCAGTTGTCAGTCACCTTGTCGCTGATTTTTGTATAGTATGTGTAGTCCTGAAAGTCGATCCAGGAAAGATCCGGACCATAGGAAGGTTGGTGATGAGCAAAAAATTCCTTCAAGGACTTCAAACGGAAATCAAGCATCCATTCCGGTTCCTTTTTGATCTTGGAAATCTCGCGAACTGTAGCTTCATCAAGTCCTTTTTCAGTTCGGAAGATGGCGACATCCTTATCCCGAAATTCATACTGAGCTCGGTTGTCGTCGTCGTACAATTCCTTATTCTGATTTTCCATGTTCTTTCTTCTCCTCCTCGAGGAATGCCTTCTTTAGACCACGCCAGGAGATATTGGCACAGGTGATGCGACTTGGCTGACGGTTGACATTCTTAAAGCAGATGGCTTCTCCCAAGGCTTCCTCATCGAAAGGCTCACCTGAAAGCATCTTGTTGAATTCATCCATGATCTTCATGGCTTCCTCTTCGCTCTTGCCTAAGACAAGTTCGCTCATGATGGAAGTTGAAGCGGTGGAAATGGCACACCCTTTTCCATGCCATTTGCAATCCTTGACGATGCCGTTTTCGATTTTGACCTGAACGTAGATATCATCAATGCAGGAAGCGGAATCCATATGGATTGTGATATAGGAATCATCCTTGACTTCCATAAAATTTCTCGGGTTCTGATAATGATCGACGATGATTTCTCTCATCATCTCTTCTGGATTAATTGAAAAAGGCATCTAAAAAATCCTCCGCTGTGCTGCAGGCCTGAACAAAAGCCTCAATATCTTCTTTGGTATTATAGAGATAGATGGATGCACGAACTGTTCCATCCACGTGCATGAATTCTGGAAGAATTTTTGCACAATGGGTTCCCGAACGGACAAACACGCCCTTGCTCGAAAGGTAAGTTGCCACATCCTGTGGAAAGACGTTCTTGATGTTGAACGTGATGATTCCGCTGTCTGCATCTTCATTGTAGATGATGGCATTGCCATTCTTCTTCAAGCCATCGATTGCAAGTCTTCGAAGCATGGCTTCATGCTCCTCAATCTGATCAAATCCGATTTTCGAAAGATATTCACAAGCACTCTTCAATCCCAACACGCCGGCGATATTTTGTGTTCCCGCCTCAAAGCGGTAGGGAATATCATCCAAGGAAAGATACATATCCGAATGGAAACGGGCATTCATCTCACCCCCATAGAGAAGAGGCGACATCTTCTCGAGAATCTCCATCTTTCCATATAAAACACCGATTCCTGTCGGACCGAGCATCTTGTGTCCAGAAAAGACAAGAAGATCGACATCGCTCTCTTGGACATCCGTCTTCGAATGGGCAATCGACTGGGCAGCATCATCGATATAGATTGCATGATACTCATGGGCAATCTGAGCCAATTTCTTCACATCGGCCTTATAGCCCATGACATTGCTGACACTCGCCAGAGAGACGATCTTCGTCTTTTCAGAAATAACCTTGAGAAGGCCTTCCGGAGTGATTCTTCCCTTTTCGTCAAGCTGAACATATTTCAAGACAGCACCCGAGATTTTGCATACTTGAAACCAAGGAAGAACATTCGAGGCATGTTCGGACTGAGAAAGAATGATCTCATCCCCTTTCTGAAGTAAGGGAAGAAGCCCATAGGCGATTTCATTGAGCCCCTGAGTATCTCCGCTTGTGAAGATGATTTCTTTTTCGTCTCTGGCATGGATAAACTTGGCCACGCTTCTTCTGGCCTCATCGAAAGCCATATCTGCTTCATGGGCAAGAGAATAGTCTCCTCGTCGAGTATTGGCCGTGATATCCATATAATAATGATTTACACTTTCAATGACACAATACGGCTTGAACGTCGTTGCAGAATTGTCCAGATAGACCAAAGGAAGATTCTTGAATTTCCCGTCATGTTTGTCATACATCGGGAAATCCTTTCTTATTTCATACGGATTCAGACTCATAAGGTGAGCACCTCCAAAGAAGACTTGACCTTGGCAATCAATTTCTCGTCCTCTAATTTTTCAATGATGGGAAGAAGAGTTCCATACGTAATCAGTTTTTCACTCTCTTCAAGAGAAAGCCCGCGGCTCATCAGATAGAAGAGTTCATCCGGATTATAGGCTCCCACCGCAGCGCCGTGCGAAGCATTGACGTCGTTTTCCTTGATGAGAAGAGAAGGGGAAACCTCGCTCTTGCAGTCATAGGAAAGATTCGTGATTTTCCCTTCCTGGCGGGTATCCGAACGGAAAGCCTTATTGACAATCAGGGAATTGCCTAAGAACCTTAAAACGCCATTCTTCATATTGATGCCGCTCATCTTCACTCTCGATACCGACTGAGGATAAAGATGTTCGACATTGAAGGAGAAGACCTTCTCTGTATCCTGAAAGCCCACGCTTGCCAAGGAAAGGATGGCCTTGCTTCCTCTTTCAAGTTTCACAGTCAGATTCATCTTAAAAGAAGACGAGGAGAAGTCGACCATGGTCAAATCCAAAGTCTGATTCTCCTTGACATTGTAGACAATATTGATTTCCTTCTTCTCGATTTTTGAATCCAAGAAGAATTTGATTTTGCTTTCTTCTTCGATGAGGACATTTTCCTCAAAGGAAGAAGGATTGAGATACAGCTTGTCCATAATCATTTGCCCATGACCTGCTTGACGCCACACGAACCGATGGAAACGGAATTGGCTGTCTTCTCCGTCTTCTCGATGCGGATATCGTATTCCTTCTCCAAGAAGGAATAACCTTCCTTCGAGATTCTCTTGGCAATCTTCTCATCGCCTTCCAAGGCAATCGAACCATTGACGACCACAGCCGTGCGATTGACATGAACCATTTCATAAAGACGGTCATAATGAGAGACGATGATGAACGTCGTTCCATTTTCCTTGAGTTCATTGATGATGTCGGCAATCGTCTTCAAGGCATCGACATCGAGTCCAGAGTCGATTTCATCCAAAAGAACAAGACTCGGATTGAGCAAAATCATCTGCAGAATCTCATTTCTCTTCTTTTCGCCTCCCGAATAGCCTTCGTTGAGATGACGGGTTGCCATAGAGGAATCCAATCCAGCCTTCTGGTAGGATTCATTGATGGCCTTATAGAATTTCAATAATGAGATTGGTTTTTCAAGACGGGCATTGAGCATCGCACGATAGAAATCCATCGTCACAACGCCAGGAACATCCGGTGGATTCTGGAAAGACATGAAAATGCCTTTCTTGCTTCTTTCATCAACGCCAAAGGAAAGAAGGTCTTCCCCATCGAGAAGAACATTTCCTTCTGTCACTTTGTATCTCGGATTACCCATCAGAACATTCAGAAGAGTTGATTTTCCATGTCCGTTGGGACCAAGCAAAGCGATGCAATCCCCTTTGTTGACTTCTAAAGAACACTGATGAAGAATCGGATTCTTTTCCGCTTCACAGGAAATATTTTTGATGCTAAGTTTATCCATACCGCCTCCAAATTGCTAAATGATAGAAAAAGCGAATATATTGTAATGAATTTAGGAATTTGATACAAGAAAAGTGATAATACAATTCATGATTTTCCTCTAGAAAGAAAAAAAGGCTGCCCGAGAGCAACCTTATCTGTCCAATCCTTTGACGATGGAATCCTTGATTTCGAGCATGGTGGAATTCTCCAGCTGCTTCGGAGGAAAATCAAGTTTGAGTCCGTCATCATCATAGCGAGGAATGACATGCACATGGAAATGCTTCACTGTCTGTCCAGCGCTTTTTCCAGCATTCGTGATGATGTTGACGCCAGTCGCTCCAAGCTGAGAAATCTGTGCCTGGGCAATCATCTGGGCAACTTCGAAAGTCTTGTCAAGAATGGCTTTTGGCGTCGTCACGACAGAATCATAGTGAGTCTTCGGGACAACGAGGGTATGGCCTCGACTGGCTGGATTGACATCCAAGAAAGCCAGGACATCGCTATCTTCATATAATTTGTAGCATGGAATCTGTCCGGAGGCAATCTTACAGAAAATACAAGAATCACTCATATGAACTTTCTCCTTTTAAAAATAGAGAAGACCGAAGTCTTCCCTATATATTATACAACGATTACTTGGCAAAAGAACCTTTGGTGAGATCGAATTTCGCCTCGGAAGAATATGGATTCTCCGTCTTGAAGACATCTTTATAGTTGCTCTTGATGTATTCAAGGAAAGCTTCATCGGAATAGGTGAAATCGATTCTCGAGAGCCAGTAGACAGCACTATCGGTCTTATAGGAACCGGTCGTGGACATGGCATAGGCAACTTCCGCCTTGATCTGATTCATCTTGGCATCGGTATCATAGATGGTATCGCCAGTTGTGACGGCATTGGTATCGACAACGTCGAGAATACGAGTGATGTAATAGGTCTTGGAAGAAGCATCATAGTAGAGAATGGAGGAAGTCGAATCCGTGGAAAGAGTATCGGAAACCGTCATATAACGATATCCATCCTTCGCATAGACCGTAAGATCCTGTTTATCCTTGGTCAAACCGTTCTTCTTGCCATCTTCTTTCATCGCCTCAATCTTTTCCTTGCTGGAAGTGACACGAGTCGAAAAGATACGATCTGTCAATCCGGAAGGAAGGGCAGAGATGCCGCTCGATTTCAGGTAAACACCATTCGTGATCAAGTCACGGGTTGCGATTTCATCAATGGCATTGCGATAACCCTTCTCAAGATCATAGGTATAAGAACCTGTGTAAGTCGATTCAAGGGAGGTATCAAGCTTATGCCAGTTATCAAGACCATCATCGATTTTCTTCTTGTCATCAAGAATCTTGCCCGTGAGTGTCGATTTACAATCGCCGGTGACTTCAGTGAGCCACTTTGTCTGTTCCTTATTGAGAACAGGAGACTGAGCAGCGACTTCGATAGAACCATCATCCTTCAATGTGACGAGATAACGGCCGTAGATCGCCTTGATTTCAGCCTTTCTTGCTTCATCGACTCCAGCGCCGAAGGAATAAGTGAAGTTTTCATTATCGATGATAATCTCATTGTCAAGAATCTCAGCCAAAGAAGAGACCGTGATACCTTTCCAAAGCTTGGAAAGAACAGAGAAATCATCATCTTTGTATCCTTCTTTTGGATTGATGATGTAGTCTTCGACATATTTGTCGAGAATCTGCTTGGCATCGCCAGGTTCATCAGAGCGATCCGCAATGGAAATGACCTGAACTTTTCTGGCATTGGCATTACCGATGGAAGCCGGTGTCTTATCGAGAATGTATTCAGCAGTGAGATAATTGATTTTCTCATCGTCATACAATTCAGTTGTCATATACTTCGTATAGGCCTTCTCATTGACCTTAGAATAGACATCATCGAATTCCATGGTCGGAGTGACAAGACTATTCTTCAGGTCAGACTTGTTCGTATTGAGAGCATAATCATCACTCAGATAATAATAATTCTGCTGAAGATATTTGGCATAGGATTTTTCATCCCAAAGATTGTCCTTCTTGTAGCTTCCGCTTCTGGCTGTGGAAACCATCGTATCCTTGGCACGGGTAAGAAGATTATCCTCACCTGAGACAGCATAAGTGGCTTCCGCATAGCTATCAGCGACAGATTTCTTTGTCAATGTATCATTGAGAACACTGTAAGTCGAAGTTCCAGTCTGACTCGCAGAATCAAAATTATGAACATTGTCGGACAAGATTGTGAGAAGCTTCTTGACAGTCTTTTCGTAGATTGCATCATCATTGGTCAAGGACTGATAATACTGCTTGAGAGTATCCTGGGCAGTCTTCGGCTCCTGCGCATCCTTATTGAAATCATCCTTATAAATCTTATCCGTATAGTTGGAAGGATACTTGATTTCATCCGTATCGCATCCGACAAGGGCGAATAAAGATAAGGCAGCCAGAACACTGGCAAATTTTCTCTTTTTATTCAACATAGCAAGCCTCCTCCATATCTTTGGTGAAATAACCACCTTCAAACGAACCGATGCAGACATCCGAGACCATACGTTCCTGGGTCAGATATTCCTGGGTAATCAATTCATTCACATAGGTTTCCCAACTCGAATCCAACGTATCATTTGCGCTGTCCGAAGAAGATTCCTTGTTGAGCGTGATGTACTGGTTGACGAGTTTCTTCACATTATCCGGAAGATAGTCTGTGAAATCTTTGCCGAACTTGTCTTTGAAGGTCTGCAGATTGTATTCCCACAAAGCGATATCTTCGCTTGGCAAAGATGCCTTGATGACGCTTTCCAAGGTGGAACGTCTGTTGTTGTAGGTTGTGGTTGAATTGGCATCTGTCGTGACGAAGTTGATGAAAGATGGATGTTCAGAATAATCAGCCGAATAAGCTGTCGAATTTTCCGACTTCGTATCGGATGGGACATTGGCTCTATAATACTGATATTTCTTGGTGTAGTCACCATTCTTATCCGCAGTGAACGGATTATTGTTCACAGTGATGAAATGGATGCCCTGATATCCGGAATCG
Source organism: bacterium (assembly GCA_963612025.1). Lineage (GTDB taxonomy): Bacteria > Bacillota_I > Bacilli_A > RFN20 > CAG-288 > Enterosoma. The sequence goes on from CAVDUB010000027.1 coordinate 27,534, forward strand.
CCGCTCGTACCGGCTCTGGCGATGATGATTGGGTTGGAATTGGACGCTAAAACCTTATGGCTATCTCCAGAAACCTGACTTAACTCGGCTTTCTTGTCAGCATTCGTTTTGTAATTGACAAGTTTTCCAGAATAATCGCAGAAAGCAGAATCATCCGCTTCCACCATGAGATTCTTGATGTAATTGTATTCATCCTTCTTGAAAGAAAGATAAGAATCATCGGAATTGAGGAAAGAAGAAATATCGGCAAAAGTATTTGCAGTTGTCTCACCGCTTTCCTTACGGGCATTCTGAATACCGTTGACTTCAGCAAGGAAACGAGTATTGAATTCCTCGATGGAATCCTTATAAATGAAGGAAACGCCGCGATAGTTGAAGTAATTGTTGAAGAGAACGTTTCTTGTATATTGTCTGGCTGTGATGGACTTCTTGTTTTCGGTCGAGATGGAAGAACCGTTATAAGGATTCTTTTCCCAATCGGCAACCTGATTCATCTCAAAGCAGACAGAAAGCGGGATGCCGAAGGCTTCACCCTTTCCGATCAACGTATCATTGATGCTCTGAGCAACTTCGCTCTCCTTGTTGGATCCCTCACTTGTTCCAGGGACACGCAAAGAGGAACGGATGTCTTTGTTGGAAGCATTGCCTGTTGCTGTTGTTGTGGCACTTGTGCTGGAATTCAAGAAAGCATCATAGGCATAGACACCAAGCTTGAATTCATTAACATAGGAAGTATCCTTGAGCATGCTGACCATCGCACTTCCGCTAGTACCACTCGTATAGAGTTCACCATATTGCGTATTGGAAGAATCATCGCTGGCAAGCTGAGCCACAGAGCCGAAGCTCGTGCCAGAAGAAAGCATACGGGTGACGTTGGCAATCTGCTTGGCATCGTCAGAGGAAATCTGACCATTGTAGTAGCCATCTCCACTGCTCGAGGCATCGACCTTAATCAAAATATGAGAAACATGATAAGGAGCCTTTTCCGTGACGAATTTCTCTGTCAATTCCTTCGAGAGATAATATTCACCGCCATCGTTGTCGGCCGAATAGGTTTTGACGGTCGAAAAAGAGTTCGAGTTCTCTTCGACTCTCTGCTGAGCGATATATTTTTCTCTCAATTCATCTTCATCCTCGACGCCTTCGCTCGAGAATGTCTTTTCCTGTTCTTCCTTATAGGAAGTATTGTTGGTTCTGGCATTGGTCTTCCAAGTATCATGAAGGCTTTCGATCTTGTTGTCGACAATCGACATGATACCATCGGATCTTGTCGTGACCGCCTGGGCCAAAACAGATTTGGCAACATTGAAATAAGCCTGAGCAGAACTCTTTGTTCCCTCCAAGGCTGGATAGATATCATCGTACTTGTAAGTCTTGTTGCCGATTGTGGCAATGACGCCTTCTTTCCAAGATGCATCCGGATAGGTATAATCCTCACCACAAGCTGTCAGCGAAATAGCGATAAGAGACATCGCCAATGCTACGCCACGTTTCCCTTTCATCATATGGGATCCTCCTCATTGAATAGTTAACACACGAATAGACGTATAATAATATAGTGGTTTATGGCCATCATTTCAAGAAAAAAAGCCGATGATGAACGGC
>CAVDUB010000028.1:0-27345 GCA_963612025.1 bacterium
CTTATACAAGGACTCTGCTAACGAGAATCAAGTCACTCCTTCCTTCATCCTGGAAAGAAGGAAAAGAAAACCGTTATGAACAAAAAGAGGACGATGAAAAGAATCATTCAGATATCGCTGGATATTTCTATGCTTATCCTATTGATTATCCTGATGTGCGAACATACTCTTTCTGGCCTCGCACACGAAAGTATAGGCATCGTTCTATTCGCGCTTTTCTTAATTCTTAATATCCTGAATTACAGATGGTATAAAGTCCTATTTTTGGGAAGAGTCAGCAAGAAAATGATTCCTTCCATTGTCATAAATTTCCTTATTCTTATCACTCTTCTTGTATGCATGGAAAGCTCGTTGTTGATTTCCGGTTACATTTTTAAGGGATTGATCAAGAATGGGATGATGCTTGGTCGAAGCCTCCATATGGTTTCATCTGTCTGGCTATTTCTATTTGTTTGCATCCATTTTGGGTTTCACTTGAATTTGTTTCTTTTTAAATTCAAAGATTTCTGGATATTCAAAACCTTTGAAATCCTCATCATATTGTGCGGTCTATTCATAATGATATTCATTGATCGTATGTATGAAGAAATGTTTTTCCTGATAGCCTTCAAAAGCTATGATGAAACTCCCTTCATCATCGATTTTCTCAAAAAGATAGCGATTGCCTTATCAGTTAGCCTGATTGGTTTCAATATAACAAATTTCATAAGGAGGAAAAGATGAAGAAAATGAAATTGGCATTCTTGCTCATGCTTCCATTTTTTGGATTGGCCTCGTGTGGAGGGTCAAGAACAAACTCGATTGATAACTCCCCAGAGAGCAGCGTCAGTGGGAAAAATGATGTTCTTGTCGCTTATTTTTCTTATTCAGGGAATACGCAAACGGTTGCAAGAATCATGAACGAAAATATCGAATCGGATTTATTTAGAATCGTTGTCAGTGAACCATATACGGATGAAACTCTATTCGATCGAGCACAAGAAGAAGTGAATTCGAAGTCTTTTCCAGAGATTTCGACTCATATTGAAAAGGACGTATTCGCAAATTATGATACGATTCTAATCGGCTTCCCTATCTGGTGGTATGATTTGCCAAGGCCTGTTGCAAGCTTTGTCAACGAATATGATTTCTCGAACATGACGGTGATTCCATTTTTCACTCATAACGGATCATCAAGCGGAGCAAGCAGCCTTTCAACCTTAGGTTCTCTTTTAGAAGGTGCGAATTATCGAAGAAATGATGCCCTCTCTTTAAGGGGAAGCGCTGTCTCTAGCTCAGCTTCGTCAATCACGAATTGGCTTTCCGGATTGGATTTGTAAAGGCATTTAAAGAGAAAGACAATTCGATGGTTTTAGGAGGTTGGAACATGAGATAAATATTTAGGAAAGCGATTTTGCTTTTGGGTGGATGTCTACTCTTTTCTCGTGTAAGGAAAAATCTTCATCTGAATCAAGGGCTTCATCGAGCATTTCATCTTAGACATCCGATTTTAGTCAAGAAAAATTTCCTTCCACCTCAAAAAACTGATGAATACTCGAATCAAGCGGAAAAGAAGGACCAACTCGTTGATTTTAATTATGATACTTAGGAGTCCTTATCCTATGAAAGCAAAACTCAGCCACTAAGGGAACAAACTCTGATATATCTTCCTTATTCCTATGATGAGAAGAAAAACTACAATATCCCTTATTTAATGCATGGAGGATGGATTGACCAAGCGGCTTCTTTTTGGAAAAGAAATTCTTAGGTGAGAGGATGATCAATCGAGAACGAAAATAAGTTGATGGACACGTTCATAAAATCTTGGGAAGGCTCGATTCTTTTTTCCTTATAAATGAAAAAATCACGTTGTCCTATTTTACACTTGCCATCTTTTATCATTCCCTTATTTTTCAATATCCTAAAGTTCTGCAGTCAGACTGGACGCTTTTCCTTCTACAATGCCTTTAAATGATGGTGGAACAGTATATAAAGGAAAATCATGAACAAACAAAAAAGAGTTTCTCTTTGATTGTTTATATTCTGTTATGATGAAAAACTATTCTTTCTTGAAATCCTCATTGACTTTCTTTTCGACCTCACTGCAGATCACTTGGAGTGAACAGACATGACAATCCATTTTGACCTTATTCATCAAATGGTCTAAGGCTTTGGTGATGTTTTCACATCGAGTAACGATTTTACTGAGTCCTTCATAATCATAATTCTGTTTGTCTATAAAGATGATTTTCACATTCTTGATAAACGGCAACTCTTTGTGCTTGCTTATGATATAGGAACCAAAAAGAGAAAAATTCAGACTTCCTTCTTTTAATTCTTTTTTCGATACGACGAGGCTTTCCTTTTTGCGAAAGACGGATTCGCGTACCATGATGCCTTCATAATTCAGATGGTATTTTACGTAATCGAATTTTCGAATATTGCTATAGAGCTTGTTGGAAGTGCCGATGAGATCCTTATCGATGCTTGCGAAGACAATCCGGGCATAATCCGTATTCCTTCCGATCGAATCCAAATCATCCCCAAGAAGGAGAATCTCATCCTCGAAATTCGAATCGGTCAGCAAATCCAATGTGATACCCTTATATGGATTGGCTCCGAGCTCATAGGCAATGTCATCCTGAAAAATGAATTGATTTCGATTCTCCCTGAAGGGTCGATCCAAATTGACCTCGAGTCTTTTTCCTTCGTATTTTTTATTGATGTCATTGACCTCTGTGAGAAGGTCGTCAAAGATAAACATATCTAGATTTTACGGTTTCTTTTCTTCTTCTCATAAATCTTCAATAGGAGGGACTCCAATGAGGAGGTCAGCTTCATATCGATATTGAAAAAATAGATAAAGAACAAGAAACCAAAAAGAGCAATAAAAGAACCGATGATGGTGCAGACAATGCTCACCCATAAAGACCAGCCAAGAGAAGTAAACAATGTCCAGGACAGGACGATGAGAGCGATACCCATATTACCTTCCTCCTGCCATGCCTTTTTGACGGGCATATTCAGCGGCACCGAGAGCACCCATAAGCTGGGGGTCGATCGGAAGGTTGACCACCTTCAGATGCAAGACTTTTTCGATTGCATCCTTCAGACCTTCGTTTTTCGCACAGCCACCCGTCAGCGTGATGTTGTCCACCGCACCGGCTTTTTTCGCCATCACGAAACATCTTTTCGCAACCGAGAATTCGATGCCGGCCGCGATTTCATCCATCGGTTTTCCTTCACCGACCAAAGAGATGACTTCCGATTCGGCAAAGACCGTGCATTGAGCGGTGATTGGAATGATATTCTTGGCATTCAAGGATAATTTGGAAAATTTATCCAAATCCATCTCAAAGGCTCTCGACATCGCCTCAAAGAACCTTCCTGTGCCAGCCGCACACTTGTCATTCATGGCGAAGTTCAAGACGGTTCCGTCTTTATCGACGGCAATGCCTTTGACATCCTGTCCGCCGATATCGATAATCGCCTTCACATTGGGATCCGTGACATGGACACCCATTGCGTGACAGGATATTTCGGAAATGTTTTCATCTGCAAAAGGAACTTTGTTTCTTCCATAGCCGGTTCCGACAAGATAAGCCAAATCCTTCGGGGAATTCAGTCCATCGACTTTTGCAATCGCCTGATCCAAAGCGTCCTGAGCACTCAAAACCGAATTGATTCGGCTTCTCAATGTGACATCTGCAACCATCTTTCCGTTTTCATCAATGATTACACATTTCGTGTAAGTACTGCCGGAATCACATCCACCAAAATATTTCATTTTCATTTCTCCTACCATGAATTTGCATCGTCAATGACTTCGAGACTTGGATCGACGGGTTCTTCCCTCATGACAGAACGCATATAGCGATTCACATCATCGCGAATCGATTGTTTGGATATGACACGCGGATCCATCAGATCGTGATTGACCCAAATCAGTTTTATGCCGTGTTCTCGAGCCCTTTCCTCAAACAATCCGTGCATGCCATCCAAAGCCTTGCAGGAGATATGTTCCCAAAGAATGACCATATCTGCATGATATTCTTCACAGAATCTCCATAAATCATCCAACAGGACTTCATATCCGCCATGGGTTCTGTTTCTCATGATCATTTCCTGATAGAGCTTGGCAATGTCATAAATCGCCTGCTCGGGATCATCTTCTGAAATCTCATCGAAATAGACCAAAGAGAGCATATCGACCAATGGAAGGATGCCCCAGCAGTTCTGAAGCCAAGGCAGGAAATCCGTATAGAACTGAGATTGGACACCCCAGATGATCGCCCGATGGCGATTCTCTTTGCAGACAAGAGCCTTTCTCTGGAATGCTTTTTTGGCCAGCTTCGTAATCTTCTTATCCGCTTTGACAAAGTCATCGCTTCGTCCGGCAACGGCCATATATGTCGTTTCGGCATAGAGAGCCAAATTCGCACCATAGACCTGAGGATATTCGGTCTTCGACATTTCCATCCAGGATTTGCGAAGCCTGTTCTCTTCGTTGAAACGCTTTGCGCATTTGAAGTAATTGTCCCAGTCCCATTTTTCGCCCGTCTTCTCTTCGATGAACTTGATCGCATTGCGGATTTCCTGGGCGGCGTATTCTTGGACGCCTTCTTCCGTATGTCTTAAAGGAGCGGCAATCTGGAATGTCGGAATGCCGAATTCCTCATATTTCTTGCTCATGATGCCATTGCCCATGAGCGAGCCATCACAGGTGGTATTGCATTGGATCGCACAGGCGCCATAGATCGGCATATCTTCATCCACAGCGGCACCGGCTTCCGCCGCCGGCATCGGACAGACGTCGCCTGGAATTCCCATTTCCTGAAGAACATCGAGATAGTGCGTGACAGCCCCGCCGTTCAATAGAACGGAAACATAGATGGCGGCCGTTTCCCAGCTTACGGCGTATAAATTCGGAAAACCGCACATGATATGGAACATTTCGTTTTCATCCAGGACAACGCATTTCTTGGAGAACTTTTCATTGTTTCCGCATCTTTTGTCAGCCTTGAAGACTCTTCCTAGAAGCTGAGCAACATCCAAAGCGACTAAATCATATTCCGTATGGGCGATTCTCAATGCTTCCTTGCGGAGGCCCGTCGTGTGCTTATCGATCATCATCGGAACGGCAAGATAATTCAACATCCACCGATAACGAAAGAATCCCTTTAGGTTATTTGGCTTGACAATGAATTTGGCAAGCATCCACATGATTTTGAGCCAACAGCGAAAATCATAGAATGTATCCACGAAGCCTCTCCACTCTCTTCTTTTGCGGACTCTTTTGCCATTGTAGAGTTTGCCCAGCGGTTCTGAACCGACTTTACTTCCCATTATTTGCTTCCTCCTTGGATTTTCTTGATTTCGATGCTTTCGACGAAGGCTTGGACTCTTGTTCGGATCTGACCGGAAGAACCCACGGCATAGGGCCTGTCAATCGAAAGGACAGGATAGTTATATTCATCTCTCAGCATATGAGTACCCGTCATTCTTTCATAGGCCCAGGGATCACAGAATTTCATCTGTTCGTAGATGATGCCATCCGCATGGAATTCCTTGGCAAGAGCGTTGACATATTCTTTTCTTTTCTTGAATTTATCCAAGTTCATATGGCGAGGACACATGCACGAATGCATGTACTGAGCACAGATCTGCGTCAGGATATCTTCCTTGTCGTTCAATCGGATTTCCTGTCTTCCGGGGAATGAACCAAAACAATATCGATCGGCCACGACGCGAGCGCCGGATTCCTCGACGAGCTTGATCATGTCCACATCATCGACTTCGGAACCGACAACGAGGACCTTTGCACGGAATTTCTTCTTCTCGTCAGGAACTCTCGTTTTGACTTCTTCCAAGGTTTCTTTCAGTTTCTCGATCAGAAGGGAATGGGGACAGACATAGGTGCACATCGTGATGATGTGGAATTCATAGCCTGTAATCCGCGGATTCTCCTCTTTCCTGTATTCGCCTAGCTTTGTGATCAGCCGACAGATTTCATTGTGCTCCTTTACGGCTTCGATTAACGCCGCATCGGAAACGTCAATCTGGAAATGCTCATGCAAGGAACCCAAGATTTTCTTTCGGCATTCGGAAACATAAAGATTCAGGCCGTTATCGTCATCCTTCATCGGCACTTCCAGATATTCATAGAAGAAGCCTTCCTGTGGCATCGTCTTGAGGAGTTCCATGTTTTCGACGCAGCGATTGATCATTGTGCATCCATCGGGAGTCAAGAGGCAATCAAGGAACTGGTATCCGCCTTCGATGGCTCTTTCGAGGAGGGCTCTGGAATATTCACATAAGAAGGAAGTCATGTAATACGTTCCCATTTCCAAAGAACCCGTCCTTGGCGCTCTTAAACGGGTCGAAAAGCATCCTTTCAGATTCAAAAGGACTTCCGGAATCTGAGAACAGGTGCTGCCAATGCATTTCAGCCCATTCTCTTTTGCTTTTCGGACAAGCTCGTTGTTCGCATCATCCAATAATTTCTCGAAATAATATAAATGCCTTAAATCTTTCATGGGGCCTCCTTACAAGAGTCCGAGCTTTTCTAAAGCGGACCGGGTGTTTTTGATTATGCTTGCGTCTTTATCTAAAAGAAAGACGGACTGACCTTCCACATCGGAGAGCATCATTTCCTTGTCATCCGGTATGATGCTTAATAAGTTCAGGGATTCGAGATTGAGTTTCTTTCGATCGACGGATTCATTGACCCGATTGAGAATCAGTCCATCCTTTTCGAACATGACCAATTCCTTGGCAACCTTCTTGATTGTTTTGGTCACCTCGATTCCCTTTTTCGAAGCATCACTGACCAAGATAAGATGAGTCACCTTTTCCATGACGCGCCGGTTGACCTGCTCTATGCCGGCCTCCCCGTCAATGACAACATAGTCAAAGTTGTTCGCCAATAGGCTGATGACTTCCTTTAGATACGCATTCACCTTGCAATAGCATCCGCTCGCCTCCGGTCTTCCGATTGCGAGAAAAGAGATATTGTTTATTTCCACAAGAGCATCGAAGATCTGATATTTGGCTTCCGATAGGACCTCCAAGGCGGCGGTGTTATCCCCGCTTTGTGCATGCTCGATAAATAATTTTCTTATGTCATCAACAGTCGAAGAGGATTCGACGCCAAGCGCTGTCGAGAGTCCGATGGCAGGATCGGCATCAATCGCTAAAATTTTTTTCTCAGGATAGGCCTCATGAAGGAGTCTTACACTCAATGCGGAGATGGATGTTTTTCCCACACCGCCTTTTCCGCAAAAGGCTAAAATGATCGGTTTAGCCATGATTCTTCTCTTCCATATGCACAATCACATAGCCATCGACAAGATTGGCGACCTTCAGGTTTCCATCGATTTCCATCTTGCGTTCCATCAGGTCGGTCAATATCAGATGATTGTTAAAAGTCTCGATGCTCATGACATTTTTCATCAAGACATTTTTTTTATCGATTTTATCTTTATATACGATAGATAAACACATAAAAATTACCTGTTTTTCAATTCTTCAAGCGCCATGCTCAACGACTTGTTTCCTTGATCGAACGATTCGATTGCATTCAAAACCTTCTGATAGGCATCCTGGCTGATGTCTTTTAAAGAATCGCCCAACTCTTTCAATTCCTCGTTATGATGCTCATTATGATGAATCATATATTCAATCAAGGCGATAAGCTCTTTTTTCTTCTCATTATCCATAAGTGAAAGCTCCATTTCGATGAAGAATGTTAGACATGGAAGTCTCTAATTGTTCATTTTTTTGACTCCTCTAAGTTTACCATAAAAAGAAAGCGTTTACAAACAAATTAGATAAAAGTCAAAACGAAATGAAGAAGACTTTTTGCCAAATGAGGTGACATCGCTCAATTTCCCTCTCCAAAAATTGAAAGGAATTCAATGAAAGTCGCCTCATTTCAGGGAGTGCCGTTCAGCTTGGGTCAAATTTGACATGGCGCCAAGTCAATTTTGACTCATTATTTCAATCCGGATCTTTGGGTTGTTCCTGATCTCCTCCGACCAGGGTAGAGGACATAGGCTAGATATTCATCCGGATACAGTCCGTTCGCCGCAGCTCTCTTGATGACGGTCGTCAGCATGGATGCAGCCTTTGCACCTTCCACGGACTTGCAGAAGAGAAAACCTCTTCTGTTTGTCGCGAACGATTTACAACATCGCTCCGTCGATTATGCTGAATTCGACATAATCGACATAACCGAATAGAATCAAGCCATTGGTCATCGCAAGGAAGAACCGGCTCTTTGATAGCCTTCCCTAAAGGGAAAAGCCGGATTTCGTCTACGATGACGACCTTCCGTGGTCCAGCAAGGTCCCGACAGCGCTGAAACTCCTCGCCAAAGGGGAAAATAACCAAAGAAAATAGAAAAGACCCGAATTTTTGTGACCGAGAATATTCTCCCACAATGGGCGGGTCTTTTTTTGACGTCGCTTTATTTTACGTTTACGAAAGAACTGAAAAAGTTCTAATTTTTCACTATTCAAAAAAGTCAAAATCGGTGTGGACGATGCGGATGGTGGTGATGATATCCACCAGGCATCATTCGACGTGGATTCGGTCTATGAAAAAAGAAATGAAATCGATGTGGATGATGAGAATGATGATGATGGAAACGAAAGATGCACATATCGAAAACCTCCTAGTCGAGCAGATGTATTTTGATTCTGTCTAAGAAGATAGTAATCGATACACTTCAAACAGAACTTAAAGAAAGAGAAACATCGATTTTGTTGTTTCATTGATTTCAGATTTTTGTATTTTAGTTCATGCACAAATCAGACAGATTGTGCAAAACTAAATTTTTGAAACCCAACACCGTATCTGCACCATTGAGAATGTAAGCGTTTTCTTCTTCTTCTTCTTCTTCTTCTTCTCGGAATTCTTTATTCAATTATCATAATAAGAAAATCAAATCACGAAGTGTCTTTTTTTTGATCAGGATAAGTCTTTTTTTCATGCTCTTATTTTTTTATTCATTTCTTTTCTTGTTTCTTAAAATAATTTTTAGGTTATAAGAGGACCATATAATGAAAAAGATCACCAAAATTTCTTTGTTTGCGTTGATGTCTCTGACGATGTTTTCCTGTTCAAGAGGAAATACAAGCAGTTTTTCTTCTTCCTCCGAAGCGGGTATCAGCAACCAGGCATCTTCCACAAGTTCTTCGAGTGCGAAGACTTCCTCGACGGTTTCGACTTCGAAAGTGACAAGTTCTGATAAAGAGAGTTCTTCCTCCTCGTCTTCTTCTGCATCACAGGATGAAACCTTATGGGGGACTTCGATTTCTTCTCAGATGAAGGAATATTTAGGTGGAGTTGTTCTTCCGTATGTGAATCTTGGAAAAACGAAGAATCTCATCTGCGAATATAAGAACAGTCTCCAGTTTTCGACCAGTTATTTGAGAATCGATGGGGAAGACTATGACGCAAATACATTCCAATCTTTTGTAAGCATTTTCCAGAATGCAGGATATATCGCCTCAATCGATAGCGAAAATGATGTTCTGACCGCAACAAATGAAGCATTGAATCTGAAGGTCGAAATCTCTCATACGGCTGCGACGGCCGATGAAGTGGCTACCTATATCCTAAAGGCCTATTATGATGAACCTTTTGATCTGAGTAAGGGTGCAAGCTCCTATTCTTCTGATGAGATTGTGACGATTCATTCCTATTTGGATAATCACGACATCCCGTATATCAATTTCGGATCCTCTCATCTCTATCTCTATATCTCATCCACAGGTTCTTTACGAGTCATCGGATGGAAATGGGATGATTCCTTGCTCACATCCTTTAAGACAGCTTATCAACAGGCAGGATATGAAGTGAAGGAAAACGAGGGTGTTCTTACCGCCACGCTTGAAGAAGAGGATAAATGCCTTTTGACGGCCTCAATTTCCAAACCGAGCAATACAGCCCGTGCGTATATGGAAATCACCTTGTCCGAAGGATACAATCCAAGTGCCATCACAGCCTATTCTGCGGATGATCTTCAGACGATGCATGACGAAATGGACAATCATGAATTGCCTTTCATTTATTTAGGAACAAAGAATCCGACCATTTCCTTCAAGTCGGATACCGGCGTTCTCACCTATAAGGGTGGTCTTTATCATGATGGCATGTTTGATTTGGCAAAGACCAGTCTCGAAAGCGCTGGTTGGACAACTGAAACCTATATTGCTTCCTATGGCGCTGGATTAAGAGCCTACAGGCTTTTTGATGATGGCTGCTATATCACTTTGAGTGTTGAACAGCCTTATCGTGAAACAAGCAACGTCGTTTTGTATGCCACCTACTGCAAGAAGACCTTTGATGTTCCATCTGAAGATGAACAGGAATGGGATTCGACAACCAAACAGACCATGATGGATTCCATGAATGGACATGTCTTGCCCTATTTCTTCCTGGGTGACAAGAAAACGAATTGCTCCTTCTCGACGAGTTATTCCACTCTCTCCATTTCACCAAAGACGAGCAATACCTATTCTCCAAGAATCATGTCCGATGCAAGAAAGGCATTGGAAGATGCAGGATATACAGTGACGGTCAAGAATAAATCGAACGGGCTTTATGACTTGGAAGCAGAATATACGGATACGGCCGATAAATCCTATTTCTTCATCACGATCTACGGCGGAATTCATATCAATGGAAATCTCTATGGAACAGCAAGCTGCTCAGTGACCTATCTTGAAGGCTATAATAAAGAAAATGCGACAAGCTGGGAACAAGGAACGAGTCTTGTCAAAGGGGAAACAACCACGAAGGTGAGCATGGATGACCATCTTGAGGGCCATAGTGTTCCTTTTGTCTATCTCGGCTTGAAGAAATTCACCTCCTCCTGGGATTCGACGGCGAGAACCATGACCGTCTATGGCGGAAACTGGAATGAAAGCATGATTGAGGATACCAAGGCGAGTATCCAAGGGGATAGCGATACGACTGGAACATGGAGTGAAATTCAAGTCACAAGCGATGCGACGAATCTGAAGACGCTGACTTCGACAAAAACATTCACGGATGGTTCTTCCATCACTTTGACTCTCAAGCAGCCAAGCAAGGGTACAGGAACTCTCTTCTCTGCAACGACATTGACGCTTCTTTATCGCGATACCTATGGTGCAACGGAAAGCGAATGGCCAGAGACTGTCAGCAAGAATTTCGCAACCCAGCTTGGAGGAAACACATTCCCCTATATCTACCTTCATAGCGTGAATTCCTCATTGAATGTCAAGGCGGGTTACAACGGATCTTCGAGCAGTACGTCGACCATAGGCAGCGGAAAACAGTTTGGCAAATATATCACCATCAAAGGTGGAATCTGGGATAGCCGTCTTATTGATGATGCCAAGCAGACTCTTCTCGATGATGGCTATACGCTTTCGAATCGTACCCGCTACAATCAGGATTCTCTCGAAGGAGTGAAACAGAATAGCGATGGTTCGACAATGCGCTTTATCCTCATGCCCAATGGCACTTCCAAAACAGATGTTGCAAAGCTCATGATTTTCTATGATGAGCCGGAAACCTTCCAGGCTGGCGGTGCTTATACGGATGAAGAGAAGACGAAAATCAATTCCGTCTTAGGATATGAACTTCCCTTCCTTTATGTATCGGATATCAATCGCTATACCGTGAATGTCAACAATGCATCTTCCTCCTCCTTGAAGAATGTCACCCTTACGACGAATAAGACGAAGAATGATGCTGGAAAATATACCTATTGCTACTATCATCACAATTACTTCGACAAGAATAAGGAAATTCTTGAAAACGATGGTTGGACATGTTCCATCAATGAATTCGGCAACACCGGACTTGAAGAGAAGTCTACAATAGAGACCATTCTTTCCGCCACTAAAGTAAAGGATGATGGTTCCATCATGAAGATGACGATGAAATATTCATCCAATGCCTACACTATGACCTTCTCCCTGTATCCAAAGTATGAATTGCCGTCTTCTGGAACGTATAGTGAAAATACGCTTTCCAAGATGCATGAGAACTTCGATGGAAACGAGATTCCTTACATCTATCTTGGAACAGATGAAGACTATATCTCTTCAAATTTGACAAGTAGCAAGTCTATCACCCTCAGAGGCAAGACATGGGATGACAAGATCTTCACGGATGTCGAAAACACTCTCAAGGCCGATGAAGAGAAGACATGGACGACGATGTTCTATTATGATAAGTCCTATGGCAAGGTCCTTCTTGCCAGCGGTGAATTTACAAAGGACGGCGAGATCCATCACTTCACTCTGAAACTCTATAAGAATTCCCACGACTTCCCGATTTTGGAAATCTATTATGTCGCCTAAAGGAAAAACCTCGGCTTCGGCCGAGGTTTTCCTTTTCTCTAAAAAAGTTGTTTCAGAGAGTGACTTTCGCTTTTGTGAGGATATTTCCTTCCTTGTCCTTCAAGAGGAAATAAAGAAGATGATCCTTCTTTGTGTATTCAATGAGGGCTTTCTCCTTCTCCTTGATTTCCTTGATGTAATTGATTTCGAGTTCCTTATAGGGTAGATGACGCAATTCCTTGGAAGAAAGGGTGTTCATGAAGTAGCGGATATAGGCGATGTTGTTGAGATGATTGGAATAATCGATATCGGTCGATTCGACCTCGATTTCCTTTCTCGTCGTAATCGGCTCATGGATTTCGATAGCCCGATTGAAAAGCCCTTTGACGGAGACTTCTTCCTCAGAGGCGGATAGTTCCCTAAATGACTTGAATTCATCCATGTTTCTCAGTTTGCGGCTGACCATATCGATGCTCGCAAGCTGGATATAGGAAGTCACAAGCGGATCGAATTCATTTTGTCTATAAAGGCGTGTCCTCAAAATCAGGGCGACAGAGGATTTTCGGATGACATCGACTTTGCTCTCTATGACATCCATGAAATGAATCCTCGAATGGAAATGGATGTGATTTTTCAAGACAACCATGATGGCATGATAGGTATGGTTGAGATCCATCGAAGAAAAACCATGCTCAGAAAGAAACTGAGTCGTGGCATCTTCGATGATCTTGGCTAGGGAAAGCAAAGTCACATGCATGCCGCTATCGACCATAGAATAACGTATTTCAGTAATCATAATTTTCCCTCTATGCAGGCCTTGATATCGATTTCGTCACTTTTGACGATCAAGGTCTTCTCTTCTTTTGTTTTCTTTAGGATGAGGTAACCCTCTAGGGTGAATCCATCGACTTTATATTCCTCGTTATGGTAGTTGACAAGTCTGTTATAAATCAGATTGTTTTTCCGATAATGGTCCATAACTTCTAGAAGAGACATTTTCTTCAGTTCCTCCAAGGATGAAAGAATTTCCTTGAGAAAGGAATGTTTTTCGACCTTTTCATCAAAGGCCTTCATTCCGATGGATGGGAGATCCTTTTTGGTATAGAAGTTGATTCCGACGCCGATAACCTGGGAATGAAAACAGGCATTCTTGAAAAATTTCTCGATGAGAATGCCACAGAGTTTCCTGTCCTCGACATAGAGATCATTAGGCCATTTGATGAAACTCTGTGCATGATGAAGTCGACTTGCCTTCAATATGGCAAGTGGCATCAGGATCTCGAAACGGAGATCTTCCTTTGAGAAAAGCGAAAAGAGAAGATCCTGTCTGTTGTCTTCCCATTTTCGGACTTCTCTTCCTCTTCCTGCGGTCTGATGGTCGGCAAGAAGAATGGAATTGCCTCTAAAATGATCTTTTTCTCTCTTGAAGTAGGAATTGGTCGAATCGATTTCCTTTGTCTGAAAAAGGCTGTATCCTAAAAAAGTTTCAAGATATGAAATCGGATATTCCATTTATCCTAAAAGGGCCTTGAGCGTATCCAAATAGCCCTGGTAATCCGAGACATTGTAGATATTGACAGGTGTCTTGGCTGTCTTCTTGACAAAGCCGGACAATGTCTTTCCGGGTCCGATTTCGACAAACGTATCCACACCCTTGGAAAGAAGATAGTCGATGCTGTCCTCGAAATAGACAGAATGACAGATCTGTTCCTTGAGGATGTCGTTGATGTTTCTGTCCTCTTCCTTGCCAGAGACATTGTAGACAATTTTGTAGGAAGGCTTCTTTGGCGTATATTCGTCAAGAACCTTCTTCAGTTTGATGGATGCATCGTTGAGCAGTGAACAATGGAAAGCACCCGAGACATTCAATGGGATGCATCGTCTCGCCTTGTCCTTGAGGAGAACAAGGGCATCATCGACCGCTTTGTTTTCGCCGGTGATGACAATCTGACCGGGACAGTTGTAGTTAGCGATTTCCACAACGCCGCTCTTCACCTCGGAGAGACATTCTTGTATGGTCTTTCGATCGCATTGGATGATGGCAGCCATCTTGGTTGTTCCCAACGGAAGGGCATCCTGCATGATTTCTCCGCGATGCGTGATGATACGAAGAGCATCCTTTAAAGACCAAACGGAAGAAAAGGCAAGAGCCGTGTATTCGCCAAGGGACAACCCGCAGCAATATTCCGGTTCGATTCCTTTTTCCTTCAAGGCAGAAGCGATGCAATAGGAAGTCAAAAGCATCGCCTTCTGGGCATATTTCGTCTGATTGAGAACACCATCCTTGTCTAGAAAGCAAAGATCCCGGATTTCAGGGAAGGAATCATAAAGATTCTTGACCGATTCATTCTGGTCATAGAAATCTTTTCCCATCGAAACGGCCTGGGCACCCTGCCCAGCGAACAAAAATGCAATTTTCATGATAGATTTCCTATCCTCCGATATTTTTCATATCTCTTTTCCAAGAGTTCATCGATCTCCATGGCAGAGAGTTCGTCGATCTTCGAAATCAGTTTTTCCTTCAGCGAATTGGAATAATCCAAAGACAGATACCTAAGTCCGCCTAAAGGTTCCTTGATGATTTCATCGACAATCTTATCGTCATAAAGATCCTGTGAGGTCATCTTCATATAATTGACGGCTTCCTCCGGCTTGACTTTTCCCTTGAAGAGAATCGAGGAGAATCCTTCGGGGGAAAGGACGCTGTAGACGGCATTCTCAAACATGAAGAGGTAGTCCGAGACACTTAAAGCCAAGGCGCCTCCGCTTCCGCCTTCCGAAAGGACAAGAGCGATGACGGGTGTTTTCAGGGTGGAGAATTCCATGAGGTTCTGTGCGATGGCTCTTGCCTGGCCTCTTTCCTCGGCTCCTTTTCCAGGGTAGGCACCGCTGGTATCGACAATCGTGATAATCGGACGATGGAATTTTTCAGCCTGTTTTGCAAGACGGAGCGTCTTTCTGAATCCTTCAGGGGATGTCATACCGAAATTTCTTGCGATTTTCTCGTTTGTATCGCTCCCTTTAGCCTGAGCTAAGACGGTAACAGGATGCTTTCCCAAAAAGCCGATTCCGGCGATGATGGAAGCATCA
This sequence comes from bacterium, assembly GCA_963612025.1. Classification (GTDB taxonomy): domain Bacteria; phylum Bacillota_I; class Bacilli_A; order RFN20; family CAG-288; genus Enterosoma. Next base: position 15,408 of record CAVDUB010000028.1, read on the forward strand.
TCAGAATAATACTGGTCGCCATGGAGTTCGACGAATTCGGTGATGAGATGGGAAATCAATGTCTTTGATTTGATTCTCTTGTCGCTTCTTGCGATGCAGACTCTGTCCCACGCCGACAGTGAAGAAAAGGTTTCTTCCTTGAGTTTCTTCAGTTGGGATTTCTTCAAAGCATATTCTTCGCTTTTTGGATCCATGGAAAGAAGTTCTTCTTCCATGGCTTCGATTTTCATTTCATTTTCTTCTAAGATCATAAGCTGTAATTATGAAGTTTCAGCAACAGATGAAGCGTCTTCTTCATATCCTTTCTTTCGACAATGCGATCAAGATATCCCTTGCTTAAAAGGAATTCGGCTGTCTGGAAATCTTTCGGAAGCGTTTCTTTGATCGTCTGCTCGATGACTCTTTTTCCCGCAAATCCGATGAGGGCTTTTGGTTCAGAGAGGGTGATATCTCCTAAGCTTGCAAAAGAAGCGGAGACTCCACCGGTCGTCGGGTCGGTCAAGACGACGATGAAGAGTTCCTTTTCCCTTAAACGGGCGATGGCCTGACTCGTCTTGGCCATCTGGAAAAGGGAAATGACGCCTTCTTGCATTCGTGCTCCGCCTGAGCAAGTGAAAAGAATCAATGGGAGATGTTCCTTCAAGGCTTTTTCGGCAAGAAGCGTAACTTTCTCTCCGCACACGCTTCCCATGCTTCCCATCATAAAATAGGAATCCATGACACCGACAAGAGCGGAAATCGAATTGATTTTTCCCTTGGCGCAGAGAATCGATTCATCATCGCCGGTCGCCTTTCTGGCGGCTTCGATTTTTTCTTTGTAGTCCGGAAAATCAAGATAATGTTCTTCGAGGTTCCCAAAAAGAAGCTCATAGCCACTATCCAGAATCTGATCGAGTCTTTCCTTGGCATGGAGTCTTCCATGATATCCACAGCTCGGACAGACAAAGAGATTCGAGGAGTATTCCTCGCTGAGGAGTGTCTTTGCGCAATGCGGGCACTGGAAGAGGAATCCTTCCGGAATCTCTCTTGGTGTCGTGGTCTCGGATTTTCTGATCTGGAGCTTATCGAGTGCCTGGGAGAATTCTTTGAGCTCCTCTTTTCTTTTACTGAATGAGTCGGACATTGTTTTCTAGCTCCTTTAAGGCTTCCTCGACAAACGAGGTTGTGAAATTGCCTAAGATGTATTTGGCATGGTGCATAAGATAGTAATGGAATTCGATGGTTGTCGGAACTCCTTCGATGATGAGTTCAGCCAAGGCTTCTCTCATTTTTCTTATGCATTCCAAGCGGTTCTCCCCATGGACGATGAGTTTCAAGATCATCGAATCATAATAAGGTGGGATTACATAGCCTGGATAGACGGCGGTATCGATGCGGACACCCTTTCCGCCGGGGAGGTTGAGGAATGTGATTTTTCCGGCACTGGGACGGAAATCAGCCTGAATGTCCTCTGCATTGATTCTGCATTCGATGGCAAAGCCATTGAGATGGATATCATCCTGCTTATAGGGAAGCGGGTTTCCCGCTGCGACGCGGATCATGGATTTCACCAGGTCGACGCCCGTGATTTCCTCAGTGATGGAATGCTCGACCTGAATGCGGGTATTCATTTCGATGAAATAATAGTTTTCATCCTGGTCGATGAGAAATTCGATGGTTCCGACTGAATCATAGTTGACGCTCTTGCAAGCCAAAAGGGCGGATTCATAGAGTTTCGACTTCAGATTGTCGGAAATGGACTGGCAAGGGGCTTCCTCGAGAATCTTCTGTTTTCTTCTCTGCATGGAGCAGTTTCTCTCAAAAAGATGGATGGCATTGCCATATTTGTCAGCCAGCACCTGAACTTCGACATGACGGGGGTTCAAAACGAGTTTTTCGATATAAAGCTCATCATTGCCAAAGAATTTCTTTGCCTCTTCCTTGGCTTCACTATATTTTTCAAGGAATTCGGCTTCGCTGTTGACCTGGCGGATTCCCTTTCCGCCGCCTCCGGCACTGGCCTTGATGAGGATGGGATAGCCGATCTTGCGGGCGATTTCCAATCCTTCCTCTGCCTGAATTGCACCATAAGACCCGGGAACAATCGGAACGCCGGCTTTTCTCATCATCGTGATGGCCTCGGATTTGTTGCCCATCTTCTCCATGACGTCGGGATTCGGGCCAATCCAGGCGATGCCGCATCCGATGACCATGCGTGCAAAAAGCGGGGATTCGCTCAAAAATCCAAATCCGGGATGAATGGCATCGGCTCCGGTCACGCAGGCTGCGGAGATAATGCTTGCCATATTGAGATAAGACTGATCAGAATTCGGTCCTCCGATGCAGATGGCCTCATCGGCAAACTGCACATGAAGGGCCGACTTGTCGGCCGTCGAATAGATGGCGACGGTCCGAATGCCCATCTCCTTGCATGCACGGATGATGCGGACAGCGATTTCTCCTCTGTTGGCAATCAAGATTTTCTTGAACATATCTAGTCTCCCAAAACAAATAAGGGCTGATCGAATTCGATCATATCCCCTTCTTGGGCAAGAATCTGAAGGATGGTGCCATCTTTGTCGGCCAAGATCTCATTCATGACCTTCATCGCTTCAATGATGCAGAGCTTGTCGCCTTTCTTGACAGACTTCCCGATGCTCACAAAGGGCTTTCCATCATGGAAAGGAGCTTCATGATAGGTTCCCACAAGAGGGGACTTGATGGTGTTTTGATTTTGCGTGTCTTCGCTTGTGGATTCTTTTGCGGCAGGAACTGTCTTCTGGGAATCTTTTTCGAGCATCTCTTGGGACACCAAAACCGGCGTCATCTCTTTGGTGAGTTTGATTTTCACGCCATCATCTTCGACTTCCAAAGAGGAAATGTTGGCTTTTTCAAATAAGTGAATGACTTTTTCGATTTCTTCTAATTTCATAAGTTCATTCTCCTTTCTTTTTCTCCACGAGGGAGACGACATCCTTGACCGTAATCAAGGTCTTGAGTTCTTCTGGTTCGATTTTGATCTTGAAATGTGTCTCAAGCTCAAGGGCCATTTCCACGGCATAAAGGGAATCAAAATTGAGATCTTCCTTCAATCTGGCCTGTGGGGTGATTTTCTTTTCATCCACATTGGCCGTATCGATCAAAAGCTTCTTTACTTCTTCAAACATAGAGTTACCTCCTAATTCTTCTTTCCTTTTTCCTTTTCCTCATCCCAGAAATTCTTCAAAAAGATCTTATAGGCGCCTTCACTGAAGGGCGGTTTCGAGAGGGATTCGACTTCTTCCGGACTGAGGAATCCATTCTTGGCAAAATCTCTTCCGGCTTGGATGAATTTTTCCAAATATCGCTTGATCTTGTTTTCATTATGGAGATCGTTGAGCGTCTTCATCTGAGGGACAAGTATCGGCGTATAGTTTCCTTTTCCGAGGATGCAGTCATGTTGGGCTAAGAGAGGTTTATAGACTTCGCTTGCATCCGTATACGCACAGGTGGAGACGAGGATGAATTTCTTTTCTTTCAGACAGGGGAATCTGAGCCCATGGAAGGATTGACCATTTTCCGGTGCTTTCTGCCCTTCATAGGTCGACATCATGCAGAGCAATCGATCGAGGATGACCTTCATGATGCCCGGCATGGAAAAGTAGTAGAGCGGATAGGAAGTCAGAATGATATCGGCCGAAAGAATCTCTTCCTTGAGAGAAGGAATATCATCATCCTTGATGATGCATTCCCCCGCCGTTCTTCCCCAGCAGGAGAGACAGCCCATGCAGGGCTTGACCTTCAAGTCGCAAGCCTGGATGATCTTAATTTTATATTCGCTCTTCTCATTCAGACCCGAAAGAAAAGCGTCGGTGATCGTCATGGTATTGCTTCTTTGGCGATGGGGTGATCCGTTGATGACAAGGACTTTCTTCAGGGCGTCATTCCCCATAGATGGTTTCTTTCTTGACGGAAGTGAATGTCATGCTTCCTTTGGCATAAATGACATCATCGACTTTGACAACGGCATCAAAGGATGTGAGAGGGCCTAAAACCTTGCTCTTCTTGACGGTGATCACCAGCGTGTCTCCAGGGATGACCGGTTTGATGAATTTGAAATTATCGACCTTGAGAAGGACATAGACCTGATCTTCCTTGTCGCCATCATGGTCGATGACAAGACTCGAAAGCTGGGCACAGCATTCGATGACAAGAACACCCGGCATGATGGGCGTTCCCGGGAAATGACCCATGAAATAGGGTTCATTCACCGAAACATTCTTGATGCCGGTTGCTGAGACATCCGGTTCCAATTCGATGACCTTCTCGATCATCTGGAAAGGTGGACGCTGTTTGATTCTCTTGTTGATATCATTGATATTCATGACGGGTTTCATTATAAGGACAATCCTCCATCGAGTGTAATCACCTGTCCGGTGAGATAGCCTGCCTCATCGGAGACGAGCATGCTGACGACATTGGCGATATCCTCGACCTCACCAAGGCGGTGAAGCGGAATCTTGTCGAGATTGGCCTTCATCTGTTCTTCTGGGATATGGTCGAGCATTTCGGTCTTGATGAATCCGGGAGCAATCGCATTGACGCGGATGCCATAGCGGGCAAGTTCCTTTGCGGCCGTGGCCGTGAAGGAATTGACCGCACCCTTGGTTGCGGAATACACTGTCTGACCAGGCAGAGCGAACTTTCCACTGACGCTCGACATATTGACAATGGCGCCATGCTTCTTTCTCATCATCTTTAAGGCAACCTGTTGCGTGCAATAGAAATAGCCCTTGATATTGAGATTGACGCAGGTATCGAGATTGTCCGGATTCATCATGAGAAGATATTCATCTCTCACGATGCCGGCATTGTTGACCAAGACATCAATCTGTCCGAACTGCTTATAGATGTCATTGACCATCTTCTTGACTTCGTCGAGTTTGGAGACATCGGCCTTATAGGAAATGGCATCGCCCCCATTCTCCTTGATGGTCTTGACGACTTCCAGTGCCGGTGCTTCCGAAGAGGAATAATTCACGACGACCGTATAGCCATCTTTTCCAAGACGGATGGCAACGCCTTTTCCGATTCCTTTTGAGGATCCTGTGACTAATGCAACTTTCATGATTGTTCTCCTTTAGATTCGAGCGAGGATGGCGGCGGTATAGCTTCCACCGGTCGCAAACGATGTGACAAGTATGTATTTCATATCTTTGGATTCGACAGCGGTCTTCTTGACGCCTTCTTTTGTGAAAAGGTAGCAGTCCTTATCTTCTCTGACAGTGTCCGAAAGAAGAAGGGCGGCATCGACAGCAGAAAGCAACGCCGCCGCTGCTCTGGCTTCTCCGATTCTCTTCTTGACCGAAAGGATAGGAAGAGTGGAGAGTCGATCCTTGAAGATTTCTTCATAGACATTCTTTTCGATATCATCGACATTCTTCATGCCGTTTCCAAAGCCGGAGACGGCAGAAATGTCATCGATGGCCAGATTGGCGCTCTTGAGAGCTTTTTCGATAGCGGATTTCAGACCGGAATCAGAGCCCTTTACGGTTCCGAAATCGACCGGAGCATGGCTGCTTTCACACGAAAGAACCTTGCAGTAGGCTTTCGCACCTCTTTCCAGGGCATGCTTCTTGGATTCCATGATGAAGGAAGCCGCACCATCGGATAAGACAATGCCATTGGATTCGGAATAGGGTTCGACATAATTCTCTGCAACATAACCAAGCTGATGATAGAGTTTGGATGTGACGGAGATATTCTCATCGCTTCCGCTGACTAAGACCATATCCTCCTTTTCGTTCTGGAGAATGTTCAAGGCATAGCCGATGCTGGCTAAGCCGGACTGCGGACCGTTGCAGATTGTGACATTATAGCCCTTGATTCCGGTGAAGATGGATAAATAGCCGGCTGCAGCATTGTAGACGGTGTTTGGGAATTTGAAGGCGGAACCGGCGGCATTGTTCTTTTCCGCCAAGGTTTCCTCAAACTGGCAACCCATGCCTAATGCGCCTTCGCTTGTTCCGTCGACGATGCCAATATGGGTGGCATTTTCATCATTGACCGACAAGGAGGCGTTCTTCAGAGCTTCAACACCGGAGAAAGTCTCCAATTGGGAGACGATATCCCATTTGCGGTAAACGGACATCGGAATGCCAACCTTGGCAAAATCATCCTTCGTCAAGGTGGAATGGACATCCGAGGATTCGACTTTCTTGTCATCCTTGAAGGATTCGACATAGCTTTCGAAGCCGTTTCCAAGAGGCGTGACGATGCCAAATCCGGTGATCACCATATCATCTGTATTCTTCTTGACCTTCACATCGCCTTCCTTCGAGGAGAAGATGATGGAGGCGTTGTTTCCGCCGAAGGCAAAGGAATTGTTCATGACATAGTCGACATGTTTCTCTCTCGCGACATTCGGAATGAAATCGATGGCTCCTGCATTCTCTTTCAGTTGGACAAGATCCTCATCCGAGAAGCCCAAAGTCGGAGGAAGGATGGATTCATTCAGGGCTTTGATGCAGAAGATGGCTTCGATCGATCCGGCGGCGCCAAGGCAGTGTCCAACCATGGCCTTGGTCGATGAAACGGAAAGCTTGTCATTGTCTGCACCGAATATGGTTCTCAGCGAGAGGAATTCCGCATAGTCATTCTTATGGGTTCCTGTTCCATGGGCATTGACATAGCCGATGTCTTTCTTATCGATTCCGGAGGATTCGATCGCCCAATTGATGGCGTTCATCTGTCCTTCGCCATCTTCTCGAGGAGCGGTGATGTGGTGAGCATCGGTTGAGACGCCGCTGGAGAGGACTTCGCAATACATATGGGCTTTTCTCTTTAAGGCATGCTCATAGGATTCGACAACCAAGATGCCGCTTCCTTCGCCTAAATTGATGCCCGTGGTGTGATTGAAGGGAGAGCACTGCTCTGGATCCATGGCATGGAGTGCCAAAAACCCAGCATAGGGAACACTGGCAAAAGCGTCAGTTCCGCCGCAGATGACGATATCGGCTTTGCCATCCCGGATGAGGTCGCAGGCATAGGCGATGGAAATCGTACCGGCTGCACAGGCATTGGCGATTGTGGTGACAAGTCCGCCGGCATGGACATACTGGGCAATCTGGCTGCCGATGGCAGACATCGGCATCTGAAGGATATCTTCTGTCTTTTCGCCCTTGGTGTAATAGTCTTCGATGGCATCGACACCGGCGACACAGTTTCCGATGATGCAGCTGACTCTCTCTGGGTTTTCAAAAGAAGACAGCTTGGCATCCTCTAGAGCTTCCTTTGCGGCATGGATAGCCAATTTTGTCGCTCTTCCAAGATATTTTCCTTCTCCGATCGAGGAGAGGTCCGTATGGACTTCGCTTGCCTTTTTGGCATAGCAGTCCTCGGTAGACACAGAGGTGATGTCTTTGATTCCGGAAACGCCAGCAATGGCATTCTTGAAACATTCCTCGACGCTGTCACCGATGGAGGTGATCATGCCTAGTCCCGTCACGACGCAGCGATATTTGTTTTCAGTCATTTGTTTTTCTTTCCTTTATATATTTGTTTTTGATATTCTTTAAGAAAAAAAGTGGCGTGAGCCACTTTCATGTACGATGGTTTACTTCTTGTTGGCAATGATATAAGCAGCAATGGTATCAATGCTTCTGAAGTTCTCTTTGGCGACACCGGTCATGGAGACCTGGTATTTTTCATCGATGTGGGAGATGATTTCGATGGAATCGATGGAATCGAGTCCGATTTCCGTTCCCTCGAACAATGGCGTGGAGAACTGCAATGCACTCTCATCGACACCGAGATTCTCGACGATGAAATCCTTCAAATCCTGCTTCACTTCGTTTTCGTTCATGATTTTTTTCCTTTCATCAAAATACTTTTTCCTTATCAAATAGATGTGTCTATAAATAAAGAGTCATGTGATGACGTTGCAATTGTATCACCCTTGAGGGAAATGAGCAAGTTTTCCGAGTCTAGAATAGACATTTTTTCCTTTTTTTGTTTCACCAAAAGGCCGATGTGTCGCGAATTTTACCGAATGAGGTAATGGATATGAGGAAAGAGCTCATAGCAGATGGCAGAAATCTCATCGATGGAGAGGTCAAAATCATTCGTTGCCCATTTTTCGACCACGCTGATCAAGGCCGAGAGCATGGCCTGGACCTGGTATTCCTCCTTTTTGTCATATTTTGGATTTTCAAAAGGAGGAAGGTATTGTGTCAAGGAGGACAATCTTGCCTTGAAGATCAATTGGACGATTCTTTCGTTTTCCTTGACGGTGGAAAAAAGGTAGTGATACCACTCTTCGGGATGGCTGACCAAATCCTTTTTGGAAAGCCGCTCGAAAAGAAGATAGAAGACGCTGGTTGAAAAATCCCGGAGGATTTCTTCCTTGGACTGATAGTTTCGATAATAGGCGGAACGGGAAACGCCGGCTTTCTCGACAATCTCCGTGACAGAGATGTCATTGAGGTCTTTTTTTCCAAGAAGATAAACCAAGGCTTCCTGGATGGCATTTTTGGTCAGTCGATTGATCTCATCATTCGATAATTTCAGATTCTGGTTCTGTTTCATGCTCTTTTTTCCATGATGAGGCAATAGCTGTTGTCTGGTTCTCTCATCTCGATGGGAGAAAAATCAGGCAAATAAAAATTCGCTTCTTCTTGAACAGAGAGAAGTTCTCTTGAAAGAAAGTCATGAAGTCCCTGATGACAAGAAGAAAGGCTTGTTCTGGATAAGTCGTGAAGAATGGCAAAACGTCCCTTCGGTTTGAGAACCTCGAGAAGTTTCATCTTGAGGCTTTTCCGATCGATGAAATGGGGATAGCAATCAAAGAAAACGACAACATCGAAATCTTTTTCCTTCGTCTGATAAAAATCTTCATGGACGAATTTCACTTTTTCTTCATCAATCTTCTTTTCCTTGGCAAACGAAATCATCTTGCTCGAGAGATCCATTGCCAAAACCTGTCTTTCGCTTTGGCTATAAAGGTCAAGGGAGATGACTCCCTTTCCGCATCCGACATCCATCACCTTGTCATTCTTTTTTATTCCGATGGATTCGATAAGGGAAAGGATCAGTGCATCATCTCTTTTGCTTTTCGTCCCATAAGTCGGAGCAATCCGATCAAAAAATTGTTCAATTTCATTCATGACTTGATTTTATCATAACGAGGTTCTTTTTTTGCCTTTGAATTTCAAGTATAGTATTCCATATCGAGGAAACAAAATGAAAAAAGCAATCTTTTTTGACTTGGATGGGACATTGCTTCCCATGGATGAAAAGGAATTCACAAAAATCTATTTTTCTCTTCTCTGCAAGAAACTCGCTCCTTGCGGCTATGAGCCGAAGACTCTTCTGGATGCCATCGGAAAAGGACTTCTTTCCATGATTCACAATGATGGAAAGAGAACCAATGAGGAAATCTTCTGGAAGACCTTCAATACGTTTTATGATTCGGATCGAAGAAAAGACAATGACCTTTTCCTTTCTTTCTATCAGAATGAATTTTTCAACTGCAAGGCTGCCACGAAAGAAAATCCCTACGCAAAAGAAATTCTCTCGCTCAGCCACGAAGTCGCCGAGAATGTCGTCCTCTCAACCAATCCGATTTTTCCAAGAGAAGCACAGAAGACAAGACTTTCTTTTTTGGGACTTTCTCTATCCGATTTCGATTATGTCACTGACTATTCGAATTCTTCTTTTTCGAAACCGAATCCGGATTACTTCAAGGCGATTCTGAATCGATTCCATCTGAATGGTGAAGATGTCCTTCTTTTTGGAAATGATTTTGAGGAAGATGGAAATTGTGCCTCCTCGCTGGGCATCAAGGTCTATCTTGTCGATGGCTGCCTTCTTCACAAGGAGAAAGCCGACAAGGAATATCCGATCATCGCGATGAAGGATGTCTGCGAAATCATCAAAAAGGAGTTTCGCCTATGAATTTCGATGAAATTCTTAAGGAAAGATATTCTGTTCGTGACTTCTCGGAAGAGAAGGTTACAAGAGATGAGATACTAAAGGCTGTTTCCCTGGCCTCTTTTTCCCCCTCTGCGAAGAATCACCAGCCCTACAAGGTGATGGTAATCGAAAATGAGGAAGTTTTAGATAAACTTAAGGAAAAGATGCCGCTTTTCAATTCCAAGACTGTCCTTCTTTTCTATTTTGATGAAAAGGAAGCCTGGCATAACAAAAGAGAAGATGGAAAGACAAGCGGAGAAATCGATACGACCATTTTTGCGACGACGCTGATGTATGTCCTTTGGGAGATGGAAATCGGCTCTTGCATGGTCAAGGCCTTCTCTTCGAGGGAGGTCGCCGACTTTCTCAATCTGAAGGAAAACGAAGTCCCTGTTCTTTTTCTTCCCATTGGATATCTCAGCGAGAAATCAAAACCACTTGCTGGTTTTCATGACAAAAGGAAGCAACCATCCGAACTCATCGAATTGAAGTTGTAGAAAAAAAGAAAGTCTCTCTTGTTTTTTTTAAATGAAGAGACTATACTTTCTTTCGTATTACGGCGGGACTGCTTGGCAGTTGAGAGGGTTTACACCCGACGCTTCGAACCTGTTGGTCAAGACCAGTGTAGGGAGTAACAAAACGATCGATTGTTATTTTTTATATAGCCTTGTCTCAAGTAGGGATAAGGCTATTTTTATAGCCGGAAAGGTTCTGTTTTATGGAAAATACTTCGAATTCGAATTTGTCCAAAAGAGAGAAGTCACAGAAATCCATCGCCCAGATTGTCATCTCAGCGATGATGCTTGCTCTCGCGCTTGCCTTGGAAGGAATCAGCAAATGCATTCCTTTCTTCTCTTGGCCGCTTGGCGGCTCCATCTCTTTGACGATGGTCCCTTTGATCCTCTGCGCTCTCTATTGCGGTCCTGTTTATGGGACGATCATCGCCATGTGCTTTGGCGGAATCAATTTCCTTTTTGACGGCGTCATCTCCTGGACGGGAAATGTGACAGCTGTTCTTCTTTCCCTCTTATTGGATTACCTCATCGGATTTGGTGTCTGTGGTTTGGCGAGTCTTTTCAGAAAGCCATTCTTCGAAAAGAAAAGCTGGTCGTTGATTGCTTCGGCTTCTCTTTGTGGCATCGCAAGACTCGTTTCGAGTTTTCTGAGCGGTGTCATCGTCTTTACGAATGCCTTTGACTATGAATCGACATCCGGATTGGCTGTCGATTTCTCCTGGGGTGGCATCACCTATTCCTTGGGATACAATGCTGGCTATATGCTTCCGAGCATCGCACTCGATATCCTTGTTCTTCTTGTGCTCGTCAAGCCTCTCTTCCTTTCGCAGAAGCTACCGGTTGTCCGATCTCTGAGCTGTGAGACCATCACCACTGAAAAAGAAAAGAAGCTTCCAAGTTTCCAGTCTCTTCTTCCTTTCTATCTTGTCGCAGAATATGTCTTTGCTATCCTCTCGACGATCGTTCCTCTCTATCTTTCCTTCTTCGGCTATTTTGCTCTTGCCTTGGGTGTCGGTTTCTTGACCTATGAGATTGTCTATCTTGTCAAAGAAAAAGAGACCTTGACAAGGAATGAGAAGATTCTCTGTTATTCCTATATTGCCTTGATCCTCGTTGGTATCGCTGTTTCCTTGGCTGGCGTCTTCTCACCGATCAGCTATGGGAAAGATGCCTATACAGATCATTTCAAGAAAGACTAAATAAGAAAATAGACGCCGTTCCATGACATGTGCCTGAAAGAGATTATTCATTTCTTTTAGACACATGTTTTTTCTTTGTTTAAATATAGTTTTTCCATCAAATGACTCGGAAATTTATTTCGAAAATCTAGAATTAAAAAAATCTATTGTTTTGTATCATTTCTTTTCTTTTTACACTTGTATAAATTACTATATTCCAATAAATTATATCAAAACTGCAATGAATTTTATTTATTGACTTATATATATATATATAATTATTACTGACAAGGAAATTTGTGGATAACTCCAAAC
>CAVDUB010000029.1:0-23957 GCA_963612025.1 bacterium
CCAAATATGAGAGTTTTTTGAGTTCTTCATTTCCTCTTTCTTAACAATCGCTGAGAAAGCTCTGATGGATTTCTTTACTGTTTTTACATACAATCCTAACGAATCCCATTTCCTCATGCCTTAGGTCGTTCTTGCACCTTTTTTAATAAGAAGTGCAGTTTTACCATTAGATTCTTTTTTCCATTTCAACATTCTTTGATATATCTTACATTCAAAAATTCTTTCAACCATTTTTAATATCACCATGCATGAAGAGAAAAAAGCATGTATATAGGAGCACGACATCCGACTCCGAACCCATTCTTCTAAGATTGTTAAAAAAAAGAGGCTGCGAATCAGCCTTTAGAAAAGGTTGATTTCGTAACAGCCCCTGAAGTTTATTTCTGCTGTTCGGTTTGGATTTCCTTGATGAGTGTGGCAAGATGATGGGCAATTTCCTTGATATTCATTCCGGAGGTATTGATCATCATATCGTAGTTTTCCTTGCTGCCCCATTTTCTTCCCGTATAGTATTCATAATAGTCTTTTCTCTTCTTGTTGATGGAATTGATTTTCTTGGACAGCTGCTTGTCGGTGAAATGCTCGTCTTTGGCTTCTCTCGTCTTGCAGCGCTCAATCTTGCTTTCCATATCTGAATAGACAAAGATGCGGAATGGATGCAAATCGCGAAGAATGTAGTCGGCACCTCTTCCGATGATGACGCAATCCGACTTGAGAGCGTATTCGCGGATGATATCGCTCTGAGCCGAATGGACATCAATGCTCTGTTGGAGAGAAATGTCCGGATACAAAGAAAAAGATGAGCCATAATTGATTGGCGGCAGGAGAATCGGTCTGTTCTCGCTGACTTCTTCGATATACGACATGGAATAGGGCGTCTTCTTCTCAATATCCTGAAGAATTTCCTTGTCATAATAGGCAATATGAAGTTCGTCGGCAATTCTTCTTCCCAGTTCTCTTCCGCCCGAAGAGAATTCACGGGCAATCGTAATGATAAGTGACATATTTTCCCCCTCCTATTCAGGATTTATATGGTTATTCTATCACGATTTTTCCAAAGCGGTAAAATCATTTTTTCAAAAACAGCGTAACGCCTTTTTCTAGGCGGGTCAACCCATCCAATAGGGTCTTTCTCGGGCAGGCCACATTCATTCTCACAAAGAGAGACCCGTTTCCGCCATAGACTCTTCCACTGGAAAGAATCAGTCCCGTCTCTCTTCTCAAAAAGGAGACAAAGGTATCACTATCCGTGTTCAGTTTCTCAAGAGAGATCCATAAAAGATAGGTCGCATCGCCATCGACAAGAGAAAGAGAGGGAATCCTCTCCTGGATATATTTCCTGGCATAGTCACGATTGTCAAAAAGATAGGCTCTAAGTTCATCAAGATAATCCTCGGAATCATTCAAGGCCGCCATGGCTGAAATATAGGCAAAGACATTTCCTTCCGCCACTTCGTCGGTGTTGATCTGGCGATTGACCTTTTTTCTGAGTTCCTCATTCGGAATAACAATGCAGCTCGTCTGGATGCCGGCCAAGTTGAAAGCCTTTGTCACCGATATGGCCATGACTGCATTGTCCTCATTGTCTTTGCAGACGCTGATATAGGGAATATATTCCTTTCCCGGTCTTGTGATTTCGCAATGGATTTCATCCGAAAGGACAACCACATGATACTTCTTGGCCAGTTGCCCGATTTTCTCCATTTCTTCCCGGCTCCAGATTTTCGAAATCGGATTGGCAGGGTTGCAGAAAATCATCATCGTCGTCTCTTCTTTCCTGAATGCTTCTTCCAGAGAAGGAAAGTCGATTTCGTATTGTCCATTTTCATAAAGAAGAGGAACTTGAAGAACTCTTCGATCATTATTGATGATGGAATTGTAGAAAATATTATAGACAGGTGAAAGAACCACAACGTTGTCATGGACTTTGGTCAGTTTTCGAACACTCGAGGAGATTGTCGGAACGACGCCAGTCGAAAATAGAAGCCAGTCTTCATTCAGTACAAGATGATGTCTTCTTTTATAGAAATCGACATAGCTTTTCGCCCATCCTTTATCCGGATCGGTATAGCCAAAAATCCCCTGTTTTGTCCGGGTGGAAATCGCCTCAATGATCTTTGGTGCGGTCATGAAATCCATATCGGCAATCCACATCGGCAGTTCATTTTCTCCGACATTCCATTTTGTCGAAGAGGTCTTGCGACGGTCATGGATTTCATCAAAATCATATTTCTTCATAATGGTCTCCTTTTTTGACCTCAAAATGAACATTCTTCCAGTCGATACGTTCATCATCGCGGATGATCTCAGAATAGCCAAGAGCACGGATTGTTCCAGAAATCGGATTTTTCACGCTTCCCAAGGAAGAGAGAATGTCCGCATGGACATCCTTGCAATACTCGAAGATGAGGTCCGAATCGATAATCCGGCAATTCTCCATGACAAGATCTTCCATATAACAGAATCCCTGATGAGAGGAAATCGTGCAGTTTCTCATAGTGACATGGCAGGAATTCCAGCCAAAATATTCTCCGTTGATCGTACAATTCTCCAAAAGGACATTCTTGCAATTCCAAAAAGCATCTTTTGTATTTAAGGTTGAATTTTTGACTACAATATCTTCACCGCCATCGAATGCATAATTTCCATCCAATGTGAGATTTTCAACTTGGACTTCCTTGCTATCCTTCAAAAGGTAATCTCCTTTTGCCTTGATGTTTTTCATCATGACTTTCTTGCATGTCCAAAGCGTCTCGCTCGCATCATCAAAGACGATATCGATTAAAGAGATATCTTCACATCTTCGAAATTCCTTCGGTGCGATGATATGACAATGTTCAAAGCGTGAGGAGGATGTATACCAAAGTCCTGATCGAGACATCAAAAGAAATGTCGAATTCTTGACAAGATGATTTTTCCCATACCAAAGAGGATACTTATAACCGAATGTGACATGATCAAGAGAGCAGTTTCTCGACTCCTTCAAAGGAGATTCGCCATCATCGAAGAGACAGTTATGAATCTCGAGATTCTCGCTCCTGAAAAGCGCTCTTTCCCCTGTAAAATGTTGGTTTTCTATCTTCGTCATTCTTCTTCCTCCTTAATCCATAAAGGTGTTATAAAAAAGTCATTCTTCAAGAGTCCGAGTTCGCTTGGAAAAGAGAGATGATAGCTATTGAGATACATTCTTTTGTTTTCATCCATCGAATAGCGCTTATCTCCCAAGAGAGTGAATCCAAGTTCATGGATGGCAATGCGAATCTGATTTCTTCTTCCCGTCTCGATTCGGATTTTCATAGCCGTTCCAATCTGAATAGAATTCACGCTCGAAAGATGAGTGATGGCTTCCTTTCCTTCTTCTTTTGACGTCTTCAGAACTTTCCTTCCGTTTATGCCATCGCTGAGATACATTTTGACCGTGTATTCTTTATGAAGCGGAATCTTTTCCTTGATCACCGCCTCATATTCCCTCAGGACCTTTCTTTCCTCAAACGCTTTCTGTAGTTTCTCTTTCACCGCTTCCTTTTTTGCAAAGACAAGAAGTCCGCTCGTCTCATAGTCGAGACGATGAACGATGAAAGGTCGCTCTCCCTTCTTTTGGAGATAAAGGTAGAGATAGTGATAGAGATTATGTGCATAAGTCTTTTTATCATTTGTGCGAATGGTGAAAACATCGCGGCTTTTATAGACGACGAGAATTTCATCATCCTCATAGACAATGGAATAAGGTGTGGCTTTCATAACGTCAATCATTATAGAATAAGAAAGAAAATGATACAAACAGAACGCAATGTCCAGGAGTAAAAAAATGAAAACATTGATTGTCTATTATTCGAAAGACAAAGAAAACTGGGTCAACGGAAAAAAGGAACTTCTCGAAAAGGGAAACAGCCAGGTTGTCGCCGAGATTCTTCATTCGCTTTTAAATGATTCCATCCTAAGAGAAATCAAAAAGAAGAATCCCTATTCCGATGAATATGATCTTTGTGTAAACGAAGCCTACAAGGACCAAAAGGAAGAAAAGAGACCCGACATTCTTTTTGATGATCGTGATTTTGATTCCTTTGAGAGAATCTTTCTTTGCTATCCCATCTACTGGGAAACCTGTCCGATGCCTGTCTTGACCTTTGTAAAGAATCATGATTTCACAAACAAGGATGTCTATCTTCTTTCCACCCATGAGGGAAGCGGACTCGGAAGCAGCCCATTTGATATCCAAAAAGAAAACAAGACCATCCAGGTGAAAGCCAGCATGCCCATCATCGGAAGCCTTGTCATGAAAAGCGAAGAGGAGATTGCCTCTTTCCTAAAAAGAAATGGGATCGATTAAGCAGGTTTTGTAGTTCAGGAAGGAAACCCAGATCACCTTCAGAAGAAAGGAATCAAGCCTATCCTCCATCAGTGGAAAAAGAAAATGATTTTCATAGACAATATTCTCTTCGATTTCATCGAGAAGGGAAAACCATCCATTCTTATTCTCAAATAGACGTTCCTTTTTTTCCAAATTCGTCTTTTTTTGAAGGATATCTCTTTCGGAAGAAAGGATTTCCTTCTTTTTTGTTTCGTCATCCAAGAAAGGAAGGAGAACCTTCTCAATCTTTTCGAAATGATATTTAATCTGATCAAGCCTCTTGATTTCATTCTCGAGAAGAGAAGCCGAAAAGTCATCCTGCGTCTGGAAATCGAACCGTATATTTTTATTCAGGGCACGCAAGGCGCCGTTCTCCTCCGCAAGAAGCAAAAGAGGATTTTCTTCAGTCAGATAATTCTCCTCATTTTTCTCTTTATGAGAAGGCAAAGAAATTTTGCCAAAGTTTTTTTCATAGTCGGCCTTGACGATTGATTCATCCTCTCCATTTTTCAGTCGGAGAAGAAATTCATCGATAATCTGTTCTTTTTCAGTGGATTTCATAGCTCTATTATAGACAAAAGAAGCCAAGGAAAGAAGAATTTACATTTTCTTTACAATGTTTTACACCGCGACGATAGAAGCAAAAAGAGGTCAAAAGATAAACTAGACCCGTAAAAAATAAAGGACATAGAAAAATGAAAACAAAAATGGTCACCCGAAGTTTAGCTTCTCTTCTCCTTCTTGCCGGACTCGTCTCTTGCCAATCCACAAATTCTTCCACTGGAAATTCCCAGAACAGCAATACAACCCCATCCGCTTCATCATTCGATACGACAAAAACCATCAAAGCCTATACGAGAGATACCACAAGCGGTACACGCGATGGCTTCTTCACGAAGATCGGTTATGGTTCTGCCAAAACCGACAATTCGAAATTGGTCAATGGCTATGTCGAAGTCGCTTCCAATGGCGATATGGTCAATGCCATCAAAAATGACGAATATGGTATCGGATACATCTCCCTTTCTTCCTTAGAAAATTCTTCCTTAACCGGATTGAAATACGAGGGTGTGGAACCAAGTGAAGAAAATGTCTTGAACAACACCTATCAGCTGACAAGAAACTTCAATTATGTCATCCGCAATGACTATAGCGAAGATTCCAAGGTCGGCCAGATAGTCAAGGCTTTTATCGCCTATATCAAGACGAGCACAGCCAAGGCCATCATCAAGGCAAACGATGGCATCTTGAACATCTCCTCCTCGGATAAATCCTGGGATGAAATCAAGGCTGATTATCCAATCTGTGGCAAAGACAACACCGGCGTGAAAGTCACCTTCGGCGGTTCCACATCCGTCGAAAAGATTGCAAAAAAGCTCACGGCCGCCTTCGCCCCCTTGTGTGGCAATTTCACTCCGGAGCACAACCACACCGGTTCCGGTGACGCCTATAAGCATACCCAAGGCTCCCAGAAGGATGCCGCAACGGGAAAACTCGATATCGGATTCTTATCAAGAGAACTCGAATCGAATGAAATCGCCGCGGAAGGCACAAGCGGAAAGATCTGCACCGATGCCATCGTCGCCGTCGTCAATGAAAAGAATCCGCTAAAGGAAACAAAGGCAGAGACGCTTGTCGATATCTACAATGGAACGAAAACAGTATGGAATCAGGTAATCGTGGCCTAGTCCGACATCTTGAAAGAGAGAACACAATCAATTTAGCGAAAAGAAAAACAAAGACGGACATTCTTGTCCGTTCTTTGCTGTTTCTTTTGGCTTTGATCAGTGCCTCTGCCGTCATCTTCATCATCGTCTTCATCGCCATCCAGGGATTCAAGCCCTTCTTCACCACCTATGAAGTCAATGGCGAACAGGTGAAAGTCGATTTCTTTGCCTTTCTCACGGGCATGGCCTGGACAGAAACAGGAAGCAAGGGATTTGGTGCCGGATTCATCATTCTCAATACTATCTATATTGCACTCCTGACGATCCTTCTGACAGGGCCGATCAGTATCCTGACCGCCCTCGTGATCGTCAAGATGTCCCCGAAGTTCATCGGCGCGACCCTTAACGCCATCATCGAAATATTGGCCAGTGTCCCAAGCGTCATCTTCGGCATGTTCGGAAAAGCTTGGGTGACAAAAATGGTGAAAGGGCTGAGCGAAGCATTCGGTTTCCAGTCTGCCGGAGGATTATCCACGCTCTCGGTCGTCCTTGTGTTGACCATGATGTCTATTCCCACTGTCACCATGCTTTCCATCACAGCTATCAAGAGCGTCAATAAGAATCTCGAGCTAGGTTCCCTCGCTTTGGGCGCAAGCCGGAGCGAAACGAACTTCAAGGTCGTCTTGACGAGTGCCCGAAGCGGCATCTTTGCCGGATTGATCCTCGGCATCTCAAGAGCCCTTGGTGAGGCGACCGCCGTAACCATGGTCTGCGGAAATGCAGGAACCGGCCCGAACTTCAACATTTTCGACACAACCAGAACCCTGACGACCACGATGTTGCAGGGATTTGGCGAAGCGACCGGACTGAAGTACGACATCCGATTCTCTGTAGGCGTCCTTCTTATTTTTATCATTCTGATTACGAATTTGATCTTATCATTCGCGAACCGAAAACTGTCGAAGGGATCTAGAAAATGATTGCAAACAAACAAGATCGAAAATACCGAACCTTCAAGGACGTGACAAGGAACACGCTCGCCTATCTTTTTTCTTCCTTCGGAGTCTGTATCCTCGGCTTCATATTGGTCTTTGTCTTTTCAAAGGGATACAAAATGCTTTCTCCGAGTTTTCTTTTCGGAGACTACAATGTCAAGACAACGACCGTGAGCTATCAGGAAAGTGTGAAACAGGGAACGTTTACGGATCCGAAGCTATCTGGCGTCTATTTTGCGGACAACTGGGGAGTCGGATTTGAAGATTCCTATGACAACAATAAAGACAAGATTGTCATCATCACATACATGGATAACTCCTCTCCGTTCAAAGCCTTGAAGAATTCTGCCGACGGCAGTTTCTTCCAGGTGACATTGACCTCCTCGATTGACAATGCGCTTTTAATACAGGGGGAGAACCTAGAAATTGCCTCAGCCAAGGACGGCGCTGAAAAGATGGCCGCAGCCTTCCAAAAGGCGGATAAAATCCAGACATTCACGATTTCGACAACCGGTGGTGGAATTAGAGGCTCTTTGGTTTCGACCCTCTATATGATCGGGCTTACGCTTCTTTTTGCCCTTCCTTTGGGAATCGGGGCCGCCATCTACCTAAGCCTGATTGCCAAAAATGAAAAAGTAAAGAACATCCTTCAGGGAATGATCGATATCGCCGGCGGCATCCCGACCATCATCTACGGCCTGGCCGGTGCCATCATCTTCGTCCCGATTCTAAACGGATTAGGATTGACAAGCGGCGGCTCTCTTCTCTCGGGTGCCCTGACGATGGCCATCCTTCTTCTTCCCATCATCATCAAAACGACGATTGAAGCAATCAAGACAGTTCCCCCCTCCTATCGGAGCGCTTCATTGGCGCTCGGAGCAAGCGATACACAGACCATCTTCAAAGTCATGCTTCCAAATGCCTTGCCGGGCATTCTCACGGCTATCTTATTGTCGATCGGGCGAATCATCGGCGAAAGCGCAGCATTGATTTACGCAGTCGGATCCTCCATCAAGGACAACATCATCCTCACAGAGAATTCGGCCACCTTGGCAATACATATCTGGTCATTATGCGCGGGTGAGAATCCGAACTATGATGCAAGCTGCGGTGTGGCCATCATCATTCTCCTTATGGATTTGATCCTGAACATTGCCGTCAAGCTGATCTCCTATCGATTCGTAAAGAAATTCAAGAGGTAAACATGAAACAAGAATATAATGAAATCCTGACGGATGGACTCAAGCCGCTCGATCCTTCTCCTATGGAAGAAGAAACACCCGTTCGGAAACAAGAATGCGAGGACGAATTCGAAAAAGAACATCCCGTCATCTTCGACTGTGAGAATGTGAATCTCAGCTATGGAAGCCATCATGTCCTCCATGATATCAATCTGAAAATCCGAAAAAACACCGTCATGGCCTTCATCGGGCCATCCGGATGCGGAAAATCGACATTCTTACGCTGTCTTGACCGACTCAATGATCTCATTCCGGATTGCAAAATCACAGGAAAAATCGAATACCTGAACAAAGACATCAACACCTATAACCCGATGGTGCTTAGAACCATCGTCGGCATGGTCTTCCAGCAACCAAATCCCTTCCCGATGACCATCTATGACAATATCGCCTATGGCCCGAGATGCCAGGGCATCAAGAAGAAAGCCATCCTGGATGAAATCGTCATCAATTCCCTAAAGGAAGCATCTCTCTATGAGGAAGTCAAGGACCGACTCCACGAATCGGCATTGGGAATGTCGGGCGGGCAGCAGCAGCGTCTTTGTATCGCCCGTGCCATCGCCATGGAACCGGATGTCATTTTGATGGATGAACCGACTTCCGCTCTCGATCCGATTGCCACAAAAAAGATTGAAGACCTGATCGGTCAGCTCAAGAAAGATTACACCATCATTATCGTCACCCATAACATGCAGCAGGCCAGCCGTATTTCCGATTACACCTCTTTCTTCATGCTCGGCGACCTTGTCGAAACAAACAAGACAGAGGAAATCTTCTCCCATCCGCATGAGAAGAAGACGAAAGACTATATTACGGGGCGTTTCGGTTGATCTAGGAAAGGAACAGGATTATGGATATCGATTTGGAAATAAAGCAGCTCGACAATCTCATTTTGGAAATGTCTGGCGTCGTGGAGAAGAATCTGAGATATTCGATTGAAGTCTATGAAAACTACAATGAGAGCAAATTCTATGCTTCGGTCGATGATGACAAGGTCAATTCCTATGAAAGGTGGATTGAATCCGATGCGCTCCACCTGATGATGAAGGAAAGGCTCTATGCCGACGATTTAAGAAAAGTCACCGGCATCATGTCGATGGTCCAGGATATCGAACGACTGGGCGACCATGCAAAGGATATACTCGAGTTTGCCCTTCGTCTAAGAAAGCCGGGAAAAGAAAACAAAAGGATCACCTCTTTGATCGATTATGTGATGAACATGGTCCATGATTCGATTTCCTCCTATATCAAAAGAGACCTTTCTCTGGCAAGGGATGTCATCAAGAGGGATGATCATGTCGATAGCGAATATCAGGAATTATTAGATGAACTCATCAAAGAAGACAAGAAGAATTTCATTTCTCCTTCCGACACCGTTTTCACGGCACTCGTAGTAAAATATTTAGAAAGAATCGCAGACCACGCGACCAATGTCGCCGAATGGGTCATCTATATTCTCAGCGGTTTCTATAAAGACAAGCAGATTCTATAGGAGAAACATCATGAAGGTCATTTATTCTCTCGAAGACGATTATGATATTGCCAAGATCATCAAGGTCTCCCTTTCCAAGGTTGGATATGACGTCCATTCTTTTGGGAATGGGAAAGATTTCTTGGAGGCTTTCAATAAGAAGAAGCCAGACCTCTGCATTCTCGATTTGATGCTTCCAGATTGTTCTGGAATGGATATGCTCAAGAAAATCAGAAGCGCAAGCGATAACGATGATGTCAAGATCATCATTCTCTCTGCCAAAAGAATGACGATGGACAAAGTCGAAGGCCTTGATAACGGAGCGGATGACTATATCGAAAAGCCGTTTGAAATCCTCGAACTCATCTCAAGAGTCAATGCCCGCTTTCGCAACGAAAAAGAAATCCTCACCTACAAGGATCTTCTCATGGATGTCAAGAGCCATAGCGTGAGACAAAATGGAACGGAAGTGAATCTGACGAATACGGAATTCGAGATTCTTCGTCTTCTTTTAGAAAATCCATCTACTGTCATCAAAAGAGAGGAAATCAATGAGAGAGTCTATCAGTCATCCAACAGCGTGGAATCGAGAAGCATCGATATGCACATCGCTTCTCTGAGAAAAAAATTGCAAGATAAGGAAGGACATCTGATCCGCACAATCTACGGAGTCGGATATATACTTGGATAAAATGCGAAAAAAATTATTTTTATGGCATGCAATGATTCTTTTTGTTTCCCTTGCCAGTCTCATCGGCGTGAGCATCGGCATGATGT
The DNA here is from genome assembly GCA_963612025.1 of bacterium. Taxonomy (GTDB): domain Bacteria; phylum Bacillota_I; class Bacilli_A; order RFN20; family CAG-288; genus Enterosoma. The sequence goes on from CAVDUB010000029.1 coordinate 10,503, forward strand.
ATTCCCTCAATCAGAAAAACACAAAAAATGAGTTGCAGGGCTATCTCGATTTGGCAAGAAATGTTCTCGTTGAGGAAAGAAAAGAAAACAGGGAGGAAGAAGCTCTTTCCAATACCGGAAATCTCATCAAGCTTTCATCAAAGAAAATCCGTCTGACACTGATATCCACCTCGGGAAGCGTGCTCTATGATTCAGACACTTCCGAAATCGAAGAGAATCACCTCGATCGTCCGGAAATCACGAATCTCGGGGAGTTCACCACACGATATTCCAGCACCCTGAAAAGAGACATGATGTATCTTGCGGGACTTGATTCGACTGGAAAAATCTATGTCCGTGTCGCCATTCCACTTTCCCTCATCAATGATCAGGTCAATTCGACAATCGCCATTTCTCTTGGTGTCTTCATCCTCGTGCTCGTCTTATCGATTCTTGTCGACTACTCTTCCATCAACGCATCGCTTCGACCTCTTAAAAGAGAAATCTCCCGACTTTCTCAAATCGTCTCTCAGGATGAAGAGATGCCAAAAGATGTCGAAATCGAATCCTTGTCCTATCAGATTGATCAGACAAAGCAACTGATTGTCGATAAGATTCATTCCCTCACTGAAGAGCAGGAAAAACTGAGATTTATCCTGAATAGCATGAATCAAGGGCTTTTCATCTTAGATGAAAAGATGGATGTCGTCTTGGTCAACGACTACATCCGCAAAGTCTTCCATTATGAAGATAAGGACAAAGCCTCTTTGTTTGATATCACAATCCTCCCATCCTTCAGCGAACTCTTCCATAAGGCCATCGAAGGAAAAGACGATGTCGTCGAAGTGAAAATCGAAGAAAGATATTATCTTGTCTCTGCCACCGGCTTTGCCGCTGATTGGCTTGGCAAGGAAAAGAAGGGGGTTGCGTATTCTTTGAGCGATATAACCATCGACAAGAACCTTGAGAAAGCCAAGCGTGATTTCTTTGCCAATGCATCCCATGAACTCAAGTCCCCATTGACATCCATTATCGGCTATTCCGAGATGATCAAGAATGGTTTTGTCACCGACAAGAAGGAAATCGACGAAGACCTCGACCGCATTCTGTTCGAATCGAAGAGAATGAATGAAATCGTCATCCAGATGCTCGAACTCTCGAAACTCGAAGCAAAGGATGAGAAAAAAGAAAAAGAAGACCTTTCTCTTGTCTCGACAATCCAGGATATAAAAGAATGCCATCTTTCCGAAATCGAAAAAAGGAAGATCACATTCGAAGTCAAGGGGGATGATTTCACCGTTCTCATGCAAAAAGAAGACCTTCATTCCCTGCTTGAAAATCTGATTGAGAATGCCATTCGCTACAACAAAGATATGGGAAAAATCACCATCACTCTAGACAAGAATGCAAGAAGTTTCCAGATTGAGGATACAGGATGCGGTATCCCGAAGAAGGACCAGGAACGCGTTTTTGAAAGATTCTTTCGCGTCGATAAGGCAAGAAGCCGAAAGCTCGGCGGTACAGGACTCGGGCTCAGCATCGTCAAACATATCTGCCTGAATGAGTCCATCAACCTCTCTTTGGAATCCATTGAAGGTACAAAAACAATCTTCACCCTTGTCTTTCCAGCTGAAAAGAAGTAGAAAAATCATTTGTCTATCCCGCACAAGGGTGGTAAAATCGATAAGTAATAAGCCATTGCTTGTTACAGAAACAAAAACACCTTAGGAGGTTTTTCTATGTCAACATTAGCAATTGAAGGAATGCAGTGGGGCGATGAAGGAAAAGGAAAAATCACGGACTACTATGCCAGCAAGGCTGAAATCGTTGTCCGCAGTCAGGGCGGAAACAACGCCGGACACACCATTCAGCACAATGGAACCCGATATGCCTTAAGACTTCTTCCTTCTGGAATTCTCAATCCGAACGTCGTCAATGTCCTTGCCGATGGAATGGTTGTCAATCCATTCTCCCTTCTTGAGGAAATCAAGAACATCAACGAAAAAGGAATCCATTCCTTCCAGCTCCTCATCTCCTCCCGTGCAAGCGTCCTTCTTCCCTATCATATCGAAATCGACAAAGCGAGAGAGAATGCCCTTGGAGACAAGAAGATCGGTACCACGAAGAATGGCATCGGTCCCTGCTATGAAGATAAGGCTGCTAGACTTTCCATCCGCATCGGCGATCTTCTCAATAAGGAATACCTCCATGAAAGACTCTCGACCGTCCTTCCTTTAAAGAACCTCGAACTGAAAGCCTATGGCGGAAAGACATTCGATGTCGATGAACTCTATCATGATTTGCTCGATGTCGCCGAAAAGCTTCATCTTGCCGACCATGTCACAGATACCACCGTCTTCCTTCACAAAGCATTGAATGAAGGAAAGAAGATTCTTTTCGAAGGCGCCCAGGGCTCCATGCTCTGTCTGAATTACGGAACCTTCCCTTACGTCACCTCTTCTTCTCCTTTGGCTACGGCCATCCCATCGAACACCGGACTTCCGCTTGATAGCGTCAACGAAGTCTTAGGTATTATGAAGGCATACACCACCAGAGTCGGCGAAGGTCCCTTCCCGAGCGAACTTTTCGATAGCGATGCCAACCTCATCCGTGAAAAAGGCCATGAATATGGAACAGTCACCCATCGTCCAAGAAGAGTCGGATGGTTGGATATCCCACAGCTGAAGTATGTCATCAACATTTCTGGTGTTTCCCACATCGCCATTATGCTTCTTGATGTCCTTTCCGCCGTCAAGGAAATCAAGATTGTCACCAAATATTTCCTCGATGGAAAGGAAATCGACTATATGCCAAGCAATGTCGACGAACTTGCCAAAGTCACCACGGAAAGCATCACGCTCCCAAGCTGGAAAGAAGATATTTCCTCTTGCAAGACATTCGATGAACTTCCAAAGAACTGCCAGAACTACATCAACACCATCGAAAAGCTCTTAGGCAAGGAAATCTCCCTCATCTCCGTTTCTCCGGAAATGGATGCCACCATCATCCGCAAGGAATTGTTCTGATATCCTATTCGAAAGAATCATGCAAAGCGCTATCCATTCATCTGGATGGCGCTTTTTTCGTCGATGATTCCTCTTTGAAAACAAGACTGCCTGGAAAATCCCAAGTCCTTTCTCAAGGCTAACAAAGTCAGCAAAGAAAAAAATTTCTTCAGGAAATGATTGCAAAATGAAAAGACGATCGATTCCTGTCATAAAATCTACATATATCAAGCAAAAGAGGGCGAAACTATGTCAAGGTATTAGAAAAACAGTGATGGACAATCTTATTCATATTCTCTCGATGATAATTTGGACGAGGATTTTGATGACGATATCATCGATGTTGTCATTTCAGACACCTATTTAGGACTCCCGGTCACGCAAATCAAAAGAGGTGGGTATCATGGAAGTGAATATCTGACCTCCATCTGGATTCCAAAATATGTCTATAAGATTGACCCTTACGCCTTCAAAAACTGCCCAAATCTTATCTCCATCAAAGTCGATCCGAGCAATCACGACTTCGATTCAAGAGAAAACTGCAATGCGATTATCGAGACAAGAACAATTTCCTTGATCATGGGATGCTATAAATCAACCATCCCCAACGGCGTCGAAAAAATTTGCTCGCTCGCATTTGCTGAAACAGGAATCGAGGAACTTCACATTCCTGAAAGTGTCACTTACATCGCAGAGGATATCATCAATTACGATTTGGATGAGATTTACGAATTGAGCGTCGACGAAAATAACAAAATCTATGATTCCAGATTTGACTGCAATGCCATCATCGAAACGGCAACAAACCGAGTCGTTCTTGAGGGAAATTTGACAGATCTTCCAAAGGGGGTGAAATCGCTATTCGATAATGCAGAAAACTATCTGAAAATGGACTCATCCTCATGATTCTAAGGTATAATCTTTAAGAAAAAAAGGTTCCAAGAAAGGAGAGAATATGATTCATATCTATTTTACAAGACATGGAGAGACGGACTGGAATAGGGAAAGAAAAATCCAGGGCCATATTGATATTCCTCTCAATGAAAAAGGAATCAGCCAAGCGAAGGAAGCAAGAGAAAAACTCAAGAATGTTCCTCTTGATTACATCTTCACATCGCCTTTGAAAAGAGCCAAGGACACGGCCTTGATCATCAAGGGAGATAGAAAGATTCCTCTGATTGAGGATTCTTTGCTTCTCGAGGAATATTATGGAAAGATGGAAGGTGCGCCAAGAGACAACAATCCAGCCTATCTCAAGCAGAGAAGTTCATATTTCAAAAGATACCCCTGCGGAGAAAGCTATTTTGACGTCTATCATCGCGTAGCGACCTTCTTTGAGAAACTGAAGAAGGAATACGATGGGAAAGCCAAAAACGTTCTCATCGTTGCCCATGGTGGCATGTCGCGGGTCGTGAATCTCTATTTCCATGACATGGAAACAGAAGACTTCGTTCCTTATGGAATTCACAACTGTGAAATTGTGGAATATGATCTGAAATGAGTCGGTTTCGAACAAAATCAACATTATCATGAACGGAGAGGAGAAAAATTCTCCTCCGTTTTTTCTATAATAGAAGAAAGAGGTTTCATCTATGAATTATTTTATCGGATGTGATTTGGGAACAAGTGCCTTAAAGCTGACTCTGATCGATGAAAATGGAGATATAAAAAGAAGTCTCGAAGAGAAATATCCTCTTCTTCTTCCAAAACCACTTTTTTCTGAGCAGAACCCTGAGGACTGGAAGAAAGCTCTTCTTGCAGGGCTAAAGAAGATATCCATAGGAGTGGAAGAAAATATATCCGCTTTAGCCATCGATGGACAGATGCATGGACTTGTCGCGCTCGATGAAAAGATGAATGTCCTAAGAAACGCCATCCTCTGGAATGATTCGAGATCCTTTGAGGAGGTCGAATATCTAAACAATGAAATCGGAAAGGAAAACCTTCTTCGCGAGACTGGGAATATCGCCTATAGCGGATTCACCCTTCCCAAGATTCTTTGGATGAAGAAAAACGAAATCGAACTTTTCAAAAAGATACGTCATGTTCTTCTGCCTAAGGATTACCTGAATTATGTCCTCACCGGTAAAATCTATACAGATCCCTCTGATGCAGCTGGAACGCTTGTCTATGATGTCGAAAGCAAATGCTGGTCAAAGAAGATGATAGAAATCTCTTCCCTTGAGGAATCCTGTTTTCCAGAAGTCATTCCATGCGGTGAGCTTATCGGAAATATAAAAAAGGAAGTCCGGGATGCTCTTGGATGGAAGAATGAAGTGAGAGTCTATCAGGGTGCTGCAGATAATGCTGCGGCAGCCATTGCAAACGGAACAATCCAAGACCATGATTGTAATCTTTCTTTAGGAACATCCGGAACCATCTTCATTGATACAAAAAAATATGTCCATTCCAGAAATGGGTCGATTCATGTTTTCAATGATGCGAATGAAAACTATTGCATATTAGCCTGCATGCTTTCTTGCGCATCTTGCTTAAAATGGCTCAACGAAGAAATCTTTCAGACGAAAGATTATCAAGCAGAACAAGAGAAGATTTTTCTGTCCGGAAAAAATGAGTCACTCTATTTCCTCCCCTATCTGATGGGTGAAAGAAGCCCGATCAATGATCCAAAGGCCAAAGGTGTCTTCTTAGGCTTGAGCATGGATACGAAAAGAGAAGACATGACCAGGGCCGTCATGGAAGGAGTTGCCTTTGCCTTCAAGGATTCTCTTCTTGCCATAAAGGAAATGGGCATTTCCATTGAGGAAGCCAAGGTCATCGGAGGAGGAATCAAATCCGAACTTTGGCTTGAAATCCTCTCATCTGTTCTGAACATACCCCTTCTTGTTCTTGAAAACAATGACGGACCGAGCTATGGAATGGCCATAAGATGTCTTGCAAGTGAAATAAAATCGAAACCCTTAGAAGAAATCATCCTACGTAAGACAAAAATCAAAAAGACGATTCTTCCAAAACCTGAATTCGTCTTAACTTATCAGAAGAAATATGAAGTTTATAGAATGATTTATCCTGCCATCAAAGATCTTTTCTAATTCTTCATTGACTTCAGGAATGCTTTTGGAGTCATCCCCGTCACATCCTTGAAGGCGACGATGAAGTAGGAATAATCATTGAATCCAACCATTTGAGCAATATAGGAGGTCTTGAATACACTGTTCTGACGCATCAATTCCTTGGCTTTTTCGATGCGCATCTTTTTGATATGAATGGCCAATCCTTCTCCATAGAGTCGGTTCGTCAGCTGATAGAGATTGGTCTTTCCGATGGAGAAGATTTCGCATAATGTCATAGCGGAAAGATCCTTTTCGAGATTCTCATGGATATATTTGTCGATCTTCTTGGAGAGGTCCTCATATTTCAGATAGGCCATATGGTTCACCATCAAATAGGATGCGATATCGACAAGAAGCTTCTGACTTGCCTGAAGATATTCATCCTCAAAAAGAGGCATGGAAGAAATCATCTCTTCGACTTTCTTTTCATCGAAATTTATTTCAATTGCCTTCATTATGGCGAAAAAGGCATCCTTATGGGTCTTATAGTTGAGGATGTGTGAAAAGAAAAGATATCCGATTGTCTTTTCACCCAAAAAGAGAGGAACGATGATTTCCGTAAGAGAGGCATGGCAGAGATAGAGAAGAGGCTTTTTTCTTTTCGAAGCCATTTCCATGTGCTGCTTATCGCACGCTCGGCATTTCTGATCAAAGGAAGGATTCTCCCTTAGATATTTGCAGACTTCCGCTTTCTCTTTCGGATAGGAAAGAATCTCCTGAAAGGAATCATCGAAGACCGTGATCCTTATATGCGTGATGATATAGAAATCCTTGATATGGGAATAGAGTTCCTCGAGATTGAAATAGGCGTTCATAATTTTGATTATAGAATCGAAAATGAACAAAATCAACATTTTCAGAAACAGATTCTTCTATAAAATGAAAGCGCAAACAACTAGAATAGAGAAAACGGAGGATCATCAATGAAAATCTATTCTCTTCAGGATGATGTATTTAAAAGCTATGGAAGAATCATCCACCATCATTGTGATATCAGAGAACTCAAGGAAGCCCTAAAGAAGACCCCAATTCCTGAAAAAGGAACCATCTATGAACCAGAGGATGCTCTTCTGATGAATCTACATATTTTTTCTTTCATTCAGGAGAATCTCTTCGGCGGACTTCCCATCCAAATGGGATACTGCAACGGATACAATACGAAACTGAATTGTCTTGAATACCACAAGAGCAGCGAAATCAATTTCGCCAGTGAGGATTTCATTCTACTTCTAGCCAAGAAAGAAGAAATGCAGGATGGAAAACTCGACACGAAGAAGGTCAAGGCGTTCTTTGTTCCAAAAAACACGCTTGTGGAAATCTATTCCACAACCCTTCATTATGCACCCTGCCAAACAGGCAAAACACCATTCCAGGTTCTTGTCTGTCTTCCGAAGGGAACAAACACAGAAATCACGAAACCCGAAATCCTTGATGAAGAGGATCGATATCTCTTCATGAAAAACAAATGGCTGATTGCACATAAAGAGGCAAGCGAAGCCAGTATAGCCTATGTCGGACTTGTCGGAGAAAATATAGACATCAAAGAATAAATCGAAAAGAGGTAAAAATCATGCAAAACATTCCAGAAGTGAAAATCGGCATCGTGGCCACATCCAGAAGCTGTTTTCCATCGTCCTTGGCCGAAAGAAGAAGAGAAGCCATCGTCAAAGAATACAAAGGAGAAATCTATGACTGCAAGACATTGATCATCCAGGAAAACGATGTATTAAAAGCCCTAAATGAAATCAAGGAAGCCGGTGTCAACGCCCTCGTCGTCTTTTTAGGCAACTTCGGACCAGAGACTCCAGAAACCTTACTTGCAAGTTGCTTCAACGGTCCAAAGATGTTCATCGCCGCGAGCGAAGGCGATGGTGACCTGCTTGATGGAAGAGGTGACGCCTATTGCGGACTGCTCAACGCTTCCTACAATCTTCAGCTGAGAAAGGAAAAGGTCTACATTCCAGAAAATCCTGTCGGAAATAGCAAGGAATTGGCTCAGGAAATCGAGAATTTCATCCCAATTGCAAGAACTCTTTTGGGTCTTGCAGGATTGAAGATTATCACCTTCGGACCAAGGCCAGATGATTTCCTAGCCTGCAATGCTCCCATCAAGGCCCTCTATGACTTAGGTGTCGCTGTCGAAGAAAATTCTGAACTCGATCTTCTTGTTGCCTATCGCGCACATGAAAAAGATTCGCGCATTCCAGGAAAAGTTGTCGAGATGAAGAAGGAACTCGGCGACGAGAATCCCTATGAGGGCATTCTTCCACGCCTTGCTCAGTATGAACTGACGTTGGAAGACTATATGGAAGAGCACAAAGGACTTTCTCAATACGTCTGCTTTGCCAACAAATGCTGGCCGGCCTTCCAGACCGAATTCAAGTTCGTTCCATGCTATGTGAATTCCCGCCTGACGGGAAGAGGAATTCCTGTTTCCTGCGAAGTCGATATCTATGGTGCCTTAAGCGAATATATCGGAACCTGCATTTCAGGAAAAATGACAACCCTTTTGGATATCAACAACACCGTTCCAGAATCCATTTATGAAGAGGATATCAAGGGAAAATTCGATTATCGCCTCCATGAAACATTCATGGGCTTCCATTGCGGAAATACGAATAGTGCCCTCTTAAGAAATCCCCATATGGGCTATCAGAAGATCATGAAAAGAAGCCTCGAGCCGGAAAGAGAAGAACCCGATATCACCAGGGGAACCATGGAAGGCGATATCATGGCAAGTCCGATTACCTTCTATCGTCTCCAGTCGACCGCCTCGACTTCCTTAAAAGCCTATGTTGCCCAGGGCGAAGTCCTTCCGATCCCCACACGTTCTTTTGGATCGATCGGCATCTTTGCCATCAAGGACATGGAAAGATTCTACAGGTATGTCCTTCTTGAGAAAGCCTTCCCACATCATGGAGCCGTGATGTTCGGACACTACGGAAAAGCCTTCTATGAAGTCATGAAATATCTTTCCATCGATGATATTTCCTATAACCAGCCGGAGAATTTGCCCTATAATAGAGAAAATCCATTCAAAAAATAGAGGTATCGACGATGGAAAGACAAATCTATAATCCGTATCTTCCGCTTTATGAATATACGCCCGACTGCGAACCCCACGTCTTTGAGGGAAGAGTCTATGTCTATGGATCTCACGACCAATTCGGTGCATTCGCTTTCTGCCACAACAATTATGTGACCTATTCGGCACCCTTGGATGATCTTACATCATGGCGCTATGAAGGAGAAATCCTCGATAAGAAGGAAGACCCGGATAGCAAAAATGGAAAATATGATCTTTACGCTCCAGATTGCGCAAAAGGTCCTGATGGAAGATATTATCTTTATTATGCCTATGATTGGCTTGGAAAAATCGGTGTGGCTGTCGCAGATAAGCCAAGCGGTCCATTCCACTACTATGGACATGTTCACTACAAGGATGGAACCGAGCTTGGACGAAGGAAAGGTGATGTCTTCCATTTCGATCCAGCCATCTTTGTCGATGAGGATAAAAGAGTCTATCTCTATTCCGGCTTTGGCGCCGTCACCTGGTTTCCACAGATCAAGAAGGGACTCAAGCCCGATGGGGGATACGCAATGGAGCTCGAGGCCGATATGCTCACCATCAAGAGCAATCCCATCAAGCTCTTCTCGAAGGCCAATGACGAGGAAAATATCAATGGCGTAAAAGAGAAAAGCCATGCCTTCTTCGAAGCCTCCTCTATCAGAAGATTCGGCGATACATACTTTTTTGTCTATTCATCTCTGGCCGGCCATGAGCTCTGCTATATGACCTCGAAAAGTCCATTGGGTCCATTCACATATAGGGGCGTCATCATCTCGAATGGTGATGTCGGATATCAGGGAAGACCAAAGAAAGAGGCCTGCTATCCTTTGGGCAACAACCACGGCGGCATCGTGAAGGTGAAAGATGAATATTACATCTTCTACCACCGTCATACCAACTATACGAATACGGATCGACAGGACTGTGCAGAAAGAATCACAATCGATGAAAATGGATTCATTCCCCAAGTGGAAATCACATCCTGCGGGCTCAATGGAAAGCCATTAAGAGGACAGGGTGTCTATCCAAGCTCCATCTGCTGCTGTCTCATCCCAAAGGAAGGCAACATTTTCTATCCATTCTTTGCTCTTCCCCATCAGAAAAGAAAACTGCGCATCACCCAGGAAAAAGACGATTCAAAGAGAGTCGAAAGCCAGTATATACAGAATGTGCAGAATGGCTCTCTCATCGGCTATAAATATTTTGACCTTTCGAAGACACATCAGGTGATTTTGACCATTAAAGGAAAATTCACAGGAAAAATACATGTTCTCTACCAAGAAAAAGGTAAAATCGAAGTCACAAAAGAAGTAAAATTGAAGAATCAGAACGAAGAAAAAATCACAATCGACATTTCCCCGAGGGGTTCAAAGGAAGCCCTCTACTTCTCCTTCGAGGGAAAAGGGAGATTGTCATTCTATCGTTTTGAACTTCTCTAATGGAGGTATCTATGACAAAACAAATCAATATGATCGAAGAAAAAGGACCGATAACACCGGCTCTTCTTCGCAAGATGAACGGCTATTTCAGAGCCGCAAACTATCTTAGCGCCTGCCAGCTATACTTATTGGACAATCCGCTTTTAAAGAGACCTTTAGAAGAAAAAGACATCAAGAAAAAGATTGTCGGACACTGGGGCACTGTTCCCGGTCAAAATTTCGTCTTTGTCCACGCAAACCGCGTTATCAAGAAATATGATCTGAACATGATTCTTCTTTCCGGACCGGGACATGGCGGAAATTTCTTCATCGCCAATGATTATCTCGATGGTTCATATTCTGAAATCTATCCGAACATCACCCAGGATGAGGCCGGACTCAAGAAGCTCTTCAAGCAATTCTCCTTCCCGGGCGGGATGCCTTCCCATTGTGCCCCGGAGACTCCAGGAAGCATCAACGAAGGTGGAGAACTCGGCTATTCCCTTCTCCATGGCTTTGGTGCCGTCTTTGATAATCCATCCTTGATTGCCACCGTCATTGTCGGTGATGGCGAAGCCGAAACAGGTCCTCTTGCCACATCCTGGCAGTCGAACAAATTCCTCAATCCGATTTATGATGGGGCTGTTCTTCCCATCTTCCATCTCAACGGCTACAAAATTTCCAATCCGACGGTATTTTCAAGAATCAGCCATGATGAATTAAAGAAATATCTCGAAGGTTCTGGATGGAATCCGATTTTTGTCGAAGGGGACGATCCTCTTCTCATGCATGAGAAGATGGCTCACGCTATGGATAAATGCATCGAGGAAATCCAGAAGATTCAAAAGCATGCGCGTGAGAACAATGATTCCACAAGACCAATCTGGCCGATGATTGTCCTTCGCACACCCAAAGGCTGGACAGGACCGAAGGAAATTGATGGCAAGAAGATTGAAGGCTCCTTCAGAGCGCATCAGGTTCCGATTGCCATGGACAAGAAAGAACATCTTCAGCTTCTTTCTGATTGGCTCCATTCGTATAAGCCAGAGGAACTCTTCAACGAGGATGGTTCCTTCAAGGAGGAATACAAGACTCTCGCCCCGGTCGGCAACGCCCGCATCGGCATGAATCCCAATGCCAACGGCGGAAAACTTCTCAAGGATCTGAGGATGCCGGATTTTAGAAAATACGCTTTCGATATCACTTCCCATGGCTCCAAAGACGGGCAGGATATGATCGAACTCGGTAAATTTATCCGCGATGTCATCAAAGAGAATCCGAACAATTTCCGTGTCTTCGGCCCCGATGAAACCATGTCCAATCGACTCAACCATGTCTTCGAGGCGTCGAATCGTCAATGGGAGAACCAAATCATACAGACAGATGAATTTCTGGCCAATGAAGGAAGAATCATCGATTCCATGCTTTCAGAACACTGCGATGAAGGCTGGCTCGAGGGTTATCTTCTTACAGGAAGACATGGATTCTTTGCTTCCTATGAAGCTTTTGCAAGGATTGTCGATTCCATGGTTGCGCAGCATGCAAAATGGCTCAAGGTCTGCAATCAGTTGACCTGGAGAGAAGAAATTGCCTCCCTCAACCTGATTCTTGCCTCCACCGTTTGGCAGCAGGACCATAATGGCTTTACCCATCAGGATCCAGGCTTCATGGATCATATCGCCAATAAGAAAGCCGATGTCGTCCGTCTCTATCTTCCACCGGATGCAAACTGTCTTCTCAGCTGCATGGATCATTGCCTGAAGACGAAGAATTATGTCAACGTCATTATCGCAAGCAAGCATCCACGTCCACAATGGCTCAGCATGGATGAAGCCATCAAGCACTGCACCCAGGGCATCTCTATCTGGGAATGGGCAAGCAATGATCAGGGTGTCGAACCCGATATCGTCATGGCCTGTGCCGGAGAGACGCCAACATTGGAGACATTGGCCGCGGTCGATATTCTCCATCATGAGATTCCCGATCTGAAGATCCGCGTCATCAATGTCGTCGACCTCTTCAAGCTTCAGCCGAGCTATGAGCACCCGCATGGACTTAGCGATGAACAATATGATCTTCTCTTCACAAAGGATAAGCCGATTCTCTTCAACTTCCATGGCTATCCGACTCTGATCCATGAACTGACCTATAACCGCCACAACCGCAACCTCAAGGTCGAAGGATACCACGAGGAAGGCTCCATCACGACGCCCTTCGATATGCGTGTCCAGAATGATATCGACCGCTTCCATCTCGTCCAGGATGTCATTCTCATGCTTCCACAATACAAGACGAGTCTCGCCAGCCTCTATCAGAAAATGTCCGATAAGCTTGTTGAGCATAAGCAGTACATTCACGAAGTCGGACTCGATATGCCTGAAATCGCCAATTGGAGGTGGAGTGGCAAATAATTCGATTCATCATAAAAGAGGGCATGGCCCTCTTTTTCAATTGAAAATATCTTTTCTTTGTAGGCTATACCTATACTATTTTTTTATGAATAATAAATAATCATAATAAAAGAAAGCGGTTTGAGTATTGTTTGGGGAGTTTGGGGAATTTATATGGACAAACTACTCAAAGTTTAATACAAAAAATTACAGAGGTGCTTTATTGTGTTTAAAGATTTGATAGCTGAATGTATAGATTATGATTTTAAAGAAAATTTAGAAGATTGTAAGCCTAAATCATGGCTTGAATCTGTTTCTGCCTTTGCAAATGGTGTTGGTGGAAAAATATTTTTTGGAATTAATGATGATAAAGAAATTATTGGGATAGATAACCCTAAAATTGTAATAGAAAAAATAACGGACTTATGTACTGCACCCCACTTGTTGGACCAAGGGGCATGGGCGAGGATGAATGAAGCACATGTGCTTCATTCATCGGCGCCGCTCCAAAGCCACAGG
>CAVDUB010000030.1:0-10535 GCA_963612025.1 bacterium
CTAGATGGATAAGAACAGTCAAGGCCGCATCTGCGGAGTTGATTTTCGTGAGATCATTCGAGAAATACGAAACATCGACAGGAACTTTTTCGCCAAGAATCATCCTGGCAATCGTTCCCTTGAGGACCCCGTGGTCATAGTTCATATAGTGTTTGACGGATTCGAGTGCACTGGTCGACGTCCAGTAATCCGCAAATTCATTTTCTGTGATAGCTTCCACAACAGATTGTGGATTATAGATTTCGAATCCTTTCAGCTTATAGCCGTCATACCATTTTTTCATGTCAGAGAAATCAACATGATATTCATTGCATAGATTTTTGACTTCATCCTGCGTAAAGCCGAAAAATTGGGTTAGATTTCTTGGAGACAGCATATTGTATTCCCTGAACATGTTCAGGGCGGATTCCGTGGAATATCTCTTAATTGGAAGAATACCAGTCATATAGACCAAATCGAGACAGGATGCGGTATCTCGCGCCTTGAAGAGGCTTCTCAAGAATAAAATGTAATCGTCACATATTTTTGATTGTGGCTTTTCTCTAAAGATGACATCCCATTCATCGATTAAGAAAATGAAACGCTCACCCAATTTTTTGTTGATATTCTTATTACTTTGCTGATGGTGTTGTCATCTTTGGTCAAGACATTTGGAAATGCCTCATCCAAATCTCTGATCACATATTTGACCAACTCAGTCAAGAATTTGTCTTTCGAATCAGAATACACACTCGCCATATCGATCCAAATGACATTGTGATTATTCAGCTGAGTAAGATAGCCGGGATCCTTTGAGATATCCAACTTATCGAACATGTCCTTCGAATCACATCCCTTGGAATAATAGGCATTCAGCATCGAAAGAGTCATTGTCTTTCCAAATCGTCTTGGACGAGTGACGCAGAAAAACTTCGATGATGGTCTATTCATACGTTTATTCAAGATTGTAATCAGACTTGATTTATCGACAAAGATTTCGTCTTCTACATAGGTAGAAAAATCATTCTCACAATTTAGATAAAATGCCATATTTCAATCCCGTCCTTTCTTACTGATGTTTTATCATAAATTACCTTTATTATACATATATAATCAACAAATCAATTATATAATTTTTATAAAATGATAGATTGTTAATAAAATTTGTAATCTGCCTTTTGAGAAGCAAAATAAAAAATCCCCACAGCTCTATGCTGTGAGGAGAGAATGATGATTCTGTGACGAACTATTTTGCAGTCGCGTTTGCAGTATTTTCTTCTGTATCTTCAGGAAGAGATTTTTTCGTGAAGAAATGAGGGAATGGAGAAACGACATGCATGCGGTCGGCACCAAACTTGACTCCATAGACGATGCCGGTTCCGACGATGGAATTCACGAGGAATTCAACAACGAAGTTTACGCCGATGATGGCAAAGACAAAGACGAATGGGTTCGCATAGGTTCCGATATGGGAGATGACGGGTGTGCCATAGAAGAAGAGGCAGAAGGAAGTCATGAAGAAGATGGTGTTGAGCAAAGCAGTACAGGCACAGCTGACGAAGGTGGCAAGGATTCCTTTTTTGTCCTTGATCTTGATGGCATCATAGATGACACCAGTCAAGAATCCGACAAGAATACGGCTGATGACAGCCATGACGATGAGGCCGGAGAGGAATCTTCCGAAA
This sequence comes from bacterium, assembly GCA_963612025.1. GTDB lineage: Bacteria > Bacillota_I > Bacilli_A > RFN20 > CAG-288 > Enterosoma. The sequence continues at coordinate 1,665 of CAVDUB010000030.1, forward strand.
CTGATTTCGCCATTGGCGACACAGCTCTGGAGAATATTTGCCGTGGCATCGACACCCGTGAATGCCTGGATGACGGAGATGATTCCCCAAAGAAGACCGGCAAGGGCACCCATGACAGGGCCGAATACGACAGCCATGATGCTGACGGGAATGCCCATCAATGTGATGGTCAGACCCAAAGTCTGGATGGTGCCGATCGGTGTGAATCCAAAGATAAACATGATGGCGACCATAATGGCGGATACGGAGAGAGCATAGACATTGTTAAATCTTCTCTTGTTCATAGTTTTTCCTCGTTTCTCTGATAAATTTCATATAAGCCATCCATCAGAAGGTGGCTGTTGAAGGTGAAATTGTGGGGCATATAGTCTTTCAGGATATTGGCATCAGGACCCGTGAGAATCCTTTTCAGAGGTTTTCCATATTCTTTCTCCATCTCATCGCACATCGATTGGATGAGAAGCATATAGCCTCTGACGACACCGGAATTGATGCAGGCGGATGTGGATTTGGCAATGAGCTTTCCGGGTCTTGCCAAGTCGATTTCCATCAGTTGTGCACTATGTTCACACATGTTGGATACGGATTCCCGCATACCCGGAAAGAGATTTCCTCCCAGGAACTGACGATCTTTGCTTACGAGCGTGAAGGAAAGACAGGTCGATAGACAGATGATCAGACAATCTGCATCATAGTCTTTCAGGGCACCGACTCCAGCAGCGATGAGATTGGCGCCGACTTCATTTGGGTTGTCCATCCTCAGGGCCAAAGATGTCTTCAGCTTTTTGGATAGGACCATGCACTTTTTCTTGAGAACGAGTGAGAGAGCTTTTTCGATTCTTTTTGTGAGAGAGGGGACGACACTCGAAAGAATGCATCCCTGGATTTCTTCGGGAGCATGATTTTCCAGACGCAAAAACTGTCGGAGTGTCTCGGAATATTCATCCGCACTCTTGAACTTATCGGCAAGCGTCTTGAAAGAAGCGATTTCTTTCCCGTTTTCATATAGGGAAAGAGAGAGGGAACGGTTTCCCAAATCAGCACATAGAATCATTTTCATTCTCCTTCTACAGTCTTTCATCAAGGAAAGTACCATGCGAGCAATGATCGTTCAGGCAACATTTTTATAAACACCCTGAACGGACAAGACTATAGCATGCAAGATAGGCGATGTCAAATCGAAGTTACAAAAATCAGATAGAGAAAAAATGCATTTCAGATGAATAGATAAATGATTGATCCTTAAAATGACTGATAGTATTTTTTTGCTTCGGAGAAGGCCAAAAAGGAAAGATGTTTTTATCTATCATGAACAAATAGATTCTTTTAGATAAAAATCGTTGTCAGTCTGGAATACAATTGCTCGACAACAGTTTCTATAGAAAGTATTTAAGATCTCATGTCTTTTGTTTTGAAATGCAAAACCTTTCTTTTGCCTGAAATAAAGAAGCAAGACATCTCAGTACAATACAGTTTTCGGAAAAATGTTGAAAAATATTTTTTGTGCGTTAAACTATCATTCGAAATTATGGAACATTCAACGCGAGTGAAACTGAATTATCTTCTCATCTTCGGAGGCATCTATGCCTTCTTGAATTTCATTCCGTTTCGGATGTTCATGTCGACATTCCCTTATCTTTATTTCCGGTTGACAAGCTATCTTGTCCTGACATTCTTTGTCCTGTTTTTTAAATATAATCTGAAAATCGAGGTTGAGAAACCGCACCACCAACTCTCTCTTCTTTTGCTTCTGCCTTTTATCATCCCCTGTTTTGCCGACCTTTCATATGCAATCATCTTCGATATGGAATTCCATCCGGAATTCTCATGGAAGGTTCTTATCTTGGAGACTTTCATCGATCTGGCAGATTCCATTGTAGAGGATGTCATCTTTGTCGATGTGATGATTTCCTTCCTCTTTGACTGTCTATCTGACCAAGGAAAGAAAAATCTCCATTCGATGCTTCTATCTGCTGGAATCTTCACGCTTGTGAGATGCTATGTTTTCTTTTCGATGGATTTTGATGATGCCATATTTAATCTTTTTGTCACATTCGTCACGGTCTTTGCCTGTGGATATTTAGCAATCTATTACGATTCAGAATATATTCCAATCACTTTCCATTTTCTTTTTAATGTTCCAAATTTTGTCATTGCTCCTTTGATGTTCACCTATGAGACGGAAAAGGAATACTATCTTTTTGTCTCTCTGTTCATTGTGCCGTTAGCTTTTTATAGTATCCTTATGTATATTCTTTCCGAAAAGCATCTGAGGCATGAACGAGAAAGGGTGAGAAACCAATAATGGACGAAAAGGATATCCTGAAGGGAAGAATCCATGATCTTTCTTCCAAGGCGGGAAAAGACTGCTATCTGACGCATACTTCCTTTCTCTCCCTATCGGAACAGGCAATCGTCTATCAGATTCTCAAAGAGGAGCATGTCTCTTTATCAGAGAAAAAATATGCCGGATGCGAATATTTCTTCTATGGTGGAAAAGAAGAGGAGGATCGCAAGGTTCTTTTCTTTTTGCCTTACTATTTATCGAAGGAAGAGGCTTTGAAGAATATCCAGGATGGTGAAATCATCTCCTGCATCCATATTTATCCGAAGAATCTGAAATTTGCGGAAAACTTGTCGAACCGGGATTTTCTTGGGGCTTTGATGCACCTTGGGGTGAAAAGAGAAATGTATGGGGATATTCTCACTGATGGTCATGAGGCTTATCTATTCGTGATGAACCCTGTTGTGGATCTCATTCTAAGAGAACTGAACAAGGTCCGCCATACCTATGTTCTATGTGAGATGATCAAGCCGAAGGATTGTCCTTTTGAGATGCGTTTTTCTATCGAGGAAATCAACGTCTCCTCCTTGAGAATCGATACAGTTCTTTCAGAGGCATATCATCTTTCAAGAAGAGATGGACAGGTGTTGATTGCCTCGGAATGTGTCTTTCTCAATGGCATGACGATGAAGGACAATTCATATGTCCTCAAGGAAGGAGACCGTATTTCCATAAAAGGAAAAGGCAAATTCGTTTTTCTGAATGAGAAAGGTCTATCCAAAAAAGGAAGGCTGTTTGTGAGAATCAAAAGGTATGTCTGATTTCTTAAAAAGATTTCAATAAAACTTTTTTCAAGAAATCACAAGAAAACTTCTTCTTGATGATAAAGGGCTTACATTTGGAGGATGGATTTTAAAATATTCCGATGAAATCGGACTTTTTGACTGATTGCATAGACAAGAAAAGAGAAAATTTTTTATATAAATAGAGGATAAAAGGATTTTAATATTTTGGTTAACGTGAGGATTTATAGAACATGAGAAAAAAGTTAAGTTTGGTTTTCTTGTCATTAGCTTTCTTAGGAACAGCTGTCGGATGCAATAAGACAGGTGATGTTTCTTCCACAGAGAGCGGAACAAGCGAGACATCCAAGACGACGGATGGTGATTCCATTTCGACAAACAAGGCATCAAGCTCGGATTCTTCGACAAAAACAAGCACATCTTCGACGAGCACCGTTCCGACCTATATTCCGACATTGGATGAATTTTTAGGCCATTTTAAGGACTACAATCTTTCCATTGAAAATACCTACTATAAGATTGACTACTATGGAGAAAATGCCTTTGTCTATAAGCATAAACACTCCAAGTTTGCCGATCTCATGGACGACGCAGGCTATGTCCGTACTGCCACATCCGGTGGAAAGTGGACATGGGACAAGGATGACAATGGCGCCTTCGCCTTGGGCTTCATGAACGATACGAATGATTTCTATACGACAATGGCAGATGAATATCAGAATTTCTATTCTGCTTTGGATTCCCTTTCCTATTCGAAAGAAAGCTGGACAGCCAACGCAAAGAAGTCTGGTGTCTATACTGTTTCGGATAATGATGAAACGGATCTTCTTCCTGCTTTGGCCAATTTGGCTTCTTACTATGCTGGAGAAAAACATGCTGTCGCAGGAAGCGTCACATCTGTTTCTGCCTGTGATATTCAATTGACCATCACCAATCAGTTCACGGCGACTTTATCCTATAAACCGATCGTCAACGGAAAAAAGACGACCAGTGCATTGAGCATCAAGATTACCAATGCCGGTGCAAATACCGCAACTGGATTGGATGAATTCGTCAACGATTCGGAAAGCGACTTGATTGCGACAGACTTCTCAGATGAAGCCAAGGATGCCATGACTGAAATCATGAATTCTTCTCTTTCGTTCACTTCTGCTGGATGGACGAGAGGCTATCAGTACAGCATCGGAACGGACGCCTATACCAAGAAGCAGACCACATTGACCTATCTGGATCTTCTTTCGGGCGATCAGACAACGACCTTTGGTGCTTCCTTGAGCGCTGATGGCTGGACTGCTGGAACGACGCAGACCTCGAAATATGGCTATAGCGTGTATTCTTATTCTAAGGTTGTTGCTCAGGAAACGGAAACAACTGGAGCCAAGGTCGCGACCATCCGATATTATTATGTCTCCAAGGATAAATTCTCGGCGACTGCTCAGGCTAATTATAAGAATGGTGTCATGGCCTTCTATCTCAGCTATGGATATGATGCAATCTATGGACTCGATAAAGTCAACGCCCTTCTTGCCAAGACGCCATTGAAGGATGATGGCACAGCCGCTGTTCCACAGCTTGATCTTGCTTCTTATAATCTTGCAAGCGACGCAATTGCAATCGGTGACTTTGCAATCGACTACAATGCTCAAAATGAATCCGAAGATGGTTTCGTTGCTGTTCAGGGATTCTATCAGATTGTCATCAAGTTCGAAGACAAGGCCACCTCTCTCACTGCAATGAATGCCTATGTGACGACTTTGAAGAGCAATAGCTTCCGTACGAGTGGCACAACCACGTTGGCAACAGATGGATCTGCCGCCTTCACTCTTCAGGACCGCGCCTTCAAGAACAAGCTCAATTTCGCCATTGCTCTGACGAATGCAAGCAATTCTTCTACCGAAGATGCTGATGGCACAGTCATCATTCAGTTCTATTTCTAAAGAAGGATAAAAACAATGAAAAAGAATCTCAAATTATTATTTGCAACGGTTTTGTCCGTTGCTGCTCTTGTCGGATGTAATCGAACATCCGCCGAGACCTCGACGGCTCAGCCAAGTGCTGTTCAGGATTCCTCGACATCCTCTTCGACCGCAGAGGCTTCCACGCCAGCCGCTTCTACCTCTTCTTCGAGTTCGCAAACCTCTTCGAGTGTTGTCGACACGGGTGTCTATTATGAACCCTATGAATTCAATATTGCTTTGTCTAATTATGAAGTCACCATCCGCACTTCTTCCACGACGCTGAATTTGTACGGAAAAGATGCATGCTATGTTTCTTCGGCAGGCGAAGGCTATGGCTACATGAAGATCGATAGCAAGAAGAGTGTCTGGGAATACGAATTGGATGATCAGAATCAGGTTTCTTTGATTGATTGTCTTTATGGAAGTGTCGATGATTCAATCGACCTTTCCACTCTCATGACCTATTATTCGGCTATCGATATTCTTGCCGAAGATACTTCAGGCGACAACTGGGTCGAAGGAAAGAAAGAACATACCTACACCACGACAGATGCAGATACAATCTCTGCCATGCTCGTCTTGGCTGGTGTCAGTTCTTCCTCTTCTCCGGCAACAGCCACATCCTTAACGCTCACTTCTGTCAAGGATGGCACACTGAAGCTCACAGGAACAGCGACCATCACGACATCTTCGTATTTAGGTTCCTCGACAAGCACGGAATCGGTTAATGTCATTTTCTCCAACTTTGGAGCCAATGAGAATGCGGCTATCACTTCCTTCCTTGCCAACCCAGTCATTCCAGCCTATACGGATTTCGATAGTGACCTGAAGACGGCCATGACCACTTACTCGGGTGCTGTTCTTCCGTTCGATTCCAAGTTCACAGCCTATTCCGGATATTCTGTTTCCTCGACTTCAGGCTACTACACCTATCAGGATATGAAATGCGGAAATTTGGTCAGCGAATATACAACAATGCTCACACAGGCCGGCTTCGTAAAGCAGACAAACGATGATGATTCTTCTGATAGCACTTCTGCGACCTTCTATAAAGTCAAGACAGCAGCCAGCGATACCACGGCTGAATCGAATTATGTCGTTCAGATTGCCTATATGTCGAAGGAAGATATTGTTTCTCAGTATCAGAGTTCGATCTATGGTTCTCTCTATCAGGATGGTGTCTTCATCATCCGAGGTGCTGTTTCGGAAGGAACTCTTTCCTTTGACAACATCACATCCATCAATAAGTTCTTCAGCAAGAAATTCCTCAAGGCAGACAACACGGCTCTTCTTCCACAGATGAACATCACACCGGCCTCCGTTTCTTTTGCTGATGAGACTGAGAAATACAATCAATACGGCTCATATTTTGGTATTACATTCAAAGGAGCCTATGCGATTGAAGGAACCTTCGATGTCGCCAATGATGCCTTGAGTGCCATGCAGACCTACGAGACGGCTTTGACGGCGGCTGGATATTCTTTGTCTTCTTCTCAGACGGCCACCTATGAAGCGTTGAGTTCAACCAATCATTCAACAGTTTATAAATATACGGATACAACCTATGCTGTTGAAATCGATATTGAATTAGGTGAAGTTTCCTCTTCTTCCTCTTCCGGAGATGATGCCACGACGCTTGATGATGGCGATTCCTCCACAACGGATCCAGATGAGACTGCAGCTGCTTTGGATGGCAGTTTCTCCGTTTATATCTTCGTTATGTAATCAACACTGTCATATGGAACATTCTATGTTCTGTATGGCAGTTTTTTATTTAAAAAAATCGGAAAAATAGATAAAAAATGTTTTTACATTTTCTTTTCTTCTCACTTTGAAAGTGAAACGCTTTCAAAAAAATAATTATTACAAATTTTTCCCTTTTTTGTGATAATTTTTATCGTTCAATCGTTGACACTAACTGTCGTTTCTCCACTGTCTGACGGAGAAACAGGGTTGGTGTCTTTTCTTTTTTAGGAGGTATTTATGACGAACGAAAACTATTATGGAGAAGAAAAACTCGGGAAGCTGATTTTCAAATTCTCGATTCCTTGTGTTCTCTCTCTTTTGATCAGTGCCTTATATAACATTGTCGATCAAATCTTCATTGGAAATTCATCGGAAGGTGCTTTAGGCAATACGGCAACCACGATTGTCTTTCCTCTGACGGTCATCGCTTTGGCATTCGGTCTTATGATCGGGGATGGAGCCGCTGCCTACATGTCCTTATGTCTCGGCAAAGGCGATAAGGAGAAACTTGGAAAGACTGTCGGCACAAGTCTTCTTTTCTCTTTTATTATTTCGATGCTCTTCTATGCTATCTGTTTTCCACTTCTTTCTTCGATTCTTTCACTCTTTGGAGCGAAAACGGAAGAATCTCTGAAGAAAGCCTGTGAATATGGATTCATAATCGTCATCGGATTTCCATTCTATATCATGATGAATAGCATGAATTCCATCATCCGTGCCGATGGTTCGCCGAAAACGGCCATGATTTCCATGGTCAGTGGTGCTGTCACGAATGTCATCCTGGACGCTCTTATGATTCTTGTCTGGAATATGGGCGTAAAGGGTGCTGCCCTAGCGACCATCATCGGTCAAATTGTTTCCTTTTTGATTTCCTTCTTCTATTTCTTCAAAGCAAAGACTTTCCGTCTGACCATCAAGGATTTCTGTCCGGATTGGTCCTGCTTTGGTGAAACACTCAAACTGGGCTTTTCTTCTTTCCTTACTCAGATTTCGATTGTCATCATCAGTGTCGTGAGCATGAATACGCTTGCTCGATATGGAAAGGATTCCAAATACGGAATCAATGATCCGCAGGCCATCGTCGGTGTTGTCATGAAGGTGTTCTCCATTGTCGTGAATATCGTTGTTGGAATCGCTGCCGGCGCTCAGCCGGTTATCGGCTACAATTATGGTGCGAAGAAGTATGACCGCGTCAAGAAAGGCTATCGAATCATCATCATTTCCTCTGCAATTGTCGGTATCATTGCGACGATTCTCTTCCAAAGCATCCCGAGACAGATTGTCGGAATCTTTGGTGCGAATACTTCGAATCCGGATCTGTATTTCGAATTCGGCGAAAAGACAATCCGCATCTATCTTATGCTGATTCTCTTTACCTGCATTCAGAAAGTCTCTTCGATATTCCTTCAGTCGATTTCATCTCCATTGAAAGCGACTCTGTTATCCTTGACTCGCGATGTCATCTGCTTTGTTCCCTTGACGCTTCTTCTTCCGATGGGATTGGGAATCGAGGGTGTCCTATGGGCAGCTCCCATCTCGGATACAATCAGTTTTGTTCTGACTGTCATTCTGATTGCTGTTGAACTAAGAAAGATGAATCAGCCGAAGAATGAAAAGATAGCTGCCTAGATAAAGTTTGTATGCTCACTTGTTTTATGGGCAAAAAAGTAAGCGAGAAAAAGGAGAGGTTGGCCATATAGGCTTACTTCTCTTTTTTTGTTGAAATGATTTATTTGCCTTTTACTTGTATTTACTCGTTTCATTGGAGAATATCACCATTTTCTTTTCTAGGTGTCGTTTTTAGGTCGATGTGGCGTATATATGAATTGTTTCGAGTCGGTTCTAATGCGTTTTCTGAATCATGGCTCATGTCAAAAAAAAGTAAATAATTGTTTGTTACATGAACAATCTCTTCGCTGATGGAAATGTTAGAAAGACTATGACAATGCAAGGATTATGTTATGGATGTTAATCTATTAATGACGTAAAAATTGGTGATTTTGAAAAATAGATTGTAATAGTTGAACATGTATTTTTTTTATATTAAAAATAATTTCCGTAAAAAAAACACATTTAGCAG
>CAVDUB010000030.1:10590-18523 GCA_963612025.1 bacterium
AAAAAAAACAACAGATTCTGTTGATTTTTATTTTTTTGATTTTATAATAATTGTGGAGGCAAATGAATGTGCTTATTAAATTTGAAGTAACGAATTGCATGGGATTTGGAAACACTTTTATTTTCGATCTTATCACTCATAAAAAATATGATTTTAACAAAAATTTATCAGATAAAAGAATTATAAAGAAAGCACTGGTCTACGGACCGAACGGGAGTGGAAAATCGAGTCTCTGTTCAGCCTTGATGGATATTACATATCATTTGGTTGATAAAGAAAAAATAACCATACCAAATTGGGTTTATTTTTATGGTGGCGCAATCAAACAAAAGGCGGATTTCGCTTATACTTTTCGTTTTGGCAAACAAGAAGTGAGATATGAATATTGTAAATTGTCTCCGACAAGTCTTGCATTCGAAAAACTTTATGTGAACAGTAAACAAGTTCTTTATTATGATTATATTGATGAAACTCATAACTTTGTCACAATACCTGAAGCCCAAAATTTAAATATGAAAGGGCTTTCTCAACAACTTTCTGCCGTTAAATATATAGGAGCAAATACGAATCTTTCAACTGATTCTCCAATAAGAAAAATTATTGATTATGTCAACGGAATGCTTTATTTCAAAAGTTTGAGTATTGGCAATTCTTATATAGGCTATCGTATGGGCGGAGAAGCCTTATCGACTATTATTCTTAAAAATAATAAACTTACTGATTTCAATAATTTTTTATTTAAGTTTGGCCTTGATTATAATCTTGTTCCATTTAGAAACAATTATGGATCTATGGATATTGGGATTCGATTTTCTAATGGAAATATTGTTTCTTTTGATGCTATAACTTCATCTGGAACAAAAACAATGGAACTCTTTTATTGCTGGAGCCTAAACTTTACAAACTTAAGTTTTTTGATTATTGATGAATTTGATGCGTATTATCAATATGAAACTGCTCGAAAAATTCTTCAGTTAATTAATTCTTATTCTAACTTTCAGTCTGTTATTACAACACATAATCTTACTTTGATGGATAATGAAATGACAAGGCCTGATTGCTGTTTTATTTTAGATAAAGGACTCATTAAACCTCTTTGCTCTCTTACGAAAAAAGAAATTAGAAAAACGAACAATTTAGAAAAAATGTATCGCGATAAGCAATTTACAGGTTTTTTGATTGAAAGCAAGGAAAATGAAGATAGTACCTAGAATATAAGAAATGTTTCTTATATTAAGAAATGAAAAATACGGGACTTGTATAACAGAAAAAACGATGTGCACTGGCATGCTCATCGTTTGGCTCTTGGAGTGGTTGACCCCGTGTTGACCGCATATATGTTAACCCCTCTGAAGGGCCAAAATCAAGACGCTAAATTCATATAAACCGGAAAGGATATAACATATATGCAAATTGATTTTGTGACGGCAGAATTTTTGAAAAAATGGCTTTTAGAACATGAATGCCGTTTTGACATTAATGGTTTTCCGATTATGCCAAAAAAGAATACATCAATTTGTTTTTGCATTCCAGATGGACGAATTTATCCTAGATTTGAAAAGGTATTTGATGAAATAAATGAATTGAAAAGTTTTCAATCAGTTTGTGCAATGGATTTGAGTGTGAGTAAGAATATGAATCGTGAAATGCAAAATTTTAATATGCTTCTAAATAGTTTGTATATGGCAGTTTTGGCTTATTCTGGTATAAAAATAATACCATCTTTGCGATGCGGTGATGAATCAACTATTCATTTCTTATTAAATCATAAGGGTGCACCGTTATGGATTCTTGGAATTCATGGAAATTCTCAAAATTGTGATGTGTATGCTTTTGATGAATATATTCTTAGATCTGAATTTATTTTTATTCATCCCAAAAAAGTTCTTCTTTATGGAAATCCCAGCAAAAGAGAAAAGGATATTCTTGATGATATCGAAATCCCGTATCGTGCTTACGATCATTTTCTTAAACTTTATAAAAGTAGGAGGAATTTTTAATGTTAGGAGGCAAAGGTAGTTATTGCAGAAGCATTCTAATTATTCAAGTGCAGTCACAAAAAAACGAGAAAATCAAAAGAAAGCTTTCTGCCTCTAAAAGACGATATCTTAAACACAAAAAAGATATGCGGCTAGTTGATTTGGACGAAGTGATAAAGAAGTATGCTCCGAATGCAGTGCCATTCTTCGATGGGTATAAGATAAAATACTCTCAAAATGAATCTCCATACATTATTGTAGCGGATCCTTCTGGGTATTTGAGAGTAATGGATTGTAGAACGGAAACTTTTGTGGATGTATATACAGGTGAAACTTTGAGGGAAGATGTGCCCGACTATAATAAGCGCACCCATTTTAGAATAAAAAGAAGGGAGGAAAAATAAAATGATTTATGACAAAGAAGAAAAAAAATATTTGATTGTCCCAAATACACTCGATAATAGGCCGTCAGGGTGGAACCATGCTGATGATCGTTTGAATATTACAATATTATCTGATCGTGAATTTCACCTTATTGATGAAAATACTATGGTATTCGAAGACATCAATGATGCTACTCAGCTTGATATAACTGCCTACGAAGAAGAGGAAATACCTTACAATAAATTGGATGTTGCTATTGATATTATCCAAAAATACATGGATGAATGTAAGAATCCAGATTTAGAATATGCACTGCAAAAATTATTTGAGGCAGCAAAACTTGCGAAAGCCAAGAAAACGCTATTAGCCCTTTACTTATGAAGAAAAATTATTTGATACAGCACGATTTTCTTTTTGAAGATGCTGGTTTGGAAGAGGATGTATTCAGTGGCGTTATTCTTCAGCATTGTGATGTAGATTATGGGCCTGTTATTCTTTTTTCTGCCATTCTTTCTTTGGATAATGCAAATCAGTTTGAAAAAATGATGAATGATATTCCCATTGCACTTTTTCCTCCACTGCTTCTTTTGGATTTTTGGCCCTGTGAGAAACAAGGCATTGTTGTAACTTATGCACGTGTTCTTCTTTGCCTTGTATTGAAACGGATGTGGAAAAAAGAGATTTATCCGATTGTTGCGTTAGACAAATGATGAATAATAAAAGATTCGGTTAATTGTCAGGGTAAAAGCAACAAAACAGTCATTTTTATGGTTGGTACCTCAGTTTTCAAGGTAAAAGAAAATCGAATATCGCTGTTTTAGGCCGAAAAGACTCGAAAACCATTGATTTTGCCCATTTTTGGGGTGTAAAATTGCCATTAAAAAGGCATGCCCAGGTCCTTCGGTTTGGCCGCCTCGGGAGATCGGCACGGCTTAAGGCGATGAAATCGGTGTTTTGCCGCTTTTCTGCCTTCGTTCTTTGGCTCTGGTTAAGCCAACATCTTAAGCCAACATCTCAGGCCTGAGGACGATGTCCTTCAGGCTGATCTTCCGCAGTCCAAGCTTCATGGTAGCTTGGCTGCCAAATGTCTCCTCGAATACGTCAAGGGGACTTTTTTCTTTGAGCGTTTTTCTCGGATAGGAGTTGATGTGCGAGAACATGAGATTCATCTGCTCCTGCGTGAAGTTGTCCAGGCTCTCTCCCTTTCGGATGAAGTAGCGGATGAATTCATGGTTTCTCTCGCAGTGGGCCTTGTCGCAGGATTTGTAGGGGTCTGCGAAATAGACAGCAGTCCATGGGAATTCCTTCTCCAGCAGATGGATTGAGGCGAATTCCGTGCCGTTGTCCGTCAGAACAGCCTGGAAGATTTTCTTTGCGTCCTCGCCGAAGGAAAGAATGAGATTCTTCATGATGGAAAGCACATTCTTATGCTGATTCTCTTTACCTGCATTCAGAAAGTCTCTTCGATATTCCTTCAGTCGATTTCATCTCCATTGAAAGCGACTCTGTTATCCTTGACTCGCGATGTCATCTGCTTTGTTCCCTTGACGCTTCTTCTTCCGATGGGATTGGGAATCGAGGGTGTCCTATGGGCAGCTCCCATCTCGGATACAATCAGTTTTGTTCTGACTGTCATTCTGATTGCTGTTGAACTAAGAAAGATGAATCAGCCGAAGAATGAAAAGATAGCTGCCTAGCAAAAAAGTGAAATAAACCCTTCGAATGGATAAAAAAGCAGGATGAAATACGTCTGCTTTAGAATCTATAGAAGGGCTTTTTATATAAATTTTTTCGATGTGATGAAGAGTTTGAATTCTATGATAAGTATAATCGACGCACTGATTGGATTCCTATAAAAGAAGTCCAAGAGAAAAGATGACTTCCATTAGAAAATTCTAGTTGAATAATAAAGTGTTTCGACTATTCTTTAGAAAAACACGTCTGATTTTATATATTCTCTTTGTATTGGCTATTTTTGGCTCGGTATATCATAATCCTCGAAATATTCTTCATCGACTTTATGCTCGAGTCTTATATCGAAAAGAAGCGTTGGCTTCGATTCATTGCTGCTTTCTCGCATATTCTCAAAATGTCCCGTTCCGAAATAAGTATAAGGAAGCATCACACCATGTTCATCTTTCATCTTTCGGATGAAGAGATGGACTTTTTCGATTGTTTGAAGTTTCCTTCCTGTGGCACTCTCTTTTGTCGTGTCGTTTTCGCTTTCCCATTGGAAAATATCGTCAGAGATGAACTTGTCTTTGTAGTTTAGGTTTTCGCTCGCCTGTTTATCCTTGTTCAGATTGACGAAGAGATAGACTTCTTTCTTTTCGAGATTGAATTTTGTTCCTTTCATATAGTTCTGTGTGTTCTCTTCAAGAAGTATCATCATGATCTGTTCTTTATAATAATTGCCCATGAGTTTGAAGTCCCCTTCATAGGAAGAGAACTCGATTTCATATCGTCCGATTCCATAATTGAGGAGATCGAGAAGATATTCCTTAAACGATTCTTTTTCGCATGGTATGGAGAGATGCTTTTCATCTATGACGAGATGGTTCTTCTTCAAAAGAGAGAAAGCGTGATTCAATGTCTTTTCTGTGACTCTTTCATTGAATCCGATTTCTTCTTTCATGGAGAAAGAATGATTCGTGAGAATCTCTTTCAGAATGATATATTCATCGACACGGACAAGCGGAAGAAAATCGGAAACATTGTTGATAAACCCGATTTCTTCTTCATTGAAAAGAGGAAGAGAATCCTCATTGATTTTTCTTAGGAATTCATAGTAGGAATAATTCTTCTTTCCGTTCATGGATGTTTTCATGAATTTGATGAGATCGGGCGCAATATCGTTGTTGAGATAATCCATATGGGAAGGATAGGTCTCCGAGCGGATATATTTTTTGAAGTTGAGATAATCCTTCTTGAGGAAATCTGCTCGATAGAAGTTTGCATCATCCAGATAGGCGATGATTTCTTTCTTGGATAGATCGTCGAAGAAAATGGAGAGATTCTCGATACCAAGTGAGGCAAAGTTGGTTCGTATCATGCTTTTCAGGGTGTATTTTTCGATGTAAGGTGATTTGGATAAGGTGCCTAAGGCAAAGGCAATCTGGATGGATCTTTTATAGTTATTTCCGATGAAATCCAAAACAATGCAGGAGTCTTTGTTTTCTGCTTTTCTCAAGCCTCTTCCGAGCTGCTGAAGGAAGATGGTCGATGATTCAGTGGGGCGCAAGAAAAGAAGCATATTGATTTTTGGGATATCGACACCTTCGTTTAGGATGTCGACACAACAGATGATTTCCAACGGGCATTCCTCATCCTGCAGATCATGGAAGGCTTTGATTCTTTGCCCGGTATCATTCTTTCCCGTTAAGGATACGGCATTATATCCTGCTTTCTCGAAGGCGTCTTTCATGCTGAAGGCATGGCTGATGGATGTACAGAAGGCGATTGCCTTGAGCTTCTCGTTAGGTTTTCGATATTTCTCAATCTGTTTCGTGATGAATGCGATATTTTCATCCGATGCGATTTCCTTAGCAATAATCGACCCGTTCGAGGAGGAATAATCGATATGCCCATCTCGGATTCCATAATAATGGAATGGAACGACGAGGTGATTGACTAAAGCATCCTTTAGTCTCATTTCGAAAGAAACATTGTCATCGAATATGGAAAAAATGTCTTGGTTATCCATTCTTTCTGGTGTTGCAGTCAGTCCGAGAAGAAACTCCGGCCTGAAATATTCGAAGATTCTTTTTCCGCATTGTGTGACGATGTGATGAACTTCATCGAAGATGATATAATCAAACTCGTTTTCGCTGAATTCCTCGAGATGTCTAGAAAGCATGGAAGAACTTGCGAAAAGAAAATCTGCATTCGTCTCCTGTTTATTTCCTGTATAGAGACCATAGCTTCTTCTTGCTTTGAAAATTGTCTGAAAAGTCTTCATCGCGTCTTCGAGAATCGATTCTCTATGGACGATATAGAGAAGATGCTTTGCATCGAAATTTCTTGCGTCAAAAGCAGAAAGATAGGTCTTTCCAGAACCGGTGGCGGCGATAATGAGGGATTTGTTGATTCCCAGATCGCGATTCCTTTTCAGTTCTCGAAGGGCTCTTTTCTGCATGAGGTTGGGTTGGATAAATTTCTCGTCTTCGAGATAATAGTCCATATCCCATTTCACCAAGGCATAGGCCATGGAATTCTTGTATTTCTCGATTAAAGAAGAATCGAGCGGCAACGTCTTCTCCCAAAGGATATCGAATTCCTTCTTGGCTTGTCTTATCGAATCGCAGGTTTTCTCATTCGAAACGAGAATATTCCATTCGACGTTGTAGAGAAGGGCAAACCGAGTCAGATTGCTTGATCCGACAAAGAGGGAAGAACCAGTCTTTTTTTCGAAAAGGTATCCTTTGGAATGGAATCCTGAAGAAAAGCATTCATAATCAAGATGAATGTGAAAATTTGGATAGTCCTTTGACCATCGAAGGAATTCTCTAAGAGAAGGAATATCGGTGAAATTTTGATAGGTCGATGTGATCAAGTAGCCTTCGACACCTCTTTGCAAGGCGAAAAGAAGATCAGTCTCAATCAGTTTCAATCCGGCGTATTTGATGAAACTCACCGAAAAATAGAATTTTTTGCAATTCTTTATTTCTTCCTTCAGCTGCTCGATGAATTTCCTTTCGCTTTGATTGGAAAGAAAGTGGCTTTCTTGGTTTTCCATACTGATCAACAGTGTAACAGATCGAATATGGAATGTGTATTAAAATTCACAAAAGAAACGCAGGATTTATTTAGATATCCTCTGATTGCAGAGACGCCAAACAGAAATCATCATATCAAGATTATAAATTTTTATGGCATGATTCATTTTTTTTGTTTCCTTCACTTTGAACTTGTGCGTTTCCCACACATGTTGAAGTCACATCGAATTCTTTATCTTCATAAATATTATTAATATGTCTAACAATTCTTGTGCGATCAACGTGAAACAATAAAGCCATTTCTCTTAAGAAAGCCAAACAGTTTCATTATCAATATCTGCTTTAACATCGATTTCAAAACGATTGTCTACAATTTTTACAAATTTAAATTCATTTTATGAATTTTCAAAGTAAAGGAAAATAGTGGCTTTCACCACTATCATTTCTTCTTTCTATTACGGGCAACATCCATCATTGCCCTTACAACGAAGTGACCAGGTACATAATATATTCCAATTATGTGACGCCACTCATTTTTGTTCCATATGGTGGACCTAGTGAAGACGAGCTTTATCTTAAAATCTTCCAATGACCCGTTTTATTTGATCCAATTCTTTCAATTATATTCTTTTCTTGTAAATTCTTAAATATTCTAGAAACAGTTCTCTTAGAAACTTGTGATTTTTCAGTCATAACATCTAATGTAGTTTTTGGATCTAACAATAATATCTCTAGCGTTTTAACTTCTAAGTTGTGACATCGCTCAATTTCCCTCTCCAAAAATTTAAAGGAATTCAACAAAAAACGGCCTCTTTTCAGGGAGTGCCGTTCAGCTTGGGTCAAATTTGACATGGT
>CAVDUB010000031.1:0-17899 GCA_963612025.1 bacterium
GAAGGTCGAATAGGTTGTGCCAAGGTCGATGCCAACATCCACTTTTTTCATGTTTCTATTTCACTCCTGTCATTTTGAGTCAGACTTCTTATATTTTATCGCATTGAACGGAATCTCTATTCATTTTCTTTTCTTCATGAAAAGATAAATCGCAATTAGAAAAGAGAAACAGATATGACCAAAGATGAATTGAATGAACTATTGTGCAATATAGAAGACCTGAGCAAAGAAAAAAGAAGCGCAGAAGAACGTCTGAAATTGCTTCTTCCTCACAAGAAAGAAATGGAAGAACTCCTTAAGAATAATCCAAAATGGGTCAGTTTCATTTCTCCGATTGAAAAGGACATATTTTATCGATTTTATCCAGAAAAGGAAAAGTGGATTTGTACAGATTTTCCGATTGCTTGGTACAATGCCTTACTTGCCAATGCCTATATGGATTTAGAAAACGTCGATGATTTCCTTGAAAATGCTTGCAAGGCTCACGCCCTTGACCCAACCTGTACAGTTTTGACAATGAACATCATCACCGACGACACCGATGGAAAAGAAAGACTCCGTTTGGCCGATGACTTCAATACGAAAGATGACCTCAAGGTTCTCCTCGTTTCTCTAAAGGCAGGCGGCGTCGGACTCAATCTCATCGGTGCGGATACCGTCATCCACCTCGATCCCTGGTGGAACCCACAGGTCGAAAACCAGGCGAGTGACCGTGTCCACCGCATCGGTCAGAAGAATGCCGTCACCATACTCCGTCTCATCATGAAAGATACCGTCGAAGAGAAGGTTCTCAATCTCCAGAACGAGAAAAAGGATCTCTACAACGAAATCGTCGAAGGAAATGGGGGCGTCTCATCTTTGAGCGATGAGGATATCGCTTATCTTCTTTCCTAGGCAAAACCGCTTTTCTCTTGTTTTCCCATTCGAAAAAAGTTACATTTTTCATATGCTCAATCAATATTCACGTTCTGCTCTTCTTGTCGGAAGAGAAAATCTAGCCAAACTTTGGAACAAAAGAGTCCTCATCTTCGGAATCGGCGGTGTCGGCGGAAACGTCGTCGAATCACTCGCTCGTTTTGGTGTCGGCTCCTTTGATTTAGTCGATGACGACTTAGTCTGTCTGACCAACATCAACAGACAGATTCTTGCCACGAGAAAAACCTATGGCCAGCACAAGGTCGATGTTGCAGAAGAAAGAATCCATGACATCAATCCGAAGATCATCGTCAACAAGCATAAGACTTTCTATCTTCCCGATAAAAGGGATGAATTCGACTTCTCCAAATTTGACTATATCATCGATGCCCTCGATACGGTGACAGCCAAGCTCGATATCATCCAAAGGGCCAAAGAAGAAGGCATTCCGGTCATCTCTGCCATGGGCTGTGGAAATAGACTCGATCCCACCAAACTCGTCTTATGCGACGTCTTTGAGACAAAAGGGGATCCATTAAGCAAAATCATGCGACACGAGCTAAGAAAAAGAGGCATCACATCCCTCAAGGTCGTCTTTTCCACGGAACCTCCGACTCGGCCAAAAGATGAGGAGACAAAGGATTCCTGTCTCTACCACTGCATCTGTCCGCCCGGAACAAAAAGAAAATGCACCGATCGAAGAGATATCCCAGGATCGACAAGCTTTGTTCCTCCAGTCGCCGGAACACTCATCGGGTATCAGGTCGCCAAAGACTTGATGGAATCGCTCGACAAGGAAGAAAATAGACGAAGCGACAATCCCTTCAATGAGGAAGGAAAACCATCAGCGATGAACCTCTAAACACGATCAAGGATTCTTGGTCGTTTTTCTTTTTTTCTTGATTCAGAACACGGAGATGATGGCAGCCGAGGTGATCATGATGGCTTGGAAGAGAAAACTCGAAACGAGAGCACCATAAAGGCGGCTATGAATCTTTCGCTTCACATAATTGCCTAAGGGAAGTGTCAAGGCATACATCAGAAGCAGATTCTGCATCTGCCCGATGAATCCGGAATAACTCTTGATGGCAAGATAGAAGAAAACAAACAGAAAGAGTGCCGAATACTGGATCAGGTTATAGAAAAAGAGAGTGCTTTTCTTGGCGTTGGCTTTTCTTAAAAGATCCTCCTCATAGCTCGAGACATAATAGCCAATGCTCATCAGAAGAGTTGAGAACACCAGCCAAAAAAGACGAATGTTGAAGGGAAGAAGATTGTACATCGTCATCTTCAGGATAAACCAGACATAGAAAGAAAAGGCACCGGGTATCAAAAGAGCAAGAATAATTTCTTTCCGATTTGCTTTCGCCTTGAAGGAGATTCGACTCATTTTTCCTTTCGTTCCTTTCACCTTCCCTATGCGATAGAGGAAGAAAAGAAGGATGCCGTATCCAGCAATCAGACACATATAGGGGATATTCATCACCGGCGATCCAAAAGGCAGAACAACACAAATGCAGCAGATCAGTCCGCCAATCAGCAGTCCGGGAATCCACAAAAGAAGTTTATTCAGCAAAAAGGATTTCGTATTGACAATCTCAACTTCTTCGACAAAATCGATTTCTTGTTTTTCATCATTCATTGACAATGCAAAAAGAGAAAGAAAGATGCCAACAAGAGCGAAAATCCATCCAAGATAGATACAGGAGACAATTCCTGTCGGATAGGAAATCTCTTTTCCGGTGATGCTCTTTAAAGAGGAAACAAGATAGTCAGCAAATCTTGTCGAATACATCTGATAGGAATGAAGGACAAGCGAGGTGACGCCAACTGTGACTTTATTTCCCTTTTCAGTCGTCGTGACAAAATCAATGCATCCTTCCTCGACTGTCTTTTTGCCTGTAAGGCGTTCGCTGATTCTTAATATATCATAGGAGGAAACCACGTCATCTGCCGTCGAACCAAGCAGATAGACATCGACATCTTCGACGGCTTTTGAAGAATAGTCTTTCCAAGGATATTCATTTTCATCATCCGTCGAAGCAAAAAGACTTGCCTGGGCATTGTGCTTATAGTTGACTTCCGGCGAAAAGAGAATGATATTTTTCACATTCTTCTTTTCGAGTTTTGTATCAGCCCCTTCGACATGATAATCATACATGAGTCGAAGAATGCTTCTTCCACCCATGGAATGTCCCATGAGAATGATGTTTTCATATTCGATTTCCGAGAGGGAATGAAGTGTTTCAAGCGCATCATCAATCTGAGTCGGGATATCATCCGTCTTGGCGTTGTCAAAACCGATTTTCCCATACGATCCGCCCTGACCGGAATAATCAAATGTCATAACGGAAACATTCGATGATAAGGCGACGTTCATCATCACGCGCCACTTGGCTCTATCACAGGAGTAGCCAGGGCATAGAAGAAGAGCATATTCTGCATCCTTTTTTTCATAATAGGTCGCTTTGAGGGTCACCTTCCTTTCTTTATAGGTGGAATCAAAGGCAATATTTCTTCCGCCAAAGGTCTGATTGGTTGCCAAGATGCAGACAACCAGGCTAAAAAGCATCATTCCGAGTCCTGTCAGAAGAACGACGAGCTTATTCTTTTTCTTCATATGATTTATATCCTTTTTGGTATTGTAACGTTCTTTTTTCTCAAATGCAAAAAACAAAAGAAAAATTGCAACTCTGACGACAAAAATATAAACTAGAGAAAAAGAAAGGCAGTTCATCATGATCGACAACAGAGAATTCAGAAAGACAGACAGCGAGGCCTATGAGATTCTTCTTCAGGAAAGAAAAAGGCAGGAAGAGAATATCGAACTCATCGCATCGGAAAATTATGTTTCCAATGCCGTCAGGGAAGCCAATGGCAGCATCTTCACGAATAAATATGCCGAAGGCTATCCGGGAAAAAGATATTATGGCGGATGTGAATATATCGATAAGGCTGAGCTCCTTGCCATCGAAAGAGCAAAGAAACTCTTCTCATGCAAGTACAGCAATGTCCAGCCCCATTCCGGAAGCCAGGCCAATATGGAAGTCTATAAGGCTTTGCTAGAGAACAAAGACAGAATTCTAGGCATGTCGCTGGATGCCGGAGGACATCTCACCCACGGGTATCGTTTTTCCTTCTCCGGAAGAGACTACGAATCCGCATCCTATGGTGTGGATGAGACAACCGGAAGAATTGACTATGATGAGGTTAAAAAGATCGCACTTGAATTCCGTCCAAAGCTCATCGTCTGCGGTGCGAGTGCCTATCCCCGCATCATCGATTTTGCCCAATTCAGAAAGATTGCCGATGAATGTCAGGCTCTTCTGATGGTCGATATGGCACATATCGCTGGACTTGTCGCGACGGGAGAACATCCATCTCCTCTTCCGTATGCCGATGTTGTCACAACCACGACCCACAAGACTTTGCGTGGTCCACGAGGCGGACTGATCTTAACCAACAATGAAGAAATCGCCAAGAAGATCGATAAGTCCGTCTTTCCACGCTGTCAGGGTGGTCCGCTTGAAAATACCATCCTCGCCAAAGCGGTCTGCTTCAAGGAGGATTTATCTCCTTCTTTCAAGGAATATTGCCATCAGATCATTCTCAACTGCAAAGCACTTGAGAAATCACTTCTGAAAAACAATGTCCGAATCATCACCGGAGGGAGCGACAATCATCTTCTTCTGATCGATGTGAAGGACAGTTTCCATTTAACCGGATTGGAAGCACAGGAGATTTTGGAAAGCGCACATATCACCGCAAACAAAAATTCCATCCCCGGCGACAAAGAAAAGCCAGCCTATACTTCCGGACTTCGTCTGGGAACACCCGCGATGACCACCCGAGGCTATAAAGAAGAAGACTTTTTCTTGGTCGGAAACCTGATTGCCGATCTTCTCAGAAACAATGACGATGAGGAGACAAAAAAGAGAGTCATCGAACAAGTCCACATTCTCAATAAAAAGCATCCTCTCCCTTATGAACTTGACTAAGCCTGGAATTTCCGGGCTTTTTCTGATGGATATGCGAAACCGCTTTATCCAAAAAAGGAAGAGAACAGATCAGCCAAATTCGTTCAAATCACAAAAAAGAGACCATGTAAAACGTTTGCGTAAAAAAGAAATGGAATATTGGTTATTTCGGAATTTATCTTTTACATTTGCCCATTTTTGTCATTAGAAAGTGACTTTTTATAAAAATGTCTAAAAATTCATTTTCGCAAAAGTGACAAAAAAAGAGGCCAAAACGGAACCAGATATCAAGAAATGCCCGATTTTATCGCATTTTTAGAAGATTAAATAACTAAGAAACCATTAAAAAATCAGATGAAAACAGACCAAAATTCGTTTTTGTCTTCTCTTTCTTTTTCGAAAGCTCTATCTATCCTTTGCTGCAAAAAAGCCCGATTCTAAGGGCTTTTTTTGAAAAATAAGCCACCAAGCAGGAATGAGATCGTCCGTCCTTGTTTTTCATTTGCTTATTTTTTCTTCGTTCTATATCTTGTAAGCGGTTAGAAAAACTATGAGAAACAATCTTAGAAGCAGCGGTGTCTTCCTACCGATTTTCTCTCTTCCTGGAGACTATGGAATCGGAACTCTCTCGAAAGGCGCCTTCCAATTCATCGATTTCCTATCCGATGCCGGGTTTGCCTATTGGGTCGTCCTGCCCTTGACGCCCACCGGGTTTGCCAATTCACCTTTCCAGTCCTTCTCTAGCCGGGCACTCAACCACTATTTCATCGATTTCGATGACTTGGTGGAGAAAGGACTTTTAAAAAGACAGGAATTCGAATCGATTTCGTGGAGCGACAATCCTCGAAAGGTGAATTATTCGAAGATTTACAAGAACAAAACGGAGGTTCTCAAAATCGCCTATCGAAGATTCAAGAAGGGAAATGGCGACTATCAAAGAGGCTATACGACTTTCCTAAGGAAAAACCGATTCTTCGATTACGCATGCTTCATGGTTCTCAAGGAGAAAAACCAGGGAAAGCCCTGGAATGAATTCGAAAATGACTTCAGGGAGTATTCGTTTGAAAATTTCATGAAGGTTCGACACAAATATAAAGATGACGTGGAGTTCTACCTTTGGACGCAATATATCTTCTTGCGCCAGTGGCATACCCTTCTAGCCTATGCCCATAAGAAAGGAGTGAAGATCATCGGCGATATGCCCATGCATGTCTCCTATGATTCGATTGATGTCTACAAGCACCATCGAAACTTCGTTCTGACCAATCTTGACGAGATGAAATATGTCGCCGGCTATCCACCGGATGTCTTCTATGACAAGGGTCAAGTCTGGGGAACACCTCTTTATGACTTCGACTATCTCAAAAGGAATGACTACCGGCTCTTCAAGGACCGTCTTGACTTTGCCTATGACCTCTTCGATCTTGTGATACTCGATCACTTCCGCGGTTATCTGGAAAACTACTTTCTTCCCGTCGGAAGCAAAGACGGACTGATGGGAAGATGGGAAAAGGAAGATGGCATGAAGGTGGTCGACAGTTTTGTCAGCGACAAGTCAAGAGTCATCGCCGAGAATGTCGACTTTCATTCCGAAGATATGAAGAAAGTTCTCAATACGCTTCAGATCAAGGATGAAAGAGTCATCGAATTCGGCTATCCGCAGGAACTCGGAAACATCAACCAGCCGATCAGCTACAACTATTCCACCGTCTCCTTTTCTTCCACACACGATTGTAAGCCATTGAAGGCCTACCTCGAATCCCTGAGCGAGACATCCAAGAAGCTCACCCTCTATCAGATCAACAAGGACTGCCGCCACTTCGGAGTGAGGGAAGTCGATTCATTGGATACAAAAAAAGAAGTCGAAGCCCTCCTCGAACTCAATCTTGCTTCTCTTTCCTCGATTGCCATCCAGAGCATGAACGATCTCCTCTTCATGGGAAACGAAGGAAGAATCAATACCCCTTCCACCATCGAGGACAACTGGACGTTCCGCATTCTTAAAGAAGATCTTTCTTCGGCCAACGCCAAGCAATTGCTTGGACTGAACAAGCGCTACGGGCGCTATTAAATTCGGTTTCAATGGAACATTATTTCTCAAGTTCCTTGAAATATATATGAGTACATTTTCAAAAGGAGGAAAATTTATGAAAAAATACTCAAGATTCGTTTCGATTTTTGCTCTTGCCACCATGGCTTTAGTCGGTTGCAGCAAGACCGAAGTCTCTTCTTCGGCAAAGGATTCGACAACAGCCAAGCCGAGCGAACAGCAGGCCACCACGCCGACTCCTGCACCAACTGAAAAGAAGAAATTTGTCGTCGCCTGCCCATCCCTTCAGAAGGATTTCATCGAAGCCAAAGTCAATGCCTTCCTGACTTCCAAGGGTCTTTCCAATAGCTATACCTTCACCATTTCCAACATCGGCGAAGGCGATGTCAACAACGGAACCGCTGTTCCGGATTGGACAGCCGAAACCGCACCGGATCTCTATGCCTATGCTTCCGATCAGACCTTAGGCCTCGTCAGCAAAGGCGCTCTTGCCGAAGTCCCATCCGCCTATTCGACGGCTATGAAGACCGATATGGGCGACGAAGTCATCAACGCCGCCAAAGTCGGAAAGAAATATTATGGCTATCCTTATGCTGGAGATAACGGTTACTTCCTCTACTACAACAAATCCATCTTCAATGGAAAAGAAGACAAGTTGAATTCCGTCGATGGCATTGTCGAAGTCTGCAAGGCCAACAGTGTGAAATTCTCCTACAAATTGGCTGACACATTCTTCTCCACCGGCTTGATGTTCACTTTCGGTGCCCGCTATGATGTGACCTTATCGACCGATGGAAAATCCATTGCCTCCATCAGTGCTGATTTCGACACTGAAAAGGGCATGAAGGCTGCCAAAGCCATGCAGAGCATCATCAACAATGCCGATATCGATACCACCAAGGATGGTCAGAAAGCGCCGACCACAGCCAACGGCTTAGGTGCCACCGTGGATGGTTCTTGGAATGCCAACACCTATAAGGAAGCGATGGGCGACAATTATGCCTGTATCAAGCTTCCGACCGTCACCGTCGATGGAGAAACGAAGAACATCGGCTCCTTCTTGGGCTACAAGCTCTATGGCGTCAACCCATCCAAGGGTAGCGATACCACCAAGCTCGGCATGCTTCATCAGCTTGCCAACTATCTTGTCTCCGAAGATGTCCAGAAAGAACGCTTCAATCAGTTGACAATCGCTCCGACACTCAAGTCGGTCAAATCCTTGGCAGCTGTCCAGAACACGCCGCACATCAAGGCGATTGCTGCCCAGGCCGAATTCTCCGTTGCCCAGACCATCGTTCCGAACAACATCTGGACAGAATCGACCAGCCCATATACGGGAATCATGAACAATAAGGATGCAACCACAGAAGAGCTTCAGACCCTCTTAAATACCTACAATACAGCCGTCAAGAACGTCGCCTAATTCGGATAGAGAGTGATGGGAGGGGATGTCCTCCCATCACTTTCGCTCTTTTGATCCGACCTCAAGAAAAGGAGGACATATGGATAATCAACAACTGACATTGCAAAACAATCTCGAATATCTCTCTCTGAACAAAATCCAGAGAATCGGATACAAGATCAGCCACTATTTCACCAATATTCCCAAAAGAATCGCTTCGACGTTTCGAAAAATACCTTCGAATGCAAAAAGAATGTCTTTAAGGATCACCAACATCTTCAAGACCATCCTGAAAGCCATCCGGGAAGGAGATATCTTTACAAGAATCTCGCTTCTTTTCATGGGTGTGGGACTCATGAGCAAGCATCAGATCATACGCGGCATCTTCTATTTTGCGTATGAGGTCTTTTTTATTTTCTTCTTTGCCACAATCGGTCTGGCAAGTCTACAGCAGCTTCCGACTTTGGGAACTCTCTCGCAGGTCGAATTCAAGGTCTACACGACGATCGATGGACTGGAGATGGATTTGCCTCGCTATGTGTATCTCGACAATTCCTTCACCATCCTGCTTTATTCAATTCTGACGCTCGTGTTTCTTCTCATCCTTGCCTTTCTTTGGTATAGCCAGCTGAAAGATTCTCTTTCCCTACAGGAAAGAAAGTCGATTGGAAAATTCGCTTCGGATAAAAAGACTTTGCAGAATGTTCTCGATAAATCCTACGACAAGACACTGCTCTTCATCCCGATTGGAGGTCTTGCCATCTTCACCATCATCCCGATCATCATGATGATTCTGATTGCCTTTACCAACTACGACTACCTTCATATCACACCGACGAAGCTCTTCGACTGGGTTGGATTCTACAACCTCTCCCAAGTCTTCTCCTCGACAGGAGCAACATCGGGAACCGCATTCCTAAGAGTCTTCGTACAGGTTCTTCTCTGGACACTTATCTGGGCTTTCTTTGCCACCTTCTCGAACTATTTTGTCGGCATGATTGTCGCCATGATCATCAATACGAAGGGCATCAAGCTCAAGAAGTTCTGGCGAACCATCCTCATCACGACGATTGCCGTCCCACAGTTCATCTCCCTGATGCTGGTCTCCTTCATGTTCTCTGAATCGAACTTCGGCATCGTCAATTCCGTCCTGCAGAATATCGGTTGGGCTTCCTCGCCGATCAAATGGCTCACGGATGCAAGATTCAACGCACTGCTTCCAAAAGTCATCATCCTTCTCATAAACACATGGATTGGCATCCCCTATACCATGCTGATCTGTACCGGTCTTTTGATGAATATTCCAGAAGATCTCTATGAGTCGGCAAGAATCGATGGTGCCTCGCCGCAGAAAATGTATATGAAGATTACTCTACCTTATATGCTTTTTGTCACAGGCCCTTATCTTCTTAGCCAATTTATCGGAAACATCAACAACTTCAACGTCATCTACCTTCTTTCCGGAGGAGGGCCTTACTTCACCTTCTCCGAGGGCGAGAACGTTCCGACGAATCTTCTTTCCTCGGGTGTCGGCCAGACCGACTTATTGATTACATGGATTTACAAGCTGACGACATCGAAGAGCTTCGACTACGGACTTGCTTCCGTCTTAGGCATTCTCGTCTTCGTCCTTGTCGCCTTCTTCTCGCTTCTTTTCTACAACCGCTCCAAGAGCGTCAACAATGAGGAGGCTTTCCAATAATGAATGAGAAAACACATTATCGTTCGCATAAAAGGCGAATCACAACGAGAAATTTCTTCATCTACCTCTTCTTAATTATCCTCTCCATTATCTGGTTGGTTCCGTTTGTCTATCTTCTTGGGCAATCCTTTGCCAGCACATACAATCCTTCCGTCTTCTTCCCCTATCTTCCTACACAGGAAAATATCGATGCCGGAAGAAGCGTCTTCACCCTGCAGAACTATGTCACGCTTTTTACCGATAGCGTCTACACCTTCCGCGTTTGGTATAGAAATACCTTCATCATCGCTCTCATCTCGAGCGTTATCGAAACCATCTTGATTCTTGGAACATCCTATGCTTTCTCAAGACTTCGCTTCAGGGCAAGAAAGCCGTTGATGAAATTGATTCTCATCTTAGGCATGTTCCCGGGATTCTTAAGCATGATCATCATCTATTTCATCCTCAAACTCATCGGACTCAACACGAGCATCTATTCTCTTGTTCTCATCTATATCGGCGGATCGGCGATGCAGTACTACATAGCCAAAGGATTCTTCGATACACTTCCAAGAGCACTCGATGAGGCGGCTATGATTGATGGCGCGAACAAGAATACCATCTTCTTCAAGGTCATCATGCCGCTTTCCAAGCCGATTGTCGTCTATACGTTCCTCATCACATTCGTCGCTCCTTGGGGCGACTTCATGATGGCGAGTATCCTCGCCGGCGGAAATCAGTCCATGTGGACGGTCGCAGTGGGCCTAAGAACCATGATCACGACCTTGACTGATCAGCAGAAATACTTCCCCGTCTTCTGCGCCGGAGGCGTCGTCACCTCGATTCCGATCATGGCCTTATTCTTCTGGCTGCAGAAATATTATGTCGAAGGCGTCACAGGCGGCGCTGTCAAAGGGTAAACAAAATGAAAAAAATTCCTGTCCTTGTCCTCTCTTCTCTCCTTCTTCTTTCCTGTCAGAACCAAAAGAGTTCTTTCCAGAATTCCTCTTTTATGGACTCGGATGATTCCAGCGTCGAGGAGGAAAAGGAAAAGATCCCCGATGATAAGTACAGGAACTACTATGAGATCTTTGTCTATTCCTTTTCGGATAGCAACAAGGATGGAATCGGCGACCTGAAAGGCATCGAGGAAAAGTTGGACTACCTGAGGGATATCGGCTATACCGGTATCTGGCTGACACCGATTTTCTCCTCTCCGAGCTATCACAAATATGATATCCAGGACTATTTCTCCATCGATAAGGCCTTCGGAACAATGGATGATCTTATCTCCCTTGTCCAAAAAGCCCACTCTCTTGGGATGAAAGTCCTCCTCGATGGGGTGTTCAATCATTCTTCCATCAACAATCCATGGTTTGAGAAAGCACTTCTCGCCCATCGAAAGCTTCTCCGTGGCGAGAGCTTAACCAAGGAGGAGGAAAATTATAATTCCTTATATGTCTTCGTCGACAAAAAGGAAGACATGGACAGCGAGAAAACCTATAGCAAGGCTGGAGCCAATGACTTCTACTACGAATGCAATTTCTCCACCGATATGCCGGAATTCAACTTCGAGAGCGAATTCACCTATCAGAAAATCGAGTCGGTGATTGACTACTATATGTCGGATAAAATCCAGATTGATGGCTTCCGACTCGATGCCGTCTTATATTACGACTACATGAACACCTATAAGAATGTCCAGATTCTCAACCGCATTTCTTCGATGATCCACAATCATGATGGGTATGTCGTCGGCGAATGCTTCTCCGATCAGAAGACGATCGGAGAATATTATCTCTCTATCACGGACAGTTTCTTCTATTTCCCGGCCCAGGGACAAAACGGATTCATCCACAATTCCCTTTCCTTCCAAGGAGAGAGCAAACTGAAATACCTTGAAGGCCTAAAAGAGATGATCAAGAATGCCAACGGGTATATTCCTGCTCCTTTCCTAGATAACCACGATGTGTCAAGACTTTCCAAGGAAGGAAATATGGCACAATTCAAATTTCTTCTTGGACTAAGAGATATGCTCAATGGAAATACGTTCAACTATTATGGCGATGAGATCGGAATGTCCTCGAGTGTCATCAAGAGTGGCGATTATGCCGATTCGTGCTATCGTACCCACTACTATTGGGATGATGAGACCCACGCCATGGAATGTTCCGATCCTCCCCATGCCTTGACACAAAAGGAAGTCTATGGCGATAGCAAGACACAGTTGGCAGATACAAATTCCATCCTCAATTATGAGAAGAATGCCCTGAAGATGAGAAACACTTATCCCTCGATTGCCCGAGGGGACGTTCTCGTCTCCAAGGAGGATGAAACGATGAACAATGATTCCGATACATCCCTTCTTCTTGCCTTTGAGAAGCAATATGGAAATGAACATATCAAGCTTGTCTTCAATTTCTCCATGCTGGAAACATCTTCCTATTCGCTCAATGGATGGGAAGTAAAAAAAGTATTACTTGCCGATACGAATCAGAAAGAAACGATCGAGGATGGGAAAATCAATCTTCCGCCTTATTCGATCGCCTTGCTCAAATAAAGGAGTGCAACATTATGGCCAGTTTAAAACTCGAACATATTTACAAAGTCTATCCAAATGGAACCAAGGCAGTCAATGATATCTCTTTAGATATCCAAAATGGAGAATTCATTGTCTTTGTCGGTCCATCCGGATGCGGAAAATCAACGACGTTAAGAATGATTGCCGGCCTTGAGGATATCTCGGCAGGTGAATTATATATCGATAATGCCATCGTCAACGATGTCGAACCCAAGGACAGAGATATCGCCATGGTTTTCCAAAACTATGCCCTTTATCCGCATATGAGCGTCTATGAGAACATGGCCTTCGGACTCCGCCTAAGACATGTTCCTGATGACATCATCCAGGAGAAGGTTCTCTGGGCAAGCGAAATTTTGGGTATCAGGGAATATCTCGACAGAAAGCCGAGAAATATGTCTGGCGGCCAGCGTCAGAGAGTCGCCTTGGGAAGAGCCATTCTCCGCGATCCGAAAGTCATGCTCCTTGATGAGCCGTTAAGCAACCTCGATGCCAAGCTTCGTACCCAGATGAGAACCGAGATTGCCAAGCTTCATCAGAAGCTGAAGACAACCTTTATCTATGTTACCCATGATCAGACCGAGGCTATGACTTTGGGCGACAGAGTCGTCGTCATGCGAAATGGAAGAATTCAGCAGGTGGATACTCCGAAGATTCTCTATAAACACCCGGCAAACAAGTTTGTCGCCGGATTCATCGGAACCCCTCAGATGAATTTCTTCCCCGTCACCCTGTTAAAGGAAAGAGACAATGTTCTTGTCCATTTCAAGGACAATGACATCAACATGAACGTTCCGTATAACCTTCTTATGAAGGTTCTTCCTTCCTTCCTCGATGGAAAACATCCAATCACATTCGGCATCCGCTGTGAATCCGTGCATTTGGCAACCAAAGAGGACAAGAACGTGCTCCCCGTCACCATTTCCCACTTCGAAGAACTTGGAAGCGAATCGCTTATCTATGGAACAATCTCGTCGGAAAAGGATGACATTTCTTCCTCGAAGGGACAGATTATCATCAAGGTCAAGGAAATCGAGAATCTTCACAGTGGGGATGTCATCTATTGCCAATTCGATATGGACAAAGCCTATTTCTTCGATGATGAAACAGAAAAGAGCATCGTTCCTCGAATCCCGGAATACAATTCCATTCCCTGCAAGGTGAAAGACAATCACCTTGTCTTCATGGGAAACGAACTTTTACTGCCCAATATCCTCGAGACGCCCGACTTGGATGACCTTGAGCTTCAGCTCCCCTGCGAAGCCATCCTTCTCAACCAAGAGGGATTCAAGGCGAAAATCATAGAAGTCGAAGAGATCAAGGGAGAAAGACTTGTTCACCTCCTTTGTGAAGACAAGACCTTCTTCGCTTTGGCCAAGAAGGATAATGAAGTCCATGTCGGAGAAGAGATTTCCTTGGGATTGGATTTCACATTACTGACTTTGATCAACGAAAAGAACAAGACGAAATTGTTCAAGCCGTTAGACGAATTCGATGCCTTCCATGCCGCTTTCTACAACTACTCCACGGTCATCAGCAAGAATCCGGATCCGGAATTCATCGCCTATCGAGACAACAAGCTCAAAGCCTGCGAAGACTATATGAATGCCAAGATTCTTCTCGAGAATCAGGAATATGAGAAAAAGAAACTCGCCTTGGATAGTCAAAATCTCGAAAGCGAGAAGACAAAGGCACAAGAGAGCCTGAATGCCCTCATAGAAAAGAACAGGAAGGAAATCAGTGAAGTCCTCTCTTTCTCCAAGAAGGAACTTTCTTCCCTGAAGGACGAGTACAAGAAGGAAAAAGAGGAAGCCATTCGCAAGAATGACGCTCTCTTCAAGGAAAAGAGAGAGAAGGAAGAAACGGAATATAAGGAATTCATCAAGACCAGCCATGATCCAGATGCGTTGAAGAGAAGACATGATGAATACCATATCTTCAAAGACAACTTCAATCTCGATAAAGAAAACACTATCAACAGAATCCTCAATGGCATGAGTCTGGATTATGAATCCAAAGTCTCTTCCATCCGCGCCAGCAGAAAAAGAAAAGTCGATCTTTTGAGAAAAGAGATTCACGATGCCAAAGTCGATTTTAAGAAAAAAAGCAATCCTTATTACTACCTCGAAAAGGAGCACAATAAGAACCTTAACCTTCTCGCCAAGGAAAAAGAAGCATCCCTCCAGAGAGCGAGCTATGTCTTCTTCCTCCAGTTTGTCTCCGACTACTATTGTCTTGCCAATGACATCATCTCCAACAAGCTTATCCAAGGCTTGGGAACAAGAGTCTTCTCCAAGGATTTCCTTGTGGAAATTCCACACGATGGCTATACCATCACCAAGGAAGAGAAGGGCCTTGCTGTCACAGTCGAAAACTGCCTTGACTATTCCAAGATGTATTTCATCCGCTGTTCCTACCAAAATGATGGCAATATCAGTTATCTCTATCTGAAATCGCCTGTTTCCTATCCGAAAGGAACCAAACTCCACCTTCTCATCGACCTGAATCGCAGCCAAATCACGGAAACGGAAATGAATATCCGTCTCTATTAGGAGGCAACATGAAGAAATTGAAAACATTATCCTTCCTCCTTCTTTCTTCCTCGCTTCTTTTCTCCTGTTCTGGAAGAAATGAGGAAGACTGGAAAAGGAATGTCAAAAAGGAACTGTCGGATATCAAGGAGACGACCTATACGAAATATAGTGTCGCCCCAGAAGGAAAAATCTACTACAAGAATGAGACTGAAGAGATTGTCATCGATCAGTTCTATCCACCGGAGGATTCCTATGCCGTCCCGAAGGGAACCTATGACAAGGAAAGAAAGCTCTATGACAACGGCGCATCCTATCTGATGTATCTTCCTGTTCGCATCACAACGGACAATTTCATGTCGGAAGAGGAGACGGATACCGGTTCGTGCTATAAAGCCCTCGAGGAGTTCCTCTGCTATTATGCCGATCCCGTCACGAAACTGCAGTTCGAGAAGAAAAGCGACGGCTCCTTCATCTTCTATACGAAGAGCGTGAGCAAATATGCCAGTTTCCAGAACGTCTACATAAAAGATGGCCCCGATAGTGACCCCGTCTCCGTGTATGGACGATATGATATGAGTGCCACCTATTCCTCCTCCGGCTTGCTTTTGAAGGAAGAATACCATACAATCGACTACAAGACCAAGACGAATGGCTATGTCGACCTCGTCTGCGTCTACAATTACCAATAAACATGAAGAAAAAAATCGTCTCTCTTGTCCTCACCGGCCTTGTCCTCTTCTCCTGTCAGAAGAGCGATGTTCCTGATGAAATCATGGATTATCTCAACCATATGAGCCTAAGCAAGGCCATGGAAGAAACAAAGACCATCCTGTATGACTTTGAAAACGAAGTCTATGAAAAGAAAAAGAAGATTTCCTCCACCACGATGCATCTTGTCTATGATAAAAGAAACGAAGAGGATTTCTCAAAAAAACAGATCGAGTCCTATTCCCTAGATGATGTTGTCTATCATGAGGAAGTCTCCCTTCATGTCACAAAAAAAGTCATCGAAACCTATTACGATAAGAAAGATGACTACTATCACGTTGTGACGTGGTATACGGGATATGAAAAAGAAAAGGATGAAGAAATCACAAAACAATATTCCGACGTGACCTATAAGAAAGAGCAGGTCAGCGAACTGAAAAAGGGCATCTTCACCAGTCAGGAAGTTTCCAGCAATTCCAACCAGGGTGGAATCTATTATGGCGATTTCTTTGCCTCATTGACGAAATATTATCGCTATATGTCCATTGAAGATAATCTCTTCACCTACAAGCTCGAAGATTATCCCTATAAAAGCGAAACCGAGGATGGTCTAATCAATGAGACGATTCATATGAATTCTCTCGGCCTTCTTGTCGACCTCTATCAGAGTGCGAAAAATACAAGAACGGAGAAGGAATCCATATTGAATGTCAAAGTCGTCTATAACCAGGATGTATAAAATAAAAGACAGCCAGCGTATCTAGACTTTCTCTTGATATGTGGTTGTCTTTTTGTTCGTAATATAAATACGTTTTAAAAAGAATAAATAAAATTGTCTTTAATCAGAAAACATATTTTTGTCTATTGGAATAGCCTTCCTTCTTCAGATCGGAGTCGATGAATTCATATTTTGAAGGCGTGATTTTAATCAGATGGAATTCGACGCCCATCTTCTTGATGGCCGTCATATTGAGGCCTTTCTTCTCGCAGGCAAAAGAGAATTCCTCATCCTCTTCCTCGAGAATCGAGGCTTTTCCTGTAATCTGAAGAGAATGAATTTTTCCAAATCCCTGATAAGAATCAAAAATCGATGCCGAGACATTCTTGTTCTTTTCGAGGTATCTGAATTTCTCTCCACCTTCCGAAAAGATATAGAAGGCATGGTTGTAGTAATTGTATTCAAGAGGGGTGCATCTGACTTCATCCATATATCCTGTTGCCATGGCCAAGGTATTATGAGAGAAAATAAAAGATTCGATTCTCTTATAGAGTTCTTCTTTATCCAAAACGACATTCTTCTCATCTTTCTTGATCCAGTACTCACTTGCTTTCTTATAGTCCATGTTTTTTCCTTCTTTCTTGTTCTATTATAAATCATGGAATGAGAAAAAGAACTTTATTCCTAAAATCCGATTCCTGCACGAAGTCGATAGATAGAACCATCGATGAGAAGAGAAACAAATAATGAAGAAGCGGCTAGAAAGCCAAATATCGCTGTTCCATAGACACCGAATTCGATTCTCGAGTTGTTGTAGACTGTTGTAGATACAGCATCACTATGGCTCTTGATAAGAGAGTCGGATAGAACATTGGCCAAGCTTCTATGCGAACATAAATAGAGAATAGAAGAAGTAATGAAGAAAACAAAAACAAGAAGAAGTAACAATGTTGATTTCACGTTTTTCTTCCTTATGAAACAAGAAAGCACAAGAATCACAAGACCGATAAGCAATAAGATCCATGCAACTAACGAAATGACAGAGAAAGATCTAGTTGAATAAGAGGCATTTAAAGAAGAAATATTTCCTCCAAAGATGAAAGAATAGGCAGAGCCGTACGTCTTTTCAACATTACCAGACACCATCGTGATGGCTGGGGCAAGAGGAGTCAAGAAGCAGCAAAGTGCAAAAGCGAGACTTAAAAGTTTTGAGAAATTGACAATTTTATTGTAAATATCCTCATTTTTCATTTGCCAATCCCTCTACTTTTCGTTTATCTATAAGATTCTTTTTCTGTCCTTCGAAATCTTCTAATGCTTGATAGATAGAAAT
>CAVDUB010000032.1:0-14978 GCA_963612025.1 bacterium
CAGCCAAAGAAGTCTTTCCGACCTGGCGAGCTCCTGTAATCAAGGTGACAGGCCTGCTCTTAATTGATTTCTCAATTTCTTTATAGATGGTCCTGCTTATCATATTGCACCTCCATAATTGTTACATCTTATTGTATCTTAGTATTTTAGGGAATTCAATTCCCCATTTTACTAAATCAAAGAAATGACATACCCTGTATGGCTTGAATATTCTTCCATTATTCCGATTCTTCTTCCAAAAGATTATGGATGATTCGGAAGAATATTCTCGAATGAAAACTTCGTTCCAAAAAAATTATCGAAACTACATCGGCCTATTTCACGATTAGCATTACCTTTCGTCTTATCGATTCCACTATCTAGTTACGCTTTTATGAATCCAGATTCAAAAACTTGTGAACCAAAATGCAGAAAATGAACAGGAATGATTCCAAAATGAATACGTAGAGACAAGATGTCCTTCTCATGTCATGCATTTTTTAAGATTTAATTCATAAGGATTTTGTCGCTTACGATAAGAAATATCTTTTCTTTTATGATGAAAATTGTTACATATACAGAGCGCGTAAAGAAGATTACGAAATTCTATGTGCAAATAAATAGAGAAGAAGAAAATTGATTCTTCTATATTTATCTTATCTCAATCAGTAACCGTTTTCACATGTCATCCATCAGAAAGAAGTTTACAATTTCGATGTGTGAGGCTTTTATTATGAAATCCAAAGACATGACGTCCGGCAATGCGTTCAAAATCATTCTGCTATTCTCTATCCCGTTAGTTCTTTCTGCGACTCTTCAGCAATTATACAATCTTGCTGACAACTTCATCGCAGGGCATTTCATTGCCAATCTGGATAGTTTCAATGCCGTTGGCATCGTCTATCCAATCACAGTCGTCTTCCTTGACATCGCCGTAGGATTCGGTGTCGGGTGTGGTGTCATCGCCGCCAAGTATTTCGGTGGAAAAGATATGAAGAACCTAAAGAAGACAGCCACTGTCGGTTTGATTTCGACCATCCTATTGGCATTGATTGTGACGGCTATCGGTCTAGCCATCATCTATCCGCTTCTGAAAGGAATGGTCGGACAAGAAGAAAGCATAGGATGCTTCAATGAAGCCTTATCGTATATGCTCATCTATATCGGAGGCGTCATCTTCTTATTCCTCTATAACTACTCCATGTACATGTTTCAGGCCTTCGGAAATTCAAAGACACCTTTATATTTCTTGATTTTCTCGACCTTATTGAACATCGCACTCGATTTATTCTTCGTCATGCCGATCAAGATGAATAGTGCCGGCCTTGCCTTGGGAACTGTCATTTCCGAAGCCATTGCAGGCGTGCTCTCCGTCATCGTTCTCTTTAAGTGCATCAATAAATTCGATTCGAACAAATATGAAAAATTCGATAAGACAATCCTCAAGTCCATCATCGGAATCGCAGCCCCTTCCATCCTGCAGGGATGTTTCATCTCTGTCGGTGGTGTCTTGATCACCGCCATTCTGACATCCATCGGTGGAACAAGCGTCGCAGGAGGATACAGCGCCGCCTATAAGATCTGCTATATCGCCATCAATATCTTCACTGTTCTCTGCAATGCCTTATCCAGTTTCGTCTCACAGAACGTCGGTGCTGCCAAATATGATCGAATCATGAAAGGCTATTTCTCGACGCTCATCATATCTGCTGGATTCTGCATCTTGGCCATGATTGCCATTCTTCCATTCGGAGAATTCTGGGTCCGTCTCTTCCTCAGCAGCGATGCCGAAGGAGAAACGGATATCATCATCAACGCCGGAAGACAATTCATCGTCTGTGTTGTTCCGTTCTTCGTCTTCATGGTTGTCAAGATTCCTCTCGATGGTGTCCTAAAAGGTGCGACCGATATGCTTGGCTTCACACTCGGAACATCTGTCGATCTTGTCTGTCGAGTTCTCGGTGCCCTGATTCTAGGAAACCTTTGCGGATATGAAGGCATCTTCTTTGCCTGGCCAATCGGCTGGGGTGTCGGCATGTGCATTTCTGCCGCTATGTTCTTCAGTGGACGATGGAAGAGAAAATGCGGATATACAAAAGAAATCACCAAAAAAGAAGGAATCATTGAAGAAAAGGAAGAAGAAGTCGCCTGATTCATTCTATCGTCGATGTGTCTGTGGGAAACCACAGACATTTTTTTGCATAAAAATCACAAAGTATCATTTCATCGCCAATTTTGGGAATCTAGATTAAAAATTACTCAAAAAGTTGCATATTATAGGCGACATGGTGAACAAAATGAAAAAAATATCTTACACGACTTATCGAAAGAAAATTGAAAACAAGCGGTGCCGTTTTCGTAGCGGGACCAAAATATTCAGGCAAAACAACCACCTGTATGCTTTTCCAGAAAAGCAATCAATTGAGAAATGATTTATTATCCGTCAAGGATGATTCCATCAAAAGAAACTATAATGTCGGTTGCCCAAGCCTCTATAGTTATCGCTATACATTGGGATACTTAGTCGAAGATGGTGAAGGATCCAGCCTTGTTTTTTATTTCATTCTCCTGATGATTGTCATTTCAGCCATCGCCCTATTGAACCTTTTCATGACGAATGTAAAAAAAAAACCTATACCTATGGAATATTAAATGCACTTGGCTGTTCAAAGAAGGGGTTATGCAAGACACAGGCTGTCAGTTCCCTCTTCATCATCTCTCTTCTGTTCCTCTCAGTCTCCATCGTCACAGAAATCGGATGCATCATTCTCAATAAGGCATCCAAGTTGATCTGCCTGACATTCAATCCCCTGATCTTCTTTGAAACGCTCGGAATCATCGTTCTGATTTCATTATCGACATCCTTCTTCAGCTGCCTCAAAGCAATCAAGACCAATCCAAAAATCCTGCTCAACGACAAGGATTAAGAAGAATTTTATCTTTTATTTTCCTTCATCATCGAGAAGGAAGAGAGTGGATTGCCCTTCGATGATTTTGTTTTCGATCTCCGTGATGAAATCAATCACTGTATTTACCAATCCATAAAGATCAATCTCTTTTTCGAATGGAGGAAGTCTGAAGTCCTCAAGCTCTTTTGTGATGACAGAAAAATCCTTTCTTGAAGAAAGCTGACACTGATTGATGACGTCCTTGATGAAATTCGGATTCCTTCGATAAGAGAAAACCAGAAATTCCTTGAAATAGAAAAGAAATTCCCGCGTTCCCGGCTCGTTTAAATCAAAGGTAGCGGCGAATCGATCGATTCGATTCATGAAATCCATTTCCGTAGGGAAAAGAAAATCCTTTACGATGCCTTCGACCTGGTCTAGGACAAGATATTTTCTTTCGCCGATAGAGGATTTCATCGTTTTTTGATCTATATCGAATTCATAGTCCAGATAGCAGAACAACCCCTTCCTTCGGAGAGCCTGGTAAAGTGAAGTTGCTTCGACCATTTTCTTCGGATTTCCTTTCTTCATCGAAAAGAAATCATCATATCCATATTCCAGACGAATCGAAGGAATCTCAAGATACGGGATATCCTCTAAGGTAAGCATCTGTCCTTTCTTCTTTTTGAGGATCTCGAAAAGTGAGTCCACCATGACAATCGGGATTCCCAAGCAGGACAAAGCCTGTATGATACGATATCTATGGTTCTTCTCATTGATTCCCTTGACGAGAGGAAGATGATTCCAGGCCGTGATAAAAGCAAGAGCATCTTCTTTGGCAAAACAGAAAGAACCGATTTTTCCATCAAGAGAAAAACCGTTGAAATTGATGCCACCGGCAACAAAAGAGTCTCCCTGCCTATAAGAAAGAAGATATCGATATTCCTTTATCTGCTCCGGGAAGAGTTCCAGATAGGTTGCCTGATAAAGAGCTGTGGATAAATCGCCGCCAAAAAGCAGAGGAATATCGATATCCTCAAGATCATACAATCCCTTATTGAAGAGAGCGTCAATGAAATTCTTCTTCAGCAGAGAGGAACTCATCTTTCCATACTCGA
This sequence comes from bacterium, assembly GCA_963612025.1. Taxonomy (GTDB): domain Bacteria; phylum Bacillota_I; class Bacilli_A; order RFN20; family CAG-288; genus Enterosoma. The sequence goes on from CAVDUB010000032.1 coordinate 3,986, forward strand.
TATATTTCTTTCTCCGCTCTTCAGAGGCACAGAGATTCTTCTGCTCGAAGCAATAATATCGTATGAGGGATTCCTTCGTATAGTATTCCAGGATTGGATCTTCTTGTGTCGTATCCTTTAGGATCACCGTCTTATCGCTCTTTGTTCCAACAAGATAAATTCCTCTTTTAAGCAGGCGAGACAGAATCAGAGGCTGATACAAAGATTCGTCCTCCTTGAGAAGTTCTCGATGATCCGGCATATGATAGAAGGAAAGACCGTCCACGACTTGAATTTTCTCGCTGAAATCCGAAAAAAACTGATTCCCCTGTAAAACCTTAGGGACGCCAATCATCTCTGCCAGGCCATCCAAATCATGGGTATGGAACAGATCGATAACCTCTCTTCCAAAAGCTTTCATAGAATATGGGAAATCCAGGGACTTATCTGCCGAAGAAAGAAATATGCCGACTGCTTTTTCGAAAAGAACCATATCATCTGCATCGATAAGAATCGTATCATTCGTTACCGGATATAAATAAAAGAATCTTCCCTTCACGATCAAAGGATATGGATGATAAGGATCATGGAAGACTTCCCCTTGATTGGCCAAGATGATTCCTTTTTCGGATTCAGCATGATGCCGAATATATTTCTTTGCCACACCGATAAGATGACTGGAAAGAACCATCATCAGAAGAATGTTCATAAGATATTGATTGATCCGATATTGATTCGTCACCTCTAAAAGAGCCGACAAGTTCAAGTCCCCATCCTGCATTTTCAAGAAAAAGTCCTTGATCGGAGAAAGAATCCCATTCTTTTCATAATTCACAAAGAATGCTTTGAAATCCTCTGTTGGAAGAGAAAGAGATGATGAGGGAGTATTGATGCGAGAGAGGAAATCCTCAAACAGTTTGCGATAGGTCTGGCTATCTCCTCTTACAATTCTCGAAAGGACGGAATCCTTCTTATCATCGAAGGAGAAAAGAGTAAGATTGTCATAGGCATCAAAAAAAGCGTGGGGATTCGTGACAAGGAAAGTCGGATTCTTCTTTTTCTTCAGATAATAGATGACTGAATTTTCATCATCTTCCTTCAGGGAAATCTGTTTCCCGTAGGAAGTGACCATAGTCAAAAAAAGTCCATATTCATCGAATTCGATACAATGGATGAAGTCAAAGAGTTTGAGGAAAGAAGAAGCGTCTCCCTCCTCAAAATCGAAATACTGGGCTTTGAGGAAGGCAGGATAGGGGAGTCCCATAATCTTCAGAAAAACCGATGGGACAACCCGCGCAAAGCCATTCTTCTTGAGATATTTCTTCGTCAGATCAAAGAGGCGGCGGAGATCATTTTTTCTGGATGTATCGAATACATAGTTCGATGGACGATATGTCTGATGGATATTTCCATCCTCCTTTTTTTCGAACTGACGGTAATTGGTACAATACATGTCGACACGGACACCAAGATAGATGAAGCGCTCCTGCGTCTGCCATGTTTCGAAGTTATGGTCCAAGGCAGTGAAACCGGCCAATCCCCGGACAGAATACCTTTCTCGGAAGAAACGATTGATAACCTGGATGGCCAGACTATAGAAATATCTCTTCAGGTCGATGTTTCTTCCTTGGATATAAATGTCATTGTCGAATGATCTCTCAAAAAAGGCCATATGAGCTTTTTCAGCAAGAGAAAGAGAATCAAGCGGTGCATAAAATTTCTGAAAGTCATCCGCCTTTATCACATAGGCTATCGAATCGAAATCCATGATCAGCTTATGGGCTGTCTCTATTTCATAGTTCTCCTTTTCCTCAATCTTTCTTTCATCGATATAGAAAGGATAATAATTCGAATCGTCCAAGTTGTTGAAATTCAGAACTCTTTCCGGATTGAGAAGATAGAATCCATTCTCAATCAGATAATTGATAAGCTGGATAAGAATTGGGCTGTCGCTCTCAAGAATCGAATCATCCAAGTCATATTTCTGAATTTTCTTCTGATAAAGGTCTTCTTCAAAATGGATACGAGAGAGAATCGCCTCTGTATGGAGTTCCTGCCCATTTTCATCGACAAGAAGTTCCATTGGAAGACCTAAAACCTGATGAAGGACTTCTCTTAGAGGATTCTTTTCCCTAGACAATCCTGATTTCCCATAGACAGGATAATTCTCTTTGTCGATGATTTTCTCATAGAAATAGATTCTTTCCTCTAGGGATTTCTCATCTTCCTTTGGCATATGATAGTCGCCCTGTCCATTCGAATAGACAGTATAGAAACTCGAAATCAATTGGAAGCGATAGCGAATATCCTGGCTTTCTTCTTTTCGATCCTGAAAAAATTCCTCATTGTATTCCATAAATTATCTCCCAATATAGCTTTCCTTGACTGCATAGCGCTTTACGAATTGTTCAACCAAGTAGGTGATAAAACCGAGAATCTGCTGTTCGACCTTCACGATGAATTCATCCCGGATTCTTTTGATCTCCGGAAAACAGTTTCTGATTTTTTTCTCAAAAGTCGTATTAAGATCTTCAAAAAGAAAATCAAGGAAAGCATGCTCATTTAGCGTAATTGTATCCAACAAAAGAGAGCTCATGTAAGCATTTGCCTCAATCTCTGATGAATTGATTTCTTTAAAATCCAATAAAATGTTTTTCAGCCTGTTCGAATCGAATGTGAAATAAGTGAACAATTTCTCAGGAACAGTATCCGTGCAGCACTCAAAAATCGGAAGAAGATTGTCTGCAAAGCCATCGAGATCATACTTATGGTCTCGATCATATCTTATTTCCCTCAATGGAAGCTCACTGATGATTTTGAATCCATCATGGAACATTCCATTCTGGGCAAAATCGTATTCTGCATGCAAATCCGTCTTGAATGGAAAGGCCTTCTTAAACGGGCCATCATAGGCAGAATGATTCTGATTGAGACATCTTCGGCAGATGGAAGGAACAAATTCCATGCTCTCGATCAAGGACTCGACAGAATTGTTTTCCAAATCATAGTCCTGATACTTCTTGATCAAACGATACGGAAGTCCAAGGAGACCCAAAATCAGAGGTGTCTTGATTTCAGGATTGAGTCCTCTTTTCTTATAAAGTTCATCATATTTCTTGGCAAAGAGAATGAGATTTTCTTTCTCACACTCACACAGATAAAAATGTGTGTCATTCGGATTTGACATATAGGCATTGATGCTCGAGCCAAAAAGAACATACGGATATTTCAGTTTCGGATTATAATCCATGTTCATGCAGAATTCGCATTCCTGGCTAAGAACGATATCCGAAGAGACATACATTGCATAGGCAATTTCGATTTTCCGATAAAGCTCATAAAGAAGAGAGACAATGCGGATATTCCGAACAAGGGGAAGATATTCTTTGAAAGTACAGTCGAAAAGAAGTTTCTGAACCATCGAATCCCCTAATCCATAGAACGCATTCAGATCATAATAAAAGTCATCATATCCAATTTCTTCTGGATAGAAAGCAGCAAGGAGTGAAACAGCACTTTTGGCTGAAAGAGACAGGTAGGGCTGAAGAACAGGGTCGACATATTTCTCAGAGACATCAATCACACTATGATAGGATCGATTTTCAGCCTTCTCGAGGAAATCATCTTTAAGTTCTTTTCCACTGAGAAAATCCGAAAAATGAACACCATGAAGACTCGATCTTGCCCTTATGTAGGTCAAAAATGCATTCTGGCGATCTTCCTCATTATCGGTCAGTTTCTCATGGTTTGTCGGAATCGTGTGATTGCATAGATGGCAGATATGATCCTCAAAAGGAATCTGGGAAAAAGGATCATCAGCATCAGAATCAATCTGCGAAAGTATATTCTCCGGAAGACCAAGAAGCATAAAAACATACCTGTTCAAATCTTGGTCATTCGCATAACGCATACGTACAAGAGAACGGAAATATTCATAGCGACGGCGAAGAGCTTCCTTCTGACAAGAACAAAGAGAAGCCTTTGAAAAGGGAGACTTGCGGAAAGAATAGGCAACCTGAGAATAAGTCACATAAGGCAATGGAAGATTTGATTCGTAGCTTTCCACATGAGAGGAGAAACCATCCATGACAAGCAGGGCCTGTGTTTCTTTCTTCTGAATCGCCTGAATTCGGTATTCCTGTTTGACAATCAGAAGAGGATAGAGAAGAACATACGAGAAAAACTTGTTCAGGTCTTCCCCAAGAAGAGAAAGAAGGTCATATTTTCTCAAAAGAGATTCCACCGCCTCATTCAGCGTCCGATTTTCAAATAGATGATAGAAAGAAGAACAGGCCTCTAGATAGGATACCTCATCGATTCTCTTTATCTTCTTGGATAAGTCATTTCTATCTTTCCTGCACAAGCCCTGATAAGAAGAAAAGATATCAGAAAGAGAACACTTTCCTTTTTCATTAAAAAGTTTTTCTAATAAAACACATCTTTTTTCGTCGCGTATTTTAATTGTTATCCTTAATGAGGAATCCTCTAAATTCCATTCACTGTATTCGATTCCCTCATCTCGCAAAAGACGAAGAAGAAACGCTCTTTCATGGCCGGGGGTTCCCGAGGCATAAGAATAAAAAGAATCGAGTCTTTTTTCAGAAAGATAGATTTCTGTCGAAGAAACTTCCATGAAGGGAAGCGAAGAGAGAATCTCTTCTTCACTCAGATTCTTCTTCCCCTTCAGAAAATGATAGCCTTCAAAAGGGAGTTTCATCGCAGAATAAAAAGAGAGAAGGTCACCCTCTTTATATCGATAGAATTCTTTTTTGATCAGGCCTTCGATTTTTGTCTTATCCTCCAAGGAAAAGAAAAAATTCTTTTTATCCGTGGAATACATATCCGCATTGAAGGAAGAAACCGAATAGAGAACTCGATCCGTCCTTGCCAAGGAAAGACTCAGATAGGAGAATTTATCACGCGACTTATTCAAAACCTCCAGGGCATAATCATCATAGAGGGCATTGATGAGACTCGATAGATATTTCTTCAACAGAAGCGCATATTTCTTCTTGAATTCCTCATCCATCGGAATGGATAGATTCTTCTCGCCGTTGACAAAGAAAGACAGTCTTTCATCTAACGAGAAGGAATCGAATTCTTTCATCTTTTCATTAAAGGATTCATCATCCTCCGCTCCAAGGAAATCGATGGCCAGTCGGTCATGCATGGATTGCTCATAGAGTCTTTTATAATCCGGTTTCAGCTTTCTTTCATCAATAAAGACTGGAAGAGTTGTCTCTTCCTTCATAAACGGTTTGGTTTCATCATAGAGGAAAAAGAAGCCGTTCTTCAGGCAATAGAGCTTGAAGTCATCGGAAAACCATTTTCTTTTTGTCGATTTCGCATCGATCGCACAGCACTCTTTTTTCAGTTGGAAGAGATTCTCCCTGAAAGATAATTGAGGAAGAATTTCCTTTTCGACATCCAGCTTCTGGAAGACTTCCTCCGGAAGACCAAGGACCTGAAAAAGAACCTTCTCATCCCCGCTGGGATAGAAGACAAAATGATTCTCCTCAAAAACAGGATATTCCTTTCTCTTCAGGATTCGGTTCTCATAGAAATAGAGCGCTTCTTCGATGCTTTCCTTCTCTTCGAGCGGCAAATAAATATTTCCATCATTTCCTTCAAACGCAACATGAAAAAGACCAAACAAGGCTTTTTTGTAATCAGGTCGGAAGGTAATATCCAGTTCTCTATTCTTGCTGTTTTTGAAACCCATCAGAATTCTTTAAACTCCAATACACAATCGCTCTCCGTCGTACTCTTGACCTTGAACCCATAGTTCGGGATAGATCCATCATCGAACTTGAAATCCTTGTAGACAGAGGAGTCAAAAGAAGATCCGGATCGATAGAGAGAACTCACGCTGCTATAGCCTGTGTACGCACCCTGAATCTTGGTTCCGCTTCTTGGAAGTATGGAAATCAGTCTTCCACGGTAATAGTTTCCGGATTCATCCAAATCCTGTTCCCAGGAATAGGATTTCGTATTGCTATAAATGTAATAATACGTAAATGTTCTTCCCCAGTTGGAACTGCTCTTCGGACTCGGAAGCGAATCATAACAATAGCCATCCCACTTGGCCGAGGAATTCGAACTGGCCGTCATTTTTCCGACACGGGCATCGACATGGTAGACTAAGACCCCGCTTGTGTTGTATGTCGCAAGACGGCTATTTCCATATCCTGAAATATCCTTGCTATTCAAAGAAGTTGGCGTGTAATATTCGATCAGAAGATATTCGTCAAAGGCGGTCTGATTATAATCCATGACACCATCCTTGTAGATTGGAAGAAGGAAGGACTTTCCCGTTTCCGTAGCAGAGGAAAGCGAGAGCGTATAATTGTTCGCCTCGAGATATTCCGTCGTCAGGACATCCGGTTTTGTCCATCCCAGAATGTATTTCGAAAAGGTATCATGGTCGCCGATATTGAAGTCCATCATATCGACGCCACCCATCGGTGTATCCTTATTTCCGCTCGGATTGCTCTTTGTATAGCTATAGTCGTAGGAATAATAATCATCCAATCCGAGCATATGTCCGGTTTCATGGATGAAGGTATGACAATCAGAAGCATTCGTATACTCGAGCGTCAATGGGGAACGATAATCTTCTTCCATCAAGAATTTCATGCTGGCCCAGGAATAGCAGCAGGCTTTCACGCTGTCATAGGTTGTCGAACTATCCACCCAGGTCGTATAGGCCCAGAAGAAATTGCTGCTTGAGGAATAGGGCATCGAATAGACAAGCCAGATGGCATCGATATAGCCATCCTTGTCAGAATCATATTCTGAAAGATCGATATCCGTCTTTTCCGAGATCGTCTCCATGATAGAGACTAAAAGCGTATCTGTGTAGGTCTTGTTGTTCTTATCATAGTTTGCGGCATTCTTGGACAACTGGGAAGTGGTCAAGTCAAGGCGGATAGCCGGTGAAACCTCACCGGTGATATTCAATTTTCCATAGGATGATTTTTTATAATAGGAAGAAACAGACTCCCATCCAGTCGAAGAGGAATCACCAAAAAAGGCATTTTCCAGCATTGTTCTCCAGGAAGATCCATAGGTGGAAGAAAAAGAACAATCCGATGATTCGACGGGAATGACAAGAATCTTTGAATTTCCGGTACTCGGAAGATAGTGGTAACCATATCCATAACCTAAGACATCCTTATTCAGATTTTCCTTCGAGAAAGAAGAATCCGTCTTTGGTGTAGAAAATTCAACCTTGTCGAGACTCCCAGTGCTCGTCGAGGAATTCTGTGGAGCATTCCAACTGAAATGGACATCGATATGAAAACAGGATGAAAGCAAAAGAGAAGCTGAAAGAAAAAGCAATGTTCGAATCTGTTTCTTCATGCTCAGTCTCCGTAATCGCTTCCGCGGCTTTCTGGCTGAATAAGCACTCTTGCCTGATCAGCGACATCCATAGCCGTAAGATAGATTGCATGCTCTGTCTCGACAATCGGATTATCTTCCATTCCAACGAAGACGACCTTTTTATTTTTTCTTACAATCTCATCCATTTTCAGAAGGATGTCATCATAATTTTCAGGACGTTGCATCTTGTATCCCTGCAGATATGTATAAAATTGCGGTTCGATATAGAAAATCGATCCATCATCATTCTGATAGCAAGTTGCAAATCGGTTTCTCAAGTCAATCAAGATTTTGCGGTCAGCCCATTCAGGATATTGTTTTGGCATGGTAGAGAACCTCCTTATATTCTTTGTATTATAACACGGATGAAAAGGTTTTAGACTTCCGCTTCATTCGGATAAAACAGTGCACAGTCAAGAAAAGCAGCCGAAAGATAATCATAGTCCTTTTTGAGGCTTTCAAGTGTTGTCTCTTCTTTTGCCTGCAAGGCAATGAGAGACAATCTTTTCAGTCCTTGGGTATTGTCTTTTCTTTTTTTTGAACGAATCTGAGAAAGGATTTCTTCTTCAAACTGAAGAATGAATTTCATCTTCTCATCAAAACAGAATTCATCGCTATAGGGTTTCTTTCCATTCTGTTTTCGATTCATCAGTTTCTTCAGCATCTGAATTTCTGGGAGCGGAAAGAAAAGAAAATCGCCATCTTTCCTGTAAAATGAATCAATCATGGCACGCCTCCTTTTTCATGAGAAGAAATAGGTCTCTTTCGATCTGAGAGAAAGTTTCTGGATAGTCCTCTCTTTTCTGAAAAGCGAAGAGATTTTCGCTTGCCAAAGAATAAATAAATTCTTTCTTATGAAGAAAGGCTTTCGCATATTTTTTCTCTCCAAGCGAAAGAGCAAGACTGGAAAGCTCAGTCAAATCCTCAAGAATCGAAATCTCATTCTGAAGCATCGAAAAAATGCTGTCATATTCTTTCTGACTCAATCCGCCTTTCTTTCGCGAATAAGAAAAAAGCAATGCATCCGACTCATAGGCCAAAAGAAGATTTTTCTCTAAGCCAGGGAAAGCCTTCCTTGTCGATTTGTCTGTAATTGAAAAGAAGGATTGCACATAAAAGAGCGTTGATAAAAAGCAGGCTGATCCGCAATAATGGCCATCTTCCAAAGAGGAAAGTTCATCGAGTTTCTGTTCAATATTTATTTTCATACGTGCAATAAAGAAAAAAGTTCTCCTATCTTCTGATGAATGACGAGATTTGCCCGATCATCATGGCTATTTGGATCTTTGTTGATTAAAACAAGATATCTTCCCTGGAAATAATTGATAAAGGAGGCAGCCGGATAAACAACAAGAGAAGTCCCGCAGACAAGAAGAACATCCGCTTCCTGAATTTTGACGAGTGCTTTGGTTACATTCATATCATCAAGAGGTTCTCCATAAAGAACGACATCCGGTTTGATCAGTCCATGACAAGAGGGACAAAGAGGAACATTCTCTTTTGAATGAAGAATAAATTTCTCATCGAATTGGCTTCCACAGTTCTCGCAATAATTTCTCTTTATGCTTCCATGCAGTTCGATGACATTCTTGCTTCCGGCCATCTGATGAAGTCCGTCAATATTCTGTGTGATGATTGCTTTCAGCTTTCCCTTTTTTTCCAGTTCAGCCAGGAAAAGATGAGCCGGATTCGGCTTGGCATTCTCATAGATCATCCTCTCTTTGTAGAAACGATAGAATTCATCCGTATGATGATAGAAAAATCCATGGGAAATAATTTCCTCCGGGTCATATTTGTACTTCTGATGATAGAGTCCGTCTTTGCTTCTGAAATCCGGAATACCCGATTCCGTCGAAACACCCGCCCCGCCAAAGAAGACAATATTGTCACTGTTCGAGAGAATTCCCTGCAGTAATTCAGCATCCTTATTTAGATCATTCATGTTCTTTTTTCACCTTCCATCATTATATTCGATAAGCAAAGGAATTCTTCGAATATTTTCATATAAATAATAGAAAATTGCCTTATTCACATCATCTATATCGTTCCTGAATCCTATGATAGACCTCATTCGAAGCCACTGAATTATGATAAAATAAAGGTACGGAATCGAAAGGATGAGAAAATATGGCAAAGCAATTCATCGATGAATCCATACTCAATGGATTTACACTCTCTGAGGATATCGACATCGGAGAATATAGACTGCTAAAGTATCCGAAGTTTCTTCCGATGATGAAGATGCACGTCAAACAATACAAGGTCGATCATTTCGGCTACATCATGATGATGAAGACATCCATGCTTCATATGATGAATTTGATGACCATTTCCTTCACACCGAGCGAAGGCATCAATGTTCCGTATTTGTTGATTGATACCATGAGCATGGGAAAGAAAAGATTAGCTTACGTCGAATTCTATAACACTTCAACAAAGGATGATTTCGACAATTTATTTTCATTGAGTGAGAAATACAAGAACATTTCAGACTATGACGAAAAGAAGAACTGGTATGTCTCAGAAAGAATGAAAGGTTCTCTGATCAAATGCGGAACAAAGGAAAATGAGAACGAACTCAAAGATATGATCCAAAATGCCTTAGAGGAATACAGAAAGGCAATCAATTGTGCGTCCAAAGACGAAAAGAGCATCGAAAATCTAAAAGAATTCCAGAATAAAATGATCACTCTTGGAAATCCTTCATCCAATACGCTGAATAAAGTCTTAGGAAAGGAAAAAGCAGTTCAATTCTTCAAAGATATCATCATGCCCATCAAGGATTAGGGAATTTATCCAAGATTTCAGTTCATAAACAACCTCATTTTGTCACAAAAAAATTGAAATTGAATTCTCAAATCATATCCATGATATTTTCTTCTTCACGTGGAAGAAATGTCATGGATTTTTTAGGAAGAAAAAACGGATGAAGTTAAGTTTTCTTAAAGGCATCCATCCTAGAATCATCTCAAAATAAAGGCGGTCGATAAGATTATGAAAAAGATAAAATTATTGATTCCATCTCTATTCGTTTTGTTATTCTCTTCTACCTGCAGTGCAAGCCAGGATATCTCATCCTCGTTGGCTGATACCGGATTATCCACGATGCAAACGACAAGTTCAGATAAAGTCTACGACACCTCAGGAAATGAAATCACCAGCGGAAGTGCAACTCTTTCTTTTGTTTATAGAAAACAGACAACCACCAAGACGATTTCTGCAAATTATCTCATCGATAGGGTCAGCGTCAATATCGAATCTGGAGACTATCTCAGTGCCTCCTCTTCGAGCAACCAAGTTGTTTTTTTAGTCATCAACGGCGGAAAACTCAACATCACAGGAACAACCTCATCCTATGTCCAGATTTCGAAATCAAGAAGTGCAGCAAGTGATGGTCAAGTCGATGATGACTATAATTTCTATGGAATCAATTCCGGAATCGTCGTTTCCGGCTCTTCTTCCGAGGCAACCATAAAATATGCCAATATCACAACATCCGGCAATGGATCCAATGCGATTGTCGACTTTCCGACACGCTTTGCCCCCTCAAGCAAAACAGCATATCTGCCATCCAACGTCTTCTTCCAATCCAACAGTTTGTCATATGCTTTTCTTTTGAACAGGATTCATT
>CAVDUB010000033.1:0-14536 GCA_963612025.1 bacterium
GGGGTATGCCTATGGTAGTGACCAAGGAATCATCCTGGTATTAATCATATGAAAAACCTTCTGACGCTTGAGCTTACACTTCTAGAGCATTTGAATAATGTTATCTTTTACCTTGGCATCGATAAGAGATGTTGACCAGTCATGAATAGTCTCCTTCCCATGACGGCAATTATCCGTGTCTGCTAGTTAGCATGGCCTTGCTTGAGGCGCGAAGAATATATCACCCGTTTATTTTGTTTGCAATAGGAAAATGAAATTTTACGATTGAAAAGTAACTGCAGTTTGTGAAAAGAGTTTACATAGAAGTGATTGCTGTCTAAAATCTCTTTTTTTGAATTTGATAATAAAAAAATAAAGGAAAAATCTTTGTATAATTTTTTCTTGATTTATAAGAATGGCTGATGGAATTAACAAGAATATATATTACAAATTCTCTTCTTTGTTATGACTTGATTCCCCATTGACTTTTATATTCTTTGATTCGTTTCTTTCGTTTTTTCTTCTTGATGGCAAGCGGAAGTGTGATGATTCCGTTTAATCGGCAAAGAATGCATAGGATGAAGATGTCGCCGATAACATAGAGATGCTCATTTGATTTTGCACTGTAATGTTTATAGCTCAAATAGGCGACAATCAGATAGATGAAATCCAAAATGAGCATGAGAATAGAAATCTCGATTTCGATGATCGATTTTCTAGTTGGATTTTTCTTTAATGGTCTGTCTATTTTTTCTATTTGCTTGCTGAAGCCGTCAACGGTTGAAGATAGGGAATCGAGCGTGAGTGCATTTTAGATGTATCTCTAGAAGCATATAATAATCCGAAATTGAAGAAAATAGCACAATGGTTTCTTTAGCACAGCAATCGGCGATTTATGCCTTAAGTGTGAAACATCAGGCTGAGCAGGAATGGATGCAATCATATAGGCTGATTTTTGAAAGAAAAACAGGTCTATATTTTGCTTGATGTGGCTAAAAAGCATGGATTAAGCGAAATATAACGTTGCTGTCGTTGCGAAATGATTATAAATCAATTTATAAATGTTAAAATCTAATACGTTTGCTTTCCGTGGATAAACCAACGATTTGAGGATTGTCACGAAAAGGAAATATGTCGTTTATGCGACCTTGATACGAAGTTTTTAGTCAAAGAGAATGCGAATGTCTATTCGCTTTCTGAGAGGGAAAAAATATTTCATTTTCTTAGAAATTTGCTGATTAAAAGAATCGAATCGTGTATAATATTTGTAATGTAAACGATTACGGAGAATGCTTATGGAATTGAACGTCAAAAATGCACGTGACGAAAATTTTCTGCTCAGAAGCCGATTATTTTTGCGATTCGAGTCGATTGTTGATTCCGTCTCTTCCTTTGAATTTTTCTGCTTGTCTTATCCGAATGATTCCTATCTGCTGATGGAAAACAAGGATTCATCTTTCCTCTTGGAAGATCTGATGTCTGATTTTATTGTTTCTCGTTTCTTTCTGCGTCTCGATCACACGAAATCCTATCTTTTGAGATCAAGCCCGTGGAGTCTGATGGATGAAAATCATGAGAATGTTCTTCTCGATGATTCCATCAAGGATCGGTTAGATCAGATAAGAAAAGCAAATTTGAATTTCGGTGGATCCTTGAATGAAAAAGGAGAGCATGTCATTGACCTGAAATGCGAGAATGTTTCTCCTCATTATGATGTGAACCTTCTATTGGGGAATCGAATCGGATTTTCTTATCCTTTGCAGAGCACTCCGAAAAGTGTTGTGAATCGTTTCTTCCAAGGTTCCTTCCGTGCCCATTCCTCTTATCAGGTCCTGGCGACGACATGGGGATTGAGACCGGAAGAAAATGGCTTCATGGCGAACCGCCAGTTCTACCTGCTCGAGGATGGAAAGCAGATTTTCTATTCGGCCAAAATCGATGATTCTGTTTTGGAAGCGACTTGTCTTCATAAAGTGAATCATTCGGAGATTCTCTATCGTCTTTCTATAGGATTGAAAATCAAAAGAGAGATTTTTATTCTTCCACAGAAGGAAGGAATCCCCGATGCAGTGGAAGTCCAGATGATTTCCATTAAGAATGAGTCGGATAAAAAGAGAAATCTCAGCATTGTCTATACTGGAATGTTCGGATTTTCAAATCCTCATTGTCAGGAAGAAGATGTCATCTATTCGACGCTTATTTCCCAGGCACAGGTCATCCAAAATGAGAAAAGAGAAATCGTGGCTATCACACCGGACTATTATCCTGAATATTTCAAGAGGGAAATGAGGTTCTGTATTCTTAGGGATGATGATTCCTTTTCGACCTCCTTTACAAGCAATTACACTTCCTTTATTGGAAGGGGAAGCCTTGAATCGCCGGAGCATCTTTATCCGCTTGATGATTTCTTGTCGATGAAAGGTCCTTCCTTCTTTGGCTTGGGAAAAGATTTTATTCTGAAGCCGGGAGAAACAGAATGCCTCGATACTTTCACAGGGGTGGTGGATGCAAGAAAGACAACAGGAGACGATCATCTTGCTATTCTGAAAGAAGAACTGAATCATCTTCTTTCGCTCTATCCGAATCGAAAGAGTGTTCTTCATGCTCTTGAGAACATGAACAAGGAGATGAAGAGATATTCTTCCTTCCTTCAGGTGAAAAAGGCGGATGATTCTTTCTTTGAAAGCTATGTCAATCGCAATCTTCCCTTCCAGGTCTTATACCAGACATTCGTCAGCCGCAGTTTTGCATTGACACAAAAGGGATACCGTGAAATCGGATTCCGTGAAATCCAGGATCTCTATGCGTCGATGTATTATCTCTATGCAAGCGGAAAAAAGAAAACAATCGAGTCTCTTCTTTCACAGTGGATCGAAAATGTCTATTCTTTTGGCTATGCGAATCACAATTTCTTTTATGTCGGAAAAGAACCGGGCATGTGCAGTGATGATTCTCTTTGGCTTGTCTTTGCACTCTCACGCTATTTGGATCTCAGCGGAGATGATTCCTTCCTGGACAGGCGATTTGTCATGGCAGACAGGGAAAAGAAGAGAAGTGTCTACGAGACATTGAAAGCCATTCTTCTCTATTCGGGTGAAATCTCAATCGGAAAGCATTCGCTTCCTCTTCTAGACTGCGCGGACTGGAATGATTGCCTTCGCATCGACCCAGACTATCTTGATGGTGTGAAAAAGGAGAAAGCCTATCGCCGTCAGCTTTTGAAGAAGAAACAGAAATTCGGAATTCCTTTTGAGAATGAATATAGCGAATCTGTCATGAATGGATTTCTTCTTGTGATTGCCATTAAGGAGATGATGAAGATTGCCAAGAGAAGGAATGATGTCGTCTATTTTGAGAAATTATCTTCTCTTTTGAAGGAAAAGGTCGATTCCCTTCAGAGGCATGCCTATATTGAGGGCTATTTTGCAAGGGTCCTTCTCAACAGGGAAAACAAAAACCATATTTCCTACATTGGAAGCAGGCAAGATCATCTTTCTTTGGAGAAGGACTGCCCCGGCTCCTATTATCTGAATTCTTTTTCTTGGTCATTGCTGAGTGACGTGGCCAGTGAAGAGCAGATTGAGGAGATGCTTGTCAATGTGGTCGATAAATATCTGAAGACGGAGGCTGGATACCGACTTTGCACAAGCCATGATCTTTCCTTGGCTGGAGCAAAATCCTCCTCGACGGATCATTATTTTGTTGGGGATCGAGAGAACGGCGGGGTCTTCAAGCATGCGACGATGATGTTTGCCCGTGCCCTTCTTTATCGAGCAAAGACGGTTCAGAATGTCGAGCTCAAGAAGAAAATGGTTGAAGATGCCTATTTCATGCTCGACAGAGTCTATCCTTATAAGACGTTGAAGAATGTCTCTCTTTATAAGGGAAATCCAAGATTCTGCACCCAATACAATAATTCGCATACCAATGAGAATATCGGTCCGATGCTCAGCGGGACGGCCTCTTGGCTGACCTTGACGCTCATGGAGGCGTTCGGCATTCAGCTCGAAGGTCAAAAACTCTCCTTTGTTCCGATGCTGGATCTGAAGACATCCTCCCTTTCCTTTGAATTACGTTTTCTCAATGCCATCTATGATGTCACCATCGAGAAGAAGGAAGGTGAAGTCTGTGATGAGAAGAAAAAGAAGGTCTTTTTCGATGGGAAGGAAGTCACCCTTCCGATCGATTTGTCCAACGAAAAGGCGAAGCACGAAATCCGAATCACCTATTTCTAAGGAAAGCGGTGCAAAAGGTGTATAAACAATTGCAAAATACGTCAAAATCCTTTACTTTGTAGAGAATAAACGTTTACATATAGATGTTTCTATATAATTTTATGAGGGAAAGATGGTCAAACTAAAAGATATTGCCAAAGCCTGCAACACTTCCGTTGCGACGGTCAGTCGTGCACTTAACGGTTCATCGGAACTTTCAAAGGAAACGATTGAAAGAATCATGAAGATTGCCAAGGACATGGGCTATGTTCCCAATGCCTATGCCCGTGCTTTGAAGAGCAAGAAATCCTATAATATCGGTGTTATCTATTATGATGCGACTTATGGCGGATTGAAGCATGAATATTTTTCATCGATCCTGAATTCCTTGAAGGTCGAAGCGGAATCGAATGGATTCTGCATTACCTTCCTTTCGAAAAGAACGAATCGGGATATGACCTATCTTCAGTTGGCAAGATATCTCAATATGGATGGTGTCATCATCGTCACAGAGGAATTTGAGAATCCGGAAATCATCGAATTGGTCAAGTCCGATCTTCCCGTTGTCACTATCGACTATATCTTCAATTCCTGTACGGCCATCATGTCGGACAACACCGAAGGAATGAAAAAACTGATTCATTATGTCTATCAGCTTGGGCATAGGAAAATCGCCTTCATCTATGGTGAGAAGACCGATGTTACCAAGAAGAGATTGGCAAGCTTCTATGCTGGAATGAAGGAATGCAATCTCCCTATCCACGAAGAATATCTTCTCCAAGGGGCATTCCACAATCCGAAGTCCTGCGGACACCAGACCAAGGAACTGATGAAACTGAAGGACCATCCGACCTGCATCTTCGCGACAGACGATATTTCGATGATTGGGGCCTTGTCGGCTCTCAATGAAATGAAGTTTGAGGTTCCAAAGGATGTCTCTGTCATTGGTTATGACGGCATCGAACTCTCGAGATTCTTCCGACCGAAATTCACGACCTATGTCCAGAATTCCGAAGAACTCGGAAAAGAAGCGGCAAAGCAGTTGATCGAGCGCATCGATTCGCCGGAGACATTCATTCCGAAGACGATCACCATTCAGGGAAAGATTCAGGAAGGCAATACGACGTTTAAAATCGAAGATTAGGAAAAAGGCCATGAAGCTTCCGGAAAAATCCGGAGACTTGATGGCCTTCTTTTTTTGAACAAGATTCTTTTTATGCCTATATCGTCTTTTTCAGTTCCTGGACTCTCGATAGAGGCATATGAAGAAGCTCGGCAATCTTCTCTTCTGGATAGAGACCGTCCCTTAATAGGGACAGACAGCACTGCTCATTGGCTTTCATCTCACCTTTCTTCATCCCGTATTCCATGCCTCGTCTCGTCGCATTCTCGAGCGGATGGTTGATCATATCGTTCATTCCTCCGTTTATTTGGTGATATTGTACCATAGTCTTCTTAACTTCTCCATACTTGATCTTCCTATCCTCGCTCTCCACGAGGTCCGAAAAAAGGGTGACGAATTTCTTCTTCTCTCCCTTGTATTTCATGTTGAAGAGATAGACTTCGGGAGATCGGTCCATTTCCTCATGCGTGTCTTCCCTGGTCATGGAGTATCTCTCGCAGAGCTTGCTTTCCGGAAATCTGCAGTCGTCGATGAGGAAGATGACATAGACCTTGGGCATCTTCCGGTAATCCTTTCTTCCCTTCCGAAAATAACGGCTGAGCAGATGCCCGCCATAAATCATCCCTCTCTGGGGAAGGTCTGAGGCATGGATTCTCTGCATCTCGATATCGTAGTGGGTTCCATCCGTGTCGAGGGCATGGATATCCAGGACGACGAAATGGGAATCGGAATCGATGAGGGATATTCTTTCCTGCGTTCTGACGTTCACGACATGGATGTCATTTCTTTCAAGAAGAATCCTCAGGATGAACTGCGTCAGTTCTGTGTTTCCGCTGAATGCATAGTTCATGACGATATCCGACATCAGGCAGGTCTTCCTCATCTCTTCTCTTGTCTCTTCCTCCGTAAGGAAGAGTTCATCCTCTCGGGAAGTCTCTTTCGGATTGGAGTCCATTTTTATGTCTCCTCATAGAGATATGGGCTATGAAGAAGGAAAAATAACGGAAAAAGACGAAAATCCCATTTCATTTCGTTTTCGGACACCAAAAAAGGGCATCAGGCCTTCAGGCATTTTTTCCTGAAGGCTTGAATCGCCCTGATTTTTATCCTTTGACGGCACCTGAAGTGAGGTTCTTGATGATAGCCTTGGAGAAGATGAGATAGACAACGACAACGGGGATGACGGAGATCATCATCAACATATAGATCTGACCGAGATCGAAGGTGTCGGGATTGCTGGCCTTGAGACCGGCGATGACAAGAGGAAGCGTCTTGTATTTGTCTTGCTGGAGAAGCAACGCGGGAACGAAATAGTTGTTCCAGTTGGAGACGAAGGCGAAGATGAACTGAACAGCGATGGCAGGCTTCATGATGGGAAGAACGATGCGGTGGAAGATGCCGATTTCGCTGTAGCCATCCACTCGTGCGGCTTCAATGACTTCAAACGGAAGGATCGATTCCATATACTGCTTCATATAGAAATAAGTGACAGGAGAGGAGATGGTGGGAAGAATCAGGACCCAAATCTGATTGAGCATATGAAGTTGGGTGTAGATGAGAACTAAGGAAAGTGCGGAAACTTGAGTTGGAATCATCATGATGATCAGAATGAATTTTTCGATGAATTTTCTTCCTTTGAACTGATAGATATGGGTGGCATAGGCTGTCAGTGCGGAGAAGTAGCAGGTTAAGAAGGAGGAAGAGAAGGAGATGATGAGAGAGTTTCTGAAACCGTGCTTGATTGGAATATTTGGATTCGACATCAGATTGTTCCAGTTGTCGGCAAAGGAGGTTCCGAACCACCAGTTGAACCCCTGCTGAATCTCTGCGTTCGAATGAGAGCAGTTGATAATCAAGGTGTAGAAAGGGAAGATACAGACGAGAGTCAGAAGGATAAGAAAGATGTAGACGAGTGTGCGATAAATATAGAGTGAAACTTTTTCATTCTTCAGTTTTTTGTCTTTGTTTCGACTCAATTGGGTGTTTTCCATTATCTTTGCTTGACTAGGCATTGTTTTCACCTCCTAGGGTACTCATGTCATTTCTTCTGACACATCCTTTTAGCCATCTTTCTCTCTTCTTGCGCTCTTTGGCTTCTGCCTTGATGGCGTTGTAGGTCGGAACGAGTGTCTTGAAGACGACAATCGACAAAACACCAGTGAATAGGAAGATGATGACAGATAAGGCTCCGGAGAGACCGTAGTTCTTGCTTACGGAGATCATGTCATTGAGGTACATCATGATGGTCTTGGATCCGTTTTCCGGTCCACCTGTGGATTTCGTGAAGATCTGTGCGGCATCGAATAACTGGAGACCGCCGATGAGCGAAGTGACAAGAACATAGACGAAGATTGGCATCAGAAGAGGCATTGTGATTTTCCAAAATGTTCGAAAAGACCCGGCGCCATCCAGTCTTGCGGATTCGAAGATGGATTCATCAATGCCCATGATGCCTGACATCAATAGGATGGCTGTATTTCCAAACCACATGAGCCAGTTGATGAAAGCGATGATGATTCTTGTCCATTTTTTGCTGCTTTCAAAGGCGAAGGCCTTATCCAATATGCCAGAGGAGACAAGAATCTGGTTGATCGGACCGGAATCGGAGAAGAGGACCAAGAACATCATACCGAAGGCGCTGGCCATGATGAGGTTCGGCATGTAGGTGATGGCCTTGAAGAAACTCGAGGCTTTCAGTTTCAGTCTCGAATCGGTAAACCAAATTGCCAGAAGAAGAGAGACGATAATCTGTGGAATGAAGCCGATGATCCAGATGAGAATGGTGTTTCCAAGATATTTCCAGAAGGGGGAATCGGCGGCTAGAAGCTTCGCGTAATTCGAAAATCCGACAAAGTTTGGACCGACTTGTTTCAGACCGCCCTTGAAGTAGTATTCGAAGAAGGAAAAGAATCCAGTCTGGAGAAGAGGGAAGAGCTGGAAGATGAGAAAGATGAGAATGAAGGGAATGAGGAAGATGTAGCCGTATTTGGCATAGGAAACTTTGTTGGCTCTATGTCGTTTCCTTTTATAGAATCGGCTGATATTGAAGTTCATATTCTACCCTCCTAGAAAATGGCTTTTTCTGTGACGGGATCGAAGATATGGCAGTGGTTCAGGTCCATGCAGAATTTGACCGTCTCGCCTTTTTCGATATGATGGCTAGATGGGAATTTCGAGACGACATCCTGATAGGCAAAATTCGTATGGACATAGTATTCGTTTCCTAACAGTTCGGCTAAGATGACCTTGGCTTCGAAAAGAGCGTCGGGATAGAGGCTTGCCTGATAGCCATAGCCGTCATACATATCCTCTGGTCGGATACCGAAGATAATCTTATTGGGAATCTGCTTGTCGACAACGAGGGATTCTGGAAGCTTGACTCTCTGTCCGGTGACGAAGGTGACATAGCCATCTTCATAGCGTGCATCGAAGAAGTTCATGGCTGGCGATCCGATGAATCCGGCGACAAATCGGTTGACGGGATGGTTGAAGATTTCGATTGGGGTTCCAATCTGCTGGACATATCCATCCTTCATGATGACGATGCGGGTGGCCATAGTCATGGCTTCTGTCTGGTCATGGGTGACATAGATGGTGGTCGTGTTGAGGTTATTGTGCAGCTTGACGATTTCGCTTCGCATCTGAACTCTCAGTTTCGCATCGAGGTTGCTTAATGGCTCATCCATCAAGAGAACCTTCGCATGGCGGACGATGGCGCGACCTAAAGCGACTCTTTGTCTTTGTCCGCCAGAGAGGGCTTTTGGCTTTCGATCCAAATAGGGCTCGATCTGAAGAATTCTCGCAGCGTTCATGACTCTTTCGTTGATTTCAGCTTTGGATAGATGCATGACTTTCAACGGGAAGGCCATGTTGTTGTAGACACTCATATGCGGATAGAGTGCATAGGATTGGAAGACCATGGCGATGCCTCTGTCTTTTGGTGCGACATCGTTCATGAAGGCACCATCGATGAAGAGATTTCCGCCAGAAATGTCTTCCAAGCCGGCTATCATTCTTAAGGTTGTCGATTTTCCACAGCCGGATGGACCGACAAAGACGATGAATTCATGCTCCTTGATGTCGATGGAGAAATCATGGACGGCATGATAGCCATTTTCATAGATTTTGTTCACGTTTTTTAAGGAGACGAAGACGCCTTCGGGTGCATCCTTTGGAAGAAGCTCGTCCTTCTTTCTCTGCTCTTCGAGAAGCTGCTTTCCTTTCTCCTTGTCTGCTTTTTCCTTCTTTTTTCTTTCGATGAATTTCTTGATCGGCCTGAAATTGAACTTCACTTCATCATCGTTGACCATTTTTTGATCCTCCTTATTTTAAAAGACGATTTCGACGTCATATTCTTTGATGCCGTCTATATATCTGACCAATGTTTCATCCTGGGGGTGTCCGTTGACAACGAGATGACACTTCCCTTTCTTTTCGTTCTTCATTTTTATGTGGAAGACTTTGTCACGGATTTTTCTTGTGACTTCGACTTCCCTGAAGTTTTCGCTGAGGCAAGGTTCGATTCTCAATCCATCGAGTTCCGGTTGGATGCCAAGCAGCCCTTGGCTAAGACAGACAAAGGACCATGTGGCGCTTCCTGTCAGCCAGGAATTCTTTGCCTGCCCATAGGATTTCGAGCTTCTTCCGGCAATCATCTGGGAATAGACATAGGGTTCTGTTTTGTGGATATCGCTGTTTTCTTCGATGTAGCTTGGAGCATTCTTCTTATAGAGCTCGAAGGCGCGTTCTGGTTCTTTTTCCTTACAGCAGGCGATGGTCAGCCATGGATTGTTGTGATTGAAAACAGATCCATTTTCTTTTACTCCCGGTGGATAAGAGGAGACCTCTCCTAATTCTAAATGATAATGGGTATAAGGTGGATATAAAATTTCTGCTCCATAGTCGTTTACAAGATATTTGAAGGAGGCATCAATGGCTTTCTTTCCGAGGCCGATATCATGTCCGATGCCGGCCATGGTGCAGAAGCCCTGCGGTTCGATATAGATTTTTCCTTCTTCGCAGGAGGAGGAGCCAACCGGATTCGAGAAAGCATCATAGGCACGGATGAAATATCCTTCTTTATAGTCGAATCCGTATTGGATGCAGGCTTCGGAAATCTTTTTCACATATTCTTCGATATAGGCGGCATCTTCTTCCTTCTTGAGATGTCTTGCAATCTTGATGAATTCGTTTCCGTACTGGACGAACATGCCTGCTATGAAGACGGATTCTGCGACATGCGTATCATTGTTTTCGACGGTCTGGAAGGATTCGCCATCGACCTTTGAGAAGCAATTGAGATTCAAGCAGTCGTTCCAATCTGCTCGTCCGATCAAGGGAAGCCCATGGGGGCCAAGGTTTAGAATGGTGTGCTTCAAGGAGACAAGAACATGATCATAAAGAGGCTTTTCGCTTCCCTTCTTATTGTCGAAAGGCGTCATCAGGTCGAGAATGGAATAGTCCCCGGTTTCTCTGATATAGCTTGAGACGGCGCCGACAAGCCAGAGCGGGTCATCATTGAATCCGGATCCGATATCGGCGTTGCCTTTCTTATTCAGTGGCTGGTACTGATGATAAGTGGAGCCATCTTCGAATTGAATAGAGGCAATGTCGATGATTCTTTCTTTTGCTTTTTCCGGAATCATATGGACAAATCCGAGAAGATCCTGACATGAATCGCGGAAGCCCATGCCCCTTCCTGTTCCTGTTTCATAGTAGGAGGCGCTTCGAGACATCATATAGGTGATCATGCACTGGTACTGGTTCCAGATATTGGCCATGCGGTCGAATTTCTCGTCGTTGCTCTTTACATGGAATGTCGATAAGAGATTGTTCCAGTATTCCTTAAGCTGATCGAATTCTTTTTTGACATTTCTTATGTCGAAGTATTTCTTTTGCAGCTGATAGGCTTTTTCTTTGTTTGCCTTTCCATTCGAGTCCCATTTTTCTTCCTCTTTGTTCTCCACGAATCCAAGAAGGAAGACCAGTTCGATTTCCTCTCCGGGGTCGAGGGTGAGATCGAGTCTATGGCAGGCTATCGGATAGTAGTCGTGAACAATGGAATTGTAGGAGATTCCTTTTTTGACAGCGTCAGGCGAATCGAATCCGTTTTCCAATCCGAGGAAGATGTCTCTAGAAGTGTCGAATCCGTCATGCTTTTTTGAGCAGCCAAAGAAAGCAAAATGATTTCTTCTTTCACGGTATTCCGTTTCATGATAGACGGTGTTGTCATCGACTTCGACTTCCGCCAAATTGAGATTTCTTTGATAGTTGTTGGCATCATCGACCGCATTATAAAGGCAAAATTCGACGGTTCCATAAAGGGAGAATGTCTTTTTCTCTTTGGATATGTTCTTCAAGACAAGATGATTGACTTCCAGATTGTCATGAAGAGGAACAAAGCAGGTCAGCTTTGCCTGAAGTTCTCTCTTGGATGATTCAAAAATGGAATAGTTCAGGCCATGTCTGCATTTGTAGGAATCGAGTGGAGTCTTCATAGGAAGGTATCCGATGTTCCAGATTGTATTTCCTTCTTTGATGTAATAGAACCTACCAGAGACATCGCGTGGAACATTGTTGTATCGATAACGGGTGATTCGTCTCAGCTTTGCATCCTTATAGAAGGAATAACCTCCTAATGTATTGGAGATGAGAGAATGGAAGTTTTCTGTGCCAAGATAGTTGATCCATGGAAGCGGTGTATGTGGGGTTTCAATCACGTATTCCCGGTTTTGATCATCAAAATGTCCGAATTTCATAAACATTTCTCCTTTTTTTGTATTTTATCCTAGAATTTTGCCATATCATCTTTGTGTAATCGTTTGCGTTGTCTATTTTTAGTATAGCGGCATTTGGTAAAAATGCAACAAAAAATAGCCTCAAAAAATTTTTTTGAGGCCCTAAATATAATAAATTATATTTAAAAAGTTCGATGGAATTTTTCTGTTCGAATGTTGTTGACAAAAGGAGAAGGCGGAAACTATAATGATGGCGTAACCGATTACGGAAGCCCTTACACGTTGTCAGATGTCTATCGGCAATCAAAGGACAAGGATTGGCGATCCTTCCTTAACTCGCTCATTTGTTCGACATAGCGCAAAAATAGGAGGTAATTTATGAAAAAGAACTTATTTGCTCTATTCGGTGCCGTTGCTGTCGGTTTGGGCCTCGTCGGATGTACAGGCAATTCGGACAGTTCGAAGTCCAGTACAACAGAAGAAGATAAAACCATCAATATCCGCTGCTGGAACACGGAATTCATGGAAAGATTCGAAAAATTCTATGCGGAAAAGATTGACAAGAATCTCGGAGAAAAGAAATATCTTCTCAAGAGTGGCAAGACAGTCGTGTTCAATGTCGTTCCGAATGATGACAACGCCTATCAGAATGCTCTCGACAATGCGTTGAAGTCAGATGACAATGCCAAGGCATCCGAAAAAATCGATATGTTCCTCATGGAAGCTGACTATGCCAAGAAGTATATCGAAACAGACTATACACTTGATGTCAAGAAAGATGTCGGATTGACGGATTCTGATTTATCCGATATGTATGACTACACCAAGACGGTTGTCACCAATTCCGACAATGTCCTCAAGGGCGTTTCCTGGCAGGCAACTCCGGGTCTTTATGCCTTCAGAAGCGATGAGGCAGCCAAGATTTGGGATGACTATCCGGCAGATAGCGCCGGTGCGGAAGCACAGGCAGCCTTCGTCCAGTCGAAAATCAATACATGGGATAAGTTCAATGCCGTTGCGGCCACAGCCAAGGAAAAAGGCATCAAGATGCTTTCTGGCTATGATGACTCCTATCGTACCTTCTCCAACAATGCCACAAAGGCTTGGGTCACGGAGTCCAGTGATGGAAAACTGACGGTTCATCTTGATGATCAGATCAAGAGCTGGATTAAGCAGACCAAAAAGTTCTCGGACAGCGGATACAATAACAGAACATCCCTTTGGGATAACACTTGGGCGAAAGATCAGGGCCCGTCTGGAGATGTCTTCGGCTTCTTCTATTCGACATGGGGTATCAACTTCACCCTTCTTGGCAATTCCTTGGCGGATTCCAATGCGGAGCAGAAAGCTGGAAACGGTCTTTATGGAAAGTATCGTGTCTGCCAGGGTCCTGCTTCCTACTATTGGGGTGGAACATGGCTTGCCGCAGCCAAGAACTGCAACAACATCGAAGATGTCAAGGACATCATGAAGACGATGACCTGCGATTCGACGGTTGCTGAAAAGATCACCAGAGAGACACAGGACTACACCAACAATAAGACGGCCATGAACAAGCTTGCCAGCGATACGACCTACAAATCAGACTTCTTGGGTGGACAGAACCACATCAAATTGTTCAAGGAAAGTGCAGCTAGCATCAAGTTGGCTCCGATGTCAGCCTATGATCAGGGATGCAATGAAAAGATTCAGGCTGCCATGAAGGACTACTTCAAGGCAGAGAACGCAGTGACATTCGCACAGGCTATCAATACATTCAAGACCAATATCAAGACAACTTATTCTGAATTGGCCGATGCGACATTCGATTCTTCCTTCGACAGCCTCTAAAATCAATCCCCCAATGGCTACCCGATCAGGGTAGCCATTTTCGATGTCTATTGCAGATAGACCCAGATACTGAATGGATTCCAACATTTGGGTTACAAGAAACATGAGGAATAGAAAAAACAGATGCACAAAAAATTTCATTTCTTCTCTCTGATGATTCTGAGCAGTTCATCTCGCTCGGCTTTCGTAAGCTTCAACAATTCTTCATCCAATGCTTCTTTGCTTTCCGGTGGTGTGGTCTTTGTGAGTGTTATCCTATCCCCAGTGCATTCGACTTCGACATAATCGCCAATCTTGAAGCCGGCGGCTTCAAGCCATTTTCCCTTAAGAATGATGGTCGAGACGGGTGTGTAAGATTCCCCCATCGACGAATAATGGACCTTTAGTTTTCTTGACATAAATAGAACCTCCTATTTATATATAGGAATGAAATCGTTGAATTTACGAAAAGAATAAAAAAGCTCCCTCAATGAAGAGAGAGCCATCTCAAGGTTGGAAGGGATGCTTATTCCGACAACGAATTACCCACATTCACATTCCCTTCCCCTAGGCAAGGAGTGCCCTATTGATTCACTCCACAGATAGCCTAGGTCCTTATAAAAGAAAGTTTATGAAAACCGGGATTGGATTTGCTAATCAAGAAAGGAGCCATA
>CAVDUB010000034.1:0-11720 GCA_963612025.1 bacterium
GTATTCACCATTTTTCTTTTTGAAAATTGTAAAACCATCTTTTAATTCTTCCTTACTCGTTAAAACTTCTAACTGTTCCTTCGTTAAAGAAGAATATTTGATAAGGATCATATTAAGTTGTTTTGCTAATTTGAATACATCTAGACGCTTTTCAAAATGACAATAGTCAATTCTTAATCTTAATGCCACTTCATCAACTTTCTGATAATCCTTACCACTATGATACATTACTTTCCTCCAAACAAAACTTTTATGATTTCTGCCTTTTGAGCATCAGCCAATTTAGATTTGTTACGAGTAACAACGCATAAAGTTTCCTCATATGCATCTGATTGAACTGCGTTATCAGTCTCACCAACTAAATAAGATGTGCTTACATTAAATACTTTAGCAATATTAGCTAATATATCCATTCTAGGTCTTAAGTCACCTGATAGATATCTACTGACAGAAGCTTCAGATATTCCAGAAAGTTTGGCCAGTTCCTTTTGTGAAATATTATCACGCTCCATCAATTTTTTTACTCGATCCTTAAACTCTTTCATGAGTTATACCTCCTAAGTTTATTATTTCTAAAGCGATTTAATTGTATCAATTTCATTTCTGCAAGTCAACCCGTTCACTTAATTAAATTTCATTTTTGCAATTTTTGCTAATATCAGTTAACCTAATGGTCTTGTATTGTAATAAAGAAGTAAGAATTCAAGCATAAGCAAATCAATGATGAATATTACTTATCAAATGCTAATAATGAAACTTAAAAAAATAGTGGCTTTCACTGCTACTTCTTCTTTCTATTACGGGCCACATCTGTTTGTGCCCTTACAACGAATTGCCCAGGTACATAATGTATCCCAATTATGCAACCGGCGTTCGTCTCCATACATGATGGCAAGAATGACCTGCTTTGATACAATCTGCACCCTTGTCCCGTATTCACGCAATCCTCAACCCCGTGTCCAATCTTCAAAGGTGTTAAACTATATAAAGCTACAAAAATTGGAGGCATCGATGGTCACGGAATTCACAGAAAAGACATTGCTCTACCTGAATCAGGATGAATGTCATAAGTATTATGTCTATGCTTTATTGGACCCTAAAGATAATCGTGTCTTCTATATCGGGAAAGGAACTGGAAATAGAGTCTTTTCCCATGAGAATGAAAGTCATGATAATCCTGAATCCTTCAGAAGAAAACTGGCAACCATCAATGAAATCGAAAATCGCAAGACGAATAATGTGGTTAAGAAATATCTTCTGAACTGGCATCTTACTGAATCGGAAGCTTTTGCGGCTGAGGCTGCACTTATTAATCTCTTCAATTTCGTCACCGACAACGACCTGACAAATCTAGTGGCTGGTCAGAGCGATGCTCATAGTGCCACCCTGGTTGATGAGTTCGAACATATTCATGGTGCCGAGCTTTTAAAGACTGAGGATATCATTGATGATATCATGGTCATCAAGATCAACAAACTCTATCATCGGGGCATATCAGAAAAAGATATTTACGAAGCGGTCAGAGGAGTATGGCATGCATCCTGGAGTAAAGCCAAACATGTGAAGTATGTCTTCGGTGTTTATTACCAGCTTATTGTTGGAGTGTATCAACCTGATCATTGGTATAAAGTAAAAGACAATCCTAAGGAACTGCCTTCTCATACTGCATTAAGTGATGGAAACAGAGAGAGAATCTTCTTTACCTGTAATGACTATAGTTTATGCAAGGACAGCCCATTCTTATATAAATCCATTGAGGCCTTGGGCAAGAACCAGAAGGCACAGAATCCAATCACATACATTATTGGAAGAAAAGGGACTCCTAAATGTGAGATGAAAAATCAATCTAGAAAAGATAAAGAATTATCGGATACAACTTCTTCCGTTCATCATAACCTAATGTTAATTAAAATCAATAAACTTTACCATGACGGTATGAACGAACAGGAACTGTATGATGCAGTCAGAGGTGTCTGGAAGGCAAAGATAGAAAACGCAAAAAAAGTCGACTATGTTCTCGGTTTATATAAAGGGAATGTCGTTGCCGCTTATCAACCTAAGTCATGGTATAAAGTGAAGGATAATCCATCTGCTCTTCCGCCTCACGTAACTATGAATGAAGGTAACAAAGATAGAATTTTCTTCGTCTGTGAGGACAGTCATTTGGATGCAGATAATCCATACCTAGGTCAGCACTTCCAATCAAAAGCTCAAAATCCGATATCTTACATTTGGAACAGATGATACCATCCATCAGACAACAAAAAATAGCAGTATTTCTACTGCTATTTCTTCTTTCTATTACGGGCAACATTCATCTTAGCCTATATAACGAAGTGACCAGATACATAATGTATTCCAATTATATAACTGGTGTTCGTCTCCATACGTGATGGTGGAGCTGACCGGGATCGAACCGGCGACCTTCTCGTTGCGAACGAGACGCTCTCCCAACTGAGCTACAGCCCCAAAGCCCATCAATTATATAAAAAAAGAATTGTTTTATCAATCTATGAACCGCAAAATAATGCGATATTTTTCAATCAGGTTCACAATTGGGTGTGCAGCATTGGCTGCGCTTGGGCTTGGAAGAAGAAAGGAATCCGATCCAATCTGTTTCTGATAGACATCATAGCTGACTTTTCCGGTATTGAAAACAGCCTTTATTGGATAGTCCTTTTTGATCTTTTCGATGATTTCCTTCGAAGAAACAACATTTCGAATGCTCGAATCGCTTGAGGCACGGATATCGCATTCATAGATGGAATCATAGAGTGCGATATGATGTCTTGTCAGAAAGGCTTTCCTTTCTTCAATCGAAAGCGGCTCTTCTTCATCAAACACACCGGCGAGAATCTTATAGAATCGATTCGTCTTATGTGCGTAATAGAAGTTGGCTTTTCTTGTAGCAATCGATGGAAGAGAACCGAGAATCAGGATTTTTGCCCCATCGGGAAGGAAGGGCTTCAGGCTCTCATGTGTGACATGTGTATATTCCATAAAGAAAATGCCTGGCAGAATTGCCAGGCAAGGTAAGTTACTTCTTCAGTTTGATGACAAGGATGTTCTTGTTGGACAATGCGCTGACAAGAAGAAGGACAGCGTAGATGATGAAGGCGATACCGAGGATCAAGCTGGCATACTGCATCATTCCACCGACATCGAACCACAATAAGAAACCGAAGGTGAGAAGAAGAGCGCCCAAGACGAGCATGAAGACGTTTCCGATGAGAGCTCTCTTGCCGATGAAGCCGCAAAGAGCATCAACGAGATAAAGAGCGCCGATGACGATCATCAACAAGGAAATGAGCTGGAAGTAGGACGCAAAGAGGCAAAGACCTCTCACCGGCATCAAGGCAAGTCCCAAAGTAATCAGAATGGCACCGCTATAGCCATTGTTTCCGACAAGCGTCTTCTCCATGATGGCGCCGACTGTGACTAACGCAGCACCGCTGACAAGCATGGAAATCGACAACAGCCAACCCAACACATCGTTTCCGCTGATGCCGACGCAGAGCAGAATACCTAAGACCAAGAAAAGAATTCCTTGGAGCAACACACTTTTATTTTTCATGTTTCATCCCTCCTAAAAGCCTAGATAATATAGTCCTTTTTTGTGATAAAATAAAGTAAATTTTATGAAAATATTGATTTTGCCAGATTCTTATAAAGGAACGCTTTCTTCTACCGAGGTGATTGACGTTCTTCAGGGTGTTCTTCATGAAGAACTTCCTGATGCCGAGGTCTATTCCTTTCCTTTTTCGGATGGAGGAGAAAATGCGCTCGACTGCTATAAAGCTGTTCTGAAAGAAGCAAGAGAAATCAGGATGGAGGCTTTTTCTCCGGACTTAAGAAGAAAACAGGAGGTTTCGTATCTGATTTATAAAGATAGAGCCATCGTTGAATCCGCAAAAGCCATCGGCCTGATGCAAGTGGAGGAAAAGAATCCTTTTCTGACATCCAGTTATCCTCTTGGGGAAGTTCTTCTTTCTGTTTTGGATTCTGGCATCTCTTCTTTCATCTTGACTTTGGGAGGAACCTGTACGAATGATGGGGGAAGCGGAATGCTATCTGCTCTTGGAGTCCGATTTATGGACATTCATGGGCATCCTTTTGTTCCGACAGGTGGATCTCTAGGCGATATTGCAGAGATCGAGACAAGCCATCTTGATCGAAGACTGAAAAACTGTCATTTTTCTCTTCTTTCTGATTGCACCAATCCACTTCTTGGGGAAAATGGAGCAAGTCATGTTTTTTCGAAACAAAAAGGAGCCGTTAAGAAAGAAGAAAGAGACCTCTTGGAAAAGAATATGTCTTATTATTGTTCCCTGTTGGAAAAAAAGACATCAAAAAAGACAAGAAATCTTCCCGGAATGGGAGCGGCGGGTGGACTTCCATTTGGAATCTCTCAGTTTTTCTCTTTCACTCTTTCTTCGGGTGCAGAAGAAATTCTTTCTCTCTACCAGATTGATTCGCTTCTTGATGAAGTCGATCTTCTCATCACCGGAGAAGGAAGAACGGATTCTTCTTCCCTGGATGGGAAGTGCATCTCGGTATTGGCTTCACATGCAAAGAAAAAGAAGAAAAAAGTCTTGCTGGTCTCTGGCTATATCGAGCCGGAAGTCATTCCGTCACTTTCTGAAATCGGTATCACAGATTGTCTCTCTGTCGAAAAGGAAGAGAACACGGATTTCTCATTGATTCAAAAGCATGCCAGAGAAAATCTAAGAAAGGCATTCAGGAACTATCTCAAGGAGGGAAAGAAACGATGTTTTATCTAGTCAAAGTCCTTATCGGAAGATCGATTGTCGCTTTGGATCGTCCTTTTTCCTATTATACCTTGGATGCGACGATTACACAGGGAATGAGGGTGCTTGTCAGTTTCGGCTCAAGCAAGGAGACGACGGGATTTGTTCTCTCTCTTCCGGAGAAAATCGATCTGTCCATTGAGGAATACCAGGAAAAAGAAGGAATCAAGCTCTCGAAAATCATTCGCAAGCTCGACGAAGAGCCTCTTTTGGATGAATCTCTTCTTTCCTTGGCTCGTGAGATGGCGGACTATTACCAGTCGGATCTGATTCGTGTGCTCAATACGATGCTTCCTCCATCCTTAAAGCCAAAGGATTCGGCCTTGAAGAAGCCTCAGGGGAAATTCATTGTCTTTGTCTTTGCGAATGAAAAAAGCAATGAGGAACTTACAAGACTTGGAAAAAATGAGAAAGATCTTTATCAGAAGATACTCAAGGAAGAGGATGGAATCCGCCGTAGCAGAATCACTGCAAAGAAGAGTCTTGAGAAATTGCTCGAAAAGGGTTTTGTGCGTGAAGAAGAAATCCCTGTCAGCCATATTCCGGAACTTGAAATCAAAAAACTTCTTCCTGTTTCCTTGACGCTCGAACAGGAAGAAGTCTATCAGAGAGTCCTTGCTGGAAAAGAAAAGGAAGTCTTTCTTTTGGAAGGCGTGACGGGATCAGGGAAAACTGAAGTGTATCTTAAACTTGCCGAGACTTTCCTCAAGATGGGAAAAGGAGTTCTTGTCCTGATTCCGGAAATCGTCCTGACGGATCAGATGTCACTTCTCTTTGCCAGCCATTTTCCGAATACGCTTTCGATTCTGAATTCTTCTTTGTCGGATAGTCGGAAATATGATGAATACAAAAGAATCCTATCTGGAGAGTCTAAAATTGTCTTAGGTACGAGAAGTGCGATCTTCGCTCCTGTTCAGAATCTTGGCCTCATCATCATTGATGAAGAGCATTCTTCTTCCTATAAACAAGATACGAATCCTTATTATGATGCTAGAACGGTGGCTTTGATGCGAACAGAGAAGAATGGCTGCAAGCTTCTTCTTGCCAGTGCCACACCACGGATCATCTCGAAGGCAAGAGCGATGAAGAATGTCTATACGCCGCTTTATATGCATCATCGCTATAGCAAGAACCAAGAGAAGGATATTCTTTTTGTCGATATGAACAAATCGGAAAATCTCGATCCGAAAGTCTCTTCGATGATTTCTCTTCCTCTTCAGGAAGAAATCAAAAAGACAATGGAGAGAAAAGAACAGGTTATGGTTCTTCTGAATCGAAGAGGCTATGCTCCCATATTCATCTGTCGAAATTGTCACAAGACGGTCAAATGTCCCAACTGCAATATTCCTCTCAACTTTCACAAGAAGAGCAATCTTCTCAAGTGCCATCATTGCGGATTCCAGGTCTCAGCCTATGATTATGCCTGTGAGTGCAAGAGCAAGGATTTCCTCACCCTCGGCTATGGAACAGAACGGGCCTATGAGGAGTTGAGAATGCTTTTTCCATTTGCGAAAATCTATCGCCTAGATAGCGATGTCTCTTCTTATGAGACGCGTCATGAGGTCCTTCAGTCTTTTGCGGAAGGTGAGAGTGATATCGTCGTCGGAACTCAACTCATCGCCAAGGGACATAACTTTAAGAATGTCACCCTTGCCTGCATGCTCGATTGTGATGCCTCCTTATCTCTTCCGACCTATATGGCCAACGAGGATACCTTTGATCTCATCAGCCAATTTGTTGGGCGGGCCGGAAGGGGAGACAAGAAGGGAACGGTTGTCCTTCAGACCTATAGCGTGGAAAATAGAGTCATCGACTTGGCATCGAGGCAGGATTATTCCTCGTTCTATGAATATGAGATGGGAGAAAGAAAGAAATATCTTTATCCACCCTATACCTTCTTGACGGCTATCACCATCAGGGCACTCGATCAGAAATATTGTGATGATGTGGCTTTTAAGGTGAAGCAATATCTTCTCGCCTCGATTGGAAACAAGAAGTTCAATATCTATGGTCCTTCGATTCCCTATATTCCCTATACCAATGGAAGATATTCCAGGAATATCCTTCTAAAATATAAGTCGCAGGAAGAAGCAAAAGAGATTCTTCGTGGAATCAAGGCGCTTCGCATCGCCAATAAGGAAGCCGAGATTCTTATCAATGTCGATCCGGGAAGCGAGAATCTCTAGGCGACAATTCATCTTGATTTTGTTACAATAATACGGCACAAAAAAGGAGAAGAAAATGGTAACTGTCTCGATTCTTGGCATGGACTATTATGAGGCCATCGCCAAAACAAAATTACTTCATAAGAAACTTGTCGAAGTCTATGGCATTCAGGACGATGAACTCGAGTTCTTCGCTCCGGAATCCTTCATTATTCATGATGGATTCGAACAGACTTCCTTCCGATTGAATATCCAGGTCGAAGCACCCTATGATGAGGAGGATAAGGAAGGAGAAGTCAGAGATATCCTCTTTGACGCCCTGAAGGATACGGCCATTCATATCCGCGTTGTCTTCCGCTATTATGATCCGGAACATGAATACATCAAAATCGATGATACATATCCAAAATATATGTCGGAGTCCAATACGGTGAAAGCCGACAACCATGATCACGATCATGACGAAGAGGGTGAGGAACAGGAAGAAGAAAACTATGATGAACCCTATATGGGAGACATCATCTCGCAGTTCGACGAATACATCAAGGAACATCCCGATGCGAGCACCAAGGAAGTCTATGAAGCCTTGTCCGGCATCCGTGAAAAGGTGACACAAGAGCATCACGCGGATGAGGAAGACGACAACGACGACTTCGGAAACGATCAAAACGAATGAACAGGAAGGCAATCTGGAAGAAGAGAATATGAAATCTCCTCTTGCCGGATTGCCTTTTTAAGTCTCCTCTTTTCATAGATCAGAAGACGAGATGCTTCTTGCTTTCGATATCCCTGCTATGGAAAAAGACGACGTTCTTGAATCGGTTCATGGATACAAGAAGATCGGCTTCCTTTTACTATGATTTTTCCCTGATTTATGATGATGGAATCTTAGATAGACATCGCTTCTTCCTGGTCATGGATGACAAAGATGCTTGCCGTCGATAACTTCTTCACCAGACTTCGGATTTTAAGACGCATCTCTTCCCTTAAGAGTGCGTCAAGAGAGGATAACGGTTCATCAAAGAGAATGACATCTGGAGAGCTTCTATGGCTTTTTTCTCGTTTTTCATTTTCGCATGGGAAGAAGGAAGCAGGCTGTAAATCAATGAAAAGATTGTAAGAGGAATTCTTTTCAAAGTGATGGCCTTATGGAATTCTATATAGGCCTAGAGCCTCACATTCTTTCGGTCGAAAGCTTATTTTGCTTTCGGTTGAAACGTTGATTTTTTTCGGTTTACCTTCAACATCGCTATCTAGTTTATTCGTGAAATAATGTTCAGTTTCAAAAACATTTCGTTTAATGATGCGGAAATGATTTATAGATTCATAAAAAAGATGGTCGATAAGGTGAAAATCACAAAAATGAATTGAAACGGCCCGATTATCCTAAATCATATTTTCGACGGTCGACATACCTGAAAAGTGGCTGAAGGGTAGCGGGAACAGAAAGAAGAAAGCGTCATCGAAAAAGCGGACAGGCCCCAATGAAATGAGGCCTGATATTCAGTGGTTTTCTCGCTTTCTGTGAAATATGAATCAGATTGGAACTTTTCGAATTTATTTTGTCTTTTTTACAATTCTTTCATTTCTAAAAAGTTTTTCAGTGAGATATGTCTCACGAGGCTTGTCGAATAATCGAATTCATCACATGTGATGATGATTTTCTGTGAAAGATAGTCGATGCTTTCGAAGGCACTGAATTCTCTTTTGTAGGCTTTGTCATCGACGACGCTATAGGCAACCTGGATATAGTATTCCTTGCCATTTTTGGAAGCGTAGAAGTCGATTTTTTTCCGTCGTTGTCATAGACCATGACAGTATAGTCACGATAGAGAAGTTCATTGTAGACGATATTTTCCATATTGTGGTCTAAGTCGAAGCGATTGTTCAGAATGGATAAAGAATTGAAGCAGACATCGGAATCATAGAGTTTATATAAGTAGGCTTGCTTTCTTTTTGTTTTCCTGGAATATTGAGGGACTTCATCGATGATAAAGGCTTCTTTTAGATATTCGATGTATTTGAGTACGGTATTGAGAGAAACACCTTCACATTCGTTGGATATGTATTTGTGTATGCTGCGTGCAGAGATGATTCTTGAATTGCTGCTCCGAACGAATTGTACTTTTTTTTGAATGCAACTTCTTTCTTTATCTTATATCTCTTGATCAAGTCGTTATAGACAATTGTGTTTTCTAAATCAGATAGATAGTCTTTCTGTGATTCGATGGAATCGTAGAGAAATCTTCCGGGGAATCCACCCCAGATCAGATAGTCATTGACTGGGCATGCTTTTTTCATCTGACTCATGTATTCCTCGATTTCAGAATAGACAAAAGGACGTATGCGGAAAGAGACAAACCGACCGGATAAAAGCGTCAGAATCTCACTGGATAGCAATTTGGAATTGCTTCCTGTGATGAAAATCGAATTATTGTCTAAACGCAAATCCTTGATGGCAATCTGCCAGTCGCAGATTTCCTGGATTTCATCCAAGAAGATAGAGCATTTTCCTTCTTTTTTGTTTTTTGTTTATGTAATCGACGAGTCCAAGCGCATCACTGACTTTCATGAAATCAGATGTCTTTTCGAAATTCAGATAGATAATGTTGTCTGTGTTTTTCCTGATTTCATCCATGATTTGATTCAAGATGACAGACTTTCCGCATCTTCGGATTCCAGTGATGATTTTCACCAAGTCGCTTTCATAGAAAGGTCGAATTTTATTCAGGTATTTTTCGCGTGTGATCATTTGAGTCACCCTCTTTTATTTAACTGAACAATTTATGGAGAATCAACAAAACTGTTCACTACCACTGAACACTTTTGCTCTATACCTGAAAAGTGTTCAGTGGTACAGATTGATTTCCGATAAAAACTAGCTTAAATATGAGCTTTTCTGTTCAATCATTCTTTTTTCTTCCTTTTTGATTTTCCTTTCTTTCTCATTCTTTTCATGCTGGCTGATGCCTGAAGAGTCGCGATTTTAGTCTTCGTCGATAATAAGGCAATAATCATCTTCCATTCTTTTTTCATCTGATAAGAACCTCCTGATATCTCTCATCAAGAGGCTTGTTTTTTCTGCGAGGGAAGAAGAAAAAAAAATATCTTCTTCAAATAAAAGACCTCTGTACCATCTATACAGAGGTCAGAAGAAGGTCGAAGAGGAGGCCTTCTGATTACTTCGTCTTGACGGCCTTGAAGCAGTCGATGACAGCATTGTCGATTTCGGCACCAAGAGAAAACATCAATGCGAATTTTCCATTCGTCGCATTGAATTCGACTTCGGTATCTAAAACGGTGAAGGATTTCGGTGCTTCTTCTGCATAGAGATAGATTTCGACATAATTACCTTTATATCCGGTTCCATCGATTGCCCCAATCATGGAGGCATATTTTGTCGTTCTTTCTCCAGATACGACACCTTTTTCCTCAAGATAGGCACACATCTCATCCAAGGTTGAGACGACGATTCCCGGCTCAGTCGATGTCGAACTGGATGCCGATTCAGAAACAGGAGCGGATGTTGAGGATAGACTGCTTGCATTCGAATTCGAGCTGCTGCCACAGGACGTGAGCAGAGCGATGACAAACGGAAGCATGAATAGATTTTTCTTCATAGTGATACGGTATTCTCCTTTTTGGATAGAGAAAGCATAGCAAGGAGAAAAGAAGATTTCCATGCACATTTTGTGCGGAAATCAGCTGTCTTTCATGCTTTCCATAAAATCATGCAAGTGGATAGCATATTTATTTTTCATCTTATAGAGTGCGTCAAGGAAGGACTCGCTGAATCTTTTCATCTCCGTAAGATCCATTCGGTTTTCCTTTTCATCGAGGAGTCCAAGCTGGTATCGTAGGTAGAGGAAATAGTAGGCAAAATCAGAATGTTCCCTGTCTGTGGCTAGGCGTATCATGTGTCGAATAAAAAGAGAATCATATTCACGGATGAATTGCATTCGCATTTTATCATAGGTGGTGTCTTCATATTCGCCTCGAATCTGATAGAAAAAATCAGCATCACATCTTACCTTGAAGTTCCATCGCTCGGATGTCGAATCTTCTATGACGGATTCCCCGAGTGTATTCAGATAAAGATAGAGAGAACAGGATAGGATGTTGATCGATGCGCAGCCATCGACACCATCCAATATGGATTTCTCAAAAAAATCGATGGCCTGTCGAATTTCCTCATTGGTGAAATGAAGAGGCTGAATCTTTTCCTTGACGATTTTCATGCCATTTCGAAAGTTTTTAGACTGCATCGCTTCTTTTTCTTCGACAATCTGGAGAAAATGCTGGTATGTATCAATCCAGTCATCCAAATTTTCCTTGTCCAGGAAGATTTCGGCGACACTGAAGGTATCATCAAAGACTTTTTCATTCTTTTCCAGATAGGTCAGATCACCGTATTTGATCTCCGAAAAAGAGAATCCGGTATACTTTGCGATGCTTTCGATGATCTCATCTGTAGCATGTCTTTTTCCATTCTCTATTTTTTCTAATAGACTATTGGAAATCCCTTCTTCTTTGCCTTCTGTTTTTATATAGGATGCAAAGTCGAGAGTATTCATTCCATTTGCATTCCGTATTGCCTTTATATTCCGACCAATCTGTTTATCATTGTAATTCATTGCTGCTCTCTCTTTATCTTTCTTGATTATACATCGAGAAGAAGAGCAACAGAGAATGAAAAAAGACTCCCTCAATGAAGAGAGAGCCATCTCAAGGTTGGAAGGGATGCTTA
>CAVDUB010000035.1:0-11335 GCA_963612025.1 bacterium
AAATAATAATGGGTTTGTATGTATTGAAGTATGTATGAATATAAGACGAGGAAGTACTAAGAATGAAGTGAACCCCAAAAGTGGGTGATAAAACACTTAATAGTTCTCAAGTTAAGGTAATTGCAGAAATTATAAATAATCCAAATATCAAAGCCGGAATTAGAAATTGTTTGTACTCTTTGGTAAAACGTCAATAGATAACATAATTTTAAAAGAAAAAGGATATATTGAAAGAGTAGGATCAAATAAAAATGGGTATAGGTAGGTTAATGATAAAAATCAAGTGAATAATAATCTTTAATTGCCACACATTACAACAAAATGTTTGATTTGCACTTCCTTGCAAGGTTCACCTAATGAAACCAGAGGCGTAATAGATAAGTATATGAATAATAATGGATTTATAAGCAAAATAATAAGTTTTAAAAAATAATTGATTATGACAAAAATTTTACTTTAGTATACTATATTATCTATGTTTTTGACCACTTTTACTCCACTTTTACTCCACTTTTATTGTTGAATATTTTTATAAACTGGAGTAAAATAAGATTAACAAAGAGGTGGAGATGGTACTTATGAATTATAAAATTATTTTAGAAGATTTATTAAAAAGACAATATGAATCTTCTTGGTTTGAATTTAAAGAGAACTGGTTTGAAGAAAAGAAATTGGGTATGTATATTTCTGCATTATCTAATATTGCCAAAGTTAAAGGCTCTGATTATGCTTATTTCTTTTGGGGCATAAATGATAAGACTCATGAAGTTGTAGGGACAAATTTTAATTATGATCAAGAAGTGCATCATGAACCATTACAACATTATTTAACAAGACTTTTAAATCCAGTAATTAATTTTAAATTTGATACATTTGAATATGAAGGGAAAAGAGTGGTAATTCTTATTATTCCACAAGCAAAAAGCATCCCAACATCTTTTGATGATGTAAGATATACTAGAATTGGATCTAGTTTAGAAAGTTTAGTAAGATACCCTGATAAAGAAGCTGAAATTTGGTATGCATTAAATCATAAAGAAGATGATCTTGAATCAATAGAATCTGATTATCAAGATTTGACATTTAATTCTCTAATAAACTATTATTCAACAAAAGGTATAACATTAAATTTGAGTACATATAAGAAAAATTTAGGATTATTAAATAATGAAGGTAAATATAATTTACTTGCACAATTATTATCGGATAATTCTCATATAAATGTTAGGGTATCAATATTTGCCGGAACGAGTAAAGCAGATCCTTTATTTTCGGTAAAAGAGTTTGGGTTAATGAACTTGTTATTATCACTTGATAAAGTTTTAGATTATGGTGACACATTTAATATTCCTCAAGCAGATGAAAGAAATAGAATTGTAGAAAGAAAAGAAGTTTATTTGTTTGATCAAGCATCATATAGAGAAGCTGTTATAAATGCTTTTGTTCATAATAATTGGAAAAATCATAATGCCCCAATGTTTACTTTTTATTCTGATAGAATTGAAATATTATCACATGGTGGATTGTCACCAAAGTTAACAATAGAAGATTTTTATAAAGGAACAAGTGAACCTGTTAATAAAAAGTTGTCTGAAATATTTTTACAATTACATATTAGTGAGAAAACTGGTAGAGGAGTACCTACAATATTATCTCATTATGGAGAAACGGCTTTTGAATTTAGTGAAAATAGAATTCAAGTTACTATTCCTTTCAATCGTATTAATGTTGTAAATTATCACCCACAAATAAAAGTGGGTAATAAAAGTGGAGTGGAAGTGGATATAAGACTTAATAGAACTCAATTGAAAATAGTAGAACTTTTAAGAAATAATCCTAATACTACGAGTGTAATGCTTATGAAAGAATTGGGTCTTGGACATTCGGCTATTTCTAATAATTTAAATAAATTACAGGAAATAGGTGCAATTTCAAGAGTTGGTGCGAAAAAAGGTGGATATTGGAAGGTTAATGACTAAAATAAATTACTTAATATTACAAGAAAATGCTTGATTTGCGCTCCTTGCAAGGTTCACCTGAAGGAATGCGTCAGCAATCCGAAAGAACACCGAGGAGATAAGGTTCGTCATGGACATAGCCTTGAGGCATTCTTGTTCATGAATTTTTACTCATCTTCGCCGAGCAACTCATCCTTCATTTTTCGCAGGCTGTCCTTGATCTTCTAGCGATAGTCGATAGCTGACGCAATGAGACTGCCCCTGCCGAGAAAGATGATGATACCTGTTGTGAACATCCCGTTAGACTGCATCTCCCTCTTGCGTGAAAGCCATCCGAATATCGTTTTTTGCCTTGAAAATTCCATCCCGACACAGACTTTCAAAACACGATATAGAGTGTATCCGCTGTCCTCGAGTTTATTCTTAGAAAGGTTCTCGATTCTTTTTTTCTCCTCAGACCGGGAATGATTTTTTTGCATTTTCAGGCGGTGCTGCGCTTCTATCTTTCTTCAATCACATCCACAAAATTGCAGTTTTCGATTTTCAAGTCGGCTTTTCCTTTTACATAGAGATCATGGAAAGCAGATTCAAGAACATTGCATAAACTCGGTCTCAGATCGAGGCCTTTCTTTTCCCATGCCGTTTTTTCATGAAGATGCAGTCTGACATTCTCAAAAGAAAGAGATTTTATGTTCTCTCCGACAATGGTGATGCCATTTTCACAATCACATTCGATATTCTTAAAACAGACATCATCAATGCTTCCAAGAATCGATTTTTCATCTCTTTTCACATTCGTGATGGAAATCGGTTCTCCTCTTCCCCACCAATAGATTGGCGAAACCTGATGAGAATTGATCATGATGTTTTCAAAGCGGACAGCGGAGACATTTCCGCCATCTCTGATCATGAGAGAGATTCCTCTGTTGGTATCATAGATATCGATATCATGGAAATAGATATTCCTAAAATCAGAATAGGATTCCGTTCCCAATTTGATAGCCGCACAAGTGGATTTCAGTCTGCAGTGATAGACTTCGACGTTCTCTGTCGGTCCATAATGGGTCGCATACGATGTCGATTTTAGGACAATACAGTCATCCGCACAGGAGATATCGCAATTTTTTATGATGATATTCTTAGAATGGTCAGGATCGATGCCATCCGAATTGGTAAAAATCGGATTGTTCCTGATCGTGATGCCATCGATCAATATGCCATCACATCCCACAAGATGAACCGTCCAGAATGAACTTCTTTGTAGATGAAGATTCTTCAACACGATGTTCTTACAATTTTCGAAATAAAGCAAAGGCGTTCTCGGATAGTATTTTCCTTCGATATGATAAGGGTTTGAGACACCGACAAAATATTCCTCGGAGCCATCGATCGTTCCTTCACCATCCAGGGCAAGATTGTGGATATCCTTTCCATAGATGAAATATTTCTCTGGTTTTCCATTGCAAGTGCAATCCTGATAGGTTTTTCTTGTCATAACCGTATTTCCGGAATGGACGGAATAGAAATCATTCTCATCTTCACTCAGCTTGAGAAGGGCACCTTTTTCTAGATAGATGGAACAATTCTCATAAAGGAAGATGGTTCCACATTTATAGGTTCCTTCTTCAATGATAAGACGATTTCCATGAATGGCACAATCCTTGATTGCATGAGAAAGAATCATTCCATCATTATGAATCCCGTCCTTATATGGCTTATAGTCGCTGAAATATTTATCCATGTTCTTTTCTCCTCTGGAAATAGGATACACCAACAAACGAAAGATCGTTCATCATTTTTAAAAAGAATCATCATTACAAAAAGAAATAGAAGGATGTGGATGATGATAGGGCTGAATGAGCTGACGTCGGGCAGGCACGCAGAACTCGAATTCGAATTTTAGGGAAGGACCGCTAATTCCTTCATGTCATGACAAGAAAGAATAAGCGAAGTATATACAACGATTGTATGCTAATCAGTTACAAAAATGGCAGACCTCTTTCTCTATGTGATTTTCTTTTTTCTTTTTCTTTCCGTGCTCTCTCTTCTTTTGCTTTTCATTTCCAACATCGAAAAAGAAAGATATAGCTATGGTGTCCTCTTATCCATGGGAAGTTCATCAAAAAGCCTCTTCATAACCTTGCTGATGAAGGCTCTCATTCTTCTATCCATCGTCTTTACATGGACACTTGCAACCGTATAGATTGCTTTTATGATTTACAATTCCATCGTCTCACTTCCCCTGCTCGGTGTCCATTTCAAGATGATTCTTCTTCTCGTGGGAATTCTTTTGTCCATTGGACTATTCCTAGCCATCATAGGAACAATTAAGTCCTCAAAAACAAATATTACGAAACTGTTAAAGAATTAAATTCCGACTCTTTTCACCAAACAACCGGATAGGATGATCCAAAAATGGAATTCTATTCATAGATGAATCGTCTTCTCATCCTCCTTGATCCGTGTGTCATGGCTTGCCATGATGATGAGATGTGTCTTTGCCTTTTCAGAGATGATATTCATCACTTCATGAAGGTGCTCGTCACTGAGGCATGAAGTAATTTCATCAAAAAGATAGATTTCCTTATCCTTACCGAATTCATTGGATAAAGCGAGAAGAATTTCCTCACCGCCGGATAGCATCTTTACATTTCTTTTATTAAGAAGATGATCAAAATTTTCTTTTCCAGAGGAGAAGAGTCTTCGGTTTTCGCCAACAGAAAGAAAAGGAACGAGATTCCCTCTTGGAAACAGGAGGGATATTTTTTTGAT
Source organism: bacterium (assembly GCA_963612025.1). GTDB lineage: Bacteria > Bacillota_I > Bacilli_A > RFN20 > CAG-288 > Enterosoma. Next base: position 4,731 of record CAVDUB010000035.1, read on the forward strand.
ACGCAGCTCTTCTTTTTTCTTCTTATTCAGTTTCTTCACATCCTGTCCATCCAAAAGATAGCTTCCTTCATATTCTTCATCCAAGAGGGAGAGAAGATAAAGCAGGGTTGTTTTTCCGCACCCATTCCCACCTTTCAGAAGGTAGAATCCATGATCGAGGAATGTAAGATTCAACGGAGCTGAAAAAATAACTTTACTCGGATATCTTTTTTGTATATTGACTAATTGAATCATCAGTATTCCTCCCGAAGAAATGATAGCATCTTTTTATTCGAGGTCATCTTTTGATTGATGCGTGAAAAAAGAAGAAGAGAAAGAAAATAGTAGACGACATCGAAATAGATTGTTCGGATATCAAAAACGAATAAAGGAATCTGAAAAGAAACAAAATAATCGATCAGAGAAAGCACCAAAGCATAAAGAAAGATTGCAAGAACGAAAGAAAAGAAATTGATGATTCCCTGAAAAAGAAGCTGTCTTTTCAGAACCTTTTCATCACCCTTGATTTTCAGAAGAAAGACATTGTTGAGTTCCAAAGAAGAAGAGAGATAGGAGAAAAGAAATAAGAAGAGAACAAGCAGGATGATGAAGACAACAAACGGAAGAAGATAGGCTTGCTTTGTCACACCCGATAGGCCGAGCGCTGAAAAGATAGTCGATTCTTCACTCGTCATCTTTCCATAATCAGGTCCATAAAAAGCCCGGAATCGAGCCGGATCATAAAAGCTGAATGTGAAATAGACCTGGACCAAAAGATAAAGAAGAACAAGGAAGAAAAGAAGAAGTTTTTCCTTCTTCAGCATATCCAAGAAGAATTTACCTTTCATTTTTCAATACCCTCCTAAAAATCAGATGGTCAAGGAAATATTGTAGGGTGAACAAAACAAAAACGATGGGAGAGGAAAAAAGGAAGGAAGACATGAAACCGGATTGCCCCACCAAGAAAGCAATGATAGAGAATAGAGTTCCACAAGGAAGAGAAAGCAGGAACGAAAGTAGGAAGGGAGAAAAATAGAGGTCATAGATTTCATTTTTGCTGTACCCCATGCCATAAAGAACATGGATATCTTTCCTGCTTGCATAGATGACATAATAAAAAAGACCTGTTTCGAACAAAAGATAAAGAACAAAAATCGAACCCGTCAAAAAAGAATAGGTGTAATCATTCACCAGATTATGACTTGCATTAATCCAATTGTACTTCTGAATACCCTTCGTTACCGAAGTATACATATTCACGGATAATTTATGGAAATAGAAGAATGACGCTATTTCAAAATGATGGGATTTCGTGACAAAAAGAATCGTTTGATGATTCTCATACGTCTTCCTGATTCTCTTTAGAGTCGCATCACTGACAAGAATCTCATACCGTGTGGATCGTAATTTTTTATCATAGATACATTTTGAGCCAGATGGAAAAAGAGCATTATAGTCCGGCTGGAAGGAATCATCTGAATATCGGGTCTCGAAATGTTGGATATTGTCGCTTTCAAAATCAGCCGATGTGGAATAGAACACATCATCTTCGATTTGAAAAGGAACATCTTCCTTATATTCTGTCTTATAATATGTCTCATCAATCAAGAATAAAATGGAATTTTCGTCATATTTTCTCATCAATTCCTGACATGTATATTTTTTTGTATCCCAAAAATTCGATAATCGAACCGAGCTATGCTCATTTTTATAGACATCAAGTGTCTTTTGATTTGCCAAAAATAGACCACGAGGAACATTCTCATCGATTTGAAGAGGAATTTTGATTTCATTCGTCAAGTTAAATTGATCACCAGAGGTATAATTCTGTCTGTCATAATCCTCAATCGTTTCCTGTCGGCAATGGACTTTCTTATCATCAGGAATTGAATCCGAGATGCCAAGAGGATAGGAGCCACCATACGAAAGATACGCAAAGGAATCGAATTTCTTCAAAAGTTCATCGGAATCGATCTGGCGATTCGAAGAAAGATAGACTGGCTGATTATCATCCAAAGAAGCCGCCAACAAAAAAAGAGAATCATCACGAACAGCCGTCATACCCACAAAAAGTATGCCAAGAAGAAAGATGCTACATATAAGATTCAGCAGATGCAGTCCAAGAAAAGAACGGCTGCTCTTCTTTCTCAAGAAAGTATAGTCCGGCAAGGAAGCCGATTCGGTCGATAAATTTAATCCACTCTTCACTTCCTTTTTCTTCTCGATAAGCTTCCCATCCTTCATTTCATAGACAGCAGATGCCATTTCCTCGAGGATGACATCATGGGAAACAAGAAAAACAAGACTCATCTTGGCCAATTGAGCAATTTTCTCTTTGATCTTCACTCGATTGACTTCATCCAGGGAAGAAAGAACTTCATCCAGAAGATAAATCTTTGCCTTTCGATTGAGAGAGCGTCGAAGGGCAATCATTTCCTGCTGTCCCTGAGAAAACTGAGAAATCATATCTCGGTTCTTTTCTACATCCTGTCTTTCATAAACGAATTCATTATCTTCAGAATCGAGGAAAGAGAGAAGATTGTTTTTCTGAAAAACATACGAAATCTCTCTTGATCGGAATCGGCATCTTTCTTTATCCGATTTCTTTTTATAGTCGATCCCATCGATTTCAAGAGTGCCATCATAATGGTTGTCCATCAAGGATAAAATGTTGAAAAATGTTGTTTTTCCACATCCATTCTCACCCTTCAGAATAACTAAGCCTGTATCCGGAAGCTTAAGTTCTTCTATCGAAAATAAAATCCTTTTGTCGAATGATTTCTTTAGGTTTTTGATTTCGATCATAATGAGATGGTGAAGGAATCACTTGCCGTCGATTCAAAGGTATCGAGATTCACATGAGAACCATGATAGGTATCCAGTCCCAATCCGATAGAAATGGAAGAGGGTTTCTGAGGACATTCAACACCAAATGTTCCATAGAATGTAAAATTGAACGGTTTTGAATCATCTGTATCTGTGCTATTCTCGTATTTAGCAGGACCTGAGTAGATTCCCTTGTCATCATGAGTAACTTTATAAGTATATCCTGTTCCATATTCCGAAGGAGTGACAGCCAATTTTTGATTATATTCAAAATTTTGTTTAAATGTAATTTTGCTTGATCCAACATTTTCTGATGAAGATACTTTCGCCAATATTCGGCTATCATATTTATTTATAAATTCATCGATATGCGAATTCATATATGATAAATTATAGTAATAAGAATTCGATGTAGGACTCAATGTATCAGTAAACAGATCAAGATAATCTGTTAATCCATAATTCACTTGATTATCTAAAGACTGTTTATCATCTGTCTTCGATTCACAAGAATAAATATCATCTTCAGGATATACTTCCCTCATTATTCTCAGGGAATCGTTTTCGTAGGAAGAATCAATGCTTGGAGTACAATAATGATGAGTTTGATAATCAATCCCAGAGAAAGTCGCTGAAATCGAAATATTCTTCAAAAATCCCGCATGCTCGCCATCAAACCAATTGAACGGGCCACCCTTATATTGGACCTTATTATTGACGTAGACATCAGCCTGATAAATGAGAACATAGGATGGATGATATGTCGGGTTCATTTCCGTTGATTTACTCATCTGATAAACTTCATAATTGAATGTCAACGTCGCAACCGTGTCCTTTTTTACATTCGACAAAGTCGAAATAGAACGAGAAGAATAATCAACAAGCTGTTCTTTGCATGTAAAGCTTTTGTGAGTAATATGTGAATATGGTTGAACAAAATCCTTCGTTGTTCCAGAGGTTAAAAGTACTGCCAACGGCAATGAAATGACTCTTCGAAGATATTTTGTATTCATAATTGATTTTTCCCTTTTCGGAAACTATTATAGAGCTGCCAAGAAAGGAGATGGTGCACCTTTTTATCAAAAAAAGTGCATTAGTTGCAATAAAATGGATAAAAGATTCGAAAACACAAAAAATAGAATCATGCAATTCGCCATCGATTTTCTCTCGAATCATGAAGAGAACGAACTCTATAATCAAATCATCTGTGTTGAACTAAACATCTCCAAACATACTCTTTATCGCCATTATCCGAACCTATCCAATTTGTATGATGATCTTTACAATGAACTCGCGAAGAAAGGAGATGAAAATCAAAAAGAAGTGAAGTCGCTTGAGGATTTTCTATCCTCGATGTTAGAGTTTTATCAGAAGAATTCGAAATTGATTTGGGCTGTGTACAAAACAAACAAGTCAAAAATAGAGAATGATTCAAAAATCAATTTCCGAAAATATATGGAACAATATAGAATTGTCAAGACAAGCGACAGATTCGAATTTTATCACCTTTCTTTTCTCTATGCTGGAATCTCTGAAATCGTCTTCCGATGGGTCGAGAATGGATGTGATCTTCCAATCGATGAGATTAAAAAAATCATAAAATCACATATTGATAAATAGAAGTATATTCCAACCGCTTTATTACATATGCCAAGCACTTGCAGTTCATCAATGGAAAATCCTTGGTGGCTGAATGCTGAAAAGGAACAACTAGTGTGGGAGAACTTTTATTTATATCATTTTCTATGGGTAAAATTTGAACGACAGCACGATTCCCCTAGAGTTCCATTGCGACTTAAATCCGTGATTAGATATCCATTTCATCAATACAAAATCGTCTTAATCTCAAAAAATCTCTCGATAAGCATCTTCTTTTTTTATCTTAAAAAGGGATGCTTTCGCATCCCTCTTCATTTCTGATGAAATTCTTACCAGCAATCGTGGAGATACCAACCATTCACATCATTCTGATAGATTTCTTCCCAAGAATTGAAGTTGTAATACTGGTCTTTATTGATTGTATAGAAATTATCCTTGTTGTCCGTATAGGAATACTTTCCATCCAGTTTTTGCTTCTCTCCATCGGGTGTCGCAAAGCAGAGATATTCATTGTCGTCCAACAACTTGATGGTTGTTCTCTTGATCTCTGTTGTCCAATAATGATAAGAATCGACTTCATAGACCGTTTTTCTCACATAGTCGCATCTCGTATCATAGTAGTTGATGGAATAGTCGTGATCGTCATAAAGCCATCCATGGGAATTGACGTCCAGGTTGCCGTTATATAATCCAGCGGCTTTCTTGAAGAGATCTTCATTCTTCGCATAGAAGCCGGCATAGGTCAGATAGTCTTGGAGTGTGTAGCTCGTCGCGAAGAAGTTTCCGGTATAGGCTTTGAAATCACTGACGACGCTCTTGACGATGTCTTCATTCGGCTGATAATAATAGATGCGGTTTGTCTTGACGCCGCCCTGGCAGTCAACCATCAAGGCTCTTCGGGAATCATTCTCGCTATCACCAGCATGAGAATAGGTGAGCGTCGCCATGCGGAGAGAATATTCTTTTCCGGTCGAAAGATAGACATTGATGCCTGCTTCTTCCTTCTCTTCATATTCCTTGAGTCCTTCGAGGGCATTCTTCAATTTTTCATTGACGAGGTTTGCTTTGGCAACCGTTTTATTGATCATGTTCTCATAGGACTTGACGGTGGCCGAATCTTTCCCCTTTGTCATATAATAGATCTGGAACTTGGAAAGATTCGTCAAAGCGACAACCGTTGAGGCAAGATAGGCCATGAAGTTTTTCATGTTCTTTGTTTTCAGGGTTGACCAGGCATCATAGGCTCCCAATGTCTGCTGATAATAATAGAAGATATCTTTTCCTGGGTCCGCCTGATTCGGAGTCAAAATTGCGTCGCACAAATCGGAGACAAAGCTGCAGAGCGGAGATCCATTGATTGTCAGCTTCTTGACAGAATTATTATAGAAGGATAAACGAGCTGCTTCCTTTTCATCTTCCGTCAAGGACTCATTATTTTCAGTGTCGGCAACGTCCCCGATACCTGTAACAGCAAAATCCATGTAGCTGTTCTCAGCCGACGTCAGCTGCTTGAGGACCTGATTGAGGATGTCTTCGGAATGATGCTGATCTTCCATTTTCGACAAGGTCGTGATTTTTTCCTCGATAGCACTGATCTGTTCCTGAATCTTATCGAGTGTCTTTGTGGTTGCATCTCTGAAATCATATCCGCATTCCTTGAGTAGGTTCAAGACAACCGCTTTCGCGTACGTCTGGATTCCGCCAGTAATCAAGGATCCGCCCTTGGAAATCAAAGTCTCGATGATCGTGTCGACCATGCTTGTCTCTGGTTCGGTTGTCAAACGAGGGGTTCCGAAATCAGTATAGAGGAATTGATGATCCAAGGAAGTCGTTTCATCCGGCGAGATGGACTCGTCGTCACCTTTCGTGGTCGAGGAATCGATATTCGACTCGGCTGCAGATGTAGAAGAAACGGTGCTGGAGATATTTCCTTTCGAGCAGGACGCCATCGGAAGGAGACCGGCTAAACTCAAGATAGAGAGAATGAATTTTTTCTTTTTCATAAGTGTTACCTCACTTTCGGTTACATTTCATATGAATATGTAACTCTTGCTGCCTATATATTAACACATCTAAATCCGAAGTCAAGAAAAATTGCAAAAATATTCATTTTGTTTCTAAACAAATCTTAACAAAAGGGAATTTCCAATGTTTTGTAACATATTATCCTTATATATATCCATTTTGCTTATCTATGAAAA
>CAVDUB010000036.1:0-9299 GCA_963612025.1 bacterium
GTCTTCTTCCAATCCAACAGTTTGTCATATGCTTTTCTTTTGAACAGGATTCATTCCCCTTTTCTTGATTTCATAAAGCAAGTTGACAAAATTCAATCTACGAATACATGAAATGTTGACAAAATTCAAGGTAACCACGTTTTCAGGTAATGACACACAGCAAAATCGGCCTATGAAATTTATCTTTTTCTAATCCAAAAGTCTTCATTATGGTAAGATAATAGTTGCTATGAGATTAGATAAGTATTTGAAAGTGAGTCGCCTCATCAAAAGAAGAGAAGCGGCCAAGGAATTCATCGATAAAGGTTATGTGCGTCTCAACGGAAAGATTGCCAAGCCTTCTGCTGAAGTCAAAGTCGGAGATGAGATCGAAATCTCTTCGCCTTTAGGAAAACATGTCAAGGCATCCATCAAGGAAGTGAGAATGGTCTCCACCATCGACAATGCCTCAGACATGTATGAATTATTGCCCTGATTATGAGTAAACATGCATTGAGTCCAAGAACACTGAAAATTATCTATCTTTCCGTCATCGTCTTTTGTGTGGCTGCCATTGCCTTGATGATCATCTTCATGAGCATCAGCTTCAACAAGAATCAGCAACTGAAAAAAGAAGCAGATGCCATTGTCGAGAAATACAAGATTGAAGCGACGGATCATAACAACAAGAATGATCCAGACTATGCTGAAGTCTATTTTGATGACAACGTCATCTACATTCCGAATGACAATATCATCATCGAATTCCATCCATGATGCAGCTTTCCAAGGAAATCAAAGAAGATTTCGATACTCTGATCGATCAGAAAGAAAAATATCTCTTGGCATTCAGCGGTGGACCGGACAGTGTCTACCTTCTATGGATGCTCTCTTTTTATTTTGGAAATGAATTGAAGAATCATATCCTTCTCTGCTACATCAATTACCACGACTCTCCTTATGTCGAGGAAGAGGAAAGAATTGTCGATGAAACAATCTCTTTCTTTCATGTCGATGCCATCAAGAATGATGTTTACTATTCAAAGGACAAGGATAAGAATTTCGAAGAATGGGCAAGAGATTACCGCTATGATCTCTTTTCAAAAATCGTGAAGGAAAGAAATTTAGCCAGTGTCTTGACCGCCCATCAGAAAACCGATGTCGTCGAAACCTATTTTCTTCAAAAAGAAAGAAAAAACTTTCCCCTCTATTATGGCCTAAAGAAAAAGAATGATCTCTATGGGCTTCCCCTTCTCCGTCCTCTTCTTTCGATTTCAAAAGAAGAACTCACAAAGCAACTCGACGACCATCACATCCCTTACTATTTTGATATCACGAATATGAATCTGAAAAAGAAAAGAAACTCGATCCGTGCAAATCTTATAGAAAGCGAACTTGATTCCACGATCCAGAAAATCGATCACGAAAACAAAGAACTCGAAAAGACCTATTCTTTTTTTTCTTCCCATAAAAAAGGGATGTCTTTTTCGATCTATGAAACACTTTCCGAAGAACAGAAGAGAAGATATTGCTTCTATCTGCTCGATCAGAACACGAAGGAAATCAATCGGGAAGCCAATGGAAAAAGGATCCACGATTTTTTAAAGAAAAAAGAATACGGCCTTCTTTCGATAGAAGATAATTGGTTTTTGTATCGGACAAAGAAAGGATTCTTCCTTGGAAAAGACATCCGCCAGATTTCCTATTCTTTCACATATCATGAAAAAGGAATCTACGAAAATGCATTCTTCAAAATCGACCTCTCTTCTCTTTTAGAATTCAATCTGAAAGATCTTCCTGTAGAAATCAGAAACTATCGAGATGGGGATAGAGTTTCAACAAACCTTCCGACCAAAAATGTTTATCAGCTTCTAAGAAAACAAGGTGTTCCCGCCTTTCTGATTTCCATCTATCCTGTCTTTGTCCAAGAAGGAAAAATCATCTGTGTTCCTTTCTATAAAGACCTCAAAGAGAAAAAAATTCCATTATCCCTTCTTTTCTTAGATGAATATCACTTTTCACTCTAGAGAGAAAACTCTTTTGCTATAATATCCTCATGAAACAAAAGAAAACGATAAGAAAATCAGCACTCCTACTTACTTTTTTTTCGCTTCTTTTTTCATGCAATCAAAACGAGAAAGATCTCTGCTATCAATGCTATTTCGGAAGAATGTATCTATCTTATTGTGGAATAAGCTATGATGAAATCGATTCAATCGCCATTCAGGATAATCTGACAAACTCCGCCTCGACTCATTATGGAAATGTCTATTCCCTTTTCACAGAGGAAGAAAAGAACAATTTCTTTTCTGAATCCGACATGAATTTCTCAGAGGAAGAAGTCTCGAAAATAAAAAAATATTCAGGAGATGACCTCATCGAGTATTTCTCGATTCAGATTCCATCTGGCTATAAGGCCATCAAAAGAAACAATGTTCAAGGTTATATCAAGAAGGATACCGACTTAATTCTTCTGACAGATAATTTTTATTATTATTCCACCAGAAAAAATATAATCTATTGCCTGATTGATTTAGAAAAAGATACGACGATTTCCTCGCCGAGCGTCTTCTCCTTCTATTTTGTTCTCTCGGATGTCTTCAAGGAACAAATTTCTTCTTCGACTATCCGCCTCATCTATCACGACTACAACAGCCTTGAGGATGTCAAAGAAAATACAAAATGAATCTTATTCACCTGAATAGATTTGCTCTAGATTCTCTGTCAGGAAAAGAAGATCCTGAAGATATTCTTTTGTTTTGGTCAAAACAAATTCAAAGAGATGATCAGAGGTGATGCGGACACGAAGCTTGACCTTCAAAGGAGAAAGCCTTTCATCCAATTGGCGATAAATCTGCGACTTAGAGGAAAAGAGTTTGCTCATCGTCATCTGATAGGAACCAAGTCCTTCCGTAAACTTGCTATATAATCCGCTATTGAGGTAATTCTCAATTTTCTTTTTAAGAAGAAGATTGGCTATTTCATCCGGGTACGGACCATAGACATCTCTGATCTTCTTCGAGAATCTATCCAGTTGTTCGTCATTGCTGCAATCAGATAATTCCTTATACATCAAAATTCTCTGGGCTTCATTCCCATAGTCTTGCGGAATATGGGCATCCAAGGAGAAGGAAAGTTCAAAATTCTGTTTCGGCTTTTCTTCCACGGCCTCTTTGGCGAATGTCTTTTCCTTGATAATGGTCGAAAGAAGATCCATATAGGCGTCATAGCCCAGACTATCGACAAAGCCAGCCTGCTGCGATCCAAGAATATCGCCAGCGCCACGTATATTCAGATCCTGCATCGCGATTTTATAGCCTGAACCCAATTGCGTAAATTCCTTCATGGCCTTGAGTCTTTTTCTTCCCTCATCCGTGATCTTCGAAGAGTCCTTAAAGAAGAAATAGGCATAAGCCAGGCGGTCGCTTCTTCCGACTCTTCCCTTTATCTGATAGAGCTGTGCCAGACCGAAATGGTCCGCATTCTCCACAATGATCGTATTCACATTGGGAATATCCAATCCGGATTCGATAATGGACGTACAGACAAGAATATCGATTTCGCATTGATAGAACTTATTCATAACCTCTTCAATCTCATCCTGATTCATCCTTGCATGGACAACCCCGACGGTATGGTTCGGAAATTTCTTCTGAAGACGGTCTTTCAGTTCATAGATCGATGAAATATTGTTATGCAGATAAAAGACCTGGCCTTTTCTCTGCAATTCCTTATCGATTACTTCCTGAATCAATTCATTGTCCTGCTTGGCAACATATGTCTTGACCGGCATACGATTCAAGGGGGCCTGCGAGAGAAGCGACATGCTTCTCACCCCTAAAAGGGACATCTGCATCGTCCGAGGAATCGGCGTCGCCGTCAATGTCAGGCAATCGATGTTCTTAGCCTTTTCCTTAATTTTTTCCTTATGAGCAACACCGAATTTCTGTTCCTCATCGATGATGAGGAGACCGAGATCATAGAATTTGATTTCATCCGAAAGAAGTGAGTGAGTTCCAATGACAAAATCCACACTCCCATCCTTGAGTCCATCGATGATTTCTTTTTGTTTCTTCTTATCGACAAATCGGTTGAATAATTCGATATGGACGCCATAGTCCTTGAATCGCTTCAGAGCCACTTTGTAGTGTTGATTCGATAGAATTGTCGTGGGACAGAGAAGAACCACTTGCTTATGATTAATCAAAGCTTTGAAAGCACCGTTGAAAGCCACTTCGGTCTTTCCAAATCCGACATCGCCTGCAATGAGTCGATCCATTGGATTCGGCGCTTCCATATCCTGCTTGATATCCGCAATGGCCTGTTTCTGGCTCTCCGTGTAAGGATAAGGGAATGAATCCATGAAATTCTGTTCGAGTTCCTCTTCGTTCTGGAAGGCAAAACCCGGCCTTGTGCTTCTCTCGGCATAAAGAGAAAGAAGCTGATCAGCAAGATAGGAGAGCCGAGAACGAATCTTCGATTTCTTTCTCGACCAGGTCGACCCGCCAAGTCGGTCCAGACTCGGCGCATAGCCTTCTCTGGAAGAATATTTCCGGATGAGCTTATATTGACTTAGAGGAAGATAGAACATCGCCTGTTGGGCATATTCGACTTTAAGATATTCCAATCCGTTCATCTGAATGACGCCGAGATATCTTCCGACGCCGTGGACTTCATGGACGACATAGTCTCCCACCTTCAGATCTTCATACTTGCGGATGATCTTGGCTTCCTTGTATCGGCTAAGGAATCTCGATTTCTGATCGCTGACACCAAAAATTTCCTTGGCCGAAAGATAAACATGCTTCTTTTCAGGAATTTCGAATCCCTTGGTGATTCTTCCTTCGAGAAGCATGATAGAGGAATGCTCAGGATAAAGCGTATGTGAAAGACTCTTCGATGTCAGATAATTATCGAAATTATCGAAGTTCGGCTGTGGAAGCACAACACGGATTTTGTATCCCTCCTTAAGATATTCATTGAGCATGAAATCTGACTCAGCATAGGATAGAGCTTTGAAGGAACAATCCCGGACAAGGAAACCATCTTCCTTATCGCTCGCTTCATGGAACAAAGAAAGCGGAAGCAAATCATTTGTATAGACTCTCTCACCGGAAAGGGAATTTTCATCCTTGATCGCTTTTGAGAAATAGTCTTTTTCCTTTTTTAGGACTTCCGATTCAATTTCAAGACATTCCTTCGGATCAAAGACATATTTCTGATAACCATCCAGATAGGAAAGAAGAGAATTGTCACCCTCCTTAAAGAATGGATAGAAGCGGGCGTTCACTTCCTCAAGAAAACCTTGCCTTGCCTGAGACAGAACATCGGATAACCGTTGGATCAAATCATCATAGCTGAGTCTGTCCTTACACATCTTCGAAGCATTCTGAATTTCTTCTTCGATTCTTTTCGTCCCCTTTTCGATTTCATCTTCATTTAAAAGGCGCAAGGAAGCCGGATGGAGGAGAAATTCGCCGACATGCTCAAAAGAGAGCTCATCACTCACCTTGAAGAATCTCAGGTCATCAATTTCGTCACCGAAAAATTCAATACGGATCGGAAATTCATAGCAGCAGTCATAGATATCCAGAATGCCGCCACGCAGGGAATATTGGTTCACCGCTGAGACATGATCCACACAAAGGTAGCCGAAAGACTGTATCTTTTCGACCAATTTCTTCATATCGATCATATCCTCGAGTTTCAGATGAATCAGGGCATTCTCATAGTCTTTCTTCGAGACAAAATCGATTTTCGATGCAGAGACATGAGAAACAAGAATCGATGGCTTATCCTTGAATGTCGACGAAATAGCAAGCAATCTTTCTTCGTTCATTTCCGGAGAGACGCCGATGGCACTCGTGCGGAAGATTTCATCATAAGGGAAGATATAGGTATCTTTTTCATCGACGAAATCACCGATGAATTGAGAGAATTTTTCAGCTTCATATATGGTCGGAAAAAGAAAGAACATCTTTCTTGGATGCTCATGAAATGAAAGTCCAGAAAGCAATGCAAATGCCTCCAAAGAGGAGATATTCACATCCTGATTCTGATCAAGTCTCTCTTTCTCTTTTTCCTCTTTGAGATAGTCAAACAGGGAAATTTTATCAAGCAAGGCCATTATCTTTTGAAATCCATTTTGACCTGGATGGTCGTCTTCGGCTTATATACGATGGCATTGTATTTCGTCATCGCTTTTTCGAATCCATACTGAAGAGAATATTCGACAGCCTCCGCAGCAGATTTGATGCCATCCTTCCATGCATCATAGATATCCCGATCATAGGGTGCAGAAAGAACAAAGTCAGGGATCCGATTTGGATTGTTACTCTTCTCGGGCCGGCCGATTCCAATCTTGACGCGATTGAATTCCTCTGTACCCAAAAGCTGAATGATATTCTTCAGTCCATTATGTCCAGCCGAAGAGCCTTTCTTCTTCAAACGGACATCGCCCGGTGTCGTATCCATATCATCGACAAGAATCAGAATATCCTCTAGAGGAATCTTATAGAAATTCTTAGCGGCAAGAAGAGCTTCGCCAGACAGGTTGACATAGGTCAAAGGCTTGAGAAGAAGAACGTCCTCCGAATAGATTTTTCCTTTTCCATAGATGGATTTGAAATCTTTCTTCTTGATATCGATCGAAAAATCCTTGGCAATCAGATCGATTGCCTGATATCCGGAATTATGCCTTGTATCCTGATATTCATCACCATAATTTCCGATTCCTAAAATAAGTTTCATAGATCATTTCCTCTTCTTTTTCATTTTTTCCTTAACTTTTCACGAGAATATCCTATGCTTCCTTCTCATTCTTTAGGAATTCGACAACCTTCATCAAGGCTCTTCCACGATGGGAGACGGCATCTTTTTCCTCCGGCGTCGCCTGGGAGAAGGTCTTCTTCAGATCATAGGAATAGAAAATCGGATCATAGCCAAAGCCGTTGATGGGATTCTCGTCGATAGTGGAGGTGATTTCTCCTGCATTCTCTCCTGGGAATGTTTTCTCGATGCCTTTCTTCTTATCGATATAGGTCATGACCGTATAATAAGAAGCTTTCTTATTATCCTTATCTTTGAGCATATCGATCAGAGCCTGGTTCTTTTCATGATAGGAATGACCTTCCATGAACCTTGCAGAATGGACTCCTGGGAAGCCATCCAATGCATTGATGCTCAATCCGGAATCATCACTCAAGACAGGATAGTCGCATTTCCCAGCGATATCTTCCGCTTTGATCTTGGAATTCCCTTCGAAGGTTTCGCTATCCTCGGGATGCGTCACTTCCAGGTTGAGATCCTTCAATGAAAGGACCTGATAGCCCAAAGGCTCTAAGACTTCCCGGACTTCCCTGACCTTATCCTGATTGCTGGATGCAAATACAATTGTTTTTTTCATAATGGCTCCCTTTTTATACACGAAAAATTATAGAATAAGTCCGCCAAAAAGAGAAAGAAAACACAAAAAAGAAATCACAAATCCGATTCTTTCGATATTCTTTCTTCATCCCGAAAAGAATACATAAAAAATCATGAGTGGAGAGAAAACCGCTTTCAGCTTGAACATGAAGAATGATTCGGTAGAATGAAGCCAAGCTACAAAATTTGGGGAACACTTGCCTAAGCTGAAGTGCCCATCTCAACAGAGAGGGCTTTGACTGAGGTAACGAAAATGAAAAAATTCATCTGCTATTTTTCAATCTTTGAGTGGTGTCTCTATTTAATTTCCTTGACGGTCGTTCTTTTTTGTTTCTTCTTTTTTGGAAACACGGACTATGTCCAACTGGCAACATCTCTCATCGGCGTGACTTCTTTGATGCTGGTATCCAAAGGGACCCCCATCGGACAGATCACCACGATTCTTTTCTCTGTCTTCTATGGCATCGTCTCCTATTCGACTCAATACTATGGCGAGATGATCACCTATCTTGGAATGACGACGCCGATTGCCATCGTGGCACTCATTTCCTGGTTCCGCCATCCGAGCAAGGGAAATGCCAATGAAGTCGAAATCAATGAACTGAAGAAAAGAGAATATGTATTTTGTCTTCTTCTTGGATTGGCCGTCATGTGTGGATTCTATTTCATCCTCAAGGCGTTGAATACACACAATCTCATCATCTCCACGATCTCTGTCTTCACCAGTTTCCTTGCCGCCTATCTCACAGCCAGAAGAAGCCGCTTCTACGCCTTTGGCTATGCCATGAACGATATCGTTCTCATCACTTTATGGGCTTTAGCCATGAAGGATAATTTCAATTATGTCGCGACTCTCATCACCTCCATCATCTTCTTAGTCAATGACATCTATGGCTTCATCAATTGGTCAAAAACACTCAAAAAGCAAAAATCTTATCAGAATGTTTTGAAGGAACATTGCTGATTAGACTTCTACTAAAAAGATAATCTTCTCTGATATTTTCATTTCATATAACTATTAAAAAAGTTGACTAAAACCATGGACGAATGTTTTTTCATGACAAACAACTTTTCTTTGAAAACAAAATCACAATAATTTACTATGATCCCCACAATGCGATGCGGTCACGATAATCCATTGATTTCAATTCGTCTATTTCTTTCATTTCTGTCGTCGTATAAAGATACAATCCCACACTTTCGCTTACATCATCTTCATACATGGTCAGAGCCATTTTCTTCTTTCTATTAAGAAAAATCGCATCGCTCGTCCAGTATTTTCCACAAAAGTTGCTTCTTTCATAGGACCGATATCTTTCATCACGATTCTTATATTCGTCTTCCAAAGAAAAGGGCGAAAAATGTGGATCCAAAATCATCTTCGTATCCAAAAATTCGAGTTGACGTATAAAAACACTTTCCCATGACATACCTTTCAAATTTTCATGGAATTCTGTTTCATGATCGAATCCGCAATCAGACTGAAAATGAAAACTATTACGGACCTTTTCAGGATAAGAATAATTTAGAAGCTCTCGATCAGGCCATTTTCCTCTCATCTTGGGCACAAGACTATAATCAGTAATATAAGTGATATTCATTAACTCAAATGCATATTGCCCTTTGAAAAATAGATTAAGAAGTATTTTTCCTCCATCCGTACCATAATCACACCGAACACGATTGGTTTTCTTTTGCTGAAAAAGATTCAAAGGAAAGACGGACAAAAGTTTAGAGACTGGTTCTTGACAAAACCAACAATCCATCAATTCGATGCATTCCTCTGTAAATTCGAGCGAATTCAGTGATGTGATTATCATGTTTTTCAATCCTCATCCATTCGATAGGGCAGACCATAAAAGGAATGGTTTTCCTTCTTTTTATTCGATATCTTT
>CAVDUB010000037.1:0-8979 GCA_963612025.1 bacterium
AATAAAGACTCTCAGGTAATGATTTATGTATCTTTATAAATGCGTCCTTATCCTTTTGATACTTATTTAAATTTTGCTTTAAATTTGAGACACTTGACCTGACATATTTCTGATATCCGTAGAAGCCTAAGCAAAAATTATTTTGATGATTTAAATCTCCGTGAATATGAAAAATCTTTTTACCATCTTTTGATTCGTATTCATATCCTTTATTTCGACCAATTGCTTTCGTTTTTGGACTGCTTTCCTCAAAGATACTGTGTTCTATCGAAAAATCATAATTGGTTGTGATTATGGAATCAAATTTAAAAAATAAATTTTTGTTGCTTTTATAGATTTCATTATCCTTCTTATTCAACACGTTCAATTTTTCTTTGATTTTTTGAAAAGCATCTTTTATATCCAAATCCTTATCATTTATCAAGCTTTCGAATTTCAAGGAAAAACTTAAATTCTTTTCGTTTTTTATATAATCGTTTTCTTTTGAAATCTCTGAAATAATGTCATCGGCACCAATTTTTAGTTCGGAACATCGATTTAAACCATTCCCTATCAGTATGGATTTCTTCATCTTATTTACTTCCTATGCATTGAGCATTTCTGATTTCAATAAGATTGATGATTTCAGTCACAGAATTGATTTGCTTTCCTTGAATTATTTCTTCTTGTAACTTAGAAAGGCTTTCGTTGATTTTTGCTTCCATTTCACTGGTCTGATCATTGGAGACAGGATCTGAAAATTTAAGTTTATCAACAACCATTGAGACATTTTTCCTTGACACATCATCCTTACATAAAGATAAAACAGTCAATGATTTTGTCCTCAAGTCCTTGATGGTATGGATTGTTTCTTTCTTTATATCATCATTCTTTTCAATGTGCCTGATATTTTGTTTCTTTGTTGTGAACAGAAGAAGAAAGATGATGAGTTCAAAAATAACGACAAGCAAGGGCACATAAAAAGGCACGGAAAAAAATGCATTTGTCACCAATTGAATCACACAGAAAAGCAAATTTAGAATTTCAAGAACAATTGTAAATTTGATAAGAGGTAATCGAAGGACGAAATCCATCACTCCTTTCTTTTTTTTCATCCCAAAAAGGAAAAAGATGATAAAAGTGATTGCACCAATCAAGGTCGCAACATAATTGACAACATGACAGGCATAGTCTTTGATTGGAAATGGGGCAAGAAAATAGATTAATGAAAATGCTAAAATGACGAGAGCGGTGATAATCGATGTATAAATATACGTTTCTTTTTTGATCATGATTTCCTAAGCTCCTCTTTTATGTCCACAATTTGGACAAAATTTTGATTTAATATGTTCCGTGTTGCATTCTGGACATGTCCATTCTTCGTCCGGCTTTTTCGTCCCACATTCAGGACAAAATTTTGAAGTGATATCTTTTGTATGACAATTTGGACATTCCCAGGATGCATTCCCCTGTTGATGCATCGAAAACATTGATTGAGAAGAGTCCAATCCCGATTTCATCGAATCACCAACGGTATGAACAACTTCTTTCATCATTCCAAGACCAATGCCTAAATCAAGCATCGTAGAAGCTGTTGAAGAAATATTTCCAATATTGCCAGTCCCAGGATTTGTGACAGCACCGAGTGCCACCTGTCTTTGTGTTTCTTGCTGATAAGTATACCCCTTCATCTTCATTTCTTCTGCTTCAGCCTCAGCTTGTAATTTATAGGCGGTTGCTTTTGCTTGCGCTCTCATGACTTGTTCATTCGCTTCGGTTTGAACTTCTACCATTCTTCTTTGCTGCCTGGCCATCGCTTCATCTTTTAAGATATGTTCATTCCTTACCTTCAAATATTGCTCAGCATATTGTTCCTTCATCTTTCTGAAATTCGGATCATCGTTTGGCAAAAGAATATTGGTCACATAAAATTCAGAAATAGAAAGGCCGTATTCCTCCATCGTTGGATTTATTTCATTTTTCAAATCAATGGAAAGATCATCCATATGTTCATCAACTTCTAAAATGTTGATATCATTTCTTTTGATGATTTTTGCAAGATTTGATTTTATTTTAGAAATTACCAAATCTTTGAATTTACCGGCAAAATCATTTTGTCCGACAATATCATTTTTAAATAATCCATTCGTAGTCCCAACAATCTTGAATAAAAGTTTTCTTGGATCATTGACAACCAAATTAAAAGTGCCGCAAGCGCCGATTTCAACATGGAGACCGGAGTGAGGATCAAATAATCCAACCTTATTTGGCGTCCCCCATTTGATACCCATAATCGTGGATAAGTTGACAAAATAAATCTCACAATGAAATGGTTGAGCTTTTTGATTTGTATCTAAATGATAATATTTGCCAATGACAGGAATACGATCAGTCGTTAAAAAATACCGACCTGGCCCAAAAGAATCTAAAGCCTCACCATCTTTAAAAAAGACAGCCTGCTGAGATTCATGAACGATAAGTTCTGAACCTGTCAGAAAATCTTCAACCGGATATTTATAGCAAATGAAATCATTCGGTCCTTCATATTTGATGACACTTATTTGATTGCTATTTGCAGCGTTTTCCTTGGCGATTTGTTTTTGAATATCGATAACAGTATCACAGACAGGACATTTACATTCTTTGCCTGATTTATCAACAGGCATCAGGATATTACAAGTAGGACAATGAATGTTTACATTGTTCGTTCCGTTAAAAGGATCGATATGAGAATGACAAACAGGACAAAAAATATTATCTTTATGAGCTTGATCGTAAACAACAGCACTGGAACATTTCGGGC
Source organism: bacterium (assembly GCA_963612025.1). Taxonomy (GTDB): domain Bacteria; phylum Bacillota_I; class Bacilli_A; order RFN20; family CAG-288; genus Enterosoma. The sequence goes on from CAVDUB010000037.1 coordinate 2,783, forward strand.
ATGTCAATGTTGCCATTCTATCTTCTTTTACCTTAATACAGTATCCACAATCACAATCAATATGTTTTGAAGAAAATAATCCAGTAGATGCGAGATGATATTTGCCACAATTTGGACATTTAATGTAAAATTTACTCATAATTCCTCCGTTTTCTGCTCCTTTTCGTTAGATTTTTGCTATTTTAAAGGAAAAGAATAAAAAATCTCTAAATAAAATGAAGTTATCACCTCAAACAATTTACTAAAAAAAAAAAAAAAAAATGCAAGTTTTAATGCGGGGTTCTTATGCATACCCAATATCATTTTTGTGTCTTTGGACACTCCCTAGCAAATATTCCGAAAGCCCGAATCACAGTCATCACTCATGAAATTTAGCGTTGTCAAGAATTTAATCCGAAACCAGCGGATCGATATCGAAATTCAGTAAAGAATCAAATATCGTCAAAAAAAGATGAGGATTTTCAACTCACCTTTTTTTCGTTTACGTCTTCGGAAATGGCATCGACAGAATCACTCCTTTTTGCTCTCCTTTGTTCTCCTCATATTTTTCCTCACGAGCATCGTGAAATTCTTTCTTTTTCTTGATCGTCCTCAAGAAAATCAGATAGCTTATCGAAACCTTCCTCATCAAAGATGATTGGTAAATGAGATTCTTGGCATCCTTATATTTATGATATTCGACTTGTTTCGGGTCAATCAAAACCAATGCAAACGAAAAGACGATCTCTATATTCTTCCAATCTATATAATCATGTTTCTCTAATAGACCTTATTGCTGATCAGATTATGGAAAGCAGTGATTTCATCCTTGGTCATTCCACCCTCAAGAAGATAATTCTCTGCTCCTTTCTGATAGTCCTTCTTCTCTTTATCCGCATCACTCAGACTCGAAAGAAGACAATCCATGAAGGAATCGAAATAGAGAGAGACAATCGCCTGGTATTTTTCAGGAGTCGCCGTCTGATTGATCTTATAGTAGTTCTGATAAGTCATCATATAATCCGAGCACATCTCATCATAGCTTGCTCCACACAATGCTTCGATCAGTGTACAGACAAATCCGGTTCGGTCTTTTCCTTCCATGCAGTGAATATAGTAGGGAGCTGAAGTCTTCATCATATGACGAATGCCTTCGACGACCTTCTTTTTATAGACATCCAAGGTATAGCCAGAACCCATCGAGAGAAGGGCAATCTTATCTTCCTCATAGAGTTCTTTTGTATATTGAGAAGAGAAGGATTCCTCAGAAAGATATTTTTCCATATCGTCCTTCGAATCAGCCAGGTCGACGATGGAGGCGATAGAATTCTTCTCGAGAAGAGAATTCGTGATGGCCGCTCTTTTTCGACTGTTATCCACCGGACTGGCACCTCGATAAATGAAATTATCCTTGAGTGTCCCTCCACTCAGGGCACGGAAGTTGGAAAATTCCTCATCGCTTTCATAGGAATCTCTCTCTAAAGAATAGGTCTGACTGAGGGCCTGTTGCGTGACAGAATATTTTCCTTTTCCATTCAGAGTGATATCGACCTTCAAGGAAGAATCGAGATTGGCACTTGTCCAGATGCCGACATTGTTGTAGGTAATGAGAATATCCTTGTTGGCAGGATAGGCTACGACAACCGGCATGGCATTCTTTACATAATAGCCATCGAAATAGGGAATATCTGTTAAGGTATAGCCATTGGAAAAGGACACATCCACGCTGTCGCCCAATTCGAATCCGAGTTTCTGAAAATCCTCGATTGTGCAGTCCACAACAGCGGCATCGAACTTCGTATCCTGCGAGATGGAAGCCGAAAGAAGCGATGGATTCTTATTTTCGACCTTGCAGGAAGCAAGAACAAGAGAAAAAACGACAAGCGAAGCCTTCTTCATAAAATTGTTTTTCATAATATGATTCTCCTTTCAGAATCGACTTTCCCAACACGCTTGGAAGCATAAATGGCTCCAACCGGATAGACAAAGACATCCAACACATTTTCTCCCATCAAGATGAGGACGATCATCGACAATCTCGATAGCCTGATGTCCACCATCCCGACAGGAAAGAAAGCACCTTCCATAGCCGACACATTTCTCCTTGTGGAAAAGAGGATAGATCATGCTGTCACGACTCCGTCTTGCCGGCATGACAATGTTCTCAGTTCCTTTTCCGACGATTTTATCAAGGTGTGATAGATGATGGTGAAAATTTATCTTGCAGGCCTGATCGTATTTCGCAGCGATATGACTGAGAATCGTCTCTTGATGTTTCATAGGAAATCCCCGCATCGTTCAATCCAATAACGATTTTTAGAATGAAATCATTTTCGGATTAAACCCTTTTCCAGTCTAAAAAGTATAATTTATGCTTCCTGAAAAGTCCATAAAAGCCAAAAGGAAACAAGAAGACGTTTTCTTTTCCTTTCCCATCGTCTAGACTATAAAAGTCTCATCCTAGATGAGAGTTTATAGGAGATATCGAACATGGAAAATCTCATCCCGATCGGCAAGATGGCCGAAATCAACCATATCACCATTGCCACATTACGACTCTATGATGAAATGAATCTGCTGAAGCCTCATTATATCGACCCAGTAAGCAAATACCGCTACTATACCCTCGAACAGAATGCGCGTCTGGATCTCATCGCCTATATGAAAGATCTCGGCATGAGCCTAAAAGAAATCCAGAGGGTACTCACAAAGGAAAACATCGACGAAATCGAAGCGATTCTCTCGATGAAGAAGGAACAGATCTATCAGGAAATAAAGAAACTGAAGATGCGACTCCATTTCGTCGATGATTCCATCATGAAGATCGAACGCTATCGAAAGTCGCCTCTGACCGGACGTGTCTCACTGGAATATATCCAGCAGAGATATATTTTTGGGATAGACTGTCCCTATGATTTTTACAAAAAAGGATTGGTTGACTATGAAAAGGACATCGCCCTTCTAAGAAATCATCTCTTTGACCTCGGGCTTGAGCAGGTCTATTCCTACCATATCGGAACATCCATCACCAAAGATGACTTCCTAAATGGGAATCTAAGACCAAATAAAATCTTTCTTTTCTCGGACCATAAAATCGACAATCTTCCCTTGGAGAAAGTCGAATCGAGCATGTTTGTCACGATCTACTGCTCTTCCTTCGACGAAGAAAAAGAAAGCATCGAAAAAATACAGGAAGAATGTAAAAAGAACCAGTATTCCATCAATGGAGACTACCTCTGTGAAGAAATTACGGAATTCAATGTCTTCGATGAAAACAAAAGAAACATGTTCCTACGTCTCCAGGTCCCCATCCGGTTCACGTTCTGAAAGCGCTTGACTCTCTTCTATGGATAGGCTTTAGACTATTCCTAGCGAAAAAAGGAGCTTACAAAACATGAGTAAAGTTCGTATTGTTCAGTATGGTTGTGGAAAGATGGCCAAATACACCATCCGCTATGCCTATGAGCATGGCGCAGAAATTGTCGGAGCCATCGATGTGAATCCAGCTGTCGTCGGCATGGATATCGGCGATTTTGCCGAACTCGGCGTGAAGACCGGCGTCACAATCCAGAAGGATGCCGATGCTGTCTTGGATAGCTGTGATGCCGATGTCGCCATCGTCACCCTCTTCTCCTTCATCAAGGATATTTATCCGATGGTCGAGAAATGCGTCACCCGCGGCATCAATGTCATCACCACTTGCGAGGAAGCCATCTATCCCTTCACCACCGCAGCTGCGGAAACCTATAAGCTCGATCTTCTTGCCAAGGAAAATGGATGCACCATCACCGGTGCCGGCATGCAGGATATCTTCTGGATCAACATGGTTGCCCTTGCCATCGCAGGATCGAACAAGGTAAAGAAGATCAAAGGTGCCTATTCCTACAATGTCGATGAATATGGCATGGCTCTGGCCAAGGCACACGGCGTCGATCTGACCAAAGAAGAATTCGAAAAACAGATTGCCCATCCGGAAGTCTTCGAAGCCAGCTATGCGTACAATTCCGTCGAAGCATTGGCCCACAAACTACATCTCACCATCACCGAGATTAAGCAGGAACATGTCCCCTGCATCCTCGACCATGATATCTATTCGGAAACCATGGGCAAGACCATCGAAAAAGGAAAGGTCATCGGTATGTCCGCTGTCGTCACAGCCAAGACTCTCCAAGGCATCACCATCGAAGAAGAAACGATTGGCAAAGTCTACGACAAGGGAGATGGCGACATGTGCGACTGGAAAATCGAAGGTGAGCCGGATGTCGAATACCATGTCATGAAACCGAACACGGTTGCCCATACCTGCGCCACCATCATCAACCGTATCCCGACTCTCATCAACGCCAGACCCGGCTATGTCCCCTGCGATGAATTGGATACCTTAAGTTATCTTCCCTATCCGATGGAATTCTATCTCGACTGATCCAACATCTTTTTGTCCAATGAAATCAGGCCTTTGCGGGCCTGATTTTTTCGATAAAAAAAGACAATTCTGTAATACATGCAAAAAAGAGACAGGGAATGAGCAATATCGAGTCGAGAGAAATCCTTCTCTTTCCGATGAACCAAATCGATCTTTTTTCCAGTGAAAGTCAGAAATTCATTCATATCCTCTCCTCCATGTATAAGAAACTTTTCCTATTTTCGTAAAGAAAAGAAATGAAATCTTGAAAAACAAAGAAAAAACCTTTATAGTATTTAGGCTTTCTTTTGGCCCCATCGACAAGCGGCTTAAGTCACAGCCCTCTCAAGGCTGTATTCACGGGTTCGAATCCCGTTGGGGTCACCATCAATGTATCAAAGTCTGATAGGTTTCTATCAGATTTTTTTATTATTTTCTCGTGATCTGTGGAAAGTATAATAAATATCAGATCTATAGAAATATCCTCCGTCAGTCCCTTTATCGACTGAGTTCCATAATCGAGTGACATAGAGACAACTCTGGATTCCTATAATGGCCAGCGGGGTGTCAAAGTCATCACTTTGTGAGACAGATTTATCAATCGAAATTCAAATCAAGTGCTTTGCACTTGCATTTTTTTTTTTTTGTAAAATTGGTTCTAGAGATGAATATGCTTTTAGGGACCTTCCTGTTCCTAAGGATACAATTCATCTTATCTATTGTCCCAAGACTCATTTGGGATATCGCTCTTTTTTAATATCTCAAAGGTTTCTTGTTTTTGTTTTCTCTAAAAACATTAAAAAAGAAAGGAGAAGAAAACAAGTATGAAAAACAAATTTAAGAAATCTAAGATTATCGTCCCTGCTTTAGCTTTGATCACTGCTACAACAGTCGCCAGTGTTACTGGTACTGTGGCATGGTTCACAGCTAATCAAGCTACAACAGTCAGTGCAGGCAATTTCAAAACTGCAAGTGCTGATGGAAATCTATCAATCACAGCCACAGCTGGAGCTGCTACAACAGCATCTGGAGATACTATAACTGTTTCTGCAACAGGCATGCTTGATGCTTCCTATGATGGAACTGATGTTTATACCGACATTCCAAATGCTGGAACAGGTGCAAGTGATGTAAAGTACCAAACAATTGCATCACCTTACAAACTCGGCAATACTACAAAGTATTACGCTGTAACATGGACTTATACTTTCTCTGTTACTGTTGATGATGGTATAACCTCACGATTTGGTATTTTCCTTGATGGTAAGACAACCAAGTTTGAAGATAATGTATCTGGAACTACAATGGCTGGTTTAAGAATTTCTATAAAAGATCAAACTACTACAAATACTAGAAGAGTAGTTGTTGGTGCTGAAACCACAAATACAAATAATAATTATGTTTCATCAACAACTGCAACTTCAAATTATGCAGCACCTGTAGAAACTGGAGCAGCATCAACTAAGCCATACCTTTTCTCTAGTGAATATACTGACGATGGTCAAAACGTACTCGCATATCCTACTGGCTATGTCACTAATCCTAGTGATCGTGCTGATTATATTGGTACAACTGCTGAACCAAATAACGATCATAAAGCTATTTTAACTGCAAATGTCGTTGCATGGTTTGAAGGAACTGATCCATCTATTACTAATAATAATGATGAAGCTGGTACATTACCGACAATGTCTGAAGTTAAAGCAACTCTTGGTTTCTACGCTCGTGAAATTAAAACAGCTTAATCGATAATCTTAATTTAAAAATTTAACCTTTGAAAAAACAGGAGTCATAGGATCGTCCAATCTTATGGCTC
>CAVDUB010000038.1:0-8679 GCA_963612025.1 bacterium
GATTTGTTTACATTAACAAGACTTTAAAACCTACCACTATACATTTAAAGTTCTAAGGTTTCCTTGAGTTTGGAAATATATTTCAATGTTGTTGTATCTTTCCAAGTTCCGTCTAAATCTTTGAACTTTTTCATTTGGTCTAAGTAATTCAATATTTGTGAAAATGAATAGTTTTTATCTAATTTCTTTTCTGTAAATTTCTTTTTCAATTTCAAAGAAATTATAGTTGAAATCATATTGATAAATTCTGTTCCTATAATACTCAAATCGCCTTCAACTCGAACATTATTCAATCCTACTATATTTCTATAGAATCCAAAGAAAGTTTCTATTTCCCATCTTTTATCGTACATTGAATAGACATCTTTTGGATTTATATCTTGATCTGATTCAAAACATATAACTCCAAATTTCTCATCTTTATCATCGATTTTTCTTTTTTCATAATTTCCATTTTTTTGAAGGTTTAAAAGGTAACCTTTTCTTTCATTAGCTGCATCGGTACTATTTTTAAAGCAGTAATAATAGATTTCGTCATTTTGGATTTTAGAATATTCGATAACATCATCACCATCTAAATAAGTGCCCTGATAAGAGATAAGATTTAAATCTTTGATTCTTTTATCATTTTTTTTCATAGGTAAAATAAAATGAACACTGTTTTTCTTTTTTAAATCTTCAACATTATCTTTGCTCAAGAATCCTTTATCCCCTAATACTGTGCAATCTTTTAATGAAAATTTATCGATAAAATCTTCAAAAGAAGACATATCTAGCATATTTCCCGGATACACTTTATGGCAAATAGGTTCACCTTTAGCTGCATCAAATGCATATAGTAAAGATATCTCTTTTGTTCCTTTGGTTCTTGACTTTCTAGACCATTGAACAAAACTGCTTTCTGTTCCAGTAGTATCTTTTAACATACCATCAACAATAGTAATACAATCTGCGTCTCTCTCATTTAACCTATTTTGCATAAACTCATGGAGTTTATTGTGATTTCTTCCTAATAGTTCGAGAAAATCACAAATATACGCTTCAGATAAATGAACATTTGAAAAATGGTTTGAGATATAAGAAGTTTCATAACGATACTTCATATCTCTATCAGTGATATGCGGATACGCACTTCGTAAAAGCGCCATAACATATATTTGTTGAGAATCACTCTCACTAAAACATTTTCTCAATGAATCTAAGATACTGCTACCTAATTTATGACACAATTCTGTCCTGCCATATTCTTTAATATCAATGTTAGAAAAAGATAATGGTGCTATCTTTTCTTTGGCTTTTTCATAATATTTTCCATCGATGATTTCACCTATTTTACCAAGTTCTTTAGGAACTCTCCTTCCGTTTTTATATACACAGGTTCTTTTGATAACATCGTAATGATTTCCATTTTTTTTGACCCTAGTATTAGAAGGTCTCTCAACATCTAGTATTTCTTGAGGTATTGCCATATGATAATCCTTGTATAGAGGTTATAACCACTATACATTATATCATTTCAATCGTATTTTTTAAAGAAAAAGTATATAATTTTTAATCAAAAGACTAGAAATTACATACTTTGAATTTATATTTGTTTATTTAGCATAATTTGTATAGTGCTTTACTTAAAGTTTTCTTAATACTAAAAAAATATTGCTTTTTAAAAATTCATTTTGTTATCATATTTCCGCGAAAGAAAATTTTCTCTCGCTTGGATCACTCTATATTCAGAGTCAGAAAGTGGTGATAGATCCGTTGCCATTGAGGCACTTGCCTCTATTGATGTCCCGAAAGGGAAATTTTGTAAGTTGGTTACTTCAACAACCATTAAATGCATCCCAGATGCAACTTGTGAAACAATCAATAAGAGTAGTAAAAGTAACTTTTTGCTATATAGACTCTGAAATCCATTCCTGCAAAGTGAATGACACAACTGAAAGTTTGAACATAGTTGCTCTTGGTGCAACTATGTTTTTTTATTAAAACTTACATGTGCATTAAACACAGGAAAGGAGAGTGTCATGGCTAAAGTTTTAATCATTGGATGTGGTGGAGTTGCGACTGTAGGCATTACAAAATGTACACAGGTTCCGGAAGTTTTCCAGGAAATCTGTATTGCATCAAGGACATTGTCCAAATGCGAAGCTTTGAAAGAAAAACTTCAGCCAAAGACAAAAACCAAGATCACGACCTGCAAGGTTGATGCCGGAAATCTAACCGAAATGATTTCGCTTCTGAAATCCTATAAACCCGATATGGTCATGCATCTAGGACTGCCCTATCATAATCTTGTCATCATGGAGGCATGTTGTCAGTGCAAGGTCCATTACCTTGACACGGCTGCCTATGAACCTGAGGATGTCGATGATCCCGAGTTTCGAAAATATTACGACAAAAGGTGCAGAGAAAAAGGATTCTATGCCTATTTTGACTACCCTTTTCAGTGGGAATACAAGGAAAAGTTCAAAAAGGCTGGCGTAACGGCTGTTTTAGGATGCGGTTTTGACCCCGGTGTGACGCAGGCCTATGTCGCCTATGCCAAGAAACACAAATTCGATACGATTGAGACTCTAGATATTCTCGATTGCAATGGAGGAGACCATGGTTATCCTTTTGCCACGAATTTCAATCCGGAAATCAATCTTCGCGAGGTCTCTTCCCCAGCCGCCTATTGGGAAGACCATAAATGGCATCGCGTCGAGGCAATGACAATCAAAAAAGAATATGATTTCGATAAAGTCGGAGTGAAAGACATGTATCTTCTCCATCATGAAGAAATCGAATCCCTCGGCCTCAATTATCCAGAAATCAAGAGAATCCGCTTCTTCATGACATTTGGTCAGTCTTACCTCGACCATATGCGTTGCCTTGGCGATTGTGGACTGCTTTCGACTGCTGCTATTGATTACAACGGTCAGAAGATTGTCCCGATTCAATTTTTGAAGGCCTTGCTTCCTGATCCGGCCACATTAGGCAAGAGAACGAAAGGCAAGACAAATATCGGATGCATATTTACTGGAAAAAAGGATGGAAAAGAAAGACATTACGCCATCTACAATGTCTGCGACCATCAGGAAGCCTATCATGAGACGGGTTCCCAGGCCATCTCCTATACCACCGGCACCCCTGCGATGTGTGGTGCCATGATGGTTCTCACAGGAAAATGGAAGAAGCCCGGCGTGTATAATGTCGAAGAATTTGATCCGGATCCATTCATTGACGCTTTAAACAAGAACGGACTGCCCAGCAGCGAGTCGGACAACCCTGTTTTAGTGGATTGATAAAATGAAACATCTATATGACAATCGAGAGAGTTTCCGTCGCTTTCAAAACCTTGATCCGTATACCCTCTTTCGGGATGTGAAGACGCCTTGCTTTATCATCGACAAGGCTATTCTTGTCCAAAACGGAGAGATACTGAAAAAGGTTCAGGAAGATACCGGATGCAAGATTTTGCTTGCCCAAAAAGCATTCTCCAACTTTAACCTCTATCCCATACTTGAAAAATATGTTGCTGGAACGGAGGCGAGCGGACTCTATGAGGCAAAACTCGGAAAAGAAGAAATGCCGAACAAGGAAGTCCATGTCTTTTCCTGTGCCTATCGAGAAGAAGAATTCGATGAACTTCTCGAATACGCAGATCATATTGTCTTCAATTCCATCGGCCAGTTGAAAAAATATGGTGCAAAGGCAAAAAGCAAGGGAAAGTCCATCGGCATCCGAATCAATCCGGAATGTTCAACACAAGTCGGGCATGATATCTATAATCCCTGTTCGCCCGGTTCGAGGCTTGGCATAACGATTTCTGCTTTTGAAGAAGGAATGGATGATACACTTCTTTCTCTGCTGGACGGCATTCATTTTCATACACTCTGCCAGCAGAACTCCGATGACCTTGCGAAGACGCTCAAAGTGGTCAAAACGAAATTCGGAAAGTATCTGTCCCATATGAAGTGGATCAATTTCGGAGGCGGTCATCATATCACAAGAAGCGATTATGATTTATGCCTTCTTGAAAAATGCATCAACGAGATTCAGGACGAATATCACCTGCAAGTCTATCTCGAGCCGGGAGAAGCAATCGTCCTCAATGCCGGCTATCTCATCACCAAGGTTTTGGATACTTTCGATAATGGTTCTTATCATATCGCAATTCTTGATACCTCTGCTGCCTGCCATATTCCCGACGTCCTTGAGATGCCCTACAAGCCCCCATTGTTTCAAGCGGATGTCAAGGGTTGTTCTTACCCTATCCGACTTGGCAGCCAGACTTGTCTTTCCGGCGACATGATTGGAGACTATCTCTTTTCATCTCCGCTCGAGGAGAAAGACATGCTCATTTTTGGAGACATGGCATTGTATACGACCTGCAAGACAAACACATTCAATGGAATGCCTTTGCCAGACATTCTTGTCCTGAACAGAGACAATACATTAAAGACGCTCTGTCATTTTGGATATCACGATTTCAAGTATCGGCTTGGAAAGGAAGGAAAACACGAAAATGAGAACTTATAATTTCGCCATTGTCGGGGCGACAGGATTGGTCGGGCGCACATTTTTGAAGGTCATGGAAGAATATGACCTTCCAGTCAATGAGTTAAAGCTTTTTGCAAGCGAGAAATCTCTCGGCAAGACTCTCTCGTTTCATGAAAAAGAATATCGCGTTGAGACGCTCAAAGAGGGATGCTTTCGCAATATTGATTTTGCCTTATTCTCTGCAGGAAGCGAAGTATCAAGGATCTGGGCTCCGATTGCGGCAGAAGAAGGAGCCCTGGTCATCGACAATTCTTCACAATGGAGAATGGAAAAAGAATGCGCATTGATCGTTCCGGAAGTCAATTTTTCAGATTACAGAGGAAAATCAAGAATCATCGCAAACCCGAACTGCTCCACGATTCAGTCCGTTCTTCCTCTGAAGCCATTGGATGATGCTTTCAAGCTCACAAGAGTCCACTACACAACTTATCAGGCCGTCTCCGGGTCCGGCGAAAAAGGTCTCAACGACCTAAGAAGATGCAAAAATGGAGAGAATCCGAAGTTCTATCCCTATGATATATCCAAGACCTGCATACCGGAAATCGATAAGATGATGGAGAACGGTTATACCAAAGAAGAAATGAAGATGGTCAATGAGACAAGAAAGATTCTCCATCATGAAAAGCTGAGGATTTCGAGCACCTGCATCCGTGTGCCTGTCGAGATCGGCCATGGCGTTCTGATTCAGGCAGAATTCGAAAAGAGTGTCGATACTTATAAGGCAAAAGAGATCCTTTCATCCTATGAAGGAATCAAGGTCGTGGATGATCTGAAAAATCATATCTATCCTGTTTCGACGATGGCCATCGGAAACGATTTTGTCTATGTCGGAAGAATCCGAAAAGACCTCGCTGAGGAAAACAGCCTTCTTTTCTATGCTGTGGCAGACAACGTCAGAAAAGGCGCAGCCAGCAATGCCGTTGAAATCGCAAAAAGAATAATTGACGAAAAGGAATCCGATTAAATGTACAAAGTATGCAAATTCGGCGGTTCATCCTTGTCAACCGCAGAAGAATGGAAAAAGATCAAACAGATTGTCGAAAGCGACAGCGATCGACGAATCGTGGTTGTTTCCGCAATCGGAAAAGCCGACAAAAATGACAATAAGGTGACGGATCTCCTCTATCTCATCTATCAGCATCATAAATATCATGTTGATTATCTTCCCCTGTTTAAGCAGGTCAAGGACAAGTATCTTAAAATCAAGGAAGAACTTGGAATCAGCATCGATCTCGAAGAAGATTTTGATGAAATCAAAAATCGTCTTGAAAATGACAGAATTTCTGAAGAAGAACTCGTCTCCAGAGGAGAGTACTTTTCCGCCAAGATGATGGCAAGCTATCTCGGATTCGATTTCATTGATGCGATGGAGCTGATCAACTTCGATTACAGTGGAAAAATCGTCGAACAGGAAACTCTCGAGTGCATTCAAAGGGCCGTCTCAGTCCATGATTCTATGGTCGTTCCTGGATTCTATGGGTCCTACCCAAATTACAAAATTTGTCTTTTTTCAAGGGGAGGATCGGATATCACCGGCTCTTATATGGCAAAAGGAGCGCATGCAGACCTCTACGAAAACTTCACGGATGTCTCCGGCTTCTATATGGCCGATCCAAAGATCATTCCAGATCCCCGACACATATCCCAGATTTCCTATGACGAGCTCAGAGAGCTCTCATTCATGGGAGCAAGCGTGCTTCACGAGGAGACGATTCTTCCTCTGATTGATGAGGATATTCCAATTCTTGTCTTGAACACCAATCATCCTGATGAATCGGGCACATGGGTAAAGAAAAATATCAATCACAGAACTCATCTGATCACCGGAATTTCCGGAAAGAAAAATTTTCTGGCCCTGACCTTTTTGAAAACAAGAACATCCGATAAGCTTGCTCTCATGATGCAGGTGCTTCAAGTCTTTTCGAGCTATCATATCAAAATAGAGAATATACCGACTTCACTCGATACATTCTGTGTCGTCGTCGAGAAGACGGCTGTCGAAGAAAAGTATTATGATCTGATTGCGGATCTGAAAGGAATCTCCGGAATCGAAAGAATCGATGAAGATGAAGACTTGGCTCTTCTTGCCGTTGTCGGGGGAAATATGGCACATAAGCCCGGTTCCTCTGGGACAATCATCGAAGCGCTTGGAAAGCAGGGCATCAATATCAAGCTCATCGAACAAGGCTTAGAAGAATATGAAATCATCCTCGGCATTTCCAATCAAGGCTTTGATATGGCAATCAAAGCACTATACGATCGCTTCGAGCATGAAACGATAAGCAGATGAGATAAGGCAATTCGAACCAATAAAAACGCAGCGGATTTCATGAGGACAATCATGTTTTTCGCTGCTTTTTTTAGTTTCACGAACTTCTTATAAGATAGATAGCCATAAACATAAGAATCTTCAGCATGAATTCTTCTATCGCATAGAATGCTTATTTACATTCAGGATTCGCTATGTGAATTCTCATACGCGTAACGGATATCCTTTGGCAGGCCATCTGGCGTCAGAGCCTTTGCCCTATCTTCATTTCCGTCTTCCATAGCCATTGTGTAATACCAGCATTTATATTTCAGCATATCCAATGTCTTATGCAGCTGTTCGATTTCCGCTTCCACTCGTTCCTTTTGTCTATGGATAAGCTCATAACGATCCATATAAGTTGTCGACCCTTGTGCACACCATTCCATAAAGAGTTTGATGTCTTTGATTTCGAGTCCGGATTTCTTCAGGCATTCGATGACTCGAAGAACTTCAACTTCGCGGTCACTGAACTTCCGAATGCCGGATTCACGTATCAGTTTCGGAAAAAGGCCCTATTGGTCGTAATATCTCAGCGTGGAAATCGGCAAATCAAGCATTTCAAAAAAATCAAGGATTGTGGGGAACATCGTTTCTTTCCGGTCTTTGGAGGCAAATTGTAGAAAAACCATTCTTCAAATTCCTGCAAAGCAACAAAGATAGACGTTTAGACCTATAAAAAAGAGAAGGCATCGACGAAAGTGGACAAAGTCGAATACGATTTTCTTTTTTTATTTAAACAATTTGTGAAACTTATTCTCCGGTCTTATCGAAGAGGACCATCCAGAGTCCCTTGAAAATAATCTTGAGGTCCAGTCGGACGCTTCGATGCTTTATATATTCGATATCTAAATCAATCCATTCATGGAAGGAAAGCGCATTGCGATTATGCTGAATCTGCCATAGGCAGAGAAGGCCGCCCTTCACAAGGAGTCGATTCTTCTGATAGTCGGTATATTTCTTTGTTTCATCGACAATCGGACTTCTTGGCCCCACAACAGACATATTCCCGATAAAGATATCCCAAATCTGAGGAAGTTCGTCCAAGCTTGTTTTTCGGATAAACTTTCCAAATTTCGTGATTCGTGGGTCATCCTTCAATTTGAAGGCCGGTTCATCTGCTTCATTGATTCCATAATGAAGAAGCTGTTCTTTCATCTTCTCCGCACCAGGACACATCGAGCGAATCTTATGGAACTTGAAGAGTTTTCCATTCTCTCCGACACGGATAGAGGTATAAAGAGCACCCTTGACAGTCGGATCTTTCTCACCGTCGGGATCACGGATCAATCTACAGTCATATCTTTTTCCATTCTTGGATAGATATTTTCCGTTCTTCTCATTCTCGGTGATTTCAAGCTTATAGCTTTTCACGCCGATATCTTCCATGAACTTGATCAGCATCAGAAGAAGAATCAGCCAACCAAAAAGAATAAGGAACATTCCAGATGCGACAAGATCAAACGTTCTCTTGACAAATTGATAGAATTTCCCACCTGAAACAACAATCTTTTCTTCATGGAATGAATCCTCATCCATTGCGGGGGCGTTATTCATCATCGAAGAAAATGAATCAGCATTCATCATAGCAACATCAACTCCTTCTTCCTCTATAGCACTCATCTTACAATCCCTCTCTCTAAAAATAAAGAAAATAGTCCTTCATCATATAAGAAAGGACAGAATCGATTACAATAAAATACATTCCTGATTTTTTGATAACACATAAAGATTCATTCTATCTCATCTTCTCTTTTTTTAAACAAATAAAGGGAAGAATCAGTTTTGCGAAAACTGATATCTATATTATAAAAAAAAACAAAATTAAAAAC
>CAVDUB010000039.1:0-7125 GCA_963612025.1 bacterium
AGGGCCACAGAACCTTCTCGGGAAAGGAAGGCGATGCCATCACCATCTGATATACGGAAACAAAAAGAAAGGCTATCCATGAACCCTAGGTTCAGAGGTAGCCTTTTTAAGTGCAAATCTATAGTTTAATCAAAAAGATTGTATAAATAATATTCTTGTATAAACAAATAAATATGTATATTATTCAAGATTTTCAAGCATATAAAGATTTCACAATAATCAAGTCCTTTGGATAAGGCACGTTAAAAAGAACATAACTGAATCCAAATCAGTTGTTCCTTTTCCACCATTTTTGCTTAAATATGTGATAAAATGAAGAAAAAAAACAGAGAACACTGTAAGAAGTTCCTTTTGAATTTGAAAGCACATCATGAAAGAAAATTAACCTTATATATGTTCAACATCAATTGCTTATAAGACTTGGCTCGAAATGATGGAACATTTATTGACAGCAAAAATGTTCAGAATAGAAAGAAGGCATCGATATGTCGTTATATCTAAACAAAGACAATGAGAAATTAAGGAAATACATGAAGGCGGAGATATTTGTCGACAAAAGTCTTCTCATCAAAGAATGCAACCGTGTTTTTGGCTCCGAAAGTTCCTACATGTGCATCACCCGTCCAAGACGATTCGGAAAGACATTGGCGATTTCTATGCTCAATGCCTATTATTCCAAGGGATGTGATTCCAGAGAGATGTTCAAGGATCTGAAGATATCGAAGGATCCAGGATTTGAGGAGCATCTGAATAAGCACAACGTCATCTGGATTGATATGGCCGCTGCCTTCAATGATACTAGAAACAAAAAAGAATTCATTTCAATATTGCAAAGAGACATCATTGACGAGTTAACAGAAAAATTCCCAAAGGTTCTCAATGAAAAAGATGATACCCTAAGAAAAGCGATAACAAAAATCAAATCAGAGACAAATGAAAAATTCATCTTCCTCATCGATGAATGGGATGTTATCTTTCGCGAGCAAGAAAATAACATAAAGTTATGCGAAGAATATACTGAATTATTGAGAAGTCTATTCAAATCTTCCGACGCATCATCCTGTATCGATCTTGTCTATATGACCGGCATTCTTCCCATACGGAGAAATACGACGCAGTCAACGCTAAACATGTTTACGGAATACAATATGATCGATGCACAGGAACTCACAGAATTCGTCGGATTCACTGAAGAAGAAGTCAAGAGTCTCTGCACGCAATACCATCGGAATTTCAATGAAATCAAGAACTGGTATGACGGATATTGTCTCAATGGTATCGAAATCTACAATCCAAGATCCGTCTTCCAGGCCGTCAAAAGCGGCAAATGCAATGACTACTGGACTTCCACTTCGGCAACAGAAGCCGTCATGAACTACATGAACTACGATCATGGAGTCCTAAAGGAAGCCATTGCGAAGATGATTGCCGATGAGGAAATCAAAGTCGATGTCCGGCACTTTTCGAATGATCTCGCCAAAGTGAATTCGACCGATGCCGCCTTGACAGCCCTCATCCATCTAGGCTATCTAGCCTATGACGAAGAGAATGAATCCTGCTATATCCCGAACTATGAGATCAAGCAGGAATTCGTCCGCGGTATGCAGGATCTGAAATGGGACAACATCTACAATCCGATCGATAACTCTGACAAGCTCTACGAAGAGACGCTCAAAGGAAACACGGATTTCATCAATGAGACGCTGGATAGAAACCATGCCGACCTGGCAAGCCAGTTCAACAAGAACAAGGAAGATGTTCTCGGCATCATCGTGCTGATTTCCTATTACCATATGAAGAGATATTACAACTTCAGGAAAGAGGAGACATCCATGAAAGGAAGAAGCGATATCTCGATTCTCCCCTATGACAATTCGCATATCGCATTCATCGTCGAACTCAAGGTCGATTCCACGCCAGAGGATGCCATTAATCAGATAAAAGAAAAGGAATATTTCTCCTCACTTGGCTCCTACAAAGGAAATGTCCTCCTTCTTGGCATCAGCTATGATTCCAAGACGATGAAGCATTCATCGAAGGTGGAGATGATTGAAATATAGCGCATCCTTCACTTCTTCTCAGCAATCCTCTTTATCTTCTCTAGGAAACGATGATTGTTTCCTCTTTTGAGGTAATCCTCATAGAAGGAGACATCATATTCTCCATCTTCTTTCATTCTCTTCTTCACATACCGGATGATTCTTTCCTTTTTCTTCTTTTTTAAGACCTGAAGGATTCTTCCATTCTCATCCATCGAATAATGGAAACCGAGATATTCGAATCCTTCGCTCAGGGAATCGATTCTCGTCTTCGGATTGAGAGTCAGCCCATCTTTTTCGAGCTGTTCCTGAATCGAGGAAAAAAGCATCTTCAGCTTCCTTTTGTCCTCATGGATGATGATTCCATCATCCATATACCTAGAATAATATTTCATCCGGAAGGATTCCTTGAGGATCCTGTCCCCCCTGTCGAGATAAAGAAGTCCGAAGCACTGGCTTGTCTGATTTCCGATGGGAAGACCTCTATCCTCATCCTCCTTTTCATGATAGGTCTCGATGAGAAAGAAGAGATAGGAAAGGATATCCTTATCAAGGACAACACGGGAGAGTTTCTCCTTCAGCACCTTATGGGAGATAGATGGAAAATAATGATGGATATCATATTTCAGGACATAGCCATCCTTCCTTCCATTTCTCAGAAAGAAGAGGTTCATGAAAGACTTCACTCTCCTTCTTGCGAAGTCGGTTCCCTTATTGATCCTTGTGGCTGCATTGTCATAGATAAGATTGTCTTTCCAAAAGAGGAACGAGATAAAAATCACAGAGACAGTGCTGAAGAATCCTGTCCTCGAAATAGATGGCCTGGATATTCCTTTCCTTCGGTTCATGGATCTGGAATTCATAATATCCGCCAAAGAGGAATTCCCTTTTCTTCATTCTCTTTTCCAGGGAATGGAGATTTCTTTCCAGATCCATGCCATAGGATAGGACTTCATCCTTGTCCCTCTTGTTTCTTCTTGCCTTCAGATAGGAAAGATAGAGATTCCGATAGGTAAATAGAGAATCGTAGTCCATATTCATTTTTTTCAATAAAATCCATCCGTTTAGGGATGAATGAATCCAAGGATGCATTCATCACGGATGGATGACTTTCTTTTTGGAGCATAAAGATCCTTTGTCTGAAGCCATTCTTCCTTTGCCAATGGCAGAAGGAAATCCAGGAACACATTCTCAGACAAATCGGAACGGACGCCATTGTTCGAATTGTTGACGTTGCCGTTGTTCAGGTTGCCATCGTTGTTCACGTTCCACGCGTTGTCGGCGTTGTTGCTGTTCGGGGAACAAAAAAATCGAAAACAGGGAAGTCCATCATACAGGCTATGACCGGTGAAACATCATCATGATGGTTCAGTCTTTTTTCTTCTCTCCTCATCGCTCTTCATCCACTTCTCAAGATAGAGAAGGGTATCAGCAAGAAGCCTTGTCGCATTCTCATAGTGGGAAAAGGAAATGCATTTTTGATTGAATGCCATTCGGAGGAAAGAGCAGAGAACAGTGATCTTCACTCTCGCCTCATCCTGGTATTCCCTTCTCTTCCTATCCTCAAGCCTTGTCATATTCGCTGAGACAAGACATTCGTCGATATCCAGTAGCAATGATTCGATTCGCATCACAAAGGAATACCTATATTTCTTCGGTGCATTCTCCAAGACATTGAAGAGATAGTCCACCGACTTCTCAAAGCAGGTGATGACATAAAGAGTTCCCTTCTTGGAAGGATGATTATTCATAAATTTATACGTTTCCGGCCGCAGCCAGGGCTATCGCCTCGATTCTGGCTGCGGCTGGATTTCTCATATCGTGATTGTGATAGCGGGACGGACGCCATAGCGCGAATAGGAGACGCTGCCGCCGTAAAGGGAGCCATCGACGTTCACGAGCCACGCGTCGCCGGAGTCGTAGTGGCGGTACGGGGAACGAGTCAAATAATAGCCATTGCCATTGTATGATGAACCAGATCTACTATAATAATATGCACCATTCGCCTTTGCATAGTCTGTCAGCTTGCAATACCTTGAGGCAACATCAGGAAAATAGGTTGTGTTCTTATAATCCTGATAGCTTAGGAGATAGACCTTATCGTTTGTGTTCTCGCATGCATAATAATTTGAGCTTGAATCCGTCGTCGAGGCACTATTATCAACTGTCGTCTTCTGGATATAAGAAGAATCAAGGGAGAATGCCGCATTATAGAAATCCTTGTTCAGCCAGGAACGGATTTCCGACTCCTTATAGTTATTGGACGAAGAAGCATATCGATGCGCATCCAATAGAACTGTCGATACAAGAGAATAGGTTCCATTGTCAGAAGAGAGTATCTTCCATTCAATGGGCTCACACTTGAACCAATAGGTCGCTCCATCCACAATCTCGGTTCCATCACCGAACTTATAAGAAGAATAGGAAGAAGCAGTCTTCTTGGTATAGTAGGAGCCATTATAGAGATACCAGCCATTGGATTCAGTTGTTGTCAAAGTATTGAGTGTTGAAATAAGAGAAGTATCTGAAACATGCGTTTGTGGGTAAAGGCCATAAGTGAGAGTGTTCGTCTCTGAAAGATAATTTGGTATTTTTCCGATTTTAATTGCCTCATTCTCATCATCTTCTTTTGTCCAAAAGCACGCAATTAAGGATTTGTCCCCAGCAGGCATCGTAAAAGAATATGTCTCATCTCTGCTGACTAGCTTTGTTCCTTCATACCATCCTTTAAAGACATAATCAGAAGAAGGTATTGCTTTTACAATGATTGCTTCGTCTGTATATCCTTGTCCAGAAACAATCGATGCAGTTCCTTTACTTGTATCTTCACTCGTGACAGAAAGTGTATACAAATTAGCAGACCATTTTGCTTCTAAAGTAACATCAGCCATACTTCCTTTTTCGATTTTTTCTACTTTTTTATCACCATTATACCAACCTAAAAATGTATAGCCATCTTTTGTTGGGTCTAATAAAACAATTTCATCATCAACGCCATAACATATCGGGTTCAATGATGAATTCGTGCCGCCATTGAGATTGTAGGTGATTGTATATTCTGTCGCTTCCCACTTTGCATAGAGATTCAGATCTCCAACTGTCCACTTCGATATCTCATAAATTCTATTTTGATAATACGAATCAGTATACCAACCAGAAAATGTGTAACCTTTTCTCGTTGGAGATTTCAGATAAATTGTTTGTGTCTCCACAGTGTAGGAAGTCGGATTTGATGATGCATTCGTACCGCCATTGAGATGATACGTGATGGAATAGGTGATTGCATCCCAAAGAGCCGTCAGTTCGATATCATCCGCCCAATTCGGATTGATTGCTGTCACATACTGATCCTTATATTTCCATGCGACAAACCGATATCCTTCTCTTGTCGGATTCGAAAGATTGATTGTCGAATCATCGATCGTATAGCTATACGGATTTTCTTTCGAATTTGTTCCACCATTCAAACGATATGTGATTTCGAAATAATTCCACTTCGCCTCCAAAGCATAGTCTTCATACGGCATGATAAAATCATAGACAGCATTGACGGAAACAAGATTGTTCTCCTTATCATACCAACCTAAGAATCGGACATCTGTCTTCGAATAGGCTGCAACAGTCACCTTGCTCTTATAATCAAAATCAACCGAATAATAAGATGAATATTCCTTCTGGCTTTCCTCAGATTTTACAAGAACAAGGCCATATTCTGAATGATTAGAATAGACATTGAAATGGAATGCAGGATATGCAAATTTTGCTTCCAATGTAATATCCTTATCCCACATCATATATTTATATTCGAGACTCGTCGATAAAAGAGTCCCCTGATAATACCAGCCAAGGAAACGATTTTCACCTAAAGGCGTGGCAGAGACATCCACATAGCTGTTGTATGCATAGATTCCTTCCCCTTTTACAGAACCGGCATCTGGAATATTCATCGTGATGGTCAATCGAACATTCTTTTCATAGAGAGCGACAAACGTCATCTCGCTCTTCAATGTCGGTTCAGCAACTTGCTTTCCCTTTTCATCAAAGATTTTCACTCCATCATAGGACCATCCACGGAAATTATATCCTTCTTTTACACAATCATAGAAAAAGATATCTTCAGAAAAGGAATCGATACTTTTAGAGCCACTATAGGAATCAGAGTGTCCATCATTCAGATCAAAATTGATCGTATAAGCTTTCCTTGTCACATCTGAGGCTTGTCCTGAATGATCTCCACTAACATCACCTGTCTCACCACAGGATGAAAGCATAAGAGGTAGGATTATTAAAAAACTAAGTAATTTCTTTTTCATTAATTTTCGCACTCCTTTTTACTTCAATAAAATTATTTTATGTACCAACTCAATTTGTGCCCTTAAAATTGTTTAGTTATAATTAAAGAGCAATGTATTAATCAAGCAAGAAACTCAAATTGTAACGCTTTAGCATTTCTAGTATTATTTATTAAATATTAATCAATACATATATCACTTTTGGTATTTACTTTTGGCTACTAATTTTAATAGTTGTCGAACCCAATACATAATTGAATTTTTGTTCAATTTCAACATTCGTATTCTTTTTTTTTCTTAAAAACTTGATTCCTTCCAGTGTTATGTTGTAATTCTCAGATGCATACTCACCTTCTTTTACTCTTCGTATATAATCCTGCTCTTCTAATTGCTTAAAGAAATCGTTATATTGTTCTGCCGAAATCCCCAAAAAATCAGGAGAAATATGAAATCTTTCATTTATTGACTTGATGATACATTTAATAATATGAACTCCATCATGTCTCCTTGGTTTTCTTCTATTATTTATTGGATAATCCATAATTAGGACCTTCCTTAACTTTTGATAAAAATTCTTTCATATCCGTAATGTACTTTTTTGCTTGTTTATTGAATTCATTCTTGTCTTTAATTTTCATTTCATGAGTTATACTATTTCTCAAAGTTCTCGCAGAATTTGTATTAAAAGAACCGAATATGTTCTTTAATTTTTCATCAGTGAAATCATATTTAAAAAATTTGAACACTTTAATAACCGAGCGAACATTAATAGAAGCATTTTTGCTTTTAGAAGC
>CAVDUB010000040.1:0-6215 GCA_963612025.1 bacterium
ATTACGTGTATTTAACAGATAATGAAAAGAACATATGAGCAAATTGATGAAGAAATATTGAACTATGTGATTGACTTTCTTCAAGAACATACGATATCCGAGCTATATAACGAACGAATTTGTCGTGGAGTAAACATAAGCAGACATACGCTACAAAACCACTATGAAAACTTAGGAGACATTTTTGATCAAATAAAAAAGAATATGTCTTCTGTTTTGAGGAAAACAAGCAAAAAATATAGTGATGTAGATAATTACATCAAGCACACGCTGTTTTCTTTAAAAGAGCATAAAAAATGTCTGAATGCATTAAAGAAGATAGATTCCCACTTTATAGAAAAAGAAAAAGAAATCATGTTTGACAAATACCATTCTTCATTCATTGAGAAATATGAGTGCGAGGAAGCACATTGGATATCTATACTGCTCTTATATGGTATATCAGGCGTATGCGATAAAATTTTAGAAATCAAAAACATCGATTACTTTAACCAAACATGTGAATTTCTTTATGCAACCATCTCAAAGATGAATCACATGTAGAATCAAAAAATCGATTAACATCGCGAATTTATAAGTGTGGTATATGTAAGATGAATAGTTTACTGCTCGGAGCAGGGAGTTTAACGCTTCGGAGCACCCCTTGATTTTTTATAAATTTATTGCTTGGAAGCAGTGATATTTTATAATGTATAAGAAAACCAAGATATCGCTCTTGCCGATGTTGTTCAACTGAGTTGAATTTGACATGACGGCATGTCAATTTCGACTCCCAAGGAAGGAACCTACAATGTTAAGTCTTTGATCTGGCTTCTGCTGACCTTATCATTGACCATGACGATATAGAACCAGGGGATTCCTCTTGGAATGCATTCAATAGGTTTGCAGGATAATCGATTTCAAGGAATATCTCTACAAATGAAAAGGAAAAGAGAACAAAAGAGCTCTGACTGCTCCTATGTCCTCTTTTCTTTGAGTCTAAAATAGAGTGCTTGATTATCGATTGATGATGGGTTATTCAGAAACTTTATCTTTTTTGCTGTTGTTTATGATAAAACTTGTCACAAGCCAGAAAGCGATTCCGCCAACGACTGTCCAAAGGGCAATCCATCCATCCATTGGATCATCGAATGAAAGAAAGCCTTCTCCATGGGCAACTGAGAAGATGCAATCGATGAGCCACATCAAAGTTGCAGCACCGAATGTGATTGTCAGAATATCGAGATGCAGAGCTTTTCTTTTTCTGTTTGTGAAAAAGAGAATGCCTGCGATGATTGTGCAAAATAAGGAAGTCAGAAAATACATTCTTATTTCACCTCTTTGGCGAACTTTGTTTTTCTCTTTTTGAATTTGATGAAATCCCAAACGAAGACACCGATGGCCCATGCACCAACTAATGCTGCAAGCATTGCAACACCGACGGTACCCATTTCATTTAACATGGTCATAGTTTCTTCTACCGAAGATGCGGCAGTCAGGAATGGAGGAAATGGTGTGACTTCACCATGAATGATATGTTCGCCAGCCAATAAGAAGGATCCACCCCATAAAGTGAATTCTAAATATTTCAGCTTGTCTGACCATTTTGTCTCAGAGCCGAACTTTGTTTCGTCTATCGTTTTGCTTCCTTTCTTTTCATGATGCTTTACGATGTGTCGAGCGACTCCTGTGCCAACGGCAGCGGCTGTACTGACTAAAAAACACGCCATATTTTGTTCCTCCATTGAGATTGTTAAAAAAATTATAGCATCGCCCCTATTTTGCGTCAATGAACAAAACGAACAATTTCTATAGAAATGTCTTTTTGATTTGTGAACAAAAGAACAAACCAATGGAATTAATTCATACATATTGTGCGTTTGACTCTTGAAAAGACTATTTTTTTCAGATTTTCCATTCTCAAATGGACAAAGTGTTCTTTTTATGTATAATTTTTAAAAAGGAGCAGTACAGCTTATATGAAAAAAGAAGAAATCACCCAGGAAAAGATAGATCGTGCCTTTATGAAAATCATCAATCAGAAAGATTACCTCGATATGACGGTCCAGGACATTTTAAATGAATCCGGCGTCAGCCGATCGGCATTTTATCTTCATTATAAAACGAAGGACGAGCTTTTATTGAGCTATTCGAAAAGAATTTTCAATCACGTTTTTAATCATGTTCTATCCGAAGAGAAGACACATGATTTCTCCACGGCTTTGTTTTATGATTACAAAAGCCTGATTACCCATATCTTTTATCATGTCTTGGATGAAAAAGACCTTTTTACAGGCATGCTGAAATCCAAGGCGAACACGATGTTCTTGGATGAAATCAGGCTGAATATCTTCAAACTTGTGGAATCCTATTATAATAACTATAAATTCAACGAGGATGTCATTCCGCTTTCTTTGTATAAGACCATCTTAGTCGAAAGCTTCATTTCAGTCTTGAAATACTGGATGGAGAATGATTTCAAAGAAAGGCCGGAAGAGATAGGTAAATACTATTTCTCGTTGTTTAACAGATAGGATATTGCAATTGAAGAACAAAAAAACGGGAAGATTCGAGCAATTGACTGATTTCACCTTGTTGAAGAGGAAGAAAGAATGGCAATGATTCTTGTTCTCCTCAAAATAAAATCCTTTCCCTATCTTTATCTATGAAGTTGAGTCTATTCGGTAGAGAAGGATTTGATCGATAAATTGAGAATCATGGGAATTTTCGTAAGCGTAAAATAAGGCGACGTCAAAAAAGACCCGACCATTGTGGGAGAATATTCTCGGTCACAAAAATTCGAATTTCTTTTATTTCTTTTGATTATTTTTACCTTTGGCGGGGAGTTTCAGCGCTGTCGGCACCTTGCTTGACCACGGAAGGTCGTCATCGTAGGCGAAATCCGGCATTTTCTTGTAGGGAAGGTTGTCGAAGAGCCACTTCAGATACTCCTACGGATCGAGTCTGTTGTCCATTGCTGTCTATTCGAGCGTATACATCGTACACGTGAGAGTCGCGCCCTTCTCTGTATTTTAGAAGAGCTAGTTCTTCCTTCCGATGACCAATGGCTTGATTCCATTCGGTTGCGTCGATTATGTCGAATTCGGCATAATCGACGGAGCGATGTTGCAAGTCGTTTGCGACAAACAGAAGAGGCTTCCTCTTCTGCAAATCCGTGGAAGGTGCAAAGGCCGTCTCCATGCTGACGACCGTCATTAAGATGGCCGCGGCGAACGGGCTCTATCCGGATGAATATCTGGCCTACGTCTTCTAGCACCATTTGGACAGGGAGAAGAAAGATCTTCTCCTCTGGTCGGAGGAGATCAGGAACAACACGAAGATCCGCATCGACAAAAAATGAGTCAAAATTGACACGGCTTAATGTCAAATTTGGCACGAATAGAACGGCACTTCCTGAAAAGCAGACTTTAAGCAAAAATTCAGAAAAATGATCCATTTTTTAACGGTTTATATACCTAAATTTCTTGATTGCACTGATATATATGTCAAATAAAATCGAACATGAAAATGAACAAACCCTTCCTAATTGGACTATATGAGTTAAGCAGCAACGAATCTTTGTTGGTTGCTCTTTTGATCAGAAAATATAGATTGAATTTGTTTACTTCTTATTTCGCCTAAGTTTCATTGTTTG
The DNA here is from genome assembly GCA_963612025.1 of bacterium. GTDB lineage: Bacteria > Bacillota_I > Bacilli_A > RFN20 > CAG-288 > Enterosoma. Next base: position 3,635 of record CAVDUB010000040.1, read on the forward strand.
AAGTTTCTTTTGTTCATCATAAGTTCAAAGATTGATTCAAAAATCGAAAATGAACCCAAAAATCTCGTAAAGCAAAAATTCCTGATCTTAAAAGAAACAGCGAAGGAAAAACAATATCTTACCAACAGAGAATTCGTTGAAAAAATATAGACCTCATTACATTGAAATCAGGTCATGATTTCATTGAAGTTGCATTGAAGTTGATATTGAAGTGTATTTGAAGTAAAATGTTTGAGAGGTGAAATCTATGAATTTAAACGACCTTTTTGAAAATTATAGGACGGAAGATATCCAATTCGAATGCAAAGCCAGGCTTGATAGAGAAAATTGTTTGGGCTGGCTTAAAACCGTCGATGGATTTGCGAATTCCAAAGGTGGAACCCTATTTGTCGGTGTTGAAGACAAGACAAATAAACTTATTGGCTTTGAACAAATGGATTTGGATAAGGAAAAACTTTATTTTTATCATGTTATAAAAGAACATTTTCAAACTTTGCCTGAAATAAAGAGTGAGACAATTCCATATATTATCAATGATAAAACTCGGTATATTTTGAAAATAAATATCTTTGAGTCTGAGACAAAGCCGATTATTCTGATGTATCAGGGTATGCCGATGATTTTCAAAAGAAGAGATGGGTATACATCTGCTTCGACAACAGAAGAACTGATCAAAATGAGCATGAATAATAAAATTGCAAAATATGATACGACAAAAACGGAAGAAAAATTTGATTTTGATAATTTTAAAAAATTATGTGAATTCTATAACAAATATACCAAGGAAGAGCTAACGGAAAAGAAATTGGCTTCGATTGGATTTTTTGACGAAAATAAACGTTTAACCAAGGGAGCTTGCTTATTCAAGGATGATTATGATGGAAAAGATTCGACGGTCGTCTGTTCTATTTATGAAGGTTTCACAAGAGGCGATGACAAGATTCTTGCAAGCAATAAATTTGAAGGAAATTTAATCGACACCTTAAATTATATGCTCAATTTTGTTTTCGTGCATATGAACAAAGGATTCATTAAGAAAACCACATATCGAATAGATTTCGATGCCTTTCCAAAAAGAAGCGTATTCGAAAGCATAATCAATGCACTTGCACATCGAGATTACTTCATCAAAGGCAGTGACATCTTTGTTGATTTATTTAAAAACAGACTGGTCATTACTTCTCCTGGTTCCATATTCAAAAATGACGAATTGAATACCACTTATAATTTGGATAAATTGATTTCGAATCGAAGAAATGAAATGATCAGCAATGTCTTTGTTTTGTGTCATGTGATGGAAGCAAAAGGCACAGGATTCGAGAAGATTTTAGAGGATTATAAGGATTGTGATGAAAATCACAAACCTTTCATAAAAAATAAATATAACCAGTTCTCCATCACATTGCCTGATTTGACTTATATAGATGGCGTAAGCTTGGAAGAAGAATCATTAGGAATCAAAGGGAATATTGAAAATCCAAGCAAGTATGATCTTCGTATCTTGGCTTATTGTTTCAATGACTTTAAAAATGTAAAAGAGATCACTTCCCATTTGAACATTTCGAATTCGACCTTTATCAGAAAGAATGTATTAGATAATCTCGTAAAGCAAAAATTCCTGATCTTAAAAGAAACAGCGAAGGAAAAACAATATCTTACCAACAGAGAATTCGTTGAAAAAATATAGACCTCATTACATTGAAATCAGGTCATGATTTCATTGAAGTTGCATTGAAGTAGACGTTGAACACGTTTTGAATAATCTATCGATTGATAACGATAGGATGAACTGTAAAAACATTTTCTGTTCATATGAAAAAGGCTGAATCGTGACTGCGAGGAAACAATACAGGTTCATAAAGCCGACTTTTTTAAGCGTCATCCTAAAAATTTTGACGATTTATAAAAATGTTTATTGATAAAGGTCACTATATAACAGAAACTTAGTCCGGATAAGAGAATTGTTCGTGGAATCTTCTATTGGTCTTTTTAAATCATATACCATCTTTAAATTCGAATCGTTATATCCAGTCGCATCACAGAATTCTTCGTAATCTATGGAATTTTCTTTAGTTTTCATTTCTTCAGATTGTATTAAAATATCCTTTACATTCTTTTTGATCGAAATTATAGAACCGGTTTCAATATAATCGTATCGACCATCTTTAACTAAATTTTGATGGCTTGCCGAGCTTTTTGGAATAATTGAACTTCATCAAAAATTATAACTGAATTCCTGATGTATAAGTTTATATTCGCTTCAGCCTGTAATCGAATGAAAAACAAATCCATATTGCCTATATCTTCGAAACAATCGAATATTCTTTTATCACTTTTTTGCAATTGTTAATTTGCTGATACGCCTTCCTCATTCCAATAAGGCAGCATATTTACCATTCCATGTATTTCTCCAATTCAGCAATTCCTCTTTGACTTTTCTTTTGAATATTTATCTTTTTTCAAGAGAATTAAATATAAAATGCTTACGAATCTCATGGTAAATGACTTTTAGGACATGATTTCGAATAATAAAACAGGTGTAAATTTTTTGTAATTTTTTATTTGACATATATATATATAT
>CAVDUB010000041.1:0-5980 GCA_963612025.1 bacterium
TGTAACAAAATGAATAAGTTTGTTTCTTAGTTGCACACATAGTTTACAAGAAAAGGAGAACAATGTCAATGGTGAATGTTACATTTTTTATAAAAATGTAATTCAAAGAAAGAGAAAAGGTGACATTCTTCTATAGTTCGATACAGATAGAATTGTTTCTGTTTATTACCGATATCTCTTTCTATGACAAAAGGCTATCAGTGCTTGATAAAAGTATAGCGAAATCAAAAAAGAGCCCTGCATTATGCAGAACTCTTTTTATGAATCAAACTGAATGAATCTTATTCGCTGATTTCTTCGACTCCGTCGAGAATTCCCTGCTCCTTGTATTTCTTGGAAAGAACAAGAACACGGATCAAGACCCAAGTGGTTCCTAAGACAACGAAGGCACCTAAGACACAATCGATAATGGTGAACATGATTCTCCAGCCAGAGGTCTTATAGGTGATGATGGTTCCAGGAACGACATCCTGCATCGCATTGGAGTTGGCGATGGTATAGAAAACATTGTGATAGGCTTTGCGCAGAGCTTGTCTAGCCGTTGCAGACTTCGTATCGGTGTAGTCGCCTTTGCTTCTCTGCCATGTCAGCTGCATATCCGTACCAGCTCTCATACCCTGATCAGAATACATATATTCGTACAGGTTGAAGTCGGAAAGGCCAAAGCCTCTGAATCCCCATTCGTTGCGGAGAACATTGGTCATCAAGGCTGTGCTTCCGCCGGCCCATGTCGTACCGATTCTATTGAAGGAGGACATGACGGCTGTGCATGCATTCATTTCCTTTTTGGAATGTGTGCCGTTTTCATCGCTGATATAGTCGATTTCAGTCTTTGCTTCCTTGACGACGATTTCGAATGGCTTCAGGTAGACTTCGCGGATCGTCTGTTCATCGGCCCATGTGCATAAGGCTTCGGTTCTCCATGTTTCCTGATCGTTGAGAGCGAAATGCTTGATATAGGCATAAAGACCCTTATCGGCAGCACCGGAGACAACCTGGGCGGCAATCTTTCCGGCTAAGACACCATCTTCAGAATAATATTCGAAGTTTCTTCCTGCGAATGGGCTTCTATGGGTGTTCATGGCAGGACCATACCATCCATTGAATGTTGTATTCATTGCCAAGGATTCTTCACCGATGGCGGTTCCCATCTCCTTGCCTAACTCCTTGTTGAATGTGGCAGCAAGAAGCGGTTCAGACATATAGGCACAGACGTTTTCGTATTTACCCATCAAGGAAGAGAATCCTTGCGGACCATCATGGTCTTCAGTGGCTGGCTTGCCAACGGATTCCATGAGTGGCGTATTGTAGGCACCATTGACGAGATACTTGGCGGCATTGGTGTAATCTTCCTCGGTCAATTGGTTGAGGAGCTTTTCATAGGCTTCGTCATCATAATCTTTGCCTCTCAAGTCGATCAAAGTGAGACCATTGCTTTCGCCCATGGTCGGCATCGTGTCTTCGGTGTTGTTGCTGACTGTGTATGGTTTGAGCAGATCGGCGATGGTCTTGTCTCCGATCTTGATTGTGGCAGCACTGGCATCGCTGGCTGTTGGAGCGGATGGATAGGTCGTTTCGAAATCGCTGCGGCTCATCAAGAAGCCATAGCCATCTGTCTTCGTCGACTTGAACATTGCGGAAATGTCATCGAACTGGTTGGTGACATCGCTCTTATCGGATTCTCTCTTGGTGATTTTCTGTGTGGTGTTGATGTTGAAGGTATAGGCAAGCGCATTTCCATCGCTGTCTTTGCTGACCGTGTGGCTATCTTCCTTGATTTCGATCTTGTATTCGCCTTGTTCAAGTTCATAGCCTTTGAAGCCATTGTTGTTCTTATCGTTGTAGTCATAGGAAGCCATGTCTTCCTTGTCGATGGTGAGAGTGACGGTCTCCTTTTCACCGGCCTTGAGAAGTCCTGTCTTTGCAAAATCGCCTAAGACAGTGGAGGCCTTTTCGATTCCGCCTGCTGTATAAGGTGTCGTATAGTAGGCCTGAACAGTCTCTTTTCCGGCAACAGATCCGGTGTTGGTGACTTCGACTGTCAGGGTAATCTTATTTCCATCCGTCTTGGTGTTGACAAGTTTCTTGGAGAAGGTTGTGTAGCTTAAGCCATAGCCAAAGGGGAAGGCAACCTGTGCATTGTAGGCTGTCTCATCCGAACCATAGCGGGTTTCATAATAGCGATAGCCGACATAGATGCCTTCTTCATACTCGACGAAGTGGGCTTTCGTGGATCCACCGTTTCCTTTTCCGATTTCGGATGTGCCGGTGTATTCATTGATGCCGTTTGTGGCAAAGTTGACATAGGTTGGATCCTTGGTGAAATCTCTCGAATAGAGATCTGGTGTCTTTCCGGAAGGATTGACATCACCGGCCAAGATTTCGCCTAAGGCGTTGAAGCCGCTCGAACCGGGGGAACCGGCCCAGATGATGCCATCGATATCTTCATCATCTTTCAGATCGCCAACTTCCATGGTTGTCGAGTTGTTCAAGACGATGACCACTTTGGAATAGTTGGCCTTGGCAAAGCTGATCATATCCTTTTCTTCTTTTGAGAGTTCGAGCTCGTGCTGATCGTCAGCGTAGTTGTTGACTTCATCCTGGGCATTCTTTGCGATGACATCGCCCTTTTCGAGAATTTCCTTGCTGCCAGCGGTGGTAGCATCTTTCTTCATGTTTCTCGAAAGGTCGAGACCTTCGCCGCCGCATCTGGAAAGGAAGACGACAGCCGCTTCATCTTTTTTGGGCGTGAATGTATAAGTGCTCGGCTTGATTTCGCCGATGAAGAAGGTGGACTTGTCATAGTTGTCCATCTTGATGTTCTGGCGGGCATATTTGTCTTTCTCAGTGTTGAAGAAATTGTAGACATCTTCATCGATGGTATATCCAGCATTTTCCAAACCGGATTTCGGCGTGGCACATTTTGTGGTATCGACGTTTCCGGATCCACTTCCGCCATAGACAGGATCGACAGAACCTCTGCCAAGCAGAGCAATCTTGGTCGTCTTGGCAATCGGAAGAGCATTGTCTTTGTTTTTCAATAAGACCATGCCTTCTTCACAGACCTTCTGTGTGACGTTCTCGGCATTCTGTTTGGCATCCGCACTTCCGGAATTCTGCTCGGTGGCCTTTGTGTAAGTCTGGCCGTAATATTTGGAATTCCAGTTTTCGGTTCCTTTGGCTGGCGTCTTGATGATTTCACCTTTTCCTAAGGGCGCCCAGATCGTACCTGCATAGGTGTCAAGCATCGTTGCAAAGCTTGGAAGAGTGCATTCGATGGCGATGACGGCAGCTCCGGCAACGGCAAGGAATGGAACCCAAAGCGCAAGGAACTTCGAATTCTTCATCTTTTTCTTGTTGGACATAGTGTGACCTCCTTTTTGTCCACGATTCTTCGAAAGGAATGAATCGGGCAGCTTGTAAGGGCTACCGAGGAGACTATACAAAATGAAAAAGCCCTTTCAAAGCGAAAGGGCGTGATTTTTCAGTTTTTAGTCGTGCTTTTCCTCGTGAGTAAGGAAGGTCATTTTCAGGTGGAAAATATCGCTTTCAATGGAATAGGAGAGGACTCCATTGTATTTTTCGACGATGTTTTTGATGGACTTGCTTCCATATCCATGATGGGTTTTGTCTTTCTTTGTCGTCTCAATTTTTCCGTCTTTCATCTTCATTTTTCCTTCTTCGAAAAAATTCTCGATATCGATGTAAAGAATATTTCCCTTTCTTTTCATGACCATGGAAATATGTCTTTTTTCCTTGTTGCTCAGTTTGCTTGTGGCTTCGATGGCATTCGTGATGATGTTTCCAAACAGCGTATAAATATCATAGTCCTCCATGAATGAGATGGCTTTTCCATCGCAGATGGAGGTGAATTTGATTTCGTTGTTCTGTGCTCTTAAGGAATACTGGCTGAGGACGACATCGAGTGCCTTGTTTCCGGTCTTAACGAGCGAATCATAGATATTGAGTCCTTCGTAGATATCTTTGAAATCTTCCTTTGTCGCTTCGGATCCCTTATTGGAGAGGAGCTCGAGACGATATTTCAGATCATGGAACTTGATGTTGAGGGATTCGATGTTTTCCTTTGAGAGCTCATATTGCTTCTTGGATTCATTGAGCATTCTCTTTTCGATGTCGAGTTCCTGCTGGAGACGGTTGTGTCTTAAGAAGACAAAGAAGAAGGTGAGAAGAAGAATGCAGCTGAGGAAATTGGAAATCAGTCCGACAAAATAGAGAGCATCAGGAAGATTCCGATGGTAGAAGACTCTTACTGCGCTCGAGAGAAGAATGGTGAAGATGATGACAACCAATGAAAAGAAATTGAGCTGTCTGTTATTGAAAATCAATTGGAGATTTTCTTTTCTCTGCGAATAGTAGTAGCGGAAGAAGACAAGATAGACAAGAAGCAGAATCATCAAGTTGACATTCCATTTGATGATGGTTAACCCCACGTCCGGCAATCCGGAATAGTAAGTAATCGGATCGGTAATCAAGGAAGCGAAAATATTGTTTGTATGATGAATCAGATAGCTTGCCATCGAAAGAAGAAGACTGTTGATGAAATCCATGTCATAGGAAATCATCAAAACAGGAACAGGAAAGAAAAGAAGGCATGTGTACATGAAAAACCAATAGAAAAGCATGAGATAGGCGTTGGATGGTGAGACGATAGGAAAGAAATAGCCAAGGACGATCATCGACATCGAAGAAAGAATCCATCGGAGAATGAATCTGTTTCTTTTTTTATAAATCGGATTCGCTAGGAAGAAGCTGGCGAGAAGCGTTTCGACGACGAGCTGAAGATTGATGAAATTCATTTCCTGGAAGAACATTATCTGAGATCTCCTGATAGATAGTTGCCTAAATCAGCAAGAAAATCTTTCTTTCGGCTCTTGGCGATTTTCAGTTTCTCCCCATTTTGCATGACAACCTGATCTTTTTCGATTCGCTCGACGTATTTCAGATTGATGAGATAACAGGAATTGCAGAGACGGAAGGGAAGGTCTGCCAATTTCTGCATGACCGCCTTCATTGAGGAACGATGAGAAGATTCTCCTTCCTTGGTATGGAAGAAGATGTCATGGTTGGAGACTTCGACGTAATAGATGTCGTTTGCCAATATCTTCTTGTTCCCGTTATCGACGGAGATAAGGATATTCTTAAGCTGATTCTTCGAAAGGAAAATACGAAACGCCTTTTCCATCTTCATTCGAAATGGTTCATATTGAATCGGCTTGACGATAAAGTCCATCGCATCGACAGAATAGCCTTCGATAGCGAATTGGGCAAGATTGGTAACGAAAATCAGAAGAACATCGGAATCGATTTCTCTCAGTTTTTTTGAGATTTCCATGCCGTTGAGGTGTCCATTTCCAAGTTCGATATCCATGAAAATCAAGTCCGAATGACCTTTCTTATATTCGGAAAGGAAACTTTCCCCATTCATATAGATTTTTGTGTCGATTGGAAATCTTTTTTCCACAAAAAAACGGGCGAGAAAATCTCTCAACCTTGTCTGCTGTTCGATTTCATCCTCGATTATCGCAATGTTCATTTCTTCGATTATACGTTTTCTTTTTTTTTAATGCAAGGAAATAAAAAGTCTTTAGATAGACCGCTTTCATTTCGTCTGAATAGAAGATTTAAGGTCTCTCCATAAAGGAGTACAAAACGTCGCCGACTGAAGAATGTGAGTGGACGGTATTTTCTAACTCTTATTTGCTATTCGTACGTAGATTAAAAGTTAAGAATGCTCATTGTTGACCGTATCGGCAAAGACGATAGTGACTCGATTAAATCCAAAATCAGGTCAAAGTGTCTAAAGCTTCTTTTTCATACCATTCTCTTGCATCAATATCATAAACTTGAAGTAAAATTAAATAGTGAGACCATGATAGAAAAGATTTTTCAGACACTGTCTGGAAAATGTTTGGATATGTTTTATAAAAATCAAGAAAGCTATAAAGATTACGATTAGAAA
>CAVDUB010000042.1:0-5550 GCA_963612025.1 bacterium
ACCATGTCAAATTTGACCCAAGCTGAACGGCACTCCCTGAAAAGAGGCCGTTTTTGTTGAATTCCTTTAAATTTTTGGAGAGGGAAATTGAGCGATGTCACAAATGATAAAACAATATCACAAACTTTATGTAATAATGATGACATTAAAAAATTAGAAAATGCAGGAGTTAAATTTAATAAAGATGATGTTATTTTTGTAGCTAATGATAGTAGTGGACGATTAATATGGCTTGAACAAGGAAATAATTCTGTTGGACTAAATCATATTGTTGTAGAACATGGGAAACAATTTGAAGATGCTGGAATAGCAATAGAAAACATACCACAGATATTAATTGAAACAATAAAAAATGGAGAATATGTTGGAATACAAGGAAGAGATAGAAAGGTATATAAAATTAATTATCAATCCGGTGAAGATATTTATGTTGCTATTACAATTAGTAATAATGGCTTTATAGTAGGAGCAAATTTAACATCTAAATTTAAGGAGAAGAAATAAAATGAGAACAATAAAACTTTTTAACGATTATGGCACATATCCTATATGGATTTTTAATGAAAATGGTGATCTGATAGATAATGATTTGCCTGCTGAATTAATAGACTTAGAAGAAGCTAAATATATGAGAGATCTAATAACTGATGAATATATGAAATTATTTATTAATAATGAATATGAATTTAAATATATTGGCTTTAAATCACAGGATGATAAAAATAAATTTGTAAATCTTTCATGTAAATTTGAAGATTATTTAAAAGAAAAAGTTGGGGATAAGTATATTATTATTAATAATTTGTTATCCAATTTATAATAAGAATCAACGGATTATCACTTCTAAAAATCAACTATTACAAGATAACGCAAAGTCTTGCACTTTACCGCAGGTTCACCTAATTTATATGCGGCACAAATGTAATTACAGACTCGTGCCGGCAGTTCATGCTTATCTTGAGATTCTTCCTGGCCGTCATCACAATCCCTGAAGTAGTTGAGCCATGCAGCGAAGAGAAGCAGGGGATCGCATTCGGCCGAGACGACGCCTCAAGATCCTTGAGTGGTTCAATTTCATGCCGTTCGCCGTTTGAATCCAACTCGTATGGTTTCGAAGCTTTACACAAAAGACTAGTTAAATGATGGAAACGCCTGAATTCCAATTCATTACACGCAGCACTCGATAGATATTCAAAATACATCCAAGTAAGATATGTAATCCATCCATGCAACGCCGAAAATTCTCTTTTGGTGTCAAAATTGATTAGCTTATTTTCGTTTTGGTTTTTTTCCGATGCAAAGCAAGTTTTCGAGTCGAGATACTTTTTGAAAGTAGCAAATCCTTCATCAGAGGAAAACCAATAGGTCGTCCTCTCAAAAGGTGTCGCTTGGAAAATCTCCTCAATACTCTTTTTAGACTCTTTCTATTCCTTCTCTCTTATCTCGTCTTCTTCCAATTTTTCACCTTCAAATCTGCTGTGTTTTGCGCTACCCATTCAGGTTTTGAACGACCATTTTCGCATTATCAAAAAAACATGTTTCATTCCTTAACTTCAACGATGTCTTTCAACTTTCAAGACCTGCTTATTCGGAAATTTTGTAAGAAACCACCCAATTACGATTACCTCACTCGGTGCATAGACCATTGTCGTCCCTCCGTTGAAGCGGACTTCTCACCTGACATCATAGGGTCCGCATCCATCGAATCCATCATAAGGCATATGTATTGCCTCCCGTTTTCACACAAAACAACTTTATTTAAGCCTATCGCGGTTGGATAGCCAGTCTTTCTCGAATTTTCTATGAAAAAAGGAATACTTTAAAAGTGTATTCCATTTTTCCATACTCTCTCTGATTCATCAAAACAACTATATTAAGCCTGAACAGGAGAACTTCCAATGGCATATCTTGGGAAATTTCCACCGCACAGCCACGGAGTCGTTGTTCTGATCATGCATATTCCCCGGGTATTTAATGTACAAAAAAAGGCTGCAAACGAACTTACATGAAAAGTAAATTTCGTAACAGCCCTGATAATTCTTTCATGGTGGGGCCAATGAGACTCGAACTCACACGATCGCTCACTAGAACCTGAATCTAGCGCGTCTACCAATTCCGCCATGGCCCCACGGCAATATAAGATTTTACCTTACAGTGCTTGGCATTTCAATAGAAAAGAAACTTTTTTCCATATGGAAGAAGAGAATCCCTCAATCCCAGAAAATGAGAAAATCAAGGATTTTCTCCCAAAGTTGCTTAAAGAATTTCGCAATCTTCTCAAAGAAAGAGAGATCCTGTTTCTCAAGAAGGACATCGCTTTCCTCCCGAAGACCAAAGTTCTCTTTTTCCTTGACCTTGATTTCCAATTCGACTGTTTCGCTTGAATCATCATCGGCATAGAAGCACATCGTGGAAGTATAATCACCGGCTTTCATATTCTTGGTGATTTCATCACCGCTGACATACTCGCTTTCGATATAGTTCTTATCTGGAAGAATCTCATTGCGGATTAGAGACTGGATGATTTCATTTTCATCCGGAATATTTCCTTCCATGAAGGTAAGGAAATTCTCTTTCATATAGAAGACAGGCTTATCTTCTTCCTGCACAAGAATACGGATGCTTTTCTTTGCTTCGTTTCCGGATTTATCCGTGCACGAGATCTCCATGACGTATTCCCCGACTTCATGGCAGTGTTCCGAATAGGTGTTTTTGATGACAATCGGTGTTCGTTTTCCGTCGATTTCATCATAGCAGGAAAAAAAGGAAAGAAGATTTTCGCTTGTCATGACCTTCTTCGTGGTCAGAACCACTTCATCTTGGAGAGTTATGATTTCCGGCTTGACATCATCATATCTTTCCAAGATGAAATCATACTTTCTTGTATTTTGAAAGCAGTCTGTCGCGACAAGGGTGACTTCTTTTTTTCCAATCTGATTCTTCTCAAGCGGATTTCCGTCCTTATCAACAATTTTGATTGTCGGATTCTGATCATAATTATCCTGGACAAAGAAATTCTCCTTGATGAATTCTTCCTTCGTCTTCTTATAGGATGAAGAAAGGATATCCTCATTTCCTTTCTTCTGGATGAGAGGAGCCATCTTATCTCCGATGACAAGCTGAATGGTCAATTTTCCTGTATTTCCCAAAGAATTCGTTTTGGAAAGAACGAGAGTGAATTCTTCTCCAATTTTGGCATTCTTTCCTTTATGGAAATAATCATTCAGGTCTTGTATATCCGATACATGTTCCTGAATGTTGTCTTTCTCATCCTTGACGATGAAGGAAGAAAGAAAATAATTTTTCGAATAGCAGGTTCCATAAGGCGAAACTAGACGAAGGACAGAATCGCTTCCGAGTTTCTCTGTATAATCATTTCTCGAACAGTCATTTCCACCTTCGTATCGGCTTTCCAGGATTTCATCCAGATCATCCGTGCTCAAAGAGATGCCGGCATTCGTGATAGGCTGAGGAGAATCCTGATAGAGGAAACGAAGAAAGTTCACTTTTTCCTTCGGATAGAGATGAACCGATAAGACGATGGCATTCTTCGGTTCATAGATGTAATGGGAAAACCGGGAAGTTGAATCATCTCTTCGAAATCCTAAATGATTCTCTGAAAACAGTTCGCTATATCGGCTGGCCTCTTTTAAGTGTGTGACGATATGCTCATCTCCATTCTTGTCGAGATAAGAGAATTCGTAGCCAAGTTTCCGAAGAATCGCATTCGAAGGAAAATCATAGGGATTCTCTTGAAATGTCACATAGAAAAGAACACAGGTGATTTCCTTCGTGATACAGAAATCCATCGGCGGACATTTTCTCCCGGATTCCTCTCCATGATATCCTCCAAATTCATAGATGCCACTCGACTTATATTCTCCTGAATACCCGGGTGGGAGAAGATTCTTCTTTTTCATGGAGAAATCGTAGTCATGGACATCGATTTTTCCAATTTCACAGACAGAGGAATAATTTTCATCATACGGAAGTCTTTCCTTCCTCGAAGGATTCACTCCCTTTTGGCATCCGGACAAGAGAAGAAAGGATAAGAAAATCGACAGAATTCGTTTTTTCATTATAAGAGTCTCCTTTATAGGAATATTGTCTTTTCGAAAACGAAAATAACGAACTTTTCTCTCAATATTTTTTTGATTGGTGTTATAATCTTTTCGCTGCTCCCGTAGCTCAGTCCGGATAGAGCGACCGCCTCCTAAGCGGTAGGCCAAGGGTTCAAATCCCTTTGGGAGCGCCATGAAGCGCCCGTAGCTCAGCCTGAATAGAGCATAAGCCTCCGAAGCTTAGGGCCATGGGTTTGAATCCCATCGGGCGCACCAAAAAAATAGAAATTATGATTTCAACATTTATTCTGAAAACCATCTTCCGCATCGCTCAGATGTCGAAGAAAACCAGTGCCATCTTCGTCTCCGTTCTTTCTTTTGTCTTTTGTGTGGCTGTTTTCTTATTGATCAACGGACTCGTCTTCGTTGACCCCGTCGAAGGAATCACATCGCCAATTGCCATCCCCTTCATCAGCGTTGGCGGAACACTTCTCTTCCTTAGCGTCTTCCTTGTTGCCATGACAACACTTGCCAGCAACTACGGAAGAAAATATCCTGAAAAGAATCCTCATAAAGCGGATTCCATAGAAGAAAAAAACGAAGAATAGGGTTATAGACTTCTTGCCAACGATATTGAAATGTGATTAAATCTTTTGGCGGATAAAAGAACCATGAAAAGTGTTGCCTCTCATTGTGCTTCAAAACAGAATCATATTTACAAAGAATAAAATGCGAGTATGGTGAAATGGTCGCCATGATAGAGTTGGAAAATTGTATTTAGAGAAAAATGAGACTATAAAAGTCTCATATCTATCGAGAAATTTCAGAAAAGCGCAAACAAAGTTAGAAAGCAAAAAAATCAAAAGATTCGTCTGCAGTGGCATAATCTCCTTCTTATCCACTATAATATATGAGAGATCTTTCAATGATTTCTCTAAGAGAAATTACGGACGAGAAGATAAATAGGTTAGGTTGCGGACTGATGACTTCTAAGTCTTGTTTTGTCCACAATATTCACCATAGAAGCCGGGTTGATGAAATGGTAGACATGCGGTGCTTAGAACGCCGTGGGAAATCCCGTGCAGGTTCGATTCCTGTACCCGGCACCATTTTAGTAATATAGGTTTGATACAGTGTCAAACCTTTTATTTTTGCCTAAAATAGCCATTTATTAGCGAATTTTAGGCTTTTTTATTTATTTTCATTAAGATTGCTGGGTTAAAATCTATGAGCTGGTAGTAAATCAACTTCTTCATCCTTACACGATTTGAATAAGGGTGCTAACTTTTTTACACGATTAGGAGTGGGGGTGCTAAAAAGTTACACGATTTAACACGATTTGATTTCTCTTGATGAAATAGTTAATTAACACCTCTCTTCATTGAGGGGCTTTTTGATTGACAAAACCTAGATTTTTACAGTAAAATTTAATTACAATTCGATGAAACTGATAACTTTCTTTGAAAGCTGACTGGTTAATCTTCTGCAA
>CAVDUB010000043.1:0-5263 GCA_963612025.1 bacterium
CAAGGAAGATACCTGCACCACTGGAAGGGCAGACCTCACCTTCACACCGAGAGACAATTCTCATATCCCGATGATTGTTGAACTCAAGGCGGATGCCAGTCCGGATGAGGCTCTTAAGCAGATCAGAGAAAGAGATTACGCTTCCCTCTTCAGGGGATACAAAGGAAAGATTCTTCTTCTAGGAATTTCCTATAACAGCAAGAGCCTGAAGCATGAATCGAAGATCGAATTTGTCGAAATATAGATACTCGGAAATATTTCATATCAGAGAAAGAATGTATCCTCTTTCATTTTCTTTTTCGATGGAAATGAAATCTTCTTTCTAGGTTTCAGGTCATAGAATATTCATTCTATGCTATAATTTTTTTGGGGATTATCCATTATGAAAAAGAAAAAATTAATTCTTTTATTCTCTTTGCCAGTTCTTCTCTTTTCGTGTGAGAGAACATCAGCCAGCAGCGAAAACAGTTCATCTACATATAGTTCGACAACGACTTCATCGTCTTCTTCCTCCATCAGTTCCTCCAAGAAAACTTCATCGAGCACCTCCCAGGAGAAAGCGGAATTCACAAAGCTCAAATCCGCTCTGACCTATGTCAGCCGTCAGGACAAGATGGAAGTCTCAACAGCCAACGGTTCCTTAAGCCTGAAAGAAAAAGGAAAAGAAATCAAGACAGAGACTTCTACTGAAGACGATGACATAGAAAATGGTGATTCTTCCTCCAGCAGCAGTGAAGAAATCACGACCACAACAGAGACACCTTTCGATTACGATATCAGCGCGAGCAATCTTTCTCTCGATCTAGCCTGCAAAGGTCTAAAGGAAACAGCGGCAAGCAAGATCAACGCTTCTCTTGTCGTCAGTACGGACCTGAGCATCAACAATACCAAAGGGAGCGGCGAAGATGCCTCCACCTCCACTCTCTCCAAAGAGGATGTCGGATTGAAAGCCTATGTGAAGGACAACTATGCTTATCTGAATCTCGATAACGAAGCTCTACAAAGTATCATCAAAGGCTTATCTGACAATTCCACCATCGGTGGAATGAGCATCCTTTTACTAGGGAAATACCTCAAAGCCTCTCTTTCCAACTTCACATTCCCTGAAGGAACATTCCCGCTGAACAACCTTCAGGAAAGCGATGTTCTTTCCATCGTGAACACTCTTTCCAGTCTCGACAATTCCACACAGGGTCTCTTCACTTTCCGCAATGACGAAGACTATACCTATATGGATTTCACTCTCAGCACCTTTGTGCTTCGTGCCCTTCCCGATTTAGTGAAAGGCTATTTGGAAGGAAATCTCGATCCAGAGAGTGATGACTATGAGTCACAGAAGAAAGAAATCGAAGACAACATCAACACCGTCAAGCAATATACGAACAATCTGACGGTCAACAAGGGAGACTTTTCCTTAGGTTATACCACGACAGGAATCAAATCTTTCTCCTTCGATCTTGATCTTTCCGGAACGAATTTCGATGTCAATTCCTCCGATTCCTCGACAGACAAGACACACTATGATTCCTTCTCAATCAAGACAAAATCCACGCTTTCCTTTAAATACCAGGATGATGTCACCATCCAGGATCCAGGGACTCACCTCTGGTTCGATGTATCCTATCTTTTCCAGTAAGAAGACAAGGCATTCTTTTTTCACGAAAGAATGCCTTTTTCTTTTGTTTTCATCTTCATTCGCATTACAATAAAAAGCATATTCAACCATAGAGAGGAAAAAACATGATTGTCTGCTACGGAGAAATACTCTTAGATACGTTCGTCAACAAAACGACAGGAAAAGTCGCTTCCTTTGTCGGAGGAGCTCCCTTCAATGTCGCCTACCAAGCAAGGAAGATCGGAAACCAGGTTCTCTTTGTCGGAAACATCGGAAAGGATGAGGCTGGAAAGACGATTCTGAAATTCTTTTCTGACAACGAATTGGATTCATCTTCTCTTCATATCCTCAAGGATAAGAAGACAACCATCTCCTCTGTGGAGCTTTCCCCCTCTGGGGAGAGAAGTTTCACCTTCCATAGAGAAGACAAGACGGATACCCTCTTCTCGGATGAAAGTCTCGACTTGATCAGCCAGGGAGATGTCATCCATGTCGGATCTCTCATGCTTTCCACAAAAGAAGGAAGAGACTTCCTTAAACAGATTCTCTTTTATGGAAAAAGCCAAAAGAAAATTCTCTCTTTTGATATCAACTACAGAGAGGATATCTTCAAAGATGAAGAAGAAGCCATCCAGATCTATGAGGAAGTCTATCCTCAATTCGATATCGTGAAATTCTCAAAAGAAGAACTCACCCTCTTTACTAAGATTGACGATCCATATAAGGCCGTTGAGAAACTCAAGAAAGGACCCAAGTTGATCCTTGTCACCCTTGGAAAGGATGGCTCTTTTGCCTACTGCAACAATCGAATCATCAAAGCCAAGTCCATCAAGGCGAAAAGTGTCGACACCACCGGAGCAGGCGATGCTTTCCTTGGTGCTTTCCTTTCGAATGTCGATTCACTTGGCCTTCATGAGATGATGTTCATTCCATCCCTGATGGAATCGAATCTGAAATTCAGCAATATCGCTGGCGCTCTTGCCACAACGAAAAAAGGAGCACTGGAGAGCATTCCTTCTTCAAAGGAAATCTCTTCCATGCTCGAAAAGCAGACATTTCAGAACTGATTTTTCTTCACGAGGAAGTCGATGACTTCATAGAGATTCGAATGTTCGCCGACACGAAAGAAGGATGCGCTGAGATCGACAAATTCTTTTTTCGTGCCGGTTTTTTGATTGCATGAAAGAATCCATTTCCAGAAGAGGACTGCATAGAAAAGACAGATTCCTGGATTCTGAATTTTCCTCAGATAAGGAAACCGCAGATAGAAGAGATGGTTGATGAGGACCTTCTTCATCCATTCTTCCTCTTCCTTGGAGACAGAGGTCTTCATATCCACACAATTCTCAAGTAGGAACATCAGGCTCGCTGAATGAGAAAACGTCTTTTTCATTTCCATAAGGAAAGAGGCATGCTTTTCTTTATCGGTCATCGAAGCATCTTCTTTCAAGGAAAGAATGATTTCTTTTAGACAGTCATCGAGGGAATTCTCTTTCTGCAGGATAGAAAGGAATTCCTTTCTTTTTTCTTCCTCTTCGATTCGATTCATCTTCTCTTCTTTTTCCTCGAAAGCGAAGGAAAGTTCCCTTTCCTCAAAGGTGATTTCATGCTCGAGAAGATATTCGATGACCCATTCACAGCTATTGGAAATGGAGCATTCCTTTCTAGGATAAAGATGTGGCGCTCTTGGGTAATACCGGCAGACACTGGGAATCTTTTCTTCTCCGCATTCGACCTGGAGTCCACAATAACCATTTTCCAGTCGGAGTGGACATTCTCCCTGATAGTTGAAATTGATTCTTGCATATTCCATCTCGTTCGGATGGGGAAGGATGCCGACATAGGCAAGAATCTTCTCTTTCAGAGAGGAGGAACAATCCACATCCAAAAGTTGGAAGTATTCTTTCTGGGTCAAAGTGATCTTCCATCCCTGACAGCAGCAGTTTCGACAGTCTTTTCCTTTGCATTGGAATTCTTTGTAGTACGATGGGACAATGAATTTGCCATGAATCATGATGTTTTTCTCTTTTCTGGAACAATTATAGCCGTTTATAGAAAAAAGAAATAGAAAAATCAGTCATTTATCTTCTGCAGGATTTCTTTGAGGTCTGGATAGGTTTTCTCGAGGATGAGAAGGTTATCCTTTGCATTTTCATTGTTCGGTACAATCGGAGAGAGGAAATAGAGAATGTTGATCAGGATGGCTTTCTTCTCCATCTGGGAGAGTTCTTCCTTCTTTTCTTCCATCAGAGAAAGGAAATATTCGATATATTCAAGTTCTTCCTTAAGCGGTTCCTTCTTAATTTCTTCTTCGCAATTAAGAAGAAGGAAGTTGCATTTCTTTTCATCATCAAGAAGATTTCTCGCCTGGTTATCGCATTTCTTCATCAGAGCATCGATTTTCTTCTCCGACATCTTCTTCTCGATTCTCTTATTCTGGAAATGAGTCTTCAATACTGTAAGATCGTGATGGAAACGTCTGTTTATCTCCGATTTTTCCTGTGCTTTCTTTTCCTTTTTCTCCTGCTTTTTTTCTTCCTTGTTCTGCGTGACTTCAGAAAGCTCGTCCTGGAATTCATCTTCGAAATTATTCTTCACTGACTCCGTAGGCTGTTCTTCGAACTTTCCAGCCCAATTGTGGATATGTTCTTTTAAGGACAGCTGTTTCTTGACCTTCATAGGCAAGGATTCATTCATATCGAGCTGAATGGCAACGAAAAGAAGAGAAAGATATTTATTCAAGAAATAGGTAAAGAAGAGATAGGCAACCTGGATAAGAATCAGAATAGCCAAGGCAACCGTGATGACTTTGTCTAGGTCACTCGCTTTTCCCTGAATGATCGGAATCAGAGACAAGACAAGAAGAGCCAGTTTATTCACAATGCCGACAATTTTGAAGATGCGGTTGAGTCTTTTATGTTTCTCTTTGATTTCCTTATGTTCTTTCCTCCGATATTTTCTTTCATAGAGGATGGCTTCGATAAAGACGAGAATAGAAATCACAAGAAGACAAAAATAGAGACTGATATAGATCCAATTCCCCCAATGAGAATAGATAGCAAAGGAATAATAGAAAAATAGACAGACCTGAATCACAATCGTCAAAATATATCCGATTTTATTCAAATCAGATTCAATTCTCTTGATGAGAGCAAATGTATGTTTCGTTTCTATGATAGACATGATTCTAGTTTACCGATTTGTAGATAAAACACAAGAAAAAGAGAAAAAAACGAGAAAAACCTATTTCTGATTTCTTCTTGAACGGCCTAAAGAAATTAGGCTTCTGATGTTCAAGTGAAACAAACTGGAAAGTCGCTTGTCAAACATGGTCATCTGTCTCTTTGATTGCATCGATAAAAGCAAAATCAGTGCTTTGCACTTGCATTTTTTTTTTTTTGTAAAATTGGTTCTAGAGATGGATATGCTTTTAGGGACCTTCCTGTTCCTAAGGATACAATTCATCTTCACTATTGTCCCAAGACTCATTTGGGATATCGCTCTTTTTTAATATCTCAAAGGTTTCTTGTTTTTGTTTTCTCTAAAAACATTAAAAAAGAAAGGAGAAGAAAACAAGTATGAAAAACAAATTAAAGAAATCTAAGATTATCGTCCCTGCTTTAGCTTTAATCACAGCTACAACAGTCG
>CAVDUB010000044.1:0-4654 GCA_963612025.1 bacterium
TTTGGATGGAAAATCACTTGAAATATCAAGAAAGAAAAACAATAATACATCGTATGGCAAAATATCATATACTTAAACACTTTCATGTAGTGAATCGTCATCGTTTTTTTGTTTTTCTCAACTGTGCACGATGCGGTATTTTTTTTCGCGGACTTCTTCATGATCTTTCCAAATACCGACCAAGTGAATTTCTTCCGAGCGCCAAATACTGCACCGGAAAGAAATCTCCCATTGGGGAGGAAAGAAAAGCAGAAGGAGGCTATTCCACCGTCTTTATTCATCACACGCGAAGAAATCGACATCACTTTGAATATTGGGTCGATGTGACAAGCGGAGACATTGTCTTGAAGCCGATTCCCTATCAGTATATCTTGGAGATGTGCTGCGACATGATCTCGGCATCCAAGGTGTATAATGGAAAAGCATTCTCTCGAGAGATGCCTTTGAACTATTTCCTTTCGATTAAAGAGAAAGCCATGATGCATTCCGCATCCAAGGATTTTGTCAAGGAAGTCCTGACAAGATACAAGGATTCCGGATTTCGAAATATCAAGAAAAAGGATACGAAGAAAATCTATCAGGAAACGATTCAGAAGTATCCTCATATCGAAAAGATATTGATTTATTCTAAGACACTTAAGAATTAAATTTATAGATGAAAGGAGGGGACATGAAACAGAGAAGCAAAGAAGAACTCAATGATTTGAAATACAATTATTTTTTCTATTATCAGATCAAACCCTCCGAAAAAAATCCCGATACAATCGCCACAATCATCAAGAGGAAAGCGAGTGATACCAATCCTAAGAACCCTCGTTTGGCAAGGGAACTGAAGAATGACGCAGAAGAAATCATGGTCTATGATGCGGTATACGATGCAAAAAAGGACCTCTATGTTCAGAATAAAGGTGGAAGAAAAAAAGAAATTGACCGACTTAAAAAGCTTCTTCTGAGGAAGCATGTCAAAAGATTGGATGACGAATCCAAGCAGACGAAAATTGTTCTTTCTTCCTTGGTGGAAAAGACCATCGATTCTCCGGCAAACCAAATTGCAAGAGAAAAAGTTTTCACTTCGGATGAACTGGTTAATGAAATCAAGAAAAAAGGATTTTGGGTCATTGATCAAGATGAAATCGATTCGTTATATCCGAAAGAGGATGTTTTCAATTTCTTTGAGGATATCAAACAGTATTTCACGATTTTGAGATGCCATGACCTCTATGAATATCTCGAAGTAAAAAGGGATGCGACAGAAGGGGAAATCAGCCTTGCCCTCAATAAGAAGAAAAACGAATGGATGAGGATTCCGCCTTCAAACAGAGATAAAAAGAATGCCTACTCGAAACTCAATGGAAAGATTCCTCTTGTCCTTCAAAAGAAGGAACAGAGAGAACTTTATGATGTCTTTCTTTCTTTTGAGAATATTTGGGACCAGTTCTCTGAACAGAGACAATATAATGATGATACCTTAAGGCTCGATGAGTTCGCTTCTCTTGCCTATGATGTGGCAAAAAAGACATCGCGTTCTTTAAAAGAAGCCGGAATGATCCTTTTCCTTGGAATGAGGCATTATGGTCTGCGTCTTGATCTAGGCAATGAAGGCCGACAAGCTTTTTTTGACGTGGAAGCTTCTTTGAAGAAAGCGGAAATCGATATCGAGGATGAGAAATTTGAGGAAGCAGAGAAACTGTTGTCGAAAATCGCTCTCCATGATCCAGAAAACCCACGACTCTATGTTCTCAGACTTCTTTGTAACTATCGATGCAGGAAAATCGAAGACTTGAGGAATCTTTCTGAATGTCTTGAGAAAAACACGAATTATATCCATGCGTGTGAATTCTCTGATGAGAACACAAAAAGGCTTCTTTTTTCTATCAATGAAAATCTTAAAAAGAAAGAGGAAGAAAGAAATGCCGTCAATGCACGTCTTTATGCCTCGGCTGTGAATCTGAGAAATGTAAAAAGATATCAGGACGCCTCTATTGCATTCATGAAGATATTGGGATATCGCGACGCAGACAAGCAGGCGGAGGAATGCAAAATCCTTCAGGGAAAAGAAGATCTTTATCAAAAAGGAATCAGCTTAAAGAGAATCCGACAATATTCTTCTGCGATTTCCGTCTTTGAACAAATAAAAGACTACAAGGATTCTCTTTCCCAAATCATCATCTGCAGAAGACAGTATAGCGAGATGGTCTACAATGATGCTTCGGAAATGAAGGGCCAGGGGAAATATAAGGAGGCCATTGCTCTTTTTGAGAAAATCAAAACCTATAAAGATTCTTCGTTCCAAATCGATTTCTGTTCGGAACAGGTGAGATTGGAGACCATTTATCAGAAGGCTCTTTCCTATAAGAATTCGAAGCGGTATTGTATGGCAATCTCAACGTTCGGACAGATCATCGACTACAAGAATTCCAAGGATCAGATTGCACTCCTGAAAGGTCTTGCCCAAAAGGAAAAATATGATGATGCCTGCGGAAGGATGAATCAGAAGAGATACAAGGAAGCCATCGCTCTTTTCAATGAAGTGGAGATGTATTTTGACTCCAAAGAGAAAATCACGGAATGTACGGGGGAACTTTATCGTCAGGCGGTTTCCTATAAAAGAAATAAAAACTATAGCTGTGCAATTTCGACTTTTGCAGAGATTCTTTCCTATAAGGACTCAAAGGCACAGAAGGAAGAATGTCAGAGGCTCCATGACGCTCAGATAAAGAAATTGCTTCGTCGAAGAAAAAGAAAGAAAGGAAGAAAAATGAGAATCATCATTTTTGTTTCTTTCTTTGTCCTTCTTGTTTCTGCGCTATTGATTCTGACATTCACTCTTTTTCTTCCGAACATTCGGCAGTCCGATATCCAAAAATATCTCGACAGCAAGGAATATGATCAAGCCTATACTCTTATCGAAAAGAATGGTAATTTTGGAGATAACAAGAACCTTCTTGCGATGTATAACGCTGGAATTGCATTTGACAACTCGGATTATGAAACAGGAATCGATTATATTTGCAATATCGGTGGAACGATTTCTATCAGCTATGATTTCGACGGTGGGACAGCGAGTAAGAAGAACGAACAGATCAAGAAAGCGAAACCATATATTCAGAATGATGCGAGTAAGGACGGCTATCTCTTCAATGGATGGAAGATCGATTCCTATTCTCTTTCTTCCAAGGAGCATTCTTCATCCTTGAATCTGAAGGCCTTCTTTGTCTTGGAAAAGGATGCGGCTTTGGGAATTCATCCGATTGTGGATAGAAAGCATGAGACGATTTCATATGGGCTTTATCCCCAAAGCCATGTTTCAGATAAGGCGCTGATTTCTTCCTTGAACGCTTTGTCAGTCAATCCGGAAGCAAATGGCTACTATCTCTATGATGGTTTCTATTATGCAAAGAAAGTCGCTTCTCCTTATGAATCATCTTATACATATAGTGATGGAGATAAGATTGTGAAAAACATCACCGACTGGTTCAAGTGTGAACCGATTGAATGGAAGATTCTTTCTTTTGAAAACGGAAAATATTCTCTTCTCTCAAGTCTTTTGTTGGACGCACTCTGTTATGATTCTTCTTCGTATTACTATAGGACATCCGATATTTATTCGTTTCTGATGTATGAATTCTATAATTCCTCTTTCTCTCTGAATTCATCCTACATCCAGACAACTTTCGTGGATAATAGCGAAAAGACGACCTCCTTGGAAATGATGGGTCAATATAAAAATGAAAACACGAATGACAAGGTCTATCTTCTCAGTTATCAGGAATATATGAATGAATCTTATTTTCCGAATGATTCCTCAAGATGTGCAAAGACGACCGACTATGCAAAGGCATGTGGGGCACTTTCAAGCCAGGATGGTGATTATGGCTGTTATTGGACACGCTCGACAAAGAATATGATAAACCAAACGATTCATACGATCGGCGAAAATGGAAAATTTTACGCTACGGAAGTGAATAGCAAATATTGGGGACTCCGGCCTGCCATCACAATCAAAATCTAGAAAAAGCAGAAATGAAAAAAGGCAACTCCACCACATCTTCAGGTGAAGTTGTCTTTTTTCTTTTTAGTTGTTCAGTTTGGATAAGACGACATGTCCTTCTTCTCTTGTCTTCTTCATGTCGATGATACGTTGATTTTCGCTTCCACGGAAGTTGAGAGTGACATTTTTGAGTTCCTCAATGAATTTACCATCGACGAGAATATCGATCATGGAAAGGATTTCATCCGTACATTCGATATGCCTGCATCCATGTCCGATGAGATCTTTGTCATAAGTGAATCCGCTATAGGCCCAGATGGTCTTATTTGGAAGTTCCGCTTTGATTCTTCTCAGGAGTGGAAGCAGGGCTCTTTGGTTTTCGACCTCGAATGGTTCCCCTCCAAGAAGGGTCAGTCCGTCATAGTAGGGATGAGAGAGTTCTTCCATGATTTCGTCTTCCATTTCCTTGGTGTAGAGCTGACCATAGGAAAAGTCCCATGTTTCTGGCTGGAAGCAGCCTTTGCAGCGATTTGTGCAACCAGAGACAAAAATGGAAAGTCGGATTCCTTCGCCATTGGCTGAGTCTGCAAGCATAATCTGCCCGATATGCATAATGATATCCTCCTATTGAAAAATCCTTTGCCTTAGAAAAGAATCCTTGGC
>CAVDUB010000045.1:0-2101 GCA_963612025.1 bacterium
AGACATAAGGATGACACTTTGATCATGATTCTATTGACAAGGCTTATCTAATTTTAAGTGGAAACAAATGCAGTCTTTTTGATCTGAATGCAACGTGTGAAGCTTCCATATGGCTTTTTGACCACACGCAGTATTCTTTTGTCAAGCAAACTTGCATGTCATTTCTTTCCTCCTGGATTATTGACATCTGCAAAATTATAAGAAAGAATATTAGCGTGGAGACATTTTTACTGATTGATAATCAAACGCTGTATCTAAATAGACAATGTCGCGATTTTATCCGACGTCATGAAAATGAATTTCCGAAAATGAATTTTCCAGATGATGCTTCATTCCAATATGCCGAACTCGTCTGCTGCTATCTCGATCAAGAATTTATGCGTGCAAGATTCGGTGGGCTCTATAATTCCGAGCCAGGAAATCGCCATCTCTATTGTCGAATCTCCTCTGCAGGCTTTGATTGGCTTCCAATCATCTATAAACATGCAAAAAAAATGAATCCATCACATATCACAATCTGTAGAGACCATGAGTCGACCGGGGTTGATGGCTTTCTAAAGTATAAAGAGATTCTTTTTGAGAACTTGACTCTTTCTGAATTCCAGAAACTGAAAGAAAGCAATCCAGCAGAAAATTCAAGAGAAAACATGTTCACGAAAATGAATAATCAACGAATCATTCATCGATACTTTCTCTATCGGCTGAGAGAAAATCGACGATATGTTCCAAGAAAGGAAGGGGACCTTATCAAATGATCGAAAATGATTTTTCTTCTTTTTATGATCGACTGAAAGCACACTTCAAGGAAAAAAGAGACGGTGGTGAAAACTTCCGTTTTTTAACGGAGGCAATCAAGAAAGACTGCATTCACACTTTCCCTCTCGACTTTCAGGAAATCAAGGAAAAAAATGGGGATTTTGAGCAAATTGATACTCTCGATGATTTTCTTTTGGCAACAAATTTAGATAAGGACTCCACAACGATTCTAAGACAATGCTGTCTTGCTTCTAAATACCTGATGACTCATCCGGATAGCTACTATTCGATTTATTTTGGGGTCCAAAAAAACAATATCATAAATGCTTCCTCACTCACTGAAAACAACAGGAGAGTTCTCTATGAATATCTAATGAATCTGACAGAAAGAAAAGTCGGTCCATTTTTCTCAATTGATGGCCACCTTGTTTCCTACATGGAAAAGATCACTCAATATCCCTCTGAGAAATATTTCATCGATTCATCGAAAAGTCATTTTGATTTTTTCAATGAAATCAAGACTTTCGAGATGAGGGAAGAATATTCGATGTATCCTAGAGGCAGAGTTCTCTATGATGTTCAAAGAATGCTCTTCAAAGTCTACATGGATAAATCCCTCTATCGCAGCAAAAGATTTCGAAATGCCATTCGAAAAGATTTTCATTTGCCCGTCTTGAATGTCATCTTTGATACAGATGAACATTATCAAGTCTTAAATTACTGAAAGGAACCGAACATGGAACGCTTAAGTGAAAAAACATTCAAGGAAGTCATTCGAAATCAAAAGGATTATTTTATACAAACTTGTGGGTATCTCAATGAGGCGAAATATTTCATCTTCAAAAATGAAAATGAACTCCGTCCATCCGATAAATACTATATCGAGGATATAGCATTAAAGGCATGGGCAGAAGAAATGTCGAAGAATTATGATAACGAAGATAAAGAAAAACTGAGAAAAGGACTTTGTCAAAGGAGAGGCAATCAATATTCAAACGGAACACTGCATTCCTCCTCTCGATTCATTGCAGAGCTGTTTTCCAAAAGCAACATAAATGGCAACCGGAAAAAGCTTCTTGAATTATTGGAAATCGATTCAGAAACACCAGGAAAATGGAGACTGGAGTATCCTCTTCCCATTTTTGATGAAAAGGACGCACATCCAGCTGAAATGGATCTCGTCTATGAAAATGAGAACTATTTCATAGCCATCGAATCAAAAATGAAAGAAATCTACAAAAACAATTATCACAATGATTTTCATTTGCGATACAAAGAAAAGCTCAAGCCTTTTTTTGCTGGGGAAAATTCACCATTTATCGTAAAAGAAGAAGTAGATTTTATT
>CAVDUB010000045.1:2111-2945 GCA_963612025.1 bacterium
ATTCGCTTAGAACCGAGAAATACAAAATATCAAACAAATAACAATTTCTATTACAAACAGCAAATCTGTCATCTTCTTGGCTTGATAAAGCACAAAAAAGAGAACCCAAATCAAAAACACATATTCATCAATTTAGTTTTCGATATTGGAGATATCAAAGGATTTGAAGAGAAGAATGGCAGAAATGAACAATACAAGGAAAATGAAAAGGCCATCATGAATATGCTAAAGAAATATTTTCTAGACAATGGCATTGAGTACAAAGGCCTTTTGACACAGAAATTAACCAAATTTGTTTATTGATATAATAAAATAAGATTATTTGACATCCCAATAGTATCATACCTGCCATTGCCA
The DNA here is from genome assembly GCA_963612025.1 of bacterium. Lineage (GTDB taxonomy): Bacteria > Bacillota_I > Bacilli_A > RFN20 > CAG-288 > Enterosoma. The sequence continues at coordinate 2,469 of CAVDUB010000045.1, forward strand.
TCAGCAATAGTTATTACTCGCTCGAATCAGCCTTTCACATCTTTATTTCGATTGTACAGATAAGGCTAGGCTTTCAAACCCTTCAGGAATCATAAAAACTTAATTTTCAGTGAGTTCAGTCTCGCTCTTTGTAGCAGATACCTCTTTTGAATCAGCTACAGGTGTGATTGTATTGCCAGAAGCAATATAGTAAAGAACAGTCGCTGAACTTGTTCTATTGAATTCAAATAGACCGGAAGCAGTCGAAGGAATCTTAAAAACAATCTGTGATTTTATATATCCAGTATCAGTAATCTTCACCAGTGTTTTAGATTCATTGTAATAGACAAAATCGACTTTTGGTAATGATGTATCGGTACCGCCTCCGCTATCATCGCCAGCATTGGCGCCGATGTCGAGATATAAAAAATATGGATAATTACTGTACTGCACCCCACTTGTTGGACCAAGGGGCATGGGCAAGGATGAATGAAGCAC
>CAVDUB010000046.1:0-2797 GCA_963612025.1 bacterium
ATTATATTCAGGATAATAATAATAAGTGGAAAACCCATACGAATCCTCATAATACATTTTATATGTGCCATCTGTTAGAAGATATAATTTAAAACAAGATGAACTTTTAGAAGATGTTAATGATAAATAATCATTATAATTTGTAGTTATATAGTAATTTGTTCCATTATTATTCATATAAACATAATTATCTTCATCAATATACCAAGATGTTGTGGGACTAGTTGAAGCCGAAATTGAAGTTCCATTTGAATTTAAATAATATGTTTTATTGTTCGAAACTGAAGAAAAATGATATATAACATCTACTTTTTCAGCTTGCCATGTATTAGTTTCTTCATTGTAATGTAAAAAATAATTGCCATTTTTATATGTAGAAGCTGATTCATCATAAGTCCATGTAGTTGCTTGAGATGCAGTTAAACTAAGAGTTCCATTAGTATTAGTTAAATAATATGTTTCATAATCATTTCTACTCGAAAAAGTTGTTAATAAATAATCACTTCCGTTATAAAAGCAAATGGCATATGTCGAATCTGTTGTATCAACTATTGCATTGCTATTGTTTGGATCATAGCCAAGATAATGTTTTGTTCCATTTAAATCATATTGATATATAAAAAATGTTTGAGAAGAATCAACATTTCTATATCCTGCTGGAATCGTAACTGTTTTTCCACCTTTAATTGTTCTATTTCCATAGCCAGAAAGACACATATATCGCCATTCTTCGTTGTCTGGGGATGTTGCTGAGTCTGGTTTTTCTATTACATATGTATAAGATGATGTTCCTTCATTATTTGAATTAAATTCTTCTTTTTCAAAGAAAGAAATATATTGATCATATGCTTGTGTATAAATATAATCGCTATTAACACTAGAAACTTGAACACGATTTGTCGAAGTGACTGCCTCAACCTCTTTTCCATTGGTATCATAAGTGATTGTTGAAGCAGTTGCATATTTTGTAGCTAAAGTTGAAGGAGAGGCAACAAATGCATTCCAATTTGTCTTTAAATTGGTGTACATTTCCTTCATGTCGATGCTTCCGCCCCAGCCTTGCCCGTCTCCGGCTTCTTCCTTGGTAAACTGAATAGGATCATCGACCTTATTCTTCAGTGTCGTCACAGTGGAGGTCATGGTCTTTTCATATTCTTTTTCGCAATATCCAGCGACGGAATAGTTGGAGACATTTGTGAATTTCTGGTTATAGGAGGAAAGATTGGCCGTATTCTTGCTGAATTGCATTTTCGGCTGAACCAAAGTCACATTTGAAATCGAACCATTGACATAACCTGCCACAATGCCGATCAGGGCATTGGAATTCTCTGTCTTGATGGTGGCGTTCTCGAGTTGAAAATTTTTGATGGAGAGAACGCTCGAATCATATCTTAAGTCATATGAAGTCCCTTCGATCTCACCGACAACCCCAAACATACCGATGATATTCGGAGAAGTAAAAGAAGAGGAGACGACATAAGGCTTCTTTGTCAGATCAGAAGCATTGCTGCTGATGGTGAGATTCTCTATTTTCTTGTCATTTCCATTGAAAACACCTACAAAGGGATTGTCCACTGTTCCGATGGGAGGAAGAGCAGATGAGAACTTGCTCATATCGATATTATCTCCGAGTTCAAAATAGACCGGATTGATGGTTCCATCCTTATCCGTATCCTTATTGAACTTCCCCATATACTGAAGCCAGGCAAGATTATAGAGATGGCGTGGATTGGTGATGCCATAGGGTTCATCTTGTGTTCCCTTTCCATAGGCAAAATAGGCAGTTTCCGAACTGCCATAGATTTCATCCGGGTTGAGATCGGTTCTTGTATCAAACCAGGAGAGGGAGATGGCGACCCCGGCAATCAGAGTTCCGACGAGCAATGAGCTCAGCAGTATGATATTTTTCTTTTTCATAAGACCAATGAGAAATCAACATTGTCGAATTTGATTTCTTCCTCCGTATCCAATATTTCATTTCCGAGATTGATGTTGAAAAGATATTCCAATGCATCCACGTGATAAGAAAGAATCAGTGCGATCCCCTTATATTTCGTTCCATCTGTCGAGGAAAGAAGACTCAATGAGGAAACATAGCCGGAGAGACTATCCGTATCATTCGGATTGATGGTCGCAAAGGATTTTTCATTTGTTTCAATATCTGTTTTATACGATGAAAAATCATAGGATGTCGGCCAATCCTTCAATGGCAATGCCGAAAACTGAATGATGGAAGAAAGCTGATTCTTATCGGCTTTCAATGGTGTCTTCGGCTGACCTGTGTTCACATCATATTTCAGAATCGAATTCTCTTGGGACGTTTTGTTCTTCGCTGTGAATTTTAGATTGGAGAAAACCTCATCCTTGATATCGTCTCTGAATTTATAGAGGAAAAGCATGGTCTTTTCATTTTCGAAGATCGAATATTTTCCGATTCCGATGGGAGTCGTCTTATTGGCATGAAAAGAAAGGACATTCGTATTCGGATTGTCAAATCGGTAGGAACCAACCGGTGTGGCATCATAGAGATAGGAATTGTCATCCGAATCTTGGATTTGTGTATGAACATAGATTTCTTCAACAATCTCATTGTTGCAGACCACTTGAAAATTGTCCGCCTGATTGTCAACCGTTCTTCTGGCTGTAAACCAGGCAGCCGTGGCAACAAAGACGCTGAATAATGAAAAAATTGTCGCAGAACAAGAAGCGATAATCTTCAGATTCTTCTTTTCCATAATGTTTGGAGTTATCCACAAATTTCCTTGTCAGTAATAATTATATATATATATATATATAT
>CAVDUB010000047.1:0-2496 GCA_963612025.1 bacterium
AGATTTCAATTTGTCTTGCAAAGTTCTTTACTAATGAAGTTTTCTAACATAAAATAGGAGTGTTCGAATAACCTTGATTTATGATTAAGACTCAAGACCGAATAAGGTCTTTTTTTAGGAGGGAAATTTCTATGTATGATGAAACATTAGATGGCAATTTGGACCTGGAAAACACCAAAATCTGTGTCATGAAGCGTTCCGGAGAACGCGTTCCCTTCGATCGCAAAAAGATATCAGCGGCCATCAGAAAAGCCAATGATGAAGAAGGAATCATCACCGAAAGACTCACTGAAGCCCAGATCGACGATATCGCCTTTGGCATCATGAAGGATGCCTTCAACGCGGGAAGAGACCTTTCCGTCGAAGAAATCCAAGATAAAGTCGAAGATGCCTTAATGGGCTCTGGGAAACATAAGGTCGCCCGTTTATATATCACCTATCGATACAAGAGAAACGAAGACCGAAAGATGTCGGATATCGATCAGAAGATTTCCGGTGTCGTCGAAAGAGACAACGAAGAAGTCAAGCAAGAAAATTCCAACAAGAATCCAACCATTCTCTCCGTCCAGAGAGACTATATGGCCGGTGAATGGTCAAGATATTACACGAATCGATATCTTCTTCCACGCGAGATCTCAGAAGCACATAAGGAAGGTATTATTCATTTCCACGATGCTGACTATTTCGCTCAGCATATGCACAATTGTTGTTTAGTCAACCTCAATGATATGCTTCAAAATGGCACATGCATTTCCGGTACCAAGATCGACCGCCCGCATTCTTTTATCACTGCCTGTACTGTCGCAAGCCAAATTGTCGCTCAGGTCGCCTCAAGCCAGTATGGCGGACAGACCATCACCATGTCCCATCTTGCTCCCTTTGTCGATACTTCCAGACAAAAGATATCCACTCGTCTGAAACGCGAATTCGAATCTATGGGCATTACCACAACGGAGGATAAATTCCGCGGATTGGTCGAACAGGAAGTCAGAAAGGAAGTCGAAAGTGGTTGTCAAACAATCCAATACCAGCTGATTACGCTGCAGTCGACCAATGGACAGGCTCCCTTTGTCACAGTCTTCCTTTATCTCAATGAAGTCGAAGAGGGACAGACAAGAGACGATCTTGCCTTGATCATCGAAGTCATGCTCAAGCAGAGAATCCTCGGCGTGAAGGATCGAACCGGTGCCTATATCACTCCGGCTTTCCCGAAGCTCATCTATGTCCTTCAAAAGGATAACATCTCTGAGGATGGAAAATATTTCTACCTCACGAAATTGGCTGCCGAATGCACAGCAAAGAGAATGGTTCCGGACTATATCTCCGAAAAGAAAGCCATCGAGCTCAAGGGCGGCGACTGCTATCCATGCATGGGCTGCAGAAGCTTCTTGACCGCGGATCGCTTCACCGATGCCGGGAAAGGAAATCTATCCAATGCTTTGGACTATGTCCCTGGAAAACACAAATATTATGGACGATTCAATCAGGGCGTCGTGACCCTCAATTTGGTCGATGTCGCCTGTTCTTCCAACAAGGATGAGGAACGCTTCTGGAAAATCATGGATGAAAGACTAGCGCTTTGCCATAGAGCTCTCAAGCTTCGCCATGATCGACTTATGGGTACCCCGAGCGATGTCGCTCCGATTCTCTGGCAGGATGGCGCCTTAGCCCGACTCAAGCCCGGCGAAACCATCGACAAACTTCTTTTTGATGGCTATTCCACCATCTCCTTAGGCTATGCCGGTTTAGCCGAAGCCGTCTATTATATGAAGGGCATCTCCCATACTTCCCCTGAAGGAGAAGAATTTGGTTTGAAGATCATGCAGCTCCTCAATGACAAATGCAACCAGTGGAAGAGAGAAGAGAATGTCGACTATTCCGTCTATGGAACACCGCTTGAATCCACAACCTATAAGTTTGCCAAATGTCTCCAAAAGAGATTCGGTATCATCAAGGGTGTCACGGATCACAATTACATCACCAATTCCTATCATGTCAATGTCCGGGAATCCATCACCGCTTTCGATAAATTGACTAAGGAAGCCGAATTCCAGCGTCTTTCCCCCGGTGGTGCCGTCAGCTATGTCGAGGTTCCAAATCTCCAGAACAACATACCGGCTGTCTTGAGCATTCTCAAGCATATGTACAACACGATTCTTTATGCTGAGTTGAATACCAAGTCCGATCTCTGTGAAATCTGTGGATACAATGGGGAAATCAAAATCGTCAAGGACGAAACCGGAAAGCTTGTTTGGGAATGTCCAAACTGCCACAACCGCGATCAGTCCAAGATGCACGTTGCAAGACGTACGTGCGGCTATATCGGAACCCAGTTCTGGAACCAGGGAAGAACCCAGGAAATCAAAGATCGCGTCATGCATCTTTCCTGCGGAGAATTCAATCTCGAAAAAGAAGAACAGCCGAAATAAAAACCATCCTTTGCCAAGGATTCTTTTCTAAGGCAAAGGATTTTTCAATAGGAGGATATCATTATGC
>CAVDUB010000048.1:0-2244 GCA_963612025.1 bacterium
TTTTGCTTGAGGAAAAGTCAGTGAATGGGAAGATGGCTGCCTCAAGAAATGTCATGGAGGGAAAAACACCCTACAAAGCCGAAAAATGTTACAAGATCATCAAAGAGAATTTCGGCAAAGGGTCTTTCTATACGAGCATTCCTCAATATGCTCTTCCTTTCCTGCTCGACAAAATCAAAAAAGATTCAAATAAAGGGGTCATCTTTGCACCCTTGGAATATCCGAAATTCTAATCAAAGCCTCCTTCATTTGATAAAAATAGGGGCTTTCACAAAGAAATATTTCTTAAAAAGAAAGGCCTATTTTTCTCCTTCGATTCACAACAAAGAAGGAGATTTTTTGCAGTTTAGGACAAAATCACGCAGTTCAAGACAAAATGATTTTTCATGATTTTCCGATGATATAATTCTAGCCGTCGACAATGGTAAGCGCTATCAAAGTATGTGCACACTTCGATAGCAAACAAAGGAGAACCTATGGTAAAAAAACGATTTTGGCTCGGTGTAACGACGGCGGCTTCTTGCACCTTGACCCTCTTGGCGAGTTTGACAGCCTTAGCTTATGCCAATGCTCCAGCCATCAATGCAGTTTTGAAGTTATCGACGACAAAAGTTGTAAATCCCGGAGACAAAGATTATCCAGGAAAGACGACTTCTGATGAAAAGAAGGATACCCAGTACTTCAAGAGTGAATTTGGCGAATTCACGAAAGAAAATCAGACAAAGATGATCAACGCCACGTTTGACCAGGCTATCAATGAGGAAAAAGAAGGAGCCATTCTTTTATATAATAAAAACAATGCTCTTCCTCTTGATAAGACAACAGAATCCGTTTCCTGCTTTGGACGTTCAACAGTCACCCCTCTTGGTGCTCACATGGCAGCCGGAACCCGTCCACAGCCAGGCTATAGTGTCAACATTCATCAGGCTTTGAAAGCAGAAGGCTTCAAGGTAAACGACACCCTTTATGACATTCTTGACAAATTTGAGGAGCCTGGTGTCGCCAAACCAGATAATGCATTCTCCTATGGCTGCATCACCTCCGGGACAAGCGATGTCGAAGATGATATTAAAGTTTATTCCTCCGCAGCGAAGAGTTCCTGGACAGGCGATGGCCATAGCAAGGAAGTCGCTGTCTATTCCATCATGCGAAGCGGTTCTGAAAGTGTCGACATGCCAATGTCTGATCCGGCAAATGAAGGAAAGTCTTCTCTATCTCTCCATAAAAAGGAGAAGGCCATCCTCGAGATGCTCAAGCAGGAAAAGGCTGCAGGTCGCATTAAGAAGATTGTCATTCTTCTCAATACCGGTAATCCGCTCGAAGTCAATTGGCTTGAGAACTATGATGTTGATGCCTGCATGTTCATCGGTTCGGTCGGTTCCCAGGGCATGAGAGGTGTCGCAAGCATTCTCTCTGGCGAGACCAATCCATCCGGCCATCTTGTTGACACCTATGCCGTCAACAGTCTTTCTGCTCCGGCCTGTGTCAATTCCGGAGACAACACTTCGAAATATGACAATGTCGTTGACATCAATGCCAAGCTGAATGCTTCCATCCCATCGACAGCGAAATATACCGAGCAGGCTGAATACATGTCCTTCCAGGCCGAAAGCATCTACATCGGCTATAAATATTATGAGACAAGATATGAAGACTGCGTGCTCAATCAAGGCAATGCAAACTCGAGCATGGGAGCCTCCAATGGAGAATCCTCTTGGCAATATCAGAAGGAAGTTTCCTATCCATTCGGCCACGGCCTATCCTACACTACATTCGAGCAGAAACTCGATGAGGTAAAGTACAACAAGTCGACAGACACCTATGACATCAAGGTGACCGTCACGAATACAGGAAAGGTCAAAGGAAAGAGTGTCGTCCAGGTCTATTCCCAGACCCCGTATGGCGATTATGAAAAGACGAACAAGGTCGAGAAAGCCTCTGTCAATTTGGTCGATTTCGGAAAGACCGATGTTCTCGAGCCAAAAGAGAGCCAGACTCTGACAATCAATGTCGACCGCTATCTTCTTGCATCCTATGATTATAAGCAAGTCAAAGGCTACTATCTGAGCGACGGAGATTATTATTTTGCTATCGGCGAGAATGCCCATGACGCCTTGAACAACATCTTGGCAAAGAAAGAATCTTCGCTGAGCAATTTGGTCGATTACGAAGGAAATGCAACAAAAGGCGATGCCAGCAAGACCTATCAGTGGAATATGGGATTCGATAGCGAATCATACAAAA
>CAVDUB010000049.1:0-2030 GCA_963612025.1 bacterium
CCCATTTTCGGAAGAATAATCTAATTCTCAAAAAATTTTTTTCTAAGAAATGCCCGGAATCATCAAGAATTCCGGGATTTTATTTTTGTCAAATATTTAGAATAAAATATATGTACATTCGTGTACAATTATGCTAAAATAGAATATATAGGAGAAGCATCCATGTACATCAAAAAATATCTGAACAAGACAAAGACAGATTCCCAGATATATCTGTTCATTGCTGTTCCGGGCTCGAAGAAGAGAAGGATCGTCGAAAAATATCCTTCGCTCAACAAATTGATCGGGGAACACGGTTCCGAGGAAAATGCCATGAAGTTTTTAAGAGACCGCTGCAAGGAACTTGATATTGTCGAAAAATCAAAGAGGCTCGGCAAAACAAGCCTCGAAATAGATTTGGACCAAAAAATAGTTCTCGATTCCAGCGAACACGTCGGCATCAAGAATATGGGATATCTATTTCTCCAAAAGGCATATTATGACCTGGGCATAGAATCCTTCCTGAACAAATGGAAATTCGAAAACAAGGCAAAAATCCAGTATTCCCTGAACGATGCCTTCCGATTGCTTGTCTATTCAAGAGTCCATGAGCCATGCTCCAAGCTTGCCGTTTCCAGAAAAACTGACGATTTCATCGAGAATTTCGATCTTTCGATAGATGATCTGTATGACTGTCTCGATCGAACCTATCTGTTCTCAAAGGATCTCACGAGAAAGCTGTCCAACAAGTGCAAATCGCTTATCGGCGGAAAAGGATGCGCAATCTATTACGATTGCACGAATTTCTATTTCGAGATACAGGAAGCCGATGACGAAAAAGGGCTTCGGGATTATGGCGTCGAAAAGAATCACAGGCCGGATCCCGTCGTCGAATATGGGCTTCTGATGGATGAGGACGGTTTTCCAATCGGGTCAGCCACATTCAGGGGCAATGAAAGCGAAAAAACTTCGCTCGTCCCACTTCTCAGGGAAGCGGGGGAGGAAGCATCGAAAGCCAAGATCATAGTCGCCGACAACGGACTGAACACCGATGACAACAAGAAAGTCATACATGACTCAGGCAGAAACTATATATTCTGCCAATCGCCCAAGCAATTGTCGGAAAAAAACTTAAAAGAAGCGTTTGAAGATAAAGGCTGGCTTGTCTATGATGACGGAAAGAAAAAAATCAAAAGCTACTGGATTAAAAGAAGCAGCGGAAGAGAAGAAAGGCTGATCGTCAGATTTGACCAATCCTCATGCGATTTCGTCAATCATACGATCGATAGGAGAGTCGAAAGAGCAACGAAGCTGATAAACAACCCCTCAAAGCTGAATTTCAGCAACTGCAGGGATGGAAAACAATACATCAAAAAGCTCGTCGTCGATTCGAAGACAGGCGAAATCATAAAAGACAAATCGTTGCTGGAGCTGAAAGCCGAGGAAATCGAAAACGACAGAAAATATGCCGGATATATGTTTTATGTCACAGACATTCCAAGAAAAAAAGATGATGAAGATGGATATTTCACCAAATTGAAAAAAGAAGGATACAGAGTCGAGTTCATGGATGATATCGAAGTGGTCAAAATCGCGGGAAAAAGAAACGACATTGAAGACTGCTTCAGAAAGATGAAAACCGGAATGGATGCAAGACCGATTTTCGTCAGAAAGCCCGAACATATCGAGGCACATCTGTTTACGGTCTATGTCGCCTTGACATTGCTGATGTACATCCAGAAAAAATATGTTCCGAAGATGACAACGGATGATTTGCTTGAAGCAATAAGAGAATATGAGCTTTGCATGTTAAAAAAACAAAGCGATATATACAAAACAGGTTATTACTCGAAAAACGTTGAAATTCTGGCAAAAGCGATGAGCTTTGAAAACATGGATAAATGTTACTTGGAATGGAATACGATAAAAGAAATAATTTCTATGAGCAAGAATAGATGATGTACAAGAATTTATTCTAAAATAAATCCCGAATTTTCTCGATAACATCGAGATATCCGGGATTTTATCTTAAATTAACTTCCGAAAACGAG